>NZ_BAAGVC010000009.1:0-792 GCF_054781075.1 Cyclobacterium sediminis | reverse complement strand
TAGAATTTATCGATTAACTCAGAATATAAGATATAGACAAAAAACTGATCCATAATAAAAAAAGCCAACACTTTCTGTGTTGGCTTTTGCTCCTCCTCTTGGGCTCGAACCAAGGACCCTCTGATTAACAGTCAGATGCTCTAACCAACTGAGCTAAGGAGGAATTTGCTTTTCTTTTTAGGCCTTTGCCTTAATTGAGATGCAAACATAACAGGTAAGTTATTTTTTTCCAAATATGAGATGATCGTTTTTATAATTTATTTTTCAACAAAATAAATTCTCATTCAGAATCAACCACTTATAGAAATAAAAAAATTCATCATTCACCCTACTTTTTCTTGTCTAACTTTAAATCTAATTCTAAAAGTTATTTTTGAATCGAATCTCTTTTAATTAATTGAAAATAGATTAAATTTGCCTTTCCTTTTAAAGCAATAAAAGGATTCTTAAGAGTAATCTCGGGGTGTGGCGCAGCTCGGTAGCGTATCCTGNTCTCGGGGTGTGGCGCAGCTCGGTAGCGTATCCTGACAAAGGTCAGGAGGGTCGCCAGTTTAGACTTCGAATAAAAAGAAATAGTAGAAATTAAATAATTCTCGGGGTGTGGCGCAGCTCGGTAGCGTACTTGCATGGGGTGCAAGGGGTCGCAGGTTCAAATCCTGTCACCCCGACGAGAAGCCAGGCTGGGATTAACCCGGCCTGGCATTTTTTATGAACTATTCTGTCTACATATTGTATTCTGTTTCACTTGACCGTTATTACGTAGGTCAGAGTAAAAACAATTTAGAGCGTTTT
>NZ_BAAGVC010000008.1:0-201420 GCF_054781075.1 Cyclobacterium sediminis | reverse complement strand
TCTCAACGAGTTTATTTACAAATTAAACAGACGGTATTTTGGAGACAAACTCTTTGACAGACTAGTAATTGCGAATATAACAGGTGCATAAACGGATAATCAGATTGTTATTTAATTATTCAAAAAAAGGTATACCTTTCACTGCGTATTTTTTCATGCCTTCTTCATTAATTTCCACCCCAATTCCTGGTTTTTCAGATAGCTTAATAAACCCGTCAACCGTCCTTTCTCCCTCATAACTTACAATGTCTTGCCACATCTGGTCTGTGTCCATATATATTTGCCATTCCATGATTTGAAAATTAGGAACGGAGGCACAAACATGGCAAGAAGCCATGGCTCCTAAAAATGACGCAACCATATGGGGGCTAAAGGGCACATAAAACAAATTAGAAAGGTTGGCGATCCTTTGTGCTTCACCAAGGCCCCCTGCTTTCTGAATATCAGGCATAATTATATCCGCCCCACCTTCACTTAGCAGGTTGACAAAGCCATAGGCCAAATAGACATTCTCTCCCGTACAAATCGGCGTACTGGTCTGTTGGGTAAGCTGTTGATATAGCTTGGGGTTATCTGCAGGAATGGGCTCCTCCAGCCACATCAGATCAAGGTCTTCATACATACGGGCCATTTTAACTCCTGTGATATAATCATACCTGCCATGCATGTCCACACAGATATCAATGTTTTTTCCAACTTCCTCTCTTACGGCAGCTATGGCATTGTACATCCGGTCAATTTCGGCAGGGCTTGCCGTCCAGTTAAACCTATCATATTTGTTCGGATCTCTCCCATCATCTACATCAAACTTAACCGCAGTATAGCCTCTATCCACTGCTCCCCTGGCAGCTTGCGCATAATCTTGAGGGCTTGGATTTCTGGATGTATACAGCGCAGTATCACAATACACCCTGATTTTATCTCTAAATTTGCCTCCCAATAATTGATAGACAGGGACACCAAACACCTTGCCTGTAATGTCCCAAAGAGCCGTTTCAATGGCTGTTAAAACGGCCACAAATACTCCCGATTGAGCGCCCCCAAAAAACGCTCCCTTCCTTAACTGTTCAGCAAGCCGATTGGGGTTAAGTGGGTTTTCACCTTTGATTTGTCCACCAAGTCTTTTTACAAGGTGGTAAGTGCCATGAATGGCATCAACTGCTTCTCCACATCCATATATATCTTGATTGGTATAAACCTTTACATACAATGCACCCCTCACATAACCACATTTTACATCAGTAATCTTTAAGTCTGAAGGATTGGAATAAGAGGGTCTCTTTTCTACCGCGGCAGTTAGTGAGGATCCGTAACCGGATAAAAAAGCTGCTCCGGTCACTCCCGATAATGCGGCTTTAGACAAGAATGATCTTCTTTTTAGGTTTTTGTTCATGATAGGTTATTTGGGTTAAATCAATTATTGAAAAAAGGTCAATATTTTTAAATACAATTCAATAAATAGCGTATGGAATCATATAACAAGCTATTATTCTATACATTAAGGATTCCTTTATTTAGAATTACCAGGTTCTTTCTTTTAAAATTTCTTCGATTTGTTCCTTTGGAATGGGCAAATCTTCTTTGTGATCATTAAGCCATTGTGAAAAATCTTTCTCAATTTCAGGAGACCAGCGGGTATCAATTTGTCCTGCGGTATAAACACCTTCTCTAAGCCTGCTGTGGCCAAACATATCTCTGAGCCTGACCACCTCTGAAGTGATCACTACCTTCTCGGCCAAATGGGGAGGAATAAAGGTAACTGCCCCATCTCTTCCTAATACCACGTCCCCGGCCATTACAGTAACTTGTCTAATTTGGGTAGGTGTATTGATTCCAATTAACATGGTATTCAAATCGCCGGTCTGATTGTGATGGGAAGGATGATAGCTGCTAAAGAATGAAACAAATCCACCAATCGCTTTTAAGCCATTGATATCTCTAACTGCCCCATCATAGACGATCCCATTACCGGACTTGGCAAAAATGGCATTGCCAACGTTATCGCCTATTGTTGGTCCGCCATTGTGAAGACCAAATTGATTGGCCACGTATACATCTCGGGGAACCAATAGGTCTACAGGCCAACTATTTTGTCCTCTTTTCCCTTCAGCCTTTCCCCGTTTATCAATGGCATTATGTATGTCAGGTCTTCCCGGCATAAAGGTGGCTGTCAAGGCTCTCCCAACCAAAACGCTATCGGAATGGATGGTTTGCCAGTTTTCTGCATATTGGTACTTATAACCTTCATTTTTTAAAACCGCCCAAGCTTCCTCATGCGTTACGGCCTTCATCCTGTCCAGAATCTCGTCGGAAACTTTTGGGCGACCATCTTCATATCTTTCTCCAGACCAGTTGGGCGTGAGAAATAGCATCTCTTCTTTACTGATTTGTTGCCCATTTCCAGGAATAATGATTAGGAAAGAAATAATATACCCTAGGGCTATTGACATCCACGTTCTCATGCAAAACCGGTTTAAAATAAAACAATAATATAAACCCATCTCTACACAGAGATGGGTATAAAAAGGCTTTTTTACCAACGGACTTTTTGAAAAGTCCAATCGGGATGAACTTTTCGCATTTCAATTTGATCGTCCCTTTTGGTCAAACCTGACTGAAGGTATTGTTGATGAAGCTTTTCCAAGGCTTTTCGGTCAAGTTCTACCCCGAGCCCGGCACCTTTAGGTACCTCAACTGAGCCATTGACAAAGGGGATACTTCCACCTTGAATGACCTCTTCTGATTGCCATGGATAATGGGTATCCAAAGCATATGGGACTTCAGGAAGTGCTGCCCCTAAATGTACCATGGCGGCCAGGGATATCCCCAAGTGGCTATTGGAATGCATGGAAAGTTTCCTTCCGAATGTACTACAAAGCTTGGCCAATTCCATAGAAGCTTTTAACCCTCCCCAAAAATGATGATCGCTTAATATAATATCCTCAGCACCCAAACGAACACTCGCTGGAATTTCCTCAAATGAGGTCGTACACATATTCGTTGCAAGGGGAGTTTGAATGGCTTTTCTTAACTTGGCCATTTCTTCTTGGCCACGAACCGGGTCTTCCAAATACTCTAAGATGGGTTCCATTTCTTTACCATATTGTAGGGCTGTTTCCGGCTTCCATATGGCATTGGGATCAAATCTTAATGGCATTTTACCTCCGAATGCTTCATGCAAAGCAAACATAGCAGCCACTTCTTCCTCCGGTGGAAAGGCCCCTCCTTTTAATTTTATAGATTGGAACCCATAATGTTTGCACATGGCTTGGGCTTGAGCAACAATTCCTTCAGGGTTGATGGCTGCATCCTGCCTGGCTGAAGCCCAGCCTTTGGCATTTTCATCGGTTCCAAAACCCAGGGATCCTCCGGCACCCTCATATTTATAAAAAAGGTAGGCCGCAAAGGGAACCGCGTCTCGCATTTTACCTCCCAACAGATCTACTATTGGTCGGTTTACTACCTTTCCAATAATATCAAGGCAGGCTACTTCCAATGCCGAGAAAACATGCACCAGCTTTCTTTGATCCCAAGGAGCATCCCCCCTATCCCTGCTCGTATCGGTACCGAAATGGGAATTAATCGAAGCTTGCAATTGGTTAAGCTGATAGACATCCTTACCGATAATTAAAGGTGCTGCTTCTGTTAGAGAATCATTGATGGCATCATTACCCGGAATTTCGCTAATTCCAACGATTCCATCCTCAGTAATCAACTCAACAATTGTTCGCAATGCATATGGTGCATGTAATCCTGCAGCATTAAGTAAGGGAGGATCTTTAATCGCGATAGGGGTAATGACCATGTCTTTTATGATCGGTCCCCTACCTGATAGATTATTGTTCATAATTTTAGACTTAAAATTTTAGTCCACATTGGAAAATTTTTCCATTAACAATGCCAAGGCGCTATGGTCTTTTTCATCCATTCCCGCAGCCAAAACAGCATCCATATGGCTTGCTACAAGCGCAGAACCATACAGTGGTACTTTAAATTCCTTGCCGGCCATTAAGGCAATGTTCATGTCTTTTCTGTGCAATTTTATCTTAAAACCCGGCTCAAAATTCCGATCAATAATTCTTTGACCATGGAGGTCAAGAATTCGACTCTGGGCAAAACCTCCCAATAATGCTTCTCTCATTTTTTCAAGATCTACTCCTGCTTTTTTGGCCAAAGTAAAAGACTCTGCTACAGCCTGGATGGTCATTCCCACGATCATTTGATTGCAGGCTTTGGTCATCTGTCCCGCTCCGGCATCCCCTATCAACACTGCACTTTTTCCCATAACTTCAAACAGTGGCTTGACAGTATCAAAAGCAGATTGCTTTCCTCCTACCATAATTGAAAGATTCCCTTGTTCTGCACCAACTTGCCCACCTGAAACAGGCGCATCCAAGGCATCTACACCTTTTTTAAGCATCGCCTCCGCAACTTCTCTGGCAGTGGAAGGAGCAATGGTAGACATGTCTACAAACACAGCACCTGACTGGATACCTTCCAATACCCCTCCTTCTCCAAAAACAACTTCATTTACTTCAGGAGAATCAGGAAGCATGGTAATAATAATTTCTGCATTCTCGGCTACTTCTTTACAGGTGGAATAGGCTTTTGCCCCTTTTTGGGTTAGATCTCCCGCTGCCTTGTTGCTGTCCAATACAATAAGATCAAATCCTGCATCAATTAAGTTGATGGCCATGGGTTTTCCCATAATTCCTAATCCTATAAATCCTACTTTTTTCATAATAGTTGTGTTTTTTATTAATTGGTCACTTATTAATTCTTATTGATAGTCATCTGTTAATCAAGCGTTTTCGGCCTCATCTTTCAAAGCCTGAAGAATGCCTATAATGTGTCCATAAGCAAAGGCAAAAGCTTGTGCACCCGAACCTTCAGCTTCATGTTTTGGAACATGATCGGGCATCACCATCCCGTCAAATTCTACTTCATTTAAGGCACGCATCACATGGAAAAAGTTCATCTCTCCATTGTCAGGAAATACCTCCTGGAAATTGTTATAATTACCTTTAATATTTCTAAGGTGTACATTAAATATTTGCTTCCGCTTACCAAAATATTCTATAATGGGGAAAATATCATTCTTAGGATCTCGAAGCCCCTCTGCAATGGACCCTATACAAAAGTTAAAGCCATGATAGGGACTGTCCGACAATTTAGCAAACCTCTTCATTCCTTCAAAAACTTCAGGACTATTCCATCGCATTATTCCCTTGTATTGATCCGGTACAGGTGGATCAGCAATATGGTTTCCCAACTGAACTTTATATTCCTCTGCCACAGGAACAATCCTATCCAGCATATATTTTATACGTTCAAAAATCTCATCAGCATCCACATTCCCGGCTACAGTCAATGGTTGCTCCCTTTTGAGGGCTTCTTCATAATTCCAGGTACTGTAAGAAGCATTTCCTCTTTTGGGGTCAATGGTTCTTCCGGTTCGTAAAACAGGTAAAATGGTGGTGTTATAATTCAATAATTTAACCCCTGTTTTTGCAGATACCTGAATCATCTGCTGAATCATCTCAATTTCCTTGTCTCTCTCAGGGGCTTTTCCCAACATGATATTTGGGACTACCACACGGTCAATTCCCGCGGAAGTGAGCGGAAGATGGTAGGCATCTAAACTGATACCATATTTTTCGCAAGCATCTCTTTTCCTTAAGGAATCTTCTAGATCCCATCCTTTTCCCGGGATAAATTTTGGCATGCCTCCATCCATATTATAAACACCATGCCGGGCTTTAAAGGCCAGGTTTTCTTCAGATGTTCCACCGGACTGGCAGCCTACTTTCATTAAAACCTTTTTTGCCTTTCTGTTCGTAGGTTTAAGTGTTGACCTATCTGCTCCTATAGCTACACCAGCCGTTGTGAGCGCTCCGGCGGTACCGGAAGCAAACAGCTTCATAAACCTTCTCCGCTGTAAAATTTTTAAAATGTCTTTCATATTACTTTGGGTTAATTATTTTAAACTAAAGGAAATATTTTTGCGGCTATCATAATGGTTACCAATCCTACAATTCCCATAATTGTAAGCAAAGGAGAAAAAGTCCGCAAAGCTTCTTTCTCAGTTAAATTACTCATTTTACATACAATCCAAAATCCACTGTCATTCATCCAAGGAACTAATTTGGATCCACAAGCGATGGCCAAACCCAAGTAGAGGTGATGAAAATCCAGACCGGTGGTAGACATACCGGATAAAATACCTGAGGCAGTAATCATGGCCACAGTAGCAGAACCTTGGGCTGTTCTCACCAATGCGGTAATAAAGAATGCCAGAGGAATAAGGGCCATTTGATAGCCTGATGTAAGCTCAGCAATTCTTAAACTAATTCCCGTTTGTTGTAACATGGCTCCGAAAGCTCCACCTGCAGCAGTTATCAATATAATAACTCCTCCGCTGGTTAATGCAGACTGAACAGCCCCTTTCATCCCATCATTTGTTTTCTTTTTCTGAATAAAAAGGGTCAAAAGCGCCGCCAAAGCCCCCATGATTAAGGCCATGTTTTTCTCTCCAAAAAACTGAAGTATCGAGAGCAAAACATTGCCATTTCCGGCACTGTCCATATCCATAAAAGTGTGGACGGTAGCATTACCTGTAATCAACACTAAAGGCACCAATATTGGAGACAGAGAGATTCCCAATGATGGCAATTGAGAAGCATCTTTATTTGCCAAGGCTTCAATTTCACTTAAAGGAGCATCAATGGATTCCCTCAATGGAATTGGATTTCTTTTATTTACCCATACAGCAAAGAAATAACCTACAATAATGGTCACCGACCCCACTAGGAAACCACCTACCATCATCATGCCTATGGGAATATCCATTTCAGCAATTAAAAATAGAGGACCTGGGGTTGGGGGCACCAATGAATTGGCCATGGCTGCTCCTGCAGTGATGCACAAAACGAGTAGTAAATAACTCTGCTTCAATCGCATGGCCATGGCTTTGGCCAAAGGGATCATTAGGTAAAATACTGTATCAAAGAAGACAGGTATCCCCAAGAAGAAACTACCACTTAAAAATGCCAAGGGGGCATTTTTTTCACCTGTCAAACCTAGAATAGACCTAACGATCCGTTCTGCTGCACCACTCATCAACATGGCTTTTCCAATGATGGCTGCCATAGCTATTAAAATACCTATTTTACCTACCGTACTTCCGAAAGCTGCAGCAATTCGTTCTCCAATGGAGGTATTTGCCAAAGCTTGGGCCGCAGATTCAGATTGCCCCTTGCTTAATGCAAAGTCAATAATAGCTGCTGAAGGAGTCATCCAAGCCACCACCAGGGCAGCCACTATTAGCGCAATAAAAGGATTTAATTTCCCGACTATGATGCCACCGATTACGATGAGCATTCCTATGATTAGAATAATTAAAGGGTCTTGCAACATCTGTTTACCCTTTCTTATTTTTAGCCGAATTCAACTCACTAGCCATGGCTCTAGCACCATTGGCTACAAAGGTTGCATCTGCTCCACATGCGATAAGCTGAATACCCAGTTCATTGTATTTTTGAAAATCATTGGGATCGAATAGCAAGATACCGACAGCTTTACCTGCTCTTTTTGCCGCCTTCACAATTTTATTTACTGCATTTACAAATAAAGGGTGTGACAAGTCTCCATCTATTCCCAATGCCATGGTAAGGTCTGCAGGACCAATAAATAATACATCTACTCCTGGAAGATCAGCAATTTCATCCAGCGCACCTAAGGCTTCTACTGTTTCAATTTGGATCACTCCTAATAGATTTTGCATTGTGCTTTCTTTGTAGGCGTTGAAGTTTTTACCAAAACCTGTTGCCCTGACCATTTTTGCTACTCCTCTCTTTCCATTAGGTGGATAATGAATTCCTGCAATGGCAGCTTTGGCTTCTGCTGCTTTTTTTATCTGAGGAACCATTACTCCATTGGCTCCCAGATCCAATACCCGATGAATTCTTTCCTTATGATGGCTCTCCACTCTAACTAAAGCTGTAGCGGGAGTATTGGATAAGGCCTGGAGTTGATGCAATAAATCACTCTGTTCACCTGAACCATGTTCTAAATCGATCAGCACCCAGTCATAACCTGATAAACCCACAATTTCTGCTGTTACAGCACTGCCCAGGTTTAGCCAACAACCGGCCAACGTTTCACCGGATTTTAATCTTTCTTTTATATTTTTCATTTTTGGTTTATTGTCAATAACAATCCATACAAAACAGCCTCACCATTTTATATTCAGCTGAAATTCAGTTGATTTATTATAACCTTGGCTATGTAATTGAAACTTCAATACATAGCCAAGGTTTTTAAATAGGAAATAATAGGTTGTTTAATACTATTGCTTAACGTCCCACCAAACCCTGGTATCCAAAATATCTGGCCCCATTCTACTGGTGGCTACATCTATATTTTCTTTGTTTACTGTCAACTCCGCATCAGGATAAGTAAGCCTTCTGATAAAATCTTCATCTTTAAGGTCACTACCGGGATACGGATTGGGAGTTAAATTAGGATAACCTGATCTCCTGAAATTAGACCAGGCTTCATGACCTATTAAAAATGAAGAAACCCAATATTGCGTATTGATTAATTCCAGTTCCTTACCTACCTCTAATGGGTGGTTAGCAATATAGGTATCAATCTCATCAGAAGGGATGGCTACATTATTTCCATAAGATGCCAATTGCTCCATATGCGCTCTTATCCCTTCATGGTATAATTCTTCAGGATCTCCCGGAGCCCATCCGCGAAAAGCCGCCTCTGCCCACAATAACATCGTTTGAGAATAGGTTACCAAAAAATTGGGAGCTTCCGGATTTCCCATTCGGCTCCTATCCAGTTGACTATAATCAAAAAGACTGGCAAGTCCCTCATCTTCCACTACAGGGATGATGGTGGTATTGTCATAGCCTTGAGGCATTCCTATTTGTGCATCAAAAGTTCTTACTGCATTGGCTTCCACCTGATCGTTACCACTTAAGGCCCCGATATACCTCACTCCAATAGATGTCAATCTTGGATCTTCATTATCTTTAAAGAAATCCACAAATTCCCTATCAAGGTAATAAAAAGGCGCTTGCCCTCCGTTCAAGTTTGTGCCGACACCATTTCTATAGTCAGCATTGTGTCTTACCACAGCATTGTCAGCATTGGATTGCATCAAACCTCCTGCAACCGCCTTGCTTGCATAGGAAGCTGCTGCTGAAGGGTCAACTTTAGACAAACGCATTCCGGCACGCAGAAGTAAAGAATTGCCCAATCTTTTCCACTGTTCGATATTGCCACTATACATTACTTCTTGGCCAATATCGTCTTTGGAAGCATCTAGTCCTTGGACTGCAGCTTCTAAATCGCTTAATATGGAATTGTAAATACTTTCCTGAGAATCATACTTAGGAAATACTACACCATCGATATAACCTTTTCCGGCCTCAGAATAAGGAATATCACCATAGGTATCTGTCAAAACAATAAAAGCATGCGCTTTCCATATTTTAATGATATGTTCCAGGTTGGACCTATCCGGCATATTCTCCAGTGCAGATAAACCGTCCACCAGATTTTTGATGATGGTTTCATAATAGGTATACCAGTTACCTTGGGTAGCGGCTCTATTGTCTTGATTTAAATTACCTCCTGTCCCAACACCTTGGAAGGGAGTAATCATTTGCCTTACAATGGTTACCTCATAAGTCAAATTATTGTAACCCGGAGAACTGGTAATGATCGCCTGGTTTAATTGAAAGGTAGGGTCAATTGAAGTTAATCTGACCGGATTGGTATTCATTTCGTCAAATCCTGAATCACAGGAAAACAAAAGGAATAGCAAAATAACTGGGTATATATATGATTTTTTAGACTTTTTCATCGCTAATAAATTTAGTTGTAACTCACATTTCATGGCTAGCTGCAAAGTCATTAAAACTTCACATTCAGGTTAAAACCTATACTTCTGGTAACCGGCAAACCGGTAGCTTCCAAACCTGCTCTATTATCGGAGATAATACCATTTTGGTCCGGATGGATATGAGGTACCCATTTTTTTATTACCGCAACATTGTTTGAAACAACATTTAATCTCAATCCTTTGATAAAATTGTTTTGTGGAATCAAGTCAGTTAGGTCATATCCCAAGGTCAACTGACGCAATTGCCATGAACCGGCATTGAATACGGACTGTTCAGACATTCTTCCGGAACGAATCGTTTCATAAAAAGTCTGTACGGGAGCTTGTGCTGTATTCACTTCCCCATTTGGGTTAACGCCCTCACCAACTACATAACCTTGCTCTCTTCCTACTAGCGTAGCTTTGTCTAGACCATGTCTATAGGCATTGGTATGGGTACCTGAAATCAACTTGTGTCCTAATTTAAAGTCAATCAAGAAGGAAAAACTTAGCTTTTTATAATTGAAACTATTTGTAAAACCTCCTACCCACACAGGTATTGCTGAACCAAAGTTTAATTGCTCATTTGATCTTAACGGTCTACCACTGTCCGGATCAAAAACTTGTCTTCCTTGATCATCTCTTAGGTATCCCCAACCATACAATTGCGCCATGGGCTTCCCTACCTCTTGCCTTAACTCACCATGAAATTCAGCAGTACCTACAGTGATAAATGAACCTTCAACATCATCACCAAGACTTAAAACTTTGGACTTGTTATAAGAAGCATTGGCTCCAAAATTCCACTCAAAATCTGCGTTTTTTATAGGGGAAATATTCGCATACATTTCTACTCCTTTATTCTCACTTTCTCCTACATTGATAAGTTGATTAACATAACCGGAGGCATTAGAAATTTGTGCCTGTAAAATTTGATCTGAAGAGAGTTTGTCATAATAGGAAACTTCAAAACGAAGATTATCGAACAAAGTCATTTCCAATCCAATTTCTTGTTCTCTAACCCTCATGGGCCTTAAATTTGAATTGGGCACCACTGAGCCACTAACACTTCCTACAGGCTGTGCCACACCATTGGAGTTTGGAAATTGTTGCTGGTTGATATTGTAAAACAGATTGTTCGCATAAGGCTGAACATCTGTATCACTACCTACTTCCGCATAAGCCACCCTAATTTTTCCAAAAGTCATCCAGTTAGGCAAATTTTCAAATGCTTGAGAGAAGACAAAACTACCGGTGATGGAAGGGTAAACAATACTTCTGTTGCCAGGAGAAAGTGTAGAAAACCAATCGTTTCTAACCGTACCATTAAGGTATAAAAAGCCTTTCCAAGATAACTCTGTACTACCATATAAAGAGTTCACTTGCCTTTCAGAAATACTGTAATTGGTAGTAATCTTACTGGCATTTCCAATGGTATAAAGATCTCTGGTATAGAAATTTTCTCCCAGAAGGGTGTTCACATCTAATTTTCGGTACATCTGGTTACCACCAAGGTTAACCATTAAGCCAAAATCACCAAAAGATTTGTTCATACCCAATAGAAAATCTGTATTGACCTCTCTGAACCTTCTGATATCCTGGATATATTGTCCATTGACAAATCCCGGAGGGGGAGAAGATTGTCTTTGAGAGCCCGTTGGCAAATTGTATTCAGAATCTCTGGAATAAAAGTCTTGACCAAACCTTCCCTGAACATATAACCAGTCAGTAATGTCATACCTGGCAGTTATATTTCCATAAACCCTATCTCTAATATTGTTTTCAAACCTTGAAAGGGCAAAGTATGGATTGGTTCTATTGGTAAATCTTGAGTAAGGAAATTCATCCCCATTTTCATCAAAGGCATATTGCTCCAATAAATCCAAAGGCATGGTACTCGAAAGCGTGTAGATGACCACAGGACTAAAATCCTGTTCTGCTATATTAGGAGGATTGATTCTATCCTCTTTGGAATAATTAATATTCCCGGAAACCTTTAATTTTTTTATGTTCTGGGTAAAACCCAAATTAATCGTTTTTCGATTGTAATTAGAACCTGGTAATATGGCCTTGCTGTCCATATTTGCTACCGACAAGCTAAAACCACCGTTCTCTCCTCCGGAAGATAAGGTAACGGTATTGGAAAGCGTCGAACCATTTCTATAGTAATCTCTAATCTTATTGGGTTGCGCAGTGTAGGGAACTTCTATTCCATCAAATAATATTTGTGTCATTCCCGGCTCAATTTTTTCTCCAAAGCTCCAAACTCCCGAAACAGGTCTGGGTGAAGTAGGTCTTAGACCGCCTTCTCCTTGTCCATATTCATATTGATAATCAGTAAAATCAAGAGGGGTATCATTGGTATAATTGGTATTGAGCTCTATTTGAATTCCGGAGCCTGTAGCCCTGTTTCGCGTGGTGATCATTATCACACCATCTTTTGCCCTGGCACCGTAAAGTGCTGAAGCTGCAGCTCCTTTCAACACAGACATAGAGGTGATATCATCAGGGTTTATACTGCTCAATCCATCTCCACTATCCGATCTCCTGTTACTTCCAACTTCAGATACATCTCCACTGACACCAAAATTGGTATTGTCTATGGGCACACCATTGACAACAATAAGTGGGCTGTTATTTCCTCCAAAAGAGGACACTCCTCGAATCCTGATTTTACTACTACCCTGAGGTCCTGAACCCATGGAAGAAATGTTTACCCCTGCAACTTTCCCTTGAAGGGAATTGATAAAATTAGGGGTTCTGTTGATGGTCATTTCTTCAGATTCTACCGTAGAAGTAGCATAACCAAGGCTTTTAGCCTCTCTTTTAATCCCTAAGGCGGTCACCACAACTTCTTCCAAGCCTGCGATGTTCTCCTCTAGGGTTACATTGATGATGGACCGGGAATTGATTTGAATCCTTTGCGTAGTGAATCCTATATAGGATACCATTAATTCTCCATCTTCAGGCGCTGTTAATGAAAAATTACCGTCAATATCCGTTATGGTTCCTACTGTGGTTCCAATAACTGATATGGCAGCCCCGGGAATTGCTTCCCCTGATTTATCTGTAACCTGACCTTTAATGTTTATGTCAGCCCGTTCCAGAACAATTTCAACCTTTTTTTGATTTGGTTTTTCACCCAGATACTTAACACTAATATTGTTGTTAACCTGCTTGAAATGTAAATTTTTTAGACGCGCCAGATCCTTTAAAATGTCTGCAACTGTCCCCTTACTTCTATCGAGTGTAAGGACCTCGGTGTCTTCAACTGCCTGATCTGTGTAGAAAAAACGATAATCTGTCTTACTTTCTATATTACTTAAAAGATCTTTCAAATTTCCTTCAAGGAAATCCAATCTTATTTTTACATCTTCAATACTTTTGGCAGTATTGGCAGCTGATGTAGGCAGCACGGTGATTATGCTTAATAACCCAACGATAAGTATCCTATACTTTAGGCTATTAAACTTGTTAAATAAAACATGTTTCATGGAATTTTGGGTATTGGTTAGAAATAATTATAGTACTACTTATTCATTCATATTATTGGTATTTATCGTTACTTGGTTTTTATTGATATCAAAACTGAAGTTCAAGGCGTGGCCCAATACATTTAAAACATTTGTCAAATAGGTATTTTTCGGAAAATCTCCATTACATTTTTCTTTGGGTGTCTCTCCTTTAATTGTAATTTCAACGCCATACCAGTTTTCTAATTTTTTGACTACTCTTTCGAAATCTTCATGGTTGAATTGCAGAATACCTTCTTTCCATGGGGCGATTTTTTTGGGATCAACACTGTATTTTTTCATTTCACCCTTATCGGATGATATATTACTGGCTTCTCCCGGGGACAAAATTAATTCTTCTCCTGTGCTAGGGTTCAAAATCTTTAATGAACCTGTTGCCAATCCAATTTCAACGGATTCAGGAAAAACAGAATTGACGTTAAAAGAGGTACCTAATACTTGTGTTTTAATGTGGGAAGCCTCTAC
The DNA here is from genome assembly GCF_054781075.1 of Cyclobacterium sediminis. Lineage (NCBI taxonomy): Bacteria > Pseudomonadati > Bacteroidota > Cytophagia > Cytophagales > Cyclobacteriaceae > Cyclobacterium > Cyclobacterium sediminis. The sequence continues at coordinate 187,524 of NZ_BAAGVC010000008.1, read as the reverse complement.
CGTAAAAGGATGATCCTTGTCTCTAAAAACTTCAAAAAATGCTTCTCCGGTTAAAATGACTTGACGGTTCACTACAAAATTTTCCGGGTATTTAATTTCACTTCCAGCATTTAGATATACCCATGAACTATCCGGTAATAAGATCTTAGATTTGATTCCTCGTGGATTGGATTTAATAAGCCATACAATTTCTTGCTCAATTTTTCTTTCTTCCTTATTCCTCTCCAGCCAAAAACCAAGGTTCTTAAAAACCAATAATAATGCGATCAGGCAGGCAGCATATGTTAAAATAGATTTTAATGCAGAAATTTTTGTAGAATGAAAGCTATTAAAAAAATCTTCATTGTTTTTGGAAGGCAGGTCTTTGTCAGACTTTGGCCGAAAAGTCTTTGAGAGCTGTGTTCCTTTTATTGATTTAATTTCTTCCTCTTCAGCCCATGTTTCTTTCAGTAGTTTTTGATAACTTCTTTTTCCAAGATCGCTTTCAAGAAAATGCAAAAATTCAATCGCTTCCTTTTTCGAAAGTTTGCCTTCATGAAAATCTTGCCATTTTTTGGTGAAGTTATCCATCTTAAACCAATTGTTTATATGGTATATATCCTTTACTACCTACATTTACTTATGTCAAATATTATTTTTACTATATATTTATTAATTAATGGTTAATTTTACAAAAGTAACAACTAAACATGGTCTTGTTTAGTAAATAAATAATATCAAAAGCATTTCATAGGGAATTAATTCATTGGATATAAACTGTTTTTTTAGCTTTTTAGTAGCTTTATACAATTGATTTTCAACAGTTCTTTTGGAAATATGTAATTTTTCCGCAATTTCTTCTGAGGTCATTTGTTCTGAAAATCTAAGGGAAATGACTTCTTTCTGTCCCTTGGGTAGTGTGGCTATTGCTCTGTTTGAGAATGACTTTATTTCTTCAAATAGAATTTGTTCCTCGGTACTATTGTCTGACTTCTTTAAAAAATGGATATTGTATTTCTGATAAGCAATTTCTAAAGCCTGCTTTTTAGATCGTTTAAAAATCCTAGATTTCATAATGGCCAACAGGTAAGCATTAAAAGACAAAGTACTGTCTAATGTTGCTCTTTTTTCCCATACCTTTAAAAACACTTCTTGCACCACTTCTTCTGAATCTTGCCGATTTAAATACATTTTCCTGCAAGTATTAAGAATTTTAGGTCCGAATAATTTATACAATTTATTATAGGCTTTTTGATCTCCGGTCTGCAATAAGCCTACTAGCTCAGGAACGGATAGGTTATTGTCCATAGGGTTGATATTTTATAAATAAACAATACAAGTAATGAATTTTTCCTGAATTACACAATTTATACCTATCTACTTTTATTTTTACAGGTTATAATACTGTTGAAATAATTTTTTATGAAAGATTATTGAATAGTGAAAAATATTTATAATAAATCATGTAATTATTTTAATTTGCCGAGGTTATTGGGAAAAATATGTGAATATTTATCAAACAATAAATACAATCAAGTATTTTTTAAGCCCTTCCAGTTTTATTGTTGTATCCATTTCCCTAATTTACTTTGATTACCGTAATCTTTTTCCGCTAACAAAGAGGAGCAAGCCCTAAATTAGATAGTACCATTAATAAAAATATTTAATAAAATAACTGTCCTAGGGAATTCTAAAAAAAAACTTTGCCGGAATGCCAGGTTCAAATAAGTTATTTTCTTAAGAATATACTTAATTTTTATGTTTAATCGAATGCTTATGTTTAGCTTTAACATTAGATTAAAGAAAATTACTGAAGGTATGAAAATTCAATTGTTTGGAATTTCTAAGGACATTGTTGGTCAAAGAGAATTGGCCTTGCCCAATGATTCTTCCCTACAAACCGTAATGGATTTGAAAAAATGGATCTTGCAACAATATCCAAGAATGGGAAATCTTAGCAGTATTGGCATTGCTGTGGATTTGGAATATGCGGAGGACGATCAACCCATTGGGCAAGCAAAAGAAATTGCGTTAATACCACCTGTAAGTGGCGGATAATATGATACACATTCAATTGGTGGATAAAATTGTCTTGGATGATGCCTATTCCTACTTACAAGATCCAGAGGCCGGAGGAATGGACTTATTTATTGGCAGTGTAAGAAATCATGCTTTGGGAAAAAAGGTTGTAAAACTGGAATTTGAAGCCTATGAACCGATGGCCATTTCGGAAATGAAAAAATTAGCACAAAAGGCAATCAAAAAATGGCCGCTAAAAAAAGTGTTAATTATTCATGCATTGGGAGCAAAACAGATTGGTGAGCCTGTAGTAGTTATTGGGACTTCTTCTTCACACCGACAGGATGCTTTTGAGTCTTGCAGATTCCTAATTGATGAACTTAAAATGACTGTTCCAATTTGGAAAAAGGAATATTTTACAGATCAAACTGTATGGGTAAATGCACACCCCTAGATCAAAAGGTGTCAACCAATTACCAATCAAATTAATATGGAGCAAAAGCTAATCGACAAATACGGTAGAGCATTAGATTATTTGAGATTATCAGTGACTGATCGCTGTAATTTCAGGTGCTATTATTGTATGCCGGAGGAAGGAATGAATTTTGTTCAGCGAAATGACCTACTTAGCTATGAAGAACTAGATTACCTTACAGGCCTATTTGTTGATCTTGGGGTCAAGAAAATCAGAATTACCGGTGGAGAACCCTTTGTAAGGAAAGGCATTTTAGGCTTCATCGAATTGCTCTCTAAAAATCAAGGACTTAAAGAAATAACCCTCACGAGTAATGGTTCCATTTCCAAGGCTCAAATCAATCAATTGGCCAAGTTCGGGGTAAAAAAGGTAAACATTTCCTTGGACTCTTTGGACCCGAAACGCTTTTTTGAGATTACAAGAAGGGATAAGTTTCAGGAAGTGATGAATTGTATTTTAACCTTACTTTCCCAAGATTTTAATGTAAAACTCAATTGTGTAATTGACGGAAAAAAGAACATTGAGGACATTGTTCCTTTTATCAACCTAACGAAGGATCATGCTTTGTCTGTCAGGTTTTTGGAAGAAATGCCCTTTAATGGTACCGGTAAATTTGATATTCCTGAGTGGAACTACAAAGCCCTATACACTTATATTGAAGCCCATTTTCCCGGCATTCGAAAAATCAATGATGAATCCAATAGTACCTCTGTCAATTACCAAGTACCCGGATTCAAAGGCTCTTTTGGAATAATTCCGGCCTTTAGCAGAACATTTTGTGGCACATGCAATAGGATTAGGCTTTCTGCCACCGGAGAACTAAGAACATGTCTTTATGGACCACCTGTAACCAATTTGAGAGATATATTGCGAAGTGGCTGTGAGGAGGATCTAATCAAAACAGCGATTCTAGAAGCAGTTGCAAATAAGGCAAAAGACGGTTTCGAAGCGGAAAACCAAGTTTCAGACCAAGCTAAAAATTCCATGTCATTTTTAGGAGGATAGTTTTTTCTTCAAACCCAGACAATTTACCCGATGATAAGCGTAAGTGAAGCCCAAGAAATATTGCTAAAATTTTCTAAAAAAGGCCCCACGGAAAGGGTTTCTTTTGAAAATTGCCTGAACCGAATGCTTGCAGAAAATATATATGCGGATCGTGATGCTCCGCCTTTCGATCGTGTGGCCATGGATGGGATTGCCATTCAAAGTGATCAGCTTCAAATACGCCAACAATTTGTAATCGAAGATATACAGGCCGCAGGGCAAAAACAAAAAAGTTTGAATAATCCTGAAAATTGCCTGGAAGTCATGACAGGTGCTGTTATACCCAGGCATACAGACTGTGTCATTCCCTATGAAAAATTTACCATCAAGAATGGGGTGGCTCGATTAATTTCTACGGATCACAAAGCTTTTCAAAACACACATAAAAAAGGAATTGATGCGAAAAAGGGTGAACAATTGCTTTCTTCAGGCACTTGGATTCACCCCGGTGTAAAAGGCGTTCTGGCCACTACCGGACACACTGAAGTAGAAGTGGTGCAACTTCCAAAAGTTATGATCTGTTCTACAGGAGATGAACTGGTACCTATCCAAAACACACCCCTTCCCCATCAAATTAGGCGTTCAAATGTGTATATGCTTCAAGCTGCACTCAAAGACTTGAATATTGAAGCACATACTACTCACCTGCCTGATAATAAGGAAGAGCTTAATGCTTCTATAGGGAAACTGCTGGAAGAATATGACCTACTTCTGTTTTCAGGAGCTGTTTCCAAGGGAAAATATGATTTTCTACCGGATGTTTTTGCGGAATTAGGTATTCAAATACACATTCATGGCGTAAAGCAAAAGCCCGGAAAACCATTTTTATTTGGCACCAAAGCCGAGAAAAGTATTTTTGGCTTTCCCGGCAATCCCAGCTCCACGCTGGTTTGTTTTCATCTATATTTTAAATGCTGGTTCAATCATTACTTGGGAACTTCTCCAAAAAGTAATTATGCCTACCTTAATAAAGAGGTTACATTTAAAAAACCCTTAACCAACCATCTGCTTATTAAAAGTAGTTTTGAAGATGGAAAAATTCTTGCTGAGCCTGTAATCAATTCAGGTTCAGGAGACCTTGTCCACTTGGCCTTGGCAGATGGCTTTCTAAGCCTGCCACCGGAAAAAGACACTTTTAAAAAGGGCCAACTATTTCCCATCACTTACTTTCACCAAACAGATTTGTAGGGACATGAAGGAAATAAAAGAAATCATCAAAGCATATAATTTGGCAGTACAGCACAATGAAAAAACTGCACTTGCGACCGTTGTAAAAGTGGAAGGATCTTCTTACCGTCAACCGGGAGCCAGAATGCTTATTACGGAAAACGGGGCCTTAACAGGAGCAATTTCAGGCGGTTGTTTGGAAGGAGACGCGCTCAAGAAAGCACAAATGGTAATTTTTAAGCAGCAATCAATGCTGGTCACCTATGACACCACAGATGATGATGATGCTAAATTTGGAGTAGGTCTGGGCTGCAATGGAATTATCCATATATTGATTGAACCAATCGTGGAAAACAAGGAAAATAATCCAATCCAATTGCTTAAAGCCTGCACAACAAACCGAGCACCTAAAGTGCTGGTTACCCTATTTGATTTAAAAAATAATAGGGCTAGCCAACCCGGTACCCTGCTCCTCTTTCAAGAAAAAGAAGCCATTTCCAGTCAAGCGTTTAAACAAATAAAAACCGAGGTCCAAAATTCCATTTTAGAGGCATGTTCAACTGTTTTTACTCACAGTAAATCCCTAATTCAATCCATTGAACAATCAAATTTCACTGCATTTGTAGAGAATATGCAACCCTCCATCCGATTGAACATCATTGGTGCAGGGAATGATGTATTGCCCCTTGTTAAATTGGCCAAAGCCATGGGTTGGGATATTGTCATTGCAGATGGGAGAAGTGATTTGGTTACTCCTACGCGCTTTCCTGAGGCCATTTCGCTATTAAGGGGAAAGGCAAATGAGGTGGCAGCCCAATTAAAAGTGGACCGGAAAACAGCTGTGGTACTTATGAGTCATAATTTCAATTATGACCTGGAAATTTTAAAAGGTCTGTACCCTTACAATTGTCCCTATATAGGTGTACTTGGCCCCAAAAAAAAGCTGCTAAAGTTAATGGACCAATTAGCTAATCAGGATATTGCCCTACAGGAAAAGGAAGAAAACTTGATTTTTGGCCCGATGGGGCTGGATATAGGTGCGGAGAGTCCTGAAGAAATAGCCTTGTCTATATTGTCCGAAGTGAAGGCGGTAATGGCCGGAAACGTTGGCGGGCATCTCAGAGCAAAAAATGGCCCTATTCATCAAATTTAGTCGAACTCAGCTCATTTCGTTTTGCTGTGAGCAGCCAAGTTTAGAAGCCCCTATAAGGTGATGTTAGGTACTGAAGCCCATGCCAAACTGGTTTTTATTCTATACTATCCAGTTTATGTAGTTTTTAGGTCTAGGTTTTTTATGCACAAGATAAAAAATATTAAATACGATTTAATTTATTTGAACTAAAATCAAGACCTCCATTGCCTTTAAAGAAATTATTAAGGGTAAATTATTGCTTCGAAACATTAAACTGAAGCAAATACAATTAAAACATTATGGTTGTATTGAATATATCGATTTTACTTTGATTAAATACTTTGTTATTCAATCAATAATCAGTAATTTTAAGAAAGAGTTTTAACCTCAATAAATTATTTTTGTACTTTTGTTTTCAATTTGAAAACTTTTTCCTACCTTCCATCGTTGTAAAGTTAGCTGTATTGAAAAATATCGTTTCAATCAAAAATCTGATTGCATTTTACGAAAAGTACCCGGATGCTAAAACAAGTATAGAAACTTGGGTTTCAATTGCAAAAAGTGCAAACTGGCAAAAACCATCGGATGTGATTAATGATTTTTCAAAAGCTAAAACGTTGAAAAATAAGCGAATAGTGTTTAAAATTTCAAAAAACAGATATAGAATTATTGCACAGATTTCTTATCAAAAGCAGTGGATATTTATCAGGTTTATTGGAACACATGCTGAATACGACAAAATTGATGCAAATATTGTTGAACAATATTAATATTGACAAATAGTAATTATGAAGTGGGAAAAAACAATCACTACGGAACAAGAATATGAAATTGCTTTAGAAAGACTTTCTACAATTTTCGATGCTAACCCCGATAGTGCAGAAGGAATGGAAGCGGAATTATTAGTGACACTAATAGAAAAGTATGAAAAGGAACATTACCCTATTTCACTTCCTGACCCAATTGATGCCATTAAAGACACAATGGAAAGAAAAGGCCTAAAAGACAAAGACTTAATCCCAGCTATTGGAAGCAAAACCACGGTTAGTCTTGTGCTCAATAGAAAAAGACCTATGAAGGTAGAAATGGTTAGAAAATTATCAGCTCTTCTGGGTTTGTCAGTGAATCTATTAATCCAACCCTATACACTAGTTGATAAACAGGAAAAGATTAACCAATAAGCTTATAGCCTTTTAATGCTATAATTTATTAACACAGTTTTGATCAAAAAACTTTAAGGTGCTTTCCAAGTGCCTCTGCCAATAGGGCCATTCATGTGCCCCTTCAAATTCCTCATAAACATGAGGTACACCCAATTCCAGTAATTGAGTATGTAATAAGCGATTGCCTTCAATCAGCTCATCCTTTTTACCACAGTCAAAGCGTAAGGCAGGAATAGTTTTGGGATTTTTTCTTATAGAATCAATCACATCGTTATTCTTATGCATTAAATCATAAGCATTCAAAGGCTCTTCAACAAAAGCCTCCATCTCAGAAAACTTTGTGATGGCACTGTGTGCAGAAATGGCCTTGAAAACTTCCGGGAATTTGGAACCCATCCTTAAAGCACCATACCCTCCCATAGACAAACCAGCTATTCCAAGTGGAGATTTCTCACTTGCAGTGGAAATATTCTCATAAACAGCTTTTGGCACATCTGATACGATCCATTGCTCAAAATCTCTGTTATTATGCCCTAGATAACCTGATCCATCTCCCCAGAGCCCATCTGAAGGCATGGCCAGAATAGCAGGTTTAATTTCACCGGAATCCATCATCCTTTTAGCTGTATGATGAGCGCCGCCCTTCATTGCCCAAACCCAGGAACTCCCATAAACTCCATGAAGCAAAATATAAATGGGCAGATCGGTAAGTGCATCCGTTCCATCAGGCACAAATAGACAAATGTCTCCCCTCCCTTTAAGGTTTGGAGTTTTAACAGTGAGGAAGCGCAAACCATCTTTTTCAAAGGCTTTGTCTGACAAGTCACTGGTTCTGAAACTACTCATAGAATAGACTAAATTAATTAAAAACAATTACTCCTTTTGCGTTTTTCCCTGCAAGCATGTCATCAAATGCTTGTTGTAAATTCTCCAACTCATATTCCCGGGTGATCATTTGATCCAACATCAAATCACCCTTCTTGTAAAGTTTCATGATTTTTGGGAAATCGATCTGCGGTCTACATTTCCCATAAAGAGGATTAATATAGACTTTGTCCCATTCAAATAGCCTCATGTCAATGCTTATTTCTTCCTCAATTCCACTCACCTGTACCGCAGTACCGGCATTCCTAACCATGGCCAAAGGTGCAGCACCCAAGGCAGGAATGGCCGTACACTCAAAAGCATAATCAGAGCCTCGACCTCCTAATAGTTCCTTTACATCTTTAGCCGCAGCCAACAAACCTATGTCCGACTTGTCCGCAAGAATCGTATCCGTTGCTCCGAATTTTCTAGCCAATTCCAACTTTGTAGGGTTTACGTCTACTGCGATAATTTTCGCTGCTCCTGAAATTTTACAAGCGTTAATCACGTTCAGGCCAACTCCCCCGCAACCTAATACCACAGCTGAACTTCCTGCTTCCACCTTTGCCGCATTTACAACGGAGCCAAAACCTGTCATCACCCCGCAACTCACTATGCTTGCTGCCGAAAAATTAAGTCCGGGTTCTTCCACTTTCACCACTGCAGCCTCTTTCACAAGCGCATACTCACTTAGGGTTCCAAGATTAAATGAGCGCTCAATGCTCTCTCCGTTCCATTGGCTACTCTCAAGCTTGGCATGACCGGGAGTATGTCCATTTTCCCCGGCTACAACCGGTGAATTGTTCTCACAAATGTGCTGATTCCCCTCCTGACATTGAAAACAATGCATGCAAGGGGTTGCCCAATTAAGAATCACCTGATCCCCTACTTTGAGTTCTTTTATGGCTGATCCAATTTTTTCTACAATTCCCGCACCTTCATGGCCCATCACAAGAGGCTTTCCCCAATTGATTGAATCATAATCTGTATGGCAAAGTCCTGCAGCCTTCATTTTGATTAAGACTTCGTCCTCTAGAGGATCAGAAAGGTTGACCTGAGTAATAATAAAAGTCCCGTCCCCTTTGGCTACAGCACTTTTAGAAGCAATTGACATGGTGAGTTCGTTTTGGGATAATAGTTAGGATAAATCTAGTGGTAAAGATAGTAGTCTTAACAAATAATTTTATTTAACAACTGCTAATTCCAGTATCTCGATTTGCGCTTATTCTCCCTTGGCTTTGTGTGAGGTTCTTCTGGCTGAAGAAAAACGCACGATACTTTGATAATCGGAGTTATTGTAAATATGGGACAGTCCCCACCGAAGAATTTCAGTAGGTTCCTTTTCTGAATCCGCACTGCGGTTTAAGCCAATGGCATGAGGAGCTCCTTTGATGGAAGACATAATTTCAAAATTGATTCCATCAGGTGCCCATTGAATGGTGTTTTTTTCCGGGCCATCTGTGGTGATTAATGAGGCTATTCCACCATTGTACGGCCAAACACATATCTCATGTCCACTGTTACTGATGGGGTTGTAAGGAGATTTGACATAGGGTCCTTTGGGATGGTCTGCAATGGCCACCCCATGCCGGATCTGTCTACCTCCAAAAGTAATCTCCTCGCCCATTTGTTCTCCTTTGTAATAAAGGTAAAATTTGCCTTTATAGGGAAGAATACATGGATCATGGACTTTATGACTGTCAAAGTCCCCTTTTTTCACTACAGCAAACCTATCCTGTTCTTCTCCTTTCCAAATGCCATTGTCTGCCGGACTCAATATTGGTTCAGTACTTTTGGTCCAGGGGCCACCAGGTGAATCAGACCAGGCTAGTCCAATTTGATTTTTCACCCGCACATTATAAGGAGATTTTACAGTTTGATAGGTCAGGTAATACATATCTTCATGCTTCATGATTTCAACGGTGAATACCGAGCGATCATCATAGGCTCCTTTTTCCCCTCTGCCTACTGCCATTCCTTCTTCCTTCCAGGTCCAACCATCTTCTGAAGTCGCGTACCAGATATCGCACCTATCCCAAGGGAATACTTTGTCTTTGTCAATGTCCCCGGCAAATCCATCCGTTGGTCCTGTACTTTTGGAATACCAAACATAATATTTACCATTTTCAAATAGCATGGCACTAGGGTCTCTCCGAACGACTCCTTCTTCATAAGTCAAATCCCCTTTTAAGGGCTGTAATTTTGAGAATTCTATAAACCATTCATTCCCAATATCCGGCCAATTCAGTGCCCGCTTGGATGCGGCACTTAAGTGCTCCGCATTGGTAATTCCCAATTTATCCATTTGCTCCGGGCTGACTGCAATTTCATTCTCCTCTTTATGGTTTTCAGAATTTGGTGTAGACTGACATGATTGAAATAAAAATACACTTAGTGCACAATAAATAAGTAGTTTAAAATCCATATTTAATTTATTTGGGCTTGTATCAATTGTTAATTTAGAGTAATAGTAAAACTAAAAATGTACGGCATTAATTTACACTTATTTATTGGGTCAATAAAAAGTGAACCCTAAAAATTTCGCTAGGGAAGTTTGCAACTACAGGGTAAAAATTAGATTTATTAAAAATTCACTGCTATAACAAAAAATAAACTATGGCTATTTTATCATTTTATTCTCCATCCAGCTTTCCATTTACGATTTCATCTGCTAAAACAGGTATATTCTTTTGAATTATTCCCCTTAACATCTCAGGTTAAACCGAGTCATAAGCATGTGAAATAATATTTCTTAATCCAATGATATTTTTTGACACTGTAATTTGAATCTCAGGGTTGATATCAATCATTTTCCGACTGGCTTCTCCAGTAATCTCTAAATCCCGCTCAACTGCACGTTGGAAGATTATATCTTCAGAAAAAAGGTTAAAGTCGTTTTGGGTTTTCTTTTTAATAGATTCGATTTCCTCAATAACACTTTCTATATCTAAAATGTATTTCAGTAGTTTAGGCTGCATATAATTCTACTTTTGTCTGGTAAACCTCCTCTTTTAATACCGGGTTTTTCATTGATTTACTAGACACAAGGTCTACTTTTCTATTTGAAATGTTTTGAAGCGTATCCAATAATGAAAAGTAATTGTCGGCGTAATCTAAAATATCAATATCATCAGAAAAGGCTACAAGAAGGTCGATATCGCTATTTTCAAGCATAACATTTTTTGCAGCGGATCCAAAAAGAGAAAGTGTTTCTACATGATGTTGCTTACATGCTCCTTTTATTTCATCAATGTTATTTTAAATCAAATCCGCCCTAGTTTAAAGATACATAAAATAAGAATAACCTAAATGAACTAATAATTAGAAATGCAATCACCAGAAGAATGAGCAGCTGTTTATACATGAATAAGGACTTTTTGAAGTGAATTATTTATGATTACGAGCTTTTTTCTATTCCAAGTGCTTAAAGATAGTGGGGTGAAGTTGCTAACCACACCATGATATCCGTAATCATTAGAATAATCATAAAATTACGCCAATTTTAAAAAATCTGATTTGATCATGGTATCCTGCTAAAATGTAATTGTAATCAAAAATAACCTATAGTTTTAAAGGATTGAGTAAAATCAGATTACTTTTTATTTTCTCTGACCCATTCACTTGGTGTCTTCCCTGTATTATTCTTAAAAAAAGCATTGAAAACAGTTTTTGAATTAAATCCGCATTCATAAGCCAAGCCTAATAGAGTGAGGTGAGTGTAAGTCTTATCAAGAGCCTTATGTTTAAAAGCTTCCAATCTAAATGTATTGATATATTCATTGAAGTTTTTACCTACATGTTCATTGAGCAACCAAGAAAGTTTGTTTGGATGGACGTTTATTTTATCAGAAAGAGATTTTAAGGATAATTGTGGATTGAGATACCCTTCTTCATCATCCATAAAACACACCAAGGCATTTAGAGCAGTCTTGATTTCATCGGTTTCCATTTTTATTAATGATTTCCCCCTCAAAATTTTAGACTTAATAGGTTTAATGTCTAATTCGGGATGTTCAAGTTTAATTTGTTGGAAACGCTTATCTTCCCTTAAGGGGGTTAAAAATGGATCATGTCTAAAACAGAAGTACTGTCCAATTTGATTTTCTAATCCAGTTTTTAATAATGCAAATGCATGATCGAGTTTTCCGGATTGGGTGGCATAATACAACTCCCATGGTAGAAATTCACTCTTATAATCCTCTTTTTGCCAAGATTTTTCCCCATTTCCTTGGATCAAGTTTTTTAGCCTCCAGAAATTATGTGCAAATGAAAATTGCTTGTTTTGGTCGAAACAAACATTAAATTCTTTATCCTTTTTTAGCAATAATAAACATGCCATTTTTACCTGATGGGCAAGGTGCAAATTGGGGTTAAGTTGGATTGCAATATCCATCCACTCAATGGCATTTTTATACTCATTTGCATAGAAAAAAATATTGCCTTTCATGAAACTGTGATTGGCAGAAAGTGGATTAATTTCAAGTGCTTTATCAATAATTGCCACTCCTTCATTAAAAGATCCAATCACAATATAGAGACCTGAAAGGGCCTCAAGAGCATCAATATTTGAAGGGTTAATTGATAAAGTTTTATTCAATTCGGCATGTGCTAATTTTAAATTCCAATGTAACAAAATGGCACAATTAGAAAGGGCAAGGTGATATTCAGGTAGATTTGTACGCGTAAGTTTTAATTTATTAAGATAAATAGTAGTCTGCTTTATTGCTTCAATTTTTGTAATCGCTTGCCACATAAATAAGTAACTATAGCACTGCACAAGTCCAAAATAAGGTATAGCGTAACTAGGGTCAATTTTAGTGGCTTCATTATAGTAACTGATTGCTAGATTAAAACTGTCAATATTCCATTTCAATTGATGATAACGTCCTTTTAAATAAAGGTTGTAGGCTTCTATTTTTTGGGTTGGGGCTTCAACCAAATGATTCTGAATGTCGAAATGCCCATAATTTTCTCTAATCTGGTCAGCTATAAGCAGGCTGATTTCATCTTGTAAGGCAAAAATATCATCTATTTCTCGGTCAAAATTTTTGGACCAAATGTGTCCACCATCTTTCGTATTGATTAGCTGAGCCGTGATTCGGACTCTTTTTTTGACTTTTCGTACACTTCCTTCTAAAATAGTACCTACTTCCAACTTTTTTCCAATAGAACGAACATCTTCATTTCTATTTTTAAAGGCAAAGGAGGAGGTTCTAGCAATGACTTTCAATCCCCGTACGTTGGTCAATGCATTGATGATTTCTTCAGTAATACCATCGCTAAAATATTCATTGTCAGGATCGGCACTCATATTGACAAAAGGAAGTACCACTATGGATTTATTTGAGTTATATCTATTGGCATTTTCCATTTAATCTAAACTTTTGAATTTCATACAAACGCTTATTGTGACCATTAGCATTTTTTAAAATTAAGTATTAAAAACAATTTTTGAATAAAATGTAAAATGCCTATTTGAAGCATCTAAGGCTTTTTGCAGGAAATTTACAAGTCGAAAATTATGGATCTGTAGGCTAAAGAATATACCAATATTTTCATTTAGCAACCAAGAGAGTTTGTTTGGATAAGGCATTAATTTTCCCATTAGCATTAATATCCATAAATTGAAATCTAAATATAGTTTTTCCTTTTCTAATATTTTTTGAGATAGCTAAAATGATTTCATTTGCCACCACTACTGTACTTTACACTTACACCTAGCTATCCAATTACCTCTAAAGACACGGGTAAATCAGTCTTATAGCAATTTTTAATTGGCAAATCGATGACAATCAGTTATTTCAAAAGTGTGGGAGAGGCCTATTAAATAAAAGATCAGGAAATGCCTCATTTCCTCACTTTCTAGGTAGTTGGTAGAGCAATAATTATTACATAAAAAAAAAGACTTGTGCTCTAAACAAGTCTTTTTTTACTAAAATATCAATTCAAAAGAAATTTTTATTCACTACCTGCCCATCCAGCCGCCATCTACCAACATTGTGGTGCCATGCATATAAGATGCAGCCCCAGAACATAGGAATACGGTAGGCCCGGCAAAGTCTTCGGGTTTGCCCCAACGGCCCGCAGGTATCCTTCCAAGAATACTGGCCGCTCTTTCCGGGTCGTTGCGAAGTGCTTCTGTATTGTCTGTTTCAATGTAACCGGGTGCAATGGCGTTAACATTTACCCCTTTGCCTGCCCATTCATTGGCAAAAGCCATGGTCATCTGACCTATAGCGCCCTTACTTGCCGCGTAGCCGGGTACGGTAATGCCTCCCTGAAAAGTTAATAAGGAGGCAGTAAAGACAATTTTCCCTGCTCCTCGACTTACCATGTCCTTACCGAATTCCCTAGTAAGAATAAACTGGGCATTTTGGTTTACTTCGATGACTTTGTCCCACATTTCATCAGGATGCTCAGCAGCCGGTTTTCTGAGAATGGTTCCTGCATTATTGATAAGGATGTCTATTACCGGAAAATCTTGTTTGACGGCATCGATAAAACGATACAAAGCTTTTCTATCACTAAAGTCACAGGCATAACCTTTAAAGGTTTTGCCCAATGCTTTTACTTCTTGTTCCACTGCACTGCCTGATGTTTCGAGGGTGGCACTTACGCCTATGATATTCGCACCTGCTTCTGCCAAGCCTATGGCCATGGCCTTGCCTATGCCTCTCTTGCAACCGGTTACCAAAGCTGTTTTACCTTCTAAACTGAAAGAATTCAATACTGACATTTCAAATTGTTTAAATGTTAAAATTTTTAATACCTCGAAAGAGGTAATTTCGTAATGATTTTGTCAACATTGTTGCAGAAAAAAGCAACAATGTTGACAAAATCAAGATATGCTTATTCTTTTATACCAAGGGCTTTCACCCTTGGCTATGATATGACGCCCCGTTGGGGCTTGGTGAGGTCTAATGAAATAATCTGCAACCCCAGTAATAAATAATCCTTGTAATTTTGTCAGTATTGTTGTCGAAAAACAGCAACAATACCGCCAAAATCAAGGTCTGTTTTTTTTCCTCTGTCTATGGGTTTAAACCCATGGCTACCAATTAAATCCTGGATATTTGAGCAAGATAGATGGAAGATAATGTTGAATTTTATTTTATAGCTGGCAATCCATTAATACTTTCAAACCTGAAGGGTTTTTATCGATGGACTCAAAAACCTGCTGGATATTGCTCAAAGGTTGCACATCGGTAATCATTTTTTCAAAAGGAAGTTCATTGGCAGTAATCAGCGCAATGGCTTTCTCGTAATCTTCCTTTTCATACACCCTTGCCCCTATTAGCCTCAACTCTTTCCAAAAGAACTTGAAAAGGTCTACCGGTTTCTTCTCCCCGTGAATGGCCACCATTACTATTCTTCCTCGTATCCCTGCCAATTCGGTCATAACATCTAATGCAGGCTGCACTCCTGCTACTTCAAAGACTACATCTGCTAGTCTTCCTTCTGTTTGCTCCCTCACCAATTCAACGATATCTGTTTTGGTTGGATCCACTGCCTGCAGTCCAAATTCAGCCGCTTTTTTTATTCTGGTCTCATTGACCTCAGAGATAATCACATTTGCACCGGTATTCTTAGCGACCAAAGCCACCAATAAACCTATTGGTCCACCACCTAACACTACAGCAGTTTCTCCAGATACCAAACCACTCATTTTCACATCGTGAACAGCCACTGATAAAGGTTCAATTAGAGCTGCCAATTTCAAGTCAGTTTCAGGTTTCAGCTTGTGCAATACAAAAGCCGGAACATTCCAATATTGCTGCATGGATCCCGGACTGTCAATGCCTATAAACTTAAGTTCTGCACAAATATGGTTATACCCCTTATCAGATGGTTTTACTAACCTGTCATCCAATGGCCGCACCACCACTTTTTCTCCTACGGAGTAGTCACTGACATGCTCCCCTACAGCATCTATGGTTCCTGACATCTCATGCCCAATGGTTTGGGGGATAGCTACACGCTTGTCCATCATGCCATGGTAAATGTGGACATCTGTCCCACAAACACCGGTGTAAGCTACCTTGATGCGTACTTCATCCGCTTTGGGGGCTTCCAAATTTTTATCGATTACAGAAAAAGTGCCATTCCCTTTATAAACTGTTGCTTTCAAAATAGTATTGGTTAAATTAAAATTTCTTTATTAATCATTGCATAAAGCAATCTGTAGAATGTTTAAAAATCAGGGTAAATATATGACCCTATAGGATTTCATAAGTAAAACGTATCATTCCTTTTTGGGTTTTTAAGGATATTATCCCATCTAAAAAGAATGCTATGCTAGTTTAGTGCAAGGTATAACTTATCAGGCAGAATGCTTGTCTTTAATTTTGTGGACGCTGTTGGTCATCTTTTTATCAGCCACCTGCGATTGCAAATAATCAGCCCTCAACTTGGTAGCCAATTGGTATTCCCCGGAATGATGCCATCCCGGAGGTTTGACCATGTACAATAACTTGTTTTTCCAGCCGGGAGCATTGATAACATCCTTGTAAAGAGCTACAAATTCACCAAAATAAACGTCCATAAAGTTACCGGAATCCATTTCTCGCGTGATACCATATTCTATTTTGACTTTGTCATCCTCGTTCTGTAAAGTACCGAAGACCTTGTCCCAGATTAGTAAAAAATTGCAAAAATTGGTATCCATGTACAGCGGGTTTTTGGCGTGATGCACCCTGTGGTGGGAAGGAGTAAGGATAAACCTGTTGAGAAATCCCATTCGTCCATCTTTCATTAAGTTTTCACCCACATGGATAAAAGCACCATAGGTCCCATCAATAAACATAATTACAAATAACATTTCCGGAGGAACTCCCAGCAAAATACAAACCGTGGTACGAATGGTATCTGCATAAGGTGCTTCCAAGAAAAAATGCGCATAAGTAACAGAAAGATTCATGTTTTCCGGTGCGTGATGCGTAGAATGCAGGCACCAAAATAGACGTACCTTATGGCCCCAGTAATGGTAAAGGTAATGCGCAAACTCCCAGACAATATATCCATAGATAAACCAGTACCAAGTCAATTGGGCATTAAAAAGAGCATAGGGTTCCAACCACCCAATAAGTAAAACCACCATGGCAATGGCGATAAACCTACCGACAACCCTATTGAAAACATAAATCAGGAAATTGACTTTATAAACCTTGGTATGTGGTTTTTTATAAATCAAACTTAAAGCCAATTCCATCAAGACAAGTAAAGGAATAATTGGGAAAATCAATGAAGTGATACCGTCGTAGGTTTTAAAAGCTGCATAGTCCCCGGAACTTAAGATTTCCATCAAGCGGTCAATTCCTAAAAATCCGGTTATTTCATTGAGTAAATTGTATAATAATTCCATTTTAATAATAAGGTGATCAAGGTTAATCGATGACGAATCAACTGTTCTATTATAATTTCCAGTCTTACACCATCGGCATTGGGTTATAAATAATTATGGTTTTAAGGCAAACCATCTGTTTGCATTTTTATAATAAACTTTGTCTACAACTTCTTTTGGCAATTGAATGCCTTGAAATGGTGAATTAATTAAGTCGCTTTCCATCATGTGGTCAGTGACAAAATATTCCCAATCTCTTTTCCAGGTATTATCCATCCTGTTTACCAGCGAAGCTTCAGTCATTTGGCCATTGTCTGCCAAGTCTGTTCCGTACATGATTCTGTCCTGGTATTTAATAAAGAAGTCCCTTACTTTCTCTCTATTTTCAACTGTTTGAAAGAAAACCTGCCCCATTCTAGCCGCAAGGCCAATGGCCATGTTGGGAAATTTTTCAAACCTTGCCGCCAAAGAATCTACACTGTACTCAAGGCTTCCCATATGTGCCCCAACAAACCTTAAGTTGGGATGTTTTTCGAGCATCCTGTCCCTACTGGCAATAATTTCCTCATGGGAGGGCATACCAGGTTGTTTGTACATATGGTATTCCGGGTGTTTCTCAAAATAGGTTCTGTCATTATTGGTAGTCATTTCTTCCAAAGGGAGCCAGCAATTTTTTGGTTCGCCCAAATGTCCCAGCAATGTTTTTCCACTTTGTTGAATGTGTTCAAATATAGGATCGAATTTCTTATCATCTATGGTAATTAGATTACCTGATGAATCCCTTGAAACCATGCCTATGTTTTTCCAGACCTTCACTCCCACTGCTCCTTCATTAAAACAACTGTCAAGCCATCCAATCACTCGATCCTCCCAAGCCGGATCATCCCAGTCTGACACCGCAAAAGCAGTAACCAGATCAACTGTTTCCGGATTTTGTTCTTGTTGGTTCTTGCCATGATTGTACTTAAAGTAAACATCCCCCCAGCCTTTATTGATCTCAAGTGCCACATTTACTAAATGAAAGTTATCCGTTTTCGCTTTTTCTACAAAAGTGGGCCTGTCTGCCGTAATATGGATATGTATGTCGGTCTTTTTGACCGATGAATAATCCTCTATTAAATAAAAGGAATCCTTCTCAGTACATGAGACAAGTAATCCCAAAGCAAAAACTATAGATAATATTTTTTTCATTTCAATTAAATATAAATATTCAGTCAATAACATAGAAAATGATTAATTTCGGGCACATTTATTTATAGAAAAGATTGACTCTAAAGGCTCATATTGAAGCATTGATTGATCCGACCCATCTCTGATTTTCACGATAATTTGGCATAATTTAAAGTAAAAAATTACCAGTAAGAAAAAATCCATGGAAAATTATTTTTTAATCATCTATAAAATTAAAAAAAATAGTATACTTTGTACCTCAAATTTTAACCAAATCCATTTATTCATTGGTTAAAATAGCTTATCATCAGAACCTTTACACTTTTAATTAAGTGTAACAAATTAAATTTTAATGCACTTATCAGGAAAATCATTCCAATACCTGCTCATTGTTGTGGGACTACTTACCAGTTGCAATCAGGAAAAATCTTATACAGAAGTCTCACCATTAGAAAGAATGGACCCAAAGCGGATGGAAACACCCTATCCGGAGGTTTCAATACCTGAATCTGCAGATCTTACATCTCCCAGGTGGAAAGGGATAGACCTTAGTCCAGTTGCGCCCTTAAACCCTCTTTCCGCATTAGAAGAACAAAAAACTTTTGTTCTACAGCCTGGGTATTCCATGACACCAATCCTTACAGAACCCCTGATCAAAGAACCTGCAGCCATTCAGTTTGATGGCAATGGAAGGATGTATGTACTTGAATTAAGAAGCTATATGCAGGATATCGATGCAGTGGGTGAGCTTTTACCTACCAGTCGTATTTCCAGATGGGAAGACAAAGACAATGATGGAATTTATGAAGATGGTGTTGTCTTTTTAGACAGCTTGGTTTTCCCAAGGTTTGTGGTACCATTTGGGCCAGGAACCATTTTATCCATGGAGTCTAACGAAGACAATGTATACAAATACACAGATACTGACAGTGATGGCAAGGCAGACAAAAAAGAGTTGTTTGCCACCGGACTGGGTAGATCAGGAAATGTGGAGCATCAAACCAGTTTCCTTACTTGGACCATGGACAATTGGATGTACAGTACTTATAATTCAAAACGGATCCGTTGGACACCTGATGGTGTAATTCAAGAACCAACAGGAAACCCATATGGCCAATGGGGTGTAACTCAGGATAACTATGGGCAAGTATGGTTTCAAGATGGTGCAGGAGGAGTTCCAAGAAATTTTAACTTCCCTATCGTTTATGGCAACTACGCTGTAAAAGAACAATTTCAAAAGGATTTTAGGATTCCTTTCAGTTTAGTAAGATTAGCTGATTTTGAACCGGGAATGAGAGAAACAAAACCGGATGGCTCTCTAAATAATGTTACAGGTGCTGCCGGAAACGATGTCTTTAGAGGAGACAGATTACCAAAAGAGTTGGTCAACCAATATTTTTATGGGGAACCTGTAGGTAGAATAGTAAGGCAGGTTTATTCAGAAAAAAAGGAAGGAATTACCTCTATTCAAAACCAATACCTTGATATTGAATCTGAGTTTATACAATCTACGGATCCTTATTTCAGACCTACAGATATGGCTACTGCCCCTGATGGTACCATGTATATTGTAGACATGTACCGTGGCATTATTCAGGAAGGAAACTGGACCCAGGAAGGAAGTTACTTGCGCACCAAAATTCTTCAGTACCAAATGGATGATGTAATTGAGAACGGAAGAATATGGAGGGTATCTTATGAGGGAATGGAAAGAGACAAAACCCAGCCAAGAATGTTTGAGGAAAGTGCAGCAACGCTTGTCAAGCATTTGGAACATCCCAATGGTTGGTGGAGAGACAAAGCACAGCAGCTCCTTATCCTACGACAAGATCATTCAGTTGAGTCAGACTTAGTGAAAATGGCTCAAAGTTCAGACAACGAATTGGCTAGAATTCATGCCTTGTGGACTTTGGAAGGTTTAGGCCTTCTTAATAAAGATTTGGTTTTGGATTTTTTAGAAGATGAAAGTATAAATATCCGAATCCAAGGCCTGAGGGCAGGTGAAACCTTGTACAAATATGGAGAGAAAAGCCTCGAAAAATCATATATAGAAATGACAGCAGATGCAGATCCATCGGTAGTCATTCAGGCCCTTCAAAGTGCTTATATTTTAAAAATCACGGATTATGAGGCTTTACTAAAAAAATTGCAAGCATCAAACCCTGCCAAGGGTGTACAACTGGTAACCAAACAGCTATTAGAAAAAATTGATAAAGCCAAAAAAATGGCAGAAACGCAATATTCACCTGAGGAACTTGTTTTGTTTAATCAAGGGAAAACGATATTTGATAGTTACTGTGCCACTTGTCATGGAGTAAAAGGCTTGGGTACCCCTACAGGTGCTGCCGGCGGACAATTGATTGCTCCGGCCTTCTCAGGTTCTCCACGAATTCAAGGCCACCCTGAATATATTGTTAAAACGCTGCTTCATGGCCTAACCGGTGCCATAGAAGGCAAAGAATACGAAGGTGTAATGATTGCCATGAGTAGCAATGATGACCAATACATCGCTTCCGTGGCATCATATATTAGAAATGAATTCGGAAATTCAGGAAGCTTTGTAACTCCCGAATATGTAGCAAAAATCCGTAAAGAAACCGAAAAGAAGGATGGAAATTACCAATACAATGCTTTGCTTGCTGAAGTACCCAAAGCACTTGCCCCACAAGACAATTGGAAAGTAACTGCCAGCAGTACATCTTTACAAGGAGTGGGATCCACTAGAGACCCTTCCTATGTATTTGGGTTTAAAGGTTGGAAAACCGATGGAAACCAAAAGAAGGGCAGTTGGTTTCAGGTGGAGTTACCACAAGCAGCTGCACTTACAGAAGTATCTTTTGAAACAGGAAATGATGAATACCCTAGAAAATTCAAGGTATCCGTTTCTATTGATGGCAAGCAATGGGCGGAAGTAGCTGAGAGAACCGGTGAAAATGGCGCCATAACCATTTCCTGGTCAAACAATACGAAAGCCAAATTCTTAAAAATTGAGAATTTGGAAGACGCTGACAAGCCTTGGAGCATGCGAAAATTAAGTTTATTCGCCAGGTAATGGCCTTTAATGACAAATCATCGCAGTGATAGCGATGATTTGTCATCATTGTTTTAATGAAACATCGATTGTCATTTTTTTTCTAGAATAAGCACTAGAATTTCTATTACTGGGCAAAATCAGAACTTAATCTTATAGTTTGATATTTCTGAGGTAGCCCTGCTCCCGTAAAGGTCTTCAGGCATTCCCAATTCATAGGGAGATGGTTTCATCCAAGTACTCCTTACCCCTTCCACTATTAATTTACCTGAAAGATCTACCGTTACAAAGGCATATAATGGGTTTTCATAAGCAGCAATATGTGGTAGATTGGGATACTTTTCGTACGCTTCTTTGGGAAATCTGTCCAAACTGGTATATTTATCTCCTATCCATTGATAAGACATGCTATTAATTTCAATATAATCTATCCCGTTCAGGTGGCGGTGAAAATCAATATGGTTATGTCCATTGAAACAACAGATAACTTTCTCAGCCTGTGCTTCCATAATTTCTTGTAGTCGCAAACGATTATTTACCCCCCATTGGTGGTGCCATAGACTTTGATGAGAAAGTACAATTGTGGGTAGTTTTGTCGCTTTTAGGTCATCCTCAAACCATTCGATCTGTTCGTTATCAATAAAAGTTCGCATGGAACTATCTACATAAAAATTGGCATTTTTATAATCGATGAATTTTCCATCTTGGTATAAAAAATTGGCGTCTAAAACAATAAAGTGGATCCCTTTTATATCATAGGAATAATAGGTTTTAGGCATACCCCAGAAATCCAGCATTTCTTCTTTGGAATTTCGATCCATGTCATGATTCCCAAGCACATGGTATTTTGGACCTTTAAAGGTTTCCCAGATATCCATAAAATCCTTGTTTTTATTGTCCTTCATACAAAAGTCTCCCAACTGGACAACCATATCCATCTCAGTGTTTATGGACTTATCAATAAACGTTTCCAATCGTTGATTGGCATCAGGAATTAAATCTTTATGTACATCAGCTACCAATCCGAAGCGCAATATTTGATTTTTCACCTTATTCGTAGCATGAGCTTTAAAAGACAATGTGGTAAAAGGAAGACCGGTTAGAAGAGCTCCTGCTCCAAATTGATTCAAAAATTTTCTTCTGTTCATGAATTTGTTAGTTCATTTATATAGTTAAAAAGGCCAAATTATCTCAATTGACCATTTTAAGTCAATTCGTTAATTTAAAATAAGCTGTTTGTTTCTTACTAATACAATCTTTTTTTATAGCTCTCTTCCAGTACGGTTTGTATCTCTTCCTTAGAAAAATTTGAGCTATTGATATGATCAGCCAAAACTTTCGCCACTATTGGGAGCTGTGCTTTCTCCGGCCAAGTCTCTGGTTCCCATAATTTAGATCTTAAAAAAGCTTTTGCACAATGGATGAAACATTCTTCGACTTCTACAATTATTCCTACCTCCGGACATTTGCCATTAACTTCATATTTATGCAATAAGTCTTTGTCACGGGTTAAAATGGCCTTGCCATTGATCCGAAGTGTTTCCTTCAAACCCGGAATAATAAATATTAATCCAATATGGGGATTAGAAAGAATGTTTTCCAAGGAATCACAACGCTTGTTGCCGGGCCGCTCCGGTAATACAAGGTATTGCTCATCCAACACATCTACAAAACCGGAGGGATCTCCTCTAGGGGAAACATCACAACTGCCATTTTCGTTGGCAGTACTAATAAATAACATGGGAGATTTGGCAATAAATTCTTTGCAATGTTCGTCAATGAAATTGATGGACTTTTTTTGCACCAACTCCCTAGGAAATCCCATCAACTCTCTCAACTCATCTATACTTTTAATTTGATTTTTAAATGTAACTTTCATTGAATTTTTATTTACTTTCCCGGTAAAGTGATAGTTCGCTTAAGACATCAAATGATTTTTTTATCAATCATTCGAAACTAAATTTAAAAATAATTCCTCATTTATAGCCTAATAAAATTAGGATAGGTTTTATAAGATTATTAAAGGTTTTTTATTTGATGAGGTAATGCTTTACCTCAAAAAAATGAATAAATTGATGGATTTTTAAGGGGAACTATTTGTAAATTGATCAGCTTCTATAATTAGGAAATGCCTGATCGGATAAGACCAAAAGCGATATTAATTATGGGGCCTGAATTGGAAATCAAACTTGAAGAAAGAAGCATTAAGCCAACTACCATGAGATTATTGGTTTTAAAGAAATTGGTGGAATCCTCAGTGGCAGTTAGCCTCAATGACCTTGAAGGCAAATTTGATCGGGCAGATAAAGCCACATTATACCGAACCCTAAAAACTTTTGAAAAGAATAAACTGATTCACAGTATTGTAGATGGGACAGGTGCTGTTAAATATGCAATATGTGAAGAGGGCTGTGCCTGCGAGCCTAAAGATCAACATACTCATTTCCATTGTATTAAGTGCAATGAGACTTTTTGCCTTACCCAATCCAAAATTCCGCAAGCAAACATCCCAACAGGGTTCAATGCATTAAGCGTAAGTATGGTTTATCAAGGCGTTTGCAATCAATGTTCTTAACCAATTTCACCTTAATTTGGTCATGACCGGATTATTTTTTTTAGCTTCAATGTCTTAAAGTCTAGAAATTTATTTAGGAAGAAATGGTAGTAACCCCTTCCTAAATAACAAAGTCAGGGTTCAACAATCTTTGGTATTAATAAGAATAATCGAAACTATCTTGATGACCTATTTCGGAGTCTATTTGCATCAAACACCACAATAGTATAATTCGTATTTACCAAGGTATTTGACTAAATTGGCTCATATGAACCAATTTCTAAAACAGCAAAAAATGGAAATCTTCAATAAAAAATTAAGATGGTTTATCGTTCTAGGTATGCTCTTTCTCTTGAAGCCTGGATTCAGTCAAGGCCAAACCGATACCCTTTCTACACCTTCAGATAGCATTATGATTACCATCATGATGAAACACCACCAAGATAAAAACATTGAAGAATTAAAAGAGATCCGAAACAAAAATGGATTTTTGGAAAAATTTCCACCAACTTCCGCAAGAGTAATCAATTGGTATGTAATGATGGGAATCGGTCAAGTGGTCACATTAAAGATTCCTGCAAGTGAACTCCGAAATCTTAATATAGCGGTAGAGCAAAGTGTTTGGGGAGCCTTCTCAACCGAGTTCTATCCCACCTACGACCTTTACCCTGTAATTAAAGAAGCCAAAGAAAATTTAAATAAGAGTCAGTAAAGTTAAACTTAATTTAATAATTCTTATCCAACTGATTTACTGATCATTAAAGCATATTTTTTTAATGGTTGATTACGGGGTTAAAAGAAATTGAAGCTTAATAAAATCGAGATGAAAAACAAAATTTGCCTAATTACAGGGGCCAATGCAGGCATAGGATTTCAAACTGCCAAATCACTTGCTGCAAAAGGGTTTAAAGTGATCCTGGTTTGTAGAACGAAAGAAAAAGCCCTAATGGCCATGGAAAAAATTCAGGCAGATCAGGCCAAGGCTGACTTGGATTATGCCATTGCCGACTTAAGTTCTCAAGCGGATATTAGAACCCTAGCCAAAAATATCCTCAG
Source organism: Cyclobacterium sediminis (assembly GCF_054781075.1). Lineage (NCBI taxonomy): Bacteria > Pseudomonadati > Bacteroidota > Cytophagia > Cytophagales > Cyclobacteriaceae > Cyclobacterium > Cyclobacterium sediminis. Next base: position 162,530 of record NZ_BAAGVC010000008.1, on the reverse strand, counting down.
TCGTTATCCAGTATTGGATGTGCTGATCAACAATGCCGGTAGTTGGTATTCTGACATGCAATTAACGGCGGATGGAATAGAACGACAATGGGCCATCAATCACCTTGCCCCATTTTTACTAAGCCATTTATTATTGCCCCTGCTGTCAAAAGCGAAAGATCCAAGAATTATCACGGTGAGTTCTGATTCTCACTTTCATGGGAAAATTCATTTTAAGGATGTCAATCTTACAAACAATTATCATGGCCTGCGCGCTTATGCACAGTCTAAGCTGGCCAATGTACTCTTTACGAAAGCTTTTGAACGGCTCAAACCGATTAAAAAAATTGCAATTTATGCAGTTCAGCCGGGCCTAGTTAAAACCGATATAGGCTTAAAGCATACCTTTTCCTTTCATGGATTGATGTGGAAACTAAGAAGACTTACCGGCAAAACTCCTGCCCAAGGAGCTGCAACCTCCATTTTTTTAGCTTCAGATAAGGGTGTAAAAGGTATTTCAGGTAAATATTGGGACAAATGCAAACCAAAATCCAGTTCCAAAAAAGCCAACTCTATCCCTGATGCTGATCGGCTTTGGACCTTAAGTTGTGAGCAATGTGGAATTACTAATTATTTTGGAAATATTACTTAATGGGTACTGTATACCCTAAAAAGGCGCTCAAGCAGTCGCATCTTTTGGGCTGTTGGGAAAATCCGTGATATTTTCACCAGTAGCCAATTGATTTTACCGGGTATAATAATGGTTTTTCCATTTTCTAAACCTTCCAAAGCAATTTTAGCCACTTCATCCGGCATTAAAACTACCAATTTGGCTCTGCTACCGTGTGCTTCCATACGACGTAAACCTTCAGGGTTTGTCACCACAGGCCCGGGGCAAACTACAGACACCTTTACCGGCCCATTTTTCAATTCTTCCCTCAGTGCAAGGGAGAAGGCATATACAAAGTTTTTACTCCCAGTGTATACGGCCTTATAGGGTAAGGGTAGATTCGCCTCCATGCTGCTCATATTTAAAATATAGGCGCATTTTTGCTTTTTAAGTAAGGGTAGAAAATAATGACACATCCGAACCAGAACTTTATTATTCAGATTTATAATTTGTAGCTGTTTATCCAAGTCAATATTCTCGAACTTCCCTCCCGTTCCTATTCCGGCATTATTGATCAGCATTTGAATAGAGAATCTATTTTCCTGACAAAAGGCAAACAATTTTGTAACAGCATAATCTTCCGTTAAGTCGATGGAAAAAAGGTGTACTTTTACCTTATAAAGCGATAAAATATCATTTTTCACCTCATTCAGAAGGTTGTCAGGCAAGGCTACCAAAATAAGGTTCATGCCTTTCGCGGCACAAGCCATGGCAAAAGCCTTTCCAATACCCATACTTGCTCCGGTAATTAAGGTGTAGTTTTCCTCTTTCATAGGCTTAAGATAAAAAATCCGATTCAATTACTTCACTAATCCTCGGTTAGGAAATAAAATATCTTTTCACTGTGAAAATTTTAACCTTTTCATCCCCTTTGTTTATCTTTATGCCCTATGCAAAACAATGATGTGATAAGAAGTTTAAGGTACACCTTCGATTTTGGAGATGACCAAATGATTAAAATTTTCAGCCTCGCTGAACTTGAAGTAACCCGAGCAGAAGTGAGCGATTGGTTAAAGAGAGATGATGACCCGGAAGCAAAGCCTATCAGTGATTTTAAGTTGGCCGTATTTTTAAATGGCTTGATTAATTATAAAAGAGGCAAAAAGGAAGGCCCACAGCCGGTGCCTGAAAGCAGACTTACCAACAATCAAATCATTCGGAAAATAAAAATCGCACTCCAACTACAAACTGAAGATATCATTGAAATTTTAGCTTTGGCTGGGAGGAACATGAGCAAGCATGAAATAAGTGCTTTTTTTAGAAAACCCGATCAACACCAATACCGTCTTTGCAGGGATCAGGTATTAAGGAATTTTTTACAGGGGCTGCAAAAAAAATTAAGGGCAGCTTAGAGAAGCACACCCTATTAAGGTATTTGATATGATAAAGTTTTTCTTGTCCTCCCTCCTGATTTTGGCTTGCTTGCCCGGTTTTAGCCAAGTTTTGAAGCAACCGATTCCCGACAAAACTGTGGTCTTGACCTTTGATGATGGGGTAGCCAGTCATTATTCCAACGTAGCACCTTTATTGTTGGAATATGGTTTTGGAGGAACCTTCTTCGTTTGTGAATTCCCTCCTAACTTTTCTGACAGTACGCTTTATATGAATTGGCGGCAGATTCAACAATTGGATAGGATGGGTTTTGAGGTGGCCAATCATACCCACCACCATGCACCTGTAGGCAAATTATCTGAAGAAGAGATTCTACAAGAAATCGACTATATAGAAGAAAAATGCGATTCCTTGGGAATTAAAGCTCCCCTTGGCTTTGCTTATCCGGGTTATTCCATGAGTGAAACTGTACTGAAAGTTTTGGCCAAGAAGAATTATTTATTGGCCAGAGCAGGAGGAGAAAGGGTATACAAGCCATTGGAGGATCACCCTTATCTAATCCCTAGTTGGGCCACTGAGCCCGAAAATGAAAAGGAAATAATGGAAGCCTTAAAGCAGGCAAAGGATGGAAATATTGTGGTCCTTACCATTCACGGTGTACCGGATCTTGAACACCCTTGGGTAAATACCCCCTCTGACATGTTTAAAAGGTATTTGGAATTTTTAAAGGAACACCAATATAATGTAATCTCGCTGGAGCAATTGACTGGGTATATTGATTTAAAAGAAGCAAGAAATCAAATCAAAGCCAACCTAAATAAACGGTTGAAAAACTAAGTAACCTATAAATAAAGGTTGAATGCAAAGATGTTTTAAGTCGCTTTAATAAATATCAATTATTACCTGGGATAGGCCCTTTACCTGGGAACATTCCTCTAATTTGATAGTCAAAAATATACTTAATTATATGTGATTGGTAGCTAATTAGATGCTTTGCCGTACAAGTAAAAGATTTGGTTTTTACAAAATAAAGCAGTAGTCTTGTCTTGAAAAGGGCTTTTTTACGTAAATTGCTCTTTAAATTTTTCTTTGTAGCTTTGAATTACAAGAATTTCAATTAATCATAAAATTTATACAACAATCATGTCCAAAAAAGTAGTTACTCTTGGTGAGGTAATGCTTCGCCTTTCTACCCCTGATTTTAAGCGTTTTGTACAAACTGATTCATTTGACATAACCTATGGTGGTGGTGAAGCTAATGTAGCTGGAGCCCTTTGCAATTATGGGCTGGAAGGAACTTTCGTGACTAAGGTGCCTGACAATCCAATTGGCCAATCAGCCATCAATCATTTACGCAGGTATGGTGTGGACACACAATTTATTGCCAGAGGCGGAAAACGACTAGGAATCTATTTCTTGGAAACCGGTGCTTCTATGAGAGCTTCTCAGGTAGTATATGACAGAGCTGATGCATCCATTTCAGAAGCTGAAATTTCTGACTTTGATTTTGATAAAATATTTGATGGTGCTGTTTGGTTTCATACCACAGGTATCACTCCTGCCCTAAGCGACAAAGCTGCGGCTTTGACTGAAGCTGCCCTAAAGGCTGCAAAAGCAAAAGGTGTTACCACCAGCATTGACTTGAACTACCGTAAGAAATTGTGGAGCAAGGAAAAAGCCAAGGAAGTGATGACCAGACTTTGTCAATATGTGGATGTATGCATCGGAAACGAAGAAGATGCTGAAACCACTTTAGGCTTCCATAGCAAAGAAACTGATGTGACCAAAGGTGAGTTAAACCTTGAAGGATACAAAGATGTCTTCAAACAAATGAAAGAGAAATTTGGATTCAAATACATCGCTTCAACTTTAAGAGAAAGTTACAGTGCGTCTGACAATGGTTGGAGTGCTTTGGTATATGATGGTGACGAATTTTACCATTCCAAAAAATACGACGTAAGAATTGTTGACCGTGTAGGTGGTGGAGATTCATTTGCAAGTGGCTTGATCTATGGCTTGATCCAAGAAATGGGTCTTAAAGATGCAACTGAGTTTGCTGTTGCTGCTTCTGCATTAAAACATACCTTCCCTGGGGACATGAACCATGCAACACTTGCAGAGGTTAAAGTTTTAATGGGTGGTGACGCCAGCGGTAGGGTTCAACGATAGTAACTGCTAAAGCAAATTTCATGATACTTGATACCTTATCCAATGCAAGCAGATACTACAGTTTGCACCCATTGTTTGAAAAAGCTTTTGCTTTTATTCAGTCCAATAATCTGGAGGAAATAGAAGATGGCAAATACGAAATTGATGGGAGTGGGTTAATTGCTGCTGTATTTGAAAAAGCAGCAAAAACTGAAGCTGAATCCAATCAGAAATTTGAATGTCATGACAAGCACATAGACATTCAAGTATGTATCAAAGGTAAAGAAAGCATTGGCTGGAAACCCAGAGAAAAATGCACTAAAATAAAAGGCGAATACAATCCCGATAAGGATGTATCTTTTTATGTGGATTCTCCGGAAATGTACTTTGGTATGGAACCCGGGCAATTTGCAATCCTTTATCCTGAAGACGTTCATTCTCCGATGATTGGCGAAGGCAGTATCAAGAAAATGGTTGTTAAAGTTAAAATCTGACAATCACACATATATCATTAAAAATCAACACTTTAATAAAGATTACCTCGGGAATTTCCCGAGGTAATTTACTTTAAATTTAATCACGATGAGTAAAAACGAAACCATATTAAAAAAAATTACGGATCAGGCCATCCTTCCTCTTTATTTCAATGCAGATGAAACCGTAAGTATTGAAGTTCTTAAGGCCCTTTACACTGCTGGAATTCGCGTGGTGGAATACACCAATAGAGGTGAAGCTGCTTTGAACAACTTTAAGAAAATGGTTGCTTTGAGGGATAGCGAAATGACCGACCTATTGTTGGGTATCGGTACCATCAAAAATGCTGAGATGGCAGAGACATATGTGGATGCCGGTGCAGATTTTATCATATGTCCGGGCTTGGTTGAAGAAGTTGTAGAGGTAGCGAATAAGCATGGGATGATATGGATTCCAGGTTGCATGACGCCATCTGAGATCATCAGAGCGGAGAACCTTGGTGCAAAAATGATCAAATTATTCCCAGGTGATATTTTAGGTCCTAAATTTATGGCCGGTATCAAATCTTTGTTCCCGAATTTGATCTTTATGCCTACAGGTGGTGTTTCTCTTGACAAGGACAACGTTCAGGCTTGGTTCTCTGCAGGCGTTAGTGCGGTAGGTATGGGAAGTAAATTGGTCAGCAAACAATTATTACAAGATAAAAATTACACGGAAATTCACGAGATGGCTAAAAAAGCCATTGCATTGGTGAATGAAGTAAAAGGGTAATTTACAAAGTTTATATTAATTCAAAAGCGGCCAAATTAGGGCCGCTTTTTTTATTCAAGGCGTTACAAATTATCGATGAAAGTCCAGGCTTAATTAAAGGATTATTTAGCAGGTTTCATATTTCTAATTGCAGCTATTTTCCACTGTTTCCCCTTTTTCACTGTTACAAAGGAACTCCACATTTTTCGTTCTGTTCCATCGGCATTTTTAATTGTATACCGGGCATCGGCTATTGCCACATCCTCTTTAACATAACGCACCCTTTCTACCTTCAAAACCCTATCACCCGGATTACTGCGGGAGCTTGCGGCCATCCCTTTGACAGCAGCTTCTACTCCATGTCTCCACTCCCCATTGGAAACCAACTGATCAATGTCCTCCGTCACGATGTATCTAAGCATTACCGTGTCTATGCTTTCCCTTGCTTTGGCGTAATTGGCTATTAAGCCTATTATGGCTTTACCGTCTTCCAGGTCTTGCCCATGCACATGGGTAGCAACACCAGAAAAAAGCAATACAGCAAAAACAAAAACTTTAGATAGATACATATGAAGCTAGGTTTGTAATAAAAGTAAGAATATTTGTAAAATTTCCCTACATTTTTACTACTGATTATTCAATAGTTAGCCTATTGAATACCCAAAAGCTCATGAATATACCGGTTCTATGAAACAGATGTGAAGTATAGTTGCGATTGAATATTATTTCTTTAAACCATCCAATTCAATCGAATACCCCATTCGTATCTTTGTAACGATTGGCATATTTGAGTGGAAATCATTAGAGAATTCTTTCATTACCATATTGGAGGAGTAATTTTTTGATAAGTCTAATATGACCATATTTGGATCTTCTTCATTTTCATCAAGCCTAATTTCAGCAGTCTCCTTTGGCTCATCCTTATCCGTTTCTATACCCTTAAAGGTTGACTCAACCTTGGGTTCTTCAAAATTGAGAAATAACTCAGGTTTAAACTTTTTAATGGACCGAATATCAACCCCTGAAAAAATTTCGCCTTGTTCATAGGGGTAGTGAACAGTTTGTCCAAAAGAAGCAGTTGATAAAAATACAATTCCAAAAATAAATACAACTCTAACCATGACTTTTTATTTTAATGAAAGATGCTTTTCATTTTTTATTTACACGTTAAATTAACTATTAAGTTTGGATAAAAATTTATAATTTCATTCAATAGAGCTGTTTATCTATAAATTTAACAATAAATAACAGATGGAAGAACTTTTTTATCACAGATCCACTTTGTTCATCATTTCCCCATTTTTCGCTTCTTTGTCGCCAAAAAATTTCATTCAACAAATAAATTCAAAAATCATTGTTTAGTGATACTAAACCTAGCAGTTAGGAAGTAGTATTATACATTTACTAACTGTTCGGCTCTTTTGACTTTTCGTTTTTAAGTTAGTTGTTCTCCCGTTAAGATTGCTTCATACGACTCTTGTAATGAGTTCGCAAAAAATGATAAAGTTGTTCAAAATTGCTTCGATCTACATGGTCGACCAGAATTAACTGAGTGTTTGGAAATGTAAGTTTCATCTTCCTGTATCTCACACGATAAAGGTTGGTTTCCTCAGTCCAAGATGTGAGATCGTTCAGGTTATAAGTTCGAGAGCTGAACAATTTTGAGACCTGGAGATGATTTTTGTTTTGTTGAATTTTTGAATAGTTTTGGAGGTTCTTGATAATTAAATATCCACAAAAAGTTGGACAGATAATCATTAAAACCTTCCATGTCCATCCTTGTTCAAGGTTCCTTAGAAAATAAACCATCACAATTGACCCGGTGAAAAACACAATGGATGCTGTTAGGATGACAAAGTATTTCATGGGGCCATTTAGTGCCTAACGAAAGAAAAAAGCTATTTCTTTATACCCTCCAATTGAATCCCAACTTTCACCGGTTTCTTGCTAAACTTACGTATTCTGGAGGGGAAATCTTTGATAGGCATATTGGAAGAAGAATTCTTTGAAGGTCTTAAAATGGATACATTTGTTGAATCTTCCTCCAATTTATTATCACTAGCATTTGAATTAATTGCTGGAACTACCTGGCCAAGTGATGACTCAAACTTAAGGGTTTTATCGCTTAGGGTTTCAGGTACATCCAGGTTACCTTGTATTGAATGGGGAATATGGCGGATAATTAATCCCTGTCCATAAGCTACCGATGAAGATAAAAAGATTCCAAAAATGAGTACCATTCTAACCATGACTTTTTATTTTAATGAAAGATGCGCTCCATTTCCTATTTACATGTTAAATTAACTATTAAGTTTGGATATATTTATATAATTCCATTAAAATGAGCTACTTATGAATAAATTTAACAATAAATAACACGCAGAAGGTCTTTTACGCCACATATCCGCTTTTTTCATCATTATCCCATTTTTCGCTTCTTTTCAGACAATACTTCATTTATCAAATCGCTTCTGAAGTCTATCTGCTACCCTATGTTCCTTATGTATCTTCTTAATTATTAAACTCCACTTGCTCCTTCCGCATTTGCCTCTATTTCCTTTCAAATCATGACTTTCTGGTTTCTTTTTTTCAAAATATCAGCGTCACTTTCAGCAATTTAATGCTAAATTAAGCAACCAATCAACAATAACAGTATAAAAGCCATGAGATACCTACTAATTGTTTTGTCCTTATTTTCCCTGACCCTATCCGGAGAAGTAACTGCTCAAACCGGCAATGAATATTCCCACAAAGAGCCATCGAGAGATGGAACTGGTAAAGTATACATGGGTAGAGAAATTTCTCATGTCATGGGATTTCATGGGGTAGCCTGGCTGGAAAGAGACAGTCGCTCGGAAGAAGAAAACACCGAGCTTGCCATTAGCAATTTACCCATTAATGAGAACAGTAATGTGGCAGATGTAGGGGCTGGTTCTGGCTTTTATACTTTTCGCATTGCATCAAAAGTACCTGAAGGAAAAATATACGCGGTAGACATCCAACAAGATGCGCTTGACTACATCAAAAACAAAGCAATAAAACAAAATGTAGACAATGTATTTACCGTTTTGGGAACAGAAAAAAGCCCAAACCTACCGGAGAAAACAATGGATTTGGTAATAATGGTGGATGTTTATCATGAATTGGCATTTCCTAAAGAGATGTTACAAAATATCAAAAAATCCCTAAAGCCTGATGGTAAACTATTGCTCATAGAATACCGTGGGGAGGATCCCAAAGTGGCCATAAAGCCCTTGCATAAAATGACTGTTAAGCAGGTAAAGAAAGAGTTGGAAGCCAATGGATTCAAATTGTCTACCAATGGACAATTTTTAAACATCCAGCATTTTCTTGTTTTTGAAAAAAAGGATTAGGATTAATTAATATCAAAGGAAATTTCACAGCGTTGTCCTACTAGCATGGTGGAAATGGCTTCTTTGTCCCAGGTCCGTTTTAATTCCTTGAGGATTGCTCCATATTCATTTTTGTACTTTTTCCTTTTGATGGCCTCTACAAAACGCCTGACATCTGTTCGCGTTTCCAATAATAAGGGTGGAACAGGTGTAGGCTTGTCATCCTCCCCTTTGGCTACCATGGTAAAGTAACAGGTATTGGTATGCTTCACAACACCGGTTTTCACATTTTCTGAAATCACCTTGATACCGATAATCATGGAGCTATTGCCCACATGATTGACGGAGGCTTTTAAGGAAACCAATTCTCCAACTTCCACGGGTTGTAAGAAATCGACCGTATCCACGGAGACAGTTACACAATAAGCCCCACTGTGTTTGGTAGCAGCAGTGTAAGCCACCTTATCCATCATGGAAAGTAAAATTCCTCCATGAATTTTACCTCCAAAATTAGCATAGGAAGGAATCATAAGTTCTGTAATGGTAACACGTGAAAAACTGGCCGGTCGGGCACTTAGGGATGCACTCATCAAGTAATAGGATTAGAATAAATCAATAAAGTGGAAGTATTTTCCAGAGACAAATATATATATGATTTTTATAAATAATCCGGAATATCGTAATTGGATTTTTATATTTCCCCTGTTTTGGTTGAATCAATGCCAAGAAAACAAAGAAGACGTTGGGATTTTGTCAGCATTGTTGCGGAAATAGGCAGCAATACCGCCAAAATCAGATACTCTCCTTATGCATCATCCAAGGGTTGTCAACCTTGGCTACAAAATTGCCACCCCTATAGGGTTACTCGCTTTCGTAAGGGATGATAATTTGTATTAATGGGGAAAAAGTAATTCAGTTTATAAGAGGACCAACCAATTAACAATCTTGGATAAATTGAATGGTACCGATAAAGTAAACTTTCTAGGACAGTGTGATATATTAGGTGTTTTTGGCCTTCAAAGCTTATGGTTTTCGGAAATGGATGGTGAACGCTAAAAAAATGAGTTTGCTCCGATTAGGAGATACACTTATTTGTAACCCCATATTCAGACCCAATAATTAAATGATGGAAACATAAATGAAATATTTTCCTTATGTAGCTTTTGTCAGCATTGTTGCAAAAAAAAATCTTAATACCGCCAAACCCAAGCAATAAATATCATTTGCTTCTAAAGGCTTAAACACATGACTATATAATACCGCAAACACAAAATGATTAAAGCCTATCCATCCTAAATCACCTCATCACCAGATCACTACATCACCAAATCACCAGATCACCCAATCACCCAATTATCAATTCTTCCCTCCTATGGGCCTTAATTCATAAATATAATAACACTGGTATTCTTTTTCTACCTTATGGATTTCAGCCTGATCGGCATAATGTAAATAGCGATTGTTTCCTAAGCCGAGTTTTAGCTTTCCCGGCTTATCCCAGAGAACGGGAAGGCCAACTTGAACCCCATCCTCTATGGGATAATAATAGACTTTTCTTGTTTCCATTATGGCCATCCGCTCTCTGTAATCTTCCGTTTGAATATTGTCCTCAGGAGCTAATCCCGCGGTATATTCAACGATAAATGCATCTCCCATTCCGGTAATTTGCGTGAAGCCACCTCCTAGCGCAAAATCTATTCCCATTGATTTAAAACCTTCTCGATCGGCCATTTCCATAGGTACCCTGAAAAGTTGATCAGGTTCTTTTCGTTTCAGCTTAATTTTATTGACCAACTCCAGCTGTTTATTATATTGAAATAAAATGCTATCTGCCGGTAAAATTAAAGAGATCTGCCTGGACTTAATATCCGAAAAATAAACAGGCTTATGCTTCCCCGGGTAAAAGTAATTCTGTTTAAAAATACTGCTTTCATCTATTTTTCCTCCTTTGATTACGGATCCATCCGCGGGGTTTACTAAATGAAAATAGTTTAAAGTATCAAAATAATCCATGGGATATTCTTTCAAATTTTTGTCACTCAAATTGGCAATTCCGTAAGAGACATCGTCGATGTTAACTTCATTTAGATTATCCAATGGCGTATGGATCATCCTTACCCTTGTATCTTGTTCAAAGGGAAGTTTTCTCAGCTTTTTTAAGGCTAAATCATACATAAAAATCTCCTGATCACTCACAAACATTATTTCATCCCCCACAAAGCCGGCTCGGTGCAAAACCATCCCAAAAGCATTCGGCCCCTCACTTAAGAGTTCTTCAGCAAGCATCCCCCCATCACTGTTGAAAATAAAATACCTGCCTTCCACACCTTTGGTAACCATAAGATAAATATCTTGCTCCGGATGGTAGTCCAGCACATTTAATATTTGTAATTCGTCAAAAACCAATGAATCAACCTTGACAAACTCCATTTTTTTAAGGTCTTTGCTTTGATTTTCTGTTCTGTTACAGGAGACCAAACCTATAGATAATATTACCAACAATTGCAAGTATCTAAAAAGCATATGAATCTCGTTTATCTTTAAACTAATTTAATAAAAATATAATTATAATTTTAATTTACAAAAGTTTCTTTCATATTAAAAATACTAAACTTTAATTCCGCGTAAGGCTTAAACCAAGAAACGATTGACCCAAAAGTCTTGGGTAGCACCAATGATCAATCAAAATATCCAATAATAAAATTAAAAAAATATTGTGCCTGATATTCTTAGTTCCTTTTTATATTTAAAGGTTATTTTAAAATAAATTTCAGGTACCTCAACATTCCAATGAAAAGAATTTATTTCCTATTATTTCAATTAATTTTACTTCACTCCTCAGTATTTTCTCAACAAAACTTTTCACCAGAAAATGGTGACAGGCTTGTCCTTTTAGGAAATGCATTGATTGAAAATGAACAACAATTTGGATTTCTTGAATACAAGCTCAGCAGTTTCTATCCTGAAAAACACCTTACCTTCAGAAACTTGGGTTGGTCAGGAGATACTGTATTCGGTGAAGCCAGAAGCTACTATACCAATCCTCCCGGCCCCTATGACTTGCTTATTTCTCAAATAAAAGCGGCTGAGCCAAATTGGGTAATTATAGGCTATGGGAATGTGGAAGCCCAGAAAGGAGCTGCAAGCTTGGACCTTTTCAAAAATGGGATGAATCAATTGTTAGACAGTGTAGAAGCCATAGGCGCTCATGCAATTTTGCTGTCCACCATTCCACAGATTTCTGCAGGAACAAAAGATTTATTGGCCTTAAGAAACAAGGCGTACAGCGATTATAATCAAGCAATTCATGCCATTGCTCAAAGACGGAGATTGGCTTTTGTTGATGTTTTTGATGCTTTTACAACAACTACTGCTACTGAATTTTACGAGAACAATGGGATTCATCTGAATGAAAAAGGATATGCTCAGCTTTCCGAAGCAATTATGAATCAATTGGGCCTTAGCAGGGAAACTCCTACTATTGAAATTGATGCTGCTACTGAAAGCGTTGAAAGTAATGTACCGGTTAATAAGCTCTCCATTGCTGATAAAACCAGAAATATTTCTTTTCAAAGCATCCAAAACGCGCCCTCTTATCCCCATCGAGCCAATGAAACAATTAAGGTGAAAGGCTTAAAAAAAGGTACTTACGCATTGTCTATGGACGGAAAACTCGTTGCCGTGGGAAACAGAAAGGCATGGGAAGCAGGTATTCCTTTGGCGCAAAGCCCCGGCTTACAGCAAGCCGAACAAATGCTGAAATTGATAAGGGAGAAGGATAAAGTCTATTTCCAGCAATACCGGCCTCAAAACAGAACCTATATCCTGGGCTTCCGCTCTTATGAGCAAGGAAGACATAAAGAAGGTTTGGCGGCTTTGGATGCATTGATCCTTTGGTTGGATGATCAGATCAATCAAACCAAAAAGACCAAAATCCTCCATTACCAACTAGAGCGATTGCCCTAACTACAGGATTTTATTCAATTGACCCATTTTATCAAGATACAAACCATACCATGATTTTGGATTTAAAAATATATATAAAACACCCGACTAAAAAGCACCAGAGTACACCTTATATAGGGAGTGCTGTAGGCATGAAAGTCATTTTAATGTTGATCGTACTGTTGGCAAACCTTCCAGTCTATGGGCAAAATGCATTACGCGACATTCCCTCCTCGGATCCGCAGGATCAAATGGACAGGTTTCAAGTGGCAGATGGCTTTGAAGTCAATTTATTTGCCACTGACCCTATGGTGGTCAAGCCCATTCAAATGAACTGGGATGCCCAAGGAAGATTATGGGTAGTGAGCAGTACCATTTATCCTCACCTTAGACCAGGTGAAACAGCCAATGATAAAATATTGGTAATCGAAGACACCGATAGAGATGGAAAAGCAGATAAATCCACTGTTTTTGCCGAAGGTCTCTTCACTCCCACCGGCCTCTTGCCTGGTGATGGAGGTGTCTATGTGGCCAATTCCACAGAAATCTTACACCTAAAGGATACAGATGGAGACGGCAAAGCAGATGAGAGGACCAAAATATTATCTGGCTTTGGAACCGGTGATACCCACCACCTCATCCACACTTTTCGTTGGGGACCTGATGGTTTGATGTATTTTAATCAGTCCATCTATATCTACAGCCATGTAGAGACTCCTTGGGGCATCCGCAGACTTGAAGGTGGTGGTGTTTGGCAATACAATACAAAAACGCAACAATTGGAAGTATTTGCAAAAGGATTGATTAACCCATGGGGCCTACAATTTGATAAATGGGGCAAAAGTTTTTTGACAGATGGTGCTGGAAGAGAAGGGATTAATTACGCCTTTCCCGGTGCTACATTTGTAACTGCCCCCGGAGCTGAACGCATTTTAAGCGGCTTAAACCCCGGTCAACCCAAGCACAGTGGTTTGGATATTGTTTCAGGCGCACATATGCCGGAAGATTGGGCTGGAAGCCTTATTACCAATGATTTTAGGGCCAACCGTGTGAACCGTTTTGTTTTGGAAGAACAAGGTAGTGGCTTTGTATCTAAGCAGGCTGATGATTTATTATGGACAGATCATATTGGCTTCAGACCTGTTGACATCCTAATGGGACCAGATGGCGCAATCTATGTTGCTGATTGGTACAACCCTATCATTCAACACGGGGAAGTTGACTTTTTTGATTCCAGAAGAGACCAGCAGCATGGCAGGATCTGGAGAGTAACTAAAAAAGACAGTCCCCTAGTTAAGTATCCAGAATTAGAAGGAAAGTCTATTCCGGAGCTTTTGGAGACATTAAAATCAGAGGAAAACTGGGAAAGGTTACAGGCAAAATTAATCCTAAAAAACAAGGACGAGCAAGAATTAAAGGAAGCATTAGGTAAATGGATCGAGACACTAAATCCTTCAAATCCCGAATACGAGCACCATTTATTAGAAGGACTTTGGCTACATCAGGCCATTGGTGCGGTGAATGTACCATTGTTGGAAAAGCTTTTAAAAGCTAAAAATCCGGAAGCCAGAGCAGCTGCCATAAGGGTTCTGGTGCATTGGAAAGATCAAGTTCCGGAAACCCAATCCCTACTGGCCAAAGCCATTCAAGACAGTCATGCGACGGTAAGGTTGGAAGCGGTAGTTGGTCTTCAAAATTTCAGCACTTTAGAAGCGACCCTTGCCGCACTGGAAGCCTTGGATCAACCCATGGATGTTAATCTGGACTTTGCCTTATGGCATACGGTAAATACCTTAAGCCCGGTTTGGCTACCCAAACTATTGGAGGACCCGAACTATTTTGGGAGTAAGGACAAAACCATATTTGCCCTCAATACTGTAAGTGATCCAAAATCTACTTCTTTGCTGGCTGAATTGTATAGCGACAATAAGGTACCGGATAAGTACCTGGAAATGGTTCGAGAGAAATTGGCCAAATATGGCACAAGAGCTGATTTAAGCAAAATATACCAGCTAGCCATCAATTCAACCGATACAGAAAGCCAATTGAAAGACCTAGAGCTACTCCACAGGGCAGCGAATGAAAGAGGGCTGGCCCCACAGCATACTTCTGCACAACTAAGAAAATTGCTTTCGAGTGAGAATGAAGCAGTTGAAATAAAAGTATTGCAACTGGTAGGCTTGTGGAAAAAAGCTGATCTTTTGGACCTTATCCTGCAAAAGAACCAAGATAGCAATGAAGAGGTCAGAAAAGCGGCCATGGAAGCCATGGGTAAGCTCGATGATGCAGATAGCCAAGAACTTTTGCTCAACATGGCCAAAACGCATAAAAATGAAAGCATCCGGATATTGGCCATCTCTCAGTTGGTGAAAACAGCTCCTGAGAAGGCTGCCGAGGCTGCCACTACCCTGCTTTCCAATAAGCCTTCGGACATTGGCACGCGAGATCTGTTTGCTGCTTTCCTTTCTTCCAACAATGCCACGGCAGTACTGGCCAATTCCTTGTCCAAAACCCGCATCCCATCAGAAACGGCCAAAACCGGAAGAAAAACCATGCAAGAATTACTGCCCATGCATAGAAGAACCAAGGCTGGAGCCCTACAGCTTAAAGATGCTCTAGAGGCCTCAGGTGGGGTTTTACCTCCTGAGAAAATGCCACAGCAATTGAGCGAACGGGATATCTATCTCCTTGGAATCGAAGTAAAAACCTCAGGGAATCCGGTAAAAGGCGAAGCCATTTATAGGAGATCTTCAATGATGTGTCAAAACTGCCATGGTATAGGAGGTGCCGGTGGTCAGTTGGGACCGGATTTAAGTTCTTTGGGCACCAGTTTACCTATAGATAATATTATCAAATCCATACTCGAACCTACAGAATCAATCAAAGAAGGTTTTGAGCTACAGAAAGTAACCAAAAATGATGGAGGAATATTGATGGGCTATTTAATCAATGATGGTGCAAGAGAAGTTGTCATTCGAGACATGGCGGGTAATGAAAACGGCATTCCTAAATCTCAAATTAAAAACCTAGAAAAGGTTCCCGGCTCCTTGATGCCTGCAGGAATTACAGCAAGTCTGGAAAAAGAAGAATTTATCAATTTGGTCAGTTACCTTTCCAAACTGGGAAGCAATGGAGATTTTAGAGTTACCAATGAAAAACTGGTAAGACGCTGGAAAGCAGCCCCTGATTTTAAGGCATTGAGCAAAATAGTCGGAGTGAATACCTGGGAAAACCTGCCCGCTAAAAACATTGGCCCAAGCAGCAAGGCCTTTTACAGTACGGTGGCCGGAGACCTGCCAATGGAAGATATTCCTGTGATTACAGACCATACAGGCAAAAAATTCAGCCTTGTTCAATTTGAAGTAAATATCCTTAAAGCGGGTGAATTCAGTTTGAAATTAACGGGCATTGATCAGGCCAAGGTCTGGGTAAGTGGTAAAGAAATCCCTCTCAATAAGGGTAAAGGAGCTACAAACCTCAGTTTGGGCAAACAATGGGTGAATATTGCCTTTGACCGAGAAAAAGCCGTATCAGGTTCATTAAAGGTTTTGATAGAAGATGGAAAAGCCAATAGTGCCCAAAGTCAGGTGATTGTAGGACAGTAGGTTAATTGTCCTTCATAGTTGGATTGAAAAGGGCTGTTCCTTCTTGGATAGGATCAGTAGGTTTTAGACTAATTAAAGGAGAGCATTGGATTAACGCCGGTTTTACGACCGGCGTTTTGCTTCTAAAGGGGTTCATTGATTAAGAGAACAGTGAATAGTTGATATACAGTTTATTTCCTTTTCTCCACCTAATCCAACCTTTTCCTTTTTCCTTAAGCTGCACATCAACAAATTTGCCGTAAAGCCATTCTTCATTGACTATTAAAGGCTGAATAAACGCATATTCTATAGCTATTTCTCCTGCTTGTTCAAAAGGTTTAAGCCGTACTTTTCCCGAATTTTCTTCCTTAAGCTCCACACTGTTGACAGTCATTAAAAATTCAGTCCATGAAAAAAATTCCCCTTGGTTCTTGTTCAGATAAGACACTTGGGCATTGTCCTTATTGGCAATCACTTTTAAAAAATCATGGCCAATACCCAAAACTTTAAAATACAAGACACCATAATCTAATTTAAGGTGTTCAGGATAAAGCCAAGGAGGAGCGTAAGAGGTGCTAAATTCACCAAATTGATTTTGGGTAAAAACAACACTATCCATAGGTAAATGTTCTGTCAAACCCTTCTCTAAATTTACATTCCCATAAAAATACAGGCTTGGGTTCTCATAAAAATTCGGTTTAAAAAATCCTATCCCATTCTCGGGATCTTCAATCTGCTCAGATAAAGGCAAAGCCAGTTCTGAATTTCCTTTGATTGATCTTCCACTATCCCCTCTTTGACTAACAGGTGGCTGGTTAAATGGAACCATTGACAAGCTTATTATTGTCCCAAAAAACAGTAGAGTCCAATAATTCAAGCATTTAAAAATGGATTTTATCTTAAAATAAATATTTAACATTCTTAGAAATTTAATGTTTTGCTAATGGTTTCCGCTGCTTTGACTTCCACTTCTATGGTTTGTGCTGCTTTTTCTTTATGTGCTCCAAGAGGCCTTATAGTTACCATATAATTGCCCGGGTTGAGTAGAAATTTCGCTCCCTTATTATAGGTCCGGGCAGCCCCTACACTTTTACCGGATTTTTTCTCCTTAACCGCAACCACCGTATCAATGTCCTCTGATCCTACCCGGGTAAAAATCTCAAAATTGCCCGTTTTAAAATCGTATACCAATGGGGGAGATTTCCCAGCCTCTATGACGATGCTATCCATTGCTGTATTCGTATTCAAACCCTCCATAACCAAGGCCTGAATGGCTACTTTATATACACCGGGATTGACTTCCATTATCTTCTCTCGCCCATAGGTTCTGGTTGTGGCCACTACTTTTCCATTGCTATCGATGATTTTCACCATGCTGTCCCAACCTGCCCCGTTATTTGTAGTCAACACATTCAAAGTTCCCCCATCAAAGGAAATAGTTTGGTGGCCGATGGTATTTTCATGGCTTTCCACATTATTGACCGTGATCATGTCCACATCGCTTCCCTCCAATGGCATCACTTCCAAATTGTATTTGCTGGGGGGAAGGTAAAAATACCCAGTATCTTGATAGGTCCTGAGCATAATGGGCTCTCTTTTGGCGACTATATCATAAGCCTTTACAAAGACATCCAATGGCTCGCCATTTTTTAGTGCATATACCGAGAAATTATTGGCAGGCTTGTCTACCGTAGAAGCTGTGGCCACGTTCAGTATTTCACCAAGGTTTTCAGCATTCTCAGCACTAAAGTAGCTCCCATCCCCTGCTCCTGCTGCACACCTCAACTGTTGGGTATCTTCCTCCTTTAAGCCAAAGCCAATAATATGCAACTTGAAATCTATGCCCTCATCCTTGGCCGCTTGAATTATCTCACAAATATTCCCATCGCAGGATTCTATTCCATCTGTAATTAGGATAATGGTTGCTTTCTGCTTCGCCGCTCTTAATTGATCAATGACCAATGCTGCAGAATAGGCCAAAGGTGTTTTGCCCAGGGGTTTGATCCCTTTCACGGCCGTGATCACCTCCTTTTTTGTTCCGGTGGAAGCATCCACCATAAATTCCACATCCTTGCAATCCCCTTCCTTTCGGTGCCCATAGGCTACAAACCCAATTTTTTGTTGCTCAGAAAGATTATCTATGGTACTGCTCAAGGCATTGGCAGCTATTTCCATTTTGGTTTTCCCTTGCATCTGTCCCCACATGGAACCACTGGCATCATATATAAAAATAATGGGGGCTTGGTTTTCCGGGCTTTGTCCTTGGGTATTGAAAACAATAAATAGAGTCAGGAAAAGGAAGGTTATCTTTTTCATGAGAGGGTCATTTGTTTTGCAGATCAAGTTGGTGAAAGGGCCCCAAAACAAGCAGGCTAAAGGGCAATTTCAGGCATTGGTTGATCTAAAATAACCATTATATTTTATTATCCCCCTATCTATCACGTACTTATATGAAAAAATATTAAAACGACATTTTGATCCTGAAGGGATTATAGATTTATAGGAATAAAATGGGTTTCTCTGGTATTCGACCCTGTAGGGCTCGTATTCCAAACCTGAAAGCATTGACTAAACATTTGATCCTTTTCGGGAAAAATAAATCCAACCACTCAGCAAGAAAAGAAAGCTTCCCTTATATTCCAACCGATTACTCCTGTAATACTTCTATTAACTTATCAGTTTCTGAACGATACTTTTCTATTTCTGCGGCTTACTGGGCGCTTACCTACCGCATTTCTTGCCTTTCTTCCCATTACTTTTGCCTGCCTACCTCTTCCTTATACGTTTCCTATCAATTCTTTTGCATTAATTCGAGCTACTATTGTATTAATTCGTGTTACTTATGCTTACTCTCCCTACTCTTTTCTGTTTTCTCCAATTCCTTTGTATTTCTTCGTAAGGATATTTCATTAATTCGCGACACTTTTGAATTCCTTCGTGTTACTTTTAGATTCCCGCAGGTTTCTTTCCTATTCCTTTACTGTACTTTCCTGTCCCTTCGGGTATTTTTACCTTCCTTCCGCAGACTAATGCTTACCTTTTATGTGTTTTACTATTTAGGAATGGTGGCAAAAACATCCTTGATAGACTTACTTAAGTTTTCAGGAGTAGGCGGAGAGAACATCGTAACCAGTCTTTTACCCGCTTTGTCAAATACTTTATGGGTGAGAACATCCCCGGCAGCACTCACCAAACCAGAGCTTGATGGGATGCCATTTGGGTAATAGGTTTCCCATTTCCCTAGCAATACTCCCTCGGAAGCTGTTATCAATATCAATTTTTCCTCTCCTCTAATGAATAAGATTTCACCATGGAGCAGGCCGTTCTTGTAATGCACCTCATAGCTAAATCTATCTTCATTATTCTTGATATAATCAGGATAAATCCATAAGCCCTCTTTTTTACCTTTGGCATATTTGCCTTTCATTTTAATGGTACCCTCCTCATTATAATGCGTACAGTCACCTTGAAGTGCTCCATTGAAATAGTACATTTCGGATTTTAAAGTGCCGGAAGTATAATAGGTTTGTAACTTTCCAACAAGCTGCTCTTTGGCATTGCGATAGCCTTTCTCATGAATTTTCCCATTGGCATGATGCGTGCTGAATGGGACGGATTTATGTGTAACTGTCTTTGTCTCATAGGTGACCTTGGTCGTCGACTTTATTTCTTGTTTAGGGATGGACTTATAAAACGTTCTCATGGCTTCTAGAAAAGTTTCGGTTTTTTCTTTACTGACCCCAACCTTGTCTACAAATTGCCCATCCTCCGTATATAGGCCCCTCAAGGTAAATTGATTGTCATCGGAAATGAAGCCAACAGCCCATAAATTATCGCTATTATCGTAATACATTTCCCATATTGTATTCGGTGCGGGTTTACCTAAAAAAGCATGTATGGTACGGATTTTATGTGTTCCTTCATAAAGGATTGTCTCTCCATGAAGTTGACCGTTTTTATAATTCACAGTGAAGCGATAAGGAAGACCATCTTTTGATTCAGCAAAGTTATTATAGACCCATAAGCCATCTTTTTTGCCTTTCACATATAGTCCTTCCCTATAAATTGAGCCATCCTCATTGTATTGAATGCATTGGCCATTCAGCACACCATTGTCGTAAACGGCAGTCATCGATAATTTTTCAGAGGGAAAGAAAATGGCTAGCGTATCAACGAATTGCTTGTCGGCATTCACAAAACCTTTTTTGTAAACATTGCCATTGGCATGGTATTCTACATAAGGGCTGGGTTTAAACACCACCCTATTGTATTTTACTTGCGCCCGGGCAAAATTGATTATGGAAAAGGAGAAAACAAGAAGGATAAGCGCACGTAAAACCATGATTATATAGCTATTAGAGCTGATAAAGATATAAAAATATCAATAAAAACAACCTTCACTATTGCCAACTACAATTTAAATCCGCTTAGGTGGACCAACTTAGTGAAGTACTCCTGATTTGAAATCAGTTCATTTAGGATTTTCTCCATATTTTTACTCAATTCATAATCGCTGGTATAGGAGACAAACACATCTCCTTCAGGGGCAAAATAGACCTTTGAAACATCCAATTTGCTATCCTTGGCACCGATTTTTAAAAGGATTTCCCACAGTTCCCCTTGTAATAAATCATTTTTATCCACTAACAGATCGACAAAATCATCGTCAGGTTGTTCCGGTAACCAAACGGTATAATTACCGTTTATTTTCGACCTTTCCACTCTACAGAGATATACTTTACTGGTTTCCATTTCATCACTATTTTTAAAGAAAGAGCCTATTTTTACCTTACTAACACTTAGCTGTGGGCCATATATTAGAAAGAAAATAACATTAACATTTTGTTAGTTATTTGTGCTTTTTTATTTTCACTCCACTCTTTTAAATTGATAGTTGTACCTGTCACAACAAGGAGAATATAATTTTAAAGTATCATTTCCTATAAATTCTACATATTTTTCTGTGTCTATAAAAAATGAATTTGATTTTTCATCATTTTCAAAATCAACTTTTAATCTTAGGTCATTAGCTGTCTGTAGTGCTGGAGAAATTTTGCCATATTCGAGAAGGCTCTTATTTTTAACAAAACCATAAATTCCATATTCTTTTATCACCAAATACTCAAAATTCAAGTCATGTCCACTTCCTGATAATCCTCCAGAAACAGCATATAATTCCCATGTACCATAAATTTTCAAATCTGATTCAGTAAATATTTCAGAGTCAAAATATTTTTCCGTTTCCAGATTTTGAAGGGTTGTATGAGGTTCAATAGTGTCTTTTTCGCAAGAATTTAATCCACTTAATAAAATGGAAAGAATAAGTGTAAATCTAAAGGTTATCATTTTCTGAAATTTTAAGATTTATTTCTAAGATGCCTTTTATTCTCAATTGATTTCTTCAGCATAACCGCTACCAATTGTATAAAGCTATGCTTTAGCTGGGAGTTACATAAATATCAAGTATGCACCCGACCCCTTCTACTTATTTTTCCTGTCAAATTAAGCATTCCAAACAAAGTATCCAGTTAATAGACTAAGAATTTAATGGAAACTGCTGAAAATGGACGTGAAAATGCTGAAGAGACGAAAAGATTATCAGGCTATCATTAGAGGCACAATTCAAAAAAATTTTCTACTACCTAAAGCCCTCAATAAATTCTATCCTATCCCCATAGCAAAAAGCTACGGGAGGCTTGAGTCCTATCTCTATCGGTTGGGCCTACAATAAACAGAAGCATTAATCGGATCCTTGTGGTTTAATTGTTGGCACCAGTTATTTTTTATTTTTCACTTTCAAGTAATTTATAAAGGCAGAGCAAGAAACTAACATGAATTTCGCATCTTCAAAAGACACTGTAATATCATCTTCCAAAAGTGAGTGGCGTATTCCACCTGAGTCACTTGTATATCCGTATAGAGCTGAAAAAGCACTTTTTAATGCACCGTGTTTTTGGAATTTTTTTTCAATCACAATCAATGCTTGCCCTAAGGATGCTTTCTTTTCTCCTGTAATTATTATACACAGTGATTCAACTGCTGAAATAGCTTCTTTTATAGAATTTCTATAGGCAGGGTTTTCTCGGTTAGAGAAGTACTCTAAAGCAGTTTTAAGGTGTGTGTTTACTGGCGTCCATTTTGAACTATTATCTAATGCTTGCTCAATTTCTACAATCTCTTCTTCTGAGGTAATTTGAGCTATACATTGATCGACAATTCTATAACCTGCCATTTCTCTTTTCAAGCCACTATTACAGTCTTCTATAAACCCAACACGTAATGCTCTTGCATCAATTTTTGCTAAAAACTCAATTAGATCATACTTTTCATACCATGCAGCCTGCTTGAAGAACCATTTCTTAATGAAGTCAATAACGTCAGGTACATAAATGCCGCCACGTGCATTTTTAGGTAATTCATCAGCTCTCTCTCCGTAAAATTCTTTCCAAATAATCAAACAAATTTGAGCTCGGTCTGACTCTTTTTCATAAGATGAGACATTACTTATTTTATCAAAGAAGTCATTAAGTATTATATTCCACAGTCTATTCTCAAGACGAGTGTCAATCGACTCAATCTGAATGCTTTCTCTGACTGAAGTTTTTCCTATTTTCTGTGAAAATCTCATTTTGTTTAATTGGTGCCAACAACTGCATATAAACGCATTTAGCTTGGTCGTCGAGTATATATCAACTATAGCCCCAACCCCTTTTACTATTTATAGCTACCAAATTAAGCATCCCAAACAAAGTATCCAGTAAATAGGCTAAGAATTTAATGGAAATTATTGATTATGGTCTAAAAATGGCTAAGCTACTTATGGCTGAGTCCAATGCCGATCGATTAAGACTGCAATAAACCGAAACCTTCATCGCATCATTGTGGTTTAATTGTTAGGGTTAGTTATTTAAGCAATGTATCAATTGTATCATCCCATTTAAAGCTATTTATTATCCAGCCTTCTCCACTATTATAATAAGTAAATAAAACTCTAATCATATGCTTTTCAAATTTTAAGATGTAAACTTTTCTAAGTAGAAAATCATTTATTTTTAAATCCGTTATAAATTCGTACCCTTTTGTTTTTCCAAATCTATCAGACACAGAATTGAATTGCTTTATTGTTAAAGATTCTAATTGATCTAACTCATTTTCAGGCAAATGCCAGTTCTTTTTCAATTCAGAAAAAGCAACCTCAAAATCTAGTTTATCCAACGCTGACATTACATTCTCAGCTTGTTCTGTGATGTTTTCAGAGTTTTTTAAAAATTTTTTTTGGGCAAACGAAATAGATGTAAATAAAGTACTAATTATTATAGTAACAACAAGTCTTTTGATTATCATAATATTTATATAATTTTCTAAATAAGCTATAATTACCGAATATACACATGTTTATCCAAGGAATTGCGTATACATCAATTATGCACCCACCCTTTTCGATTGTTTTTCCTGTTAAATTAAGCATTCTAAACAAAGTATCCAGTAATTAGACTAAGAATTTAATGGAAACTGTTGAAAAATGGTCTTGAAATGGTTAAAGGATTTGCTGCAGTGGGTAGACAATTAATGCGAGATTTACACAGTGTCAAATTGTACCTTTAATTGCCCATAAAGCAAAAACTGATCAGTTTGAGACTAACACATGCTTGAAAGAAAAAGACTTCTAAATAAAGGGCAGACACGGAAAATGTTCTGCTTAGGCTAATTTTTTTAAGGGTACCTTGTCCCCTATATTCAGGATAAATCGTAAGGGAAACTCTGTAGGCTTTTAGTTAGTAGCCAATCACTCAATTACCTCTCGTTTTTTTAAAATTTTCTCTTTTTCGGATTTTGCCTAGTGTCCCAAAATTTTAAAATTTCAATGTGTTCATCGCAAATTTTGTAAATTAAATAGTAATTATTTTCAACAAGTCTCATTTTTATATTTGCTGAATTTGAATTTACTCCCAATTTGGGGTGTTTCTCTATTATTTTAATAACTTCTTGAGTTAATTTGAACAATTTACGGCTATATAAATTTGAATTGTTTCTTTTGTCCCAGTATTCACAAATAGCTTCAAATTCATAAATTGCTTCTAATGACCAAATTGTTTTCAATTTCATTTGTTAAATCTCTTTACAAAATCTTCGTTTGTCATAAATTTTCCTTTTTTAATTTCTGTGCTTCTTTTTTCTAGCTCCTGCTGCACTTCTTCCGACAATTCGATCGTCCCATCAGCACTTAATTGACTCACCATATTTGATATTGATTCCAATAGCTCCTCATCGTTTAAGGATGTAATTTGATCTATAAGTTTGTCTTTTACCTTTGACATAAGATTGTATTTTATGTTTCCAAATTATTAATAATAGTGTACTTTTTAATTTTTTAGCTTATGAGAAGTGAAACTGAGATATCTTCTGTTTGAAGAATACAATATAAGAACTACTAAAGCTTGTACAAATTACTAAATGCCTAATGTGGGAATTATGCCTTTTTTTGCCATGTAATAGCACGACTTTCTCTTCCAGCTCCCACCTGTAAATTTAATTAAAAACCGAAACCGAACAACCTTACCGCTATTTCGGTTTTTTATTCTAGTAAATTAAGGATTTCAGACAAGGAATCCATTGGATATCCTAATGTTTTAATGGAAACTGTTAAAAATGGACTGGAAATGGCTAAAGAAGCGTAAAGCTCTATTAGACCATCAACACAGGAACTTTTTAATAATTTTACTTCTTCCTAAAAGTCGACAACAAAACCCATCCAATCCTCATCGCAGAAAGCCACCTGAGGATTAAGTCCTAATCCTGACCAATTAGAACCTCAATAAACCGAAGCCTTAATCGCATCATTGTAGCTTAATTGTTGTAACGCGTTTTTTATTTTTTAATTAGCTAAGGGCCACAATAGATATATTGAAAAAATTACTACCAAATAAGTAAATACCCAGATAATTGCTTGACTTGCAGCACCCTTAAACTCAATATTAAATATTTTAAATGCTACTTGGTCTGAAACTATTCGGAGAACAAGCACTAAAAACAAGGAGGCTGTCCCAGCAAGAGGAATGCCTAATGTAGCTACGGTGTGTTCTTTTGCGATTTCTATCCAATTCGTATCGTTAGTAAATACATTTAAAATCTTAAAAGCCAAATAAGTATGTACAACCAGGATAACAATAGCTGCTACCCAAGAAAAAACTTGCTTTAGTTTGGGAGAAAAATAGAGCATATTCCTTTAGTTTGTATTTAAATGTACGCCAACGTTATATCAGATTGGCGTCGGACCGTTTGCGTGTTCTTCATTCAGGCCTGACTACAATCGTCAAGCTAAGAAATGTAGGGTATTCAATTTACTAAATAAAGTATAAAACAAAAAGTAAGTATCTATGACAATTTTCACTTTGGTGCTTTTACCCTTACTGTTGAAAGGATTTTTACTTGGTTCCTTGAAAGCTGTGTTACCACCTGTTTTAACTTTTCATTCGTTATGTCTTGTCGGCTGCAATAATCCAGAAGATCAATAAAGTTGCGGGGTTTCCTAACAAAATGAGCTCATAAAACTCTTTTAAATACCCGGAGCATGCCAGAGCCACACTCTCTGCCAAAGCGCCGAGTTTACGTTTGAATGTTTCCAGATAGTGGTCTATTTTTAATGATCCCCTCATGCTTCTGATAACTTCGGCGATGGCTGGCTACTCTGCGGTCGTTATGGTAAAACAAAAGCTCGTGGTTCATAACAAAATTTGTGTCAATAATGGAGCTAAGGATTTTATTTCCAAAAAATGAAGTAAAGTATCTCGAACTATTGATGATTTAAGAGCGTATATGATTTGTATTGTCATAATAATTGTCAAATAGATCCATAAATTAAAATAGTGTTTATTAAATAATTTGAAATTTATATTGAGTTTGATGGAGATGTTTTTTTGTGATTTATTAAAAGGATGTAAAGTAATATTTAATTTTTTTATTATTTCTTTTCTTCTATTTCTATGTCCTTCCTGCGATATAAGATCCAATGAAGAAGAAAGTAATCTTGTTACTATTGAAAAAGTTGATTCAATTAGAGTAGATTGGGGAACTAAGTTTGCAATCCTTGATTTTGATCAAAATAAAAGAAGATTTCTGGCTGTTGATCAAGTGACAAAAGAATTTTTGATTATAGATAGCAAAGGTAAGGTGTTGGAGTCAATACAAAGATTTGGGGATGGGCCTAATGAGTATAATTCTAGTTTGATTGCTGCATCTTTTTTTGAAGAAAAGGGGGGCTATCTATTACTTAGTTCACGGGAATTGATATGGTATAGTGATGTTTGGGAAGTGAATGACAGATTTAGATTCGTTTCCGAATGGTATGCAGTTTTTTACACTGGTCCTAGATATGCTGTTCCGTATTATTTTCAGAAGAACGGTTCTGATATTTTTGTCTTTACGAACTTTTTTTCTGGTTTTAATTCAAATGCAGGTATTAAGGATACTAATATTGACTTTCTTGTTGAGCAATTTAATCCTGTGGCAGATCAATTGGAAAAAGTTCTATTGTTTAAAAGTGACGTTATTCCCAAAACTAAATTGCCTAAAGGAAATTCAAGCATGCCTGTTCAGGTTTATCACTTAGATAAAGAAAAAAAATTGATGTATTTAACTTTTCAGAATTCTAAAGAAATTAGTGTTTATGATTTAGGTGAAAATTTTGAATTGAAATATAAAGTAAATTATAATCATGAGGATTTTAACCAATCTAATAATTCCAAAAATGTTGGCCTTTTTCGGTTTGATCAAGGTTTTACTGGGATTCTATATTTTAAAGGGTTAAAGGAATCCACTGAAGTCGCTAGAAAAAGTGTAGATCCCAACTACGTTCCATTTTTTGACCCAAAGTTGTATGGATTTATTTTGATTAATGATGACAAATCGGTAGAAGTTGAAGTTCCATTTCCTTTTCCAGATTGTGAACCAAATTCAGAAATTGTGCAATTACCAGGTAATAGAATCTTGATGCGCGATATTTACAATGGGGATGTAGAACCTGAGTTTTCAAGCTACTCCATTTTCGAAGTTAAAGTACAATAGTTTACAGTCTTGCCATATATTTTTATGGTACCGGTGCCCTTTCAAAATATACAATTTCAAAAAAGCGAATGGTAGTATACTGACAAAACTCAAAAAAGGTTTGGTCTTTTTATAGCGCCATAACAATGTTTTTAATGATAGTCCCTACTATACTCCATAGATGGTTTAATTTGCGGAAGTAGCAAATTTGTCTTGGGCAAGAAATTTATGAATATCACTTACAACAATAGAGCCTTCACCTACGGCAGAAGCTACACGTTTTACAGAACCTGAGCGTACATCGCCAACTGCAAATAATCCCGGTAAACTAGTTTCAAAAGTATACGGTTTTCTCTGACTAAACTCAGGTTCGCTATTTAAAGCATTGTCACAAATGGCAAGTCCCGTATGTACAAAACCTTTGGCATCTGTATCAATAATAGTATCTAACCATTCTGTGCAAGGCTTTGCTCCTACAAATGTGAAAAGATAACCAATATCATTTTCAACTAAGGTCTCATTTTTCTTGATTTCAACCTTTTCTAAATAGGTGCTTCCCTCAACTGTTATCACGTTACTACCGGTCAATACTTCAATATTTTCACAAGCGATAATACGCTGTACCAGATAATCGCTCATTTTGGCACCTATGTCCTCATTTCTAATAATCACATAAACTTTATGCGCATAATTTGCCAAGAATAATGCTGCTTGACCTGCTGAGTTACCACCGCCCACAATACCAATTTCACTATTTCTGCACATATTTGCATGCATAGAAGTTGCGCTGTAGTATATACCGGAACCTTCAAATTTTTGAATACCTTCTAGCGGTAACCTTCTATAGGCTGCACCCGTAGCCGCAATTACTGTTTTAGCTTTTAAAATAGAAGTGTTGCTAGAACTGATTTGATAATAATTGTCTTTTCGCTCTATGCCTTCTACCCTATGCGGTACAGAAATGGTACAGCCAAACTTTTGTGCTTGTATATAGCCGTTATTCGCTAATTCCCTACCGGAAATTCCTGTAGGAAAGCCCAGGTAATTTTCAATTTTAGAGCTCTTTCCGGCTTGTCCACCCGGGGAGTTGCTATCTATAGTCAACACTTTAAGTCCTTCTGAAGCTGCATACACACTAGCTGCCAATCCTGCCGGGCCCGCACCTACTACCAGTACATCGTAAACTTCATCATCTAGCTGTAAACGAACACCTGTACATTCTCCAATTTCATCTATAGACGGACGAATAGAAATATCATTCTGACTATTGATTAAAACAGGTAAATCAGTTTCCTTTAGATTGAAAGTTGCTAACATCTGTACCAATCCTTCTTCCTTATCAGAATCTATAAAATTGTACCAGATATCATTTTTATCCATGAAATCACGAATGGCGTAAGTTTCATTAGAGTGTTCAGAACCAATAAGTTTTATGCCTTGTACGTTATTCTTCAGTGCATCTTCACGTTGTAAAAAAGCGTTTAGAAGCACATCGCTAATATCACTGAATTTAGCAATGGCACTTTTTAATTTTTCTGGACTTATTCTTATAAGCTGTGTGTTTTCTAATGTTTCGCCACAAACACCAACCGTTCTATGAGACAAAATACTACTAGACCCAGAAAACTGATGTCTTCTGTGGATGGCAATGCTATCCTCTCTTTTATCAGGATCTATAATTCTTATTCCACCGGTGAGTACTACAAAAAAATCGTAATGCTGATCACCAAAATCCAACACCACCGTAGGCTCTTTGTAAAATTCAACCTCACCATAGGTTTTAAGTTTTTCAACTTGTATTTCGGTTAACTCCGGATATATAGAATCTATCATAAATGGTTAGGTTTAATAGGTTACAAAAGCTTTATCGGCATAACACCAAAGCCACCTTTCATTAAGTTCTGCTGAACTAATAACCGGGTGGTTGGTGGAACGATAATGAGCTGTTGCATGCTTGTTTTTAAAATTGTCACAACAAAGCGTAACACCACATTCCTGACATGTGCGCAAATGTACCCAACCATCACCCAATTTTACACATTCTTCGCAAACATGTTCATTGGCTGTTTTAATTTCTGAGATAGCAGTGATATGCTTGCAAGAAGTTTGAGACATCATAACCCTTTTTTGGTATTTTATAAATTTAACGAAAGAAATTGATACTAGCCACTTGGCATTATAAGGTTAATGGTTTAATCTTCTTATAAAAGAAGGAACAATAAATTTCTCCATTTCTTTCCATGCCATGGTATGGCTTAACTCCAAATCTTTTGGATTATGATGCAAGAACAAAGTTACAAGTTCCAAATCAGGAACTATAAATAAAAATTGCCCACCGTAGCCGGCTGCATAAATTATAGGGAATTTCATTTCATCCACATTCAATTCACCTCGCCACCAGTGATAACCGTAACCACTGTTTTCCAGGTGTGGTAGATGAAAGGCAGTAGATTCTTCTATCCAAGATTCAGAAATTATCTGTTGTTTATTCCATTTTCCCCTACCAAGTACCAATTGGCCCATTTTCAGAAAATCTCTGGGCCGTAACCAGAGTCCACCACCTGTATGAACTTCATCAGTAAGGGAAAACCAATGGTAATGTTGGATTCCCAATTGATTGAACAATGTTTTTTCGGCATATGTATCAGCTGGCATTCCGGTAACATCGAGTATAACACCACCAAGCAGTACCGAGAGGCCACTGTTGTACTCGAACTTATCTCCCGGTTGTGCTCCGGTGGTAATATTCCGATTCAATACAAAATCATACATGTCTTGACTCAAAAGCATTTTTATTACATCATTTTCCGGGTCTGATATAGGAAGCTCCCATTCATTCCAGTCCAAGCCTGCAGACATTGTAAGTGCATCTTTCAGGCTTACCGGCCAGGTAGCGGTGTGCAGGGTATCGATGTATTTGGGGAAAAAATATTGAATAGGTTGGTCCAAGTCACCTATTAAACCATTGTCATGTGCAATCCCCATCAATAGTGAAGTCACACTTTTTGTACAAGATTGTATGGTATGCAACCTATTTTTAGATCCTAAATGAAAATACTCCTCTAGTACCAGTTTACCATTATGGGTTATTAGCACCGCATCTAATCCTTGGTATTTTCCATCAATCACCTTCTGAAACAATTTATGTAGTGGTTTTTGTGAAATTATTGAGCTTTCCAAGCTAGCTATATTCCAATCATCATCCAATGGTTCAGGAATGCTGTAATTCCAATGATCTAATGCCTCTCCATTTTTATCAATTCTTGCAGGCATTTCGGAAGTCCATTCACTGACCTTAACAAATTTTAAAGTATCATTTTTTCTAAGGGAATCGTAAAAAATTCCTTCCAGA
The DNA here is from genome assembly GCF_054781075.1 of Cyclobacterium sediminis. NCBI lineage: Bacteria > Pseudomonadati > Bacteroidota > Cytophagia > Cytophagales > Cyclobacteriaceae > Cyclobacterium > Cyclobacterium sediminis. The sequence continues at coordinate 131,900 of NZ_BAAGVC010000008.1, read as the reverse complement.
GAACGTTTATCCTTTGATAATTTCCCTTTAAATATCTGCCCATGGCCAAAATCCATCTCAATATTAAGTTTGGCCACTTTTACATTTGGAATTTTACCGGCGTCAAGTAACGCTACTACTTCATAGCGACCACTCCATTCCCCATCTAAGAATCCCCTATTTAATTCTAAGTCAAAATTTGAATAGAGCTCAGGAATATATTCTATTTTAGCCTGCCATATTCCTTCCCAATTGTTTCTCTCTCCTGAACAAGAAATCAGTAAAAGCAGCAAAACCAAACTTATCAAGTATGGACAGATTATGATAATTTTTAGTGGCTTTGGATTTTTAGGTTTCATTCCTTCCTCTTTAAAATACCAATTGTATTTGGAACTACATAATGAAAGGTAATATTCGTATAAATACTTGTTTATCTTAGGAGTTAGGCATACATCAACCATGCACCAACCCTTTAAATTGATTGCCTGCCAAATTAAGCATTCCAGACAAAGTATCCAGTTAATAGACTAAAAATTTAATGGAAACTGTTGAAAAATGGTTAAAGGAAAAGAAAGCTATATTATGCCATCATCACAGGATCAATTTAATTATTCAACTGCTAAATAATTCCCTAAAAAAATCCTACCCAATCCCCAACGCAGAAAGCTATTTACAGCTGAATCCGATCCTGGTCGATCAGGGCTACACAGAATTGAAACCTTAATTGCATCATAGCGGTTTAACTGGGAGTGTAAATTAATGCTGTGTTCAATTCCTATACTTTAATACGGTTATTCCACACTCATAAGCTTTTGCTTCTTCCAACTTCAACTCCTTTTTATAGTCAGTTTTCTCAAATATTGGCATTCCATCACCTAAAATAGAAGGGTTAATAAAAAAGTAATATTCATCAATCAAATTTTCTTTGATTAGTGATGAAACAAATGCTCCCCCACCATAGGCTATCATGTCATTCCCTTTTAAAGATTTTAATTCTTGTATCTTATCTGTCAAATCTCCCTTTTCTAAAATGGTATTTTCCCAGTTCGAGCTTTCAAGTGTTTTTGTAAAAACTATTTTCTTAGAATTATTAATTTTATCAGCACCTTCCAACTCCTTATTTGATCTCCAGTATGGAATAAATCCTTCTGCCAGTTTGCGACCCAAAACTATAGTATCAGTTGATTCCGTAATTTGGGTTACGAAATCCTTTAGCTTATCATCCCAATTCCAAATCATCCAGTCCATTTCTCCATTAGGACCAGCAATGAATCCATCAATGGAAAGTTGAATTTGAAGTTTTAATTTTCTCATTTTTAATTGTTAAAACATATGTATATACATAATTGGCATAGAAGTTTTGCTTATAAATATTATATCCCTTCTACTTTTCCTTAATGTATTTATTAAAATAAACATTTCAAACCGGAAATTCAGCGACGATCCTAAATTTTAATTCAAACTATAGTATACAAGTTTAGGTTGTTTTTTTGGATGCTTCCAGCTTCTGTAAATCAGCCTCGATTTAATTTCCCAATTTTTTGCTTCTTTCTTCAAGCTGACGCGTGTATTGTTACATGAAGCTGTATAAAATTTCACTATAGCCTTATTCTTATTAATTTTTATCTTTTTGATAATTCCTTTTTGTATAGCATTACTATTGTTACCATTATGTTCTTGAAATTCAACATTTCCATCATTAAAGATATAATACCCGGATCCATGAAATAATTTATATTCATTAATATCTTCTTTCCCAATACCAGCCATATATTTATTAATTACTGAATCAGCCAAAACAATCTTCATCAATGAAGTCTTTGAATCCTGTGCAAATGCGCATAATGAAAAAAATGTTAAACTCATAGTAAATAAATATTTCATAGCAGATCTTTTTGTTTTATGAGATTAAGGTATTGAATCGTCTTAAAATGTAAAATAATATTTAGTTTTATATAAACCAATTTTGGAACTACATATTGAATTGTTAAACTAAAACACCGGAGATGATACCGGAAATTAGCAATGCCTTTCCAGAGGAGTAATAGCTTTTTATTATACACATTCATCCTTCTTAACTTACTTTTTAAATTAGGAATTGCGAAAACATTAAACCTAAAAAAATTTTAAAAACCCTTATAAAATGAGCTAAAAACGCCTTTAATACGTTGGATTTGAATACTTTTCGGAAAAAGGGATAAAATTATTTCATTATATTAAGCCAATACCTCTCCTTAAACAAGGAATTCCGGCTTTAGGACGCAAGATTTTTCAATCCATCCGTTATTCATTATAAAAAGTACCCTTCGACCAGCTCAACGACCAATATCCGGTCATAGAATTTTTGGTTTATGGTAATTTTTATATTTTTTTCGATACCAAATTAATGGTGTAAATCAAATAGAAAATTAATAAGATTAAAGCCTCCCACCGATCTAGTTTTTTTCTTTTTCCGGTAAACATTGCCAAAAGTAGAAAAACAGTACCCCCAATTAATATAAATAAATCCTTATTAAAATTCGGGTTGTATTCAATTGGATTTACAAACGAACTGATGGAAAGTATCAACAGAACGTTAAAAATATTGGAACCAATTACGTTTCCAATGGCGATATCGCTATTCTTTCTAATGGCTGCAACCATTGATGTAACCAATTCCGGAAGTGAGGTTCCGGCAGCAACTATGGTTAAACCTATTATTTTTTGACTAACACCTAATTCAGTCGCCATATTTATACTATTGTCAACAACTAATTTCCCGCCAATGATAAGCCCTGCCATGCCAAATATTATCAAGGCCCAAATTTTAAAATTGGACTTTTCTTCAAAGGCAATTTCTTCAGGTTTCTCTTGTTTCAATTGAGCAAAAACATAATAAATAAAACAAACAAATCCGGTCAATAAAATCAGGCCATCAATGTTTGAAATTTCAGGGTTTTGATTTATAAAAAAATCGTTGGCAAGGACCAACAATAATAAGGCGACAATCAGGGAAATAGGAATTTCTTTCCATGCTGTGGAAGATTGAACGGTAATTGGATAAATGAGACCTGCAATACCAAGGATAATGAACAAATTGAAATTATTACTACCGATAATATTTCCAAAAACGATGTCAGAAAACCCGTTTAAGGAAGCTAAAAAATTAACGATTAATTCTGGTGCCGATGTACCAAAAGCTACAATTGTCAATCCAATTACTAAATCGGAAATATTATTTTTTTTCGCTAATGAAGAAGCTCCGGATACAAGCCAATTCGCTCCAAAAATTAGGCTTATAAACCCTAAAACAATCAGTAAAGAAGCTATTGTCATATTTTCTCGCTATTATTCATGCACCACAATTATTACTTAGCCCCCTAAATAACTATGAAGGTAGAGATGAAATTCCTCCCCTCTCCTTTTACGTATTTCTTATGTTAAATTATACTTTTCAGACAAGGAATGTGGAAGATACGCTTAATTTTTTTTTAAGATGATAGCAGATGATTTATTTGGCTTTTAAGTAAATGTCGAAATTTATGGCCAGATTGCCGTTTATGTCCACCGGTGCTATTTCCAAAATTCTATGCTTTGCTTTGTCTTTTGAAGCCCAAGGATCTTTCACGATATGTGGGTCACCTTTGAAATAAATTTGGGAGATTAATTCTTTGCTGTTTTTTTCAGTTACCCGGACATGAATATGAGCCGGTCTATACAGTGCTCCATTCAAATACTTGCCTGGTAAAATGGTTGTAAAAGCATACTCTCCCTTAATGTTTGTGTTTAAACCAGCTCGTAGCCTAAATGCTTTGGTATCATTATCATATTTGCCTTCAGTATCGCAATGCCATATTTCTACCAATGCATCTTGAAGCACAGTTGCACAATCTGACTTAAATACTTTTCCTTTTAATTCCAGACGTGTCCCTTTCAAACCTTCGTAGGTCAAATCTGAACGAATTGGTGCATCCGGACGATAGAATGGGCCTAAAATGTCATTGGTGGTGTCACAGTCACCTTTATATTCTCCATTGGCTCCTTTGGTTATAAAGCCAAATGTGGTCAGGGAGAAAGCTGTTAATGTTGACCTGATAATAAATTTTTTTCGGTCCATGATGATGTTGGTTGAATATACCTGTGTCAAGCTTAGGAGTAGTTTATAAACAAGCCATGCACCTCACTCCTTCAGCTTATTTCATATTAAATTAAGGATTTTAAACAAGGAACTCACCAGGTAGGGTAAAATATTAATAAGAACTTTTTAAAATTGAACAGAAAAAATCTATTAAAGTGGAGCTAGTTGGTCCGTAAACAATTAGATGATTTTAAGAAAGGACCTGATTTTTAGATTCAATTGGACTTAGGCTTAAATGCAGTTATTTTTCAAACTCCTGGCGCTTTAAGGTTAAAAATGTTGAATAGATTTTCTATGCAGATCCTGGTCCATAGCTTAATATCTTGGTTGTCCAGGTTCATTTCTAAATGTTCGGTAGCAGCGTAACTTAATAATGATAATAAAGTGATAGTTGTGCTTGCACCTTTATGTCGTGAATCTCTCGGCTTTCAGAACTTAGTATCACTAGTTTCCTACACCTATTCGTTTGGCATTGAATTGAGACTTAGTGGGCCCGGTCGCCTACTTATTTATTAAAATCCTTCTTTCTCTTACAATCCCGCATTTCCTATGGGCATAAATCAGCTTGATTAGGGCTACTTTAGAATTTGCTACTACAGTCTCTGCTGGCATTTCAATTTTCAAAAACCCGGTGCGGAAATTTTGAACTTGTTTGGATAATTATAAGCTAGAAATTTTTCAGGAAAGTTAATACTGCGCTGGATGGTTACCTTAGTTGATTGGTCCGAGACCTAGTAAATAGTTTATGTTTTGAATGCTTAATTTAAATCAACCTATGCTGTATTCAATTTTATCTTAGGCATACTAAATTTAAATTTCTAGGCAGACCCCATTAGTTTGCAACTTCTATGGAATCATATGCTAAAATTTGTCCTGCACTAATCAATCTTTTCTGGTACTTGGACTGATCAATATTTTGAACAGAAACTTTTTCATCTATTGCCTGGGCGGCTGCTATCCCTGCAGATTCACCATTTATCATAAAAACAGGTTCCATTCGTGCGGAAGCATAACCTAAATGTGTTGCCGAAAAGCAAACTGGAACCAATAAATTAGTACACTCATGGGACAGTGGGGTAATGGCACGGTAAGATATTGGATAAGGAATATTGGTTGGGCCTTGTGCGCCGCCTATGAACATTTTTCCCCCAAGGGCCACAAAAACAGAATCATTGCGTTCTGCTACAATACGGCGAGAAGGATAGGTATCAATCCCATATTGAGCCAACCCAATAGGGTCTTCAACTTCCATCTTGTTATACACATCATGTTCTGTGATGGTATAGCTTCCAAGCAGTCTCCGTGATACCCTGATATATAGTTGGTGGGGCCAACCATTAGTCTCCGGGTGATGATTGATATCCAACCCTAAGCCTTTCACATAGTTTTTGTAATCTTGTGGGATTCTAGAATCAGTGGACATAAAATGATAAAGCCCTTTTAAGTAGTCCTTGTGCATTTTCCATATCCGGGATTTTGTTGCATAATCTCCATTGGCATAACGATGACTTATCCCCACCGGAGCCATAGTGATCAGAGATTTTCGCTGATAGTTATATTCCCCATCATTTTTCCAACCAGGAAAAATCTGTTTCAACTTCAAAATCAATTCATTGGAAGATGGTATTGTTTTCTTCAGATATTCAATATAACGTCCTATGAGTTCATAATCTTCGGATTTATAATCTTCAGGTGGGGTAATCAAGGTCTGATTAGTAGTATCAGAAGTAAGGTAAAACCTAAAATTGTAAGCTTGAGTATAATGGTCACCACTCCCCAAGGGTTTCCCATGATCGGTTTCCACCCACTTTAAGAGCCCACTACTTGGGTCTCCGGGTATTACATAAGGATCAATCGGTGTGAAATGATCCAAAGGACGAACTCCTGCCAAAGTTTCTCCATGATCAAGAGTGGATTCTCTACCAATTCTGAAAGAGACACCAGCTTTAAATAACAAATCTCCTTCATAGCTGGCATCAATATACATTTTGGACTTTACCACCAGATTGTTACTTTCTTCTGCTTTTTCAATAGGTAATCCTTCACTAGTAAAAGGAGCAAAATCAAATAGGGCCTTTTCAATGATACCATTATTCAACAGGCATAAATTGACACGATGATCATAAATCACGTTAACCTCGTATTTTTTGAGTAAAGAAAGAAAGTCTTCTCGGATGTCTTTAGGACTTATTTCGGTTCTATTTGATACTCCTTTCCTAAACCCTAAAGTGTCGACCAATCCTCTGCTCATCCCTCCCACAGCATTTATATTCGGGCAATCTTGTTCCGGTTTTATACCTGCACCAAGAATACCTCCAACCCACCGACTTGGTTCTATAATAACTACAGATTTACCTTCTCTTTTTACCGCTAAGGCAGCCAATATTCCCGAAGCTGTGGCCCCGTAAATACAAACATCAGCTTCAATGATCCGGTTGGAGTTAATATTCGGATCAGGTTTTTTATTTTGGCATGAAACAGTTAAAATTAAAATAATCGTTAATAAGGTAATTGAGCTCTTCACCATTTTTATTTCTATTCATTTGTTTGAATGCATCCACTAATTCAGGGTTTGGCTGTTAAAATTGTTATGGTGCAGGCTATTTATATTTTCACAATTAGGCCCACTACCACATTATAGAGTACCGTATTAATAGATTATTGGTAGGGTGAATAGGCTAAAAAACCTCGTCATTTTAACAACACCAAACGAATATAGTTATTTATTACTATAAGCGATGAAATAAAATATTGATCCTTGATAATCTCTAAAGTGGATCCTGCCCATTATTAATGTGAATAACAAAAACCAATTATAGGCAGAATTCATTGAAAGACGAAAAGTTATAATTAATATGTTTATAGATTGAATAATTCCGGATACGTAACTGTTACCTGTTTGATTTTAATTATAAAATTATAAAACTACGTTCACTAAAAGCAGGCAAGTTGGGTCCTCTATCATAAAAATATTTGATATTATCCTTCTTATCTGATATACCTAAACTGTACAAAACGGGCACATAATGGTCAGGAGTGGGAGAAGCTATTTTCCCCAGTTTGTGGCTTGTTTCATATTTAATTAGATTATCAAAGTTACGTTCATCAATCTGTTTTTTTAACCAAAAATCATATTCTGCTTCCCAACCATATGGAGTCATATCGCCACTTCTCATTTTTTGTCCAGCCATTTGTAAGTTATGAATTAAGGAGCCACTTCCTATTATCAGGACGCCTTTTTCCCTTAAGGGTTTTAATTGATTTCCTAAGTGATAATGATAATTTGGATTTGCATGATAATCAATACTCATTTGAAATACAGGAACATCGGCATTTGGAAATAAGTGCATAAGCATAGGCCAAGCGCCATGATCCAGGCCCCAATCTTCAGTTTGCCCTACTGAAGGTACAATTCTAGTAACCTCTTGAGCTATTTCTGGTGCTCCCTCGGCATGGTACCTTGGATCATAAAAGTGTTTTGGAAAACCATAATAATCGAAGATTTGCTCTTGTTTTCGAGAAATATTAACAAATGTTCCATTGGTACACCAATGGGCTGAAATTATCAAAGCAGCTTTAACCTCATAGTCTTTTTGTAAGGTTTTACCTAATTCAAATAAAGTGTTCCAGAATGGACGTTCTTCTTTCTTCATAGGAATATCCATAGGATTACCATGAGAGGTAAATAAGACAGGCATTCGCTTGCTTTGTTTAGGTAAGGCATCTGTAAATGCTTTTAATTGATGTAAGTCATTCATAGCTACAATTGATATTGCTGATTTTCTTTTCAGTTTACACATGATGAAGTAAGGAGCTCGTCAATTAAACGATCTCCTTACTTGATATAATACTATGCAATTTTCACTTTTTTACTTCTTCCCCAAGCAATAAAGTAGGCTGCTAAACCCAGAAATATACACATCCCTATCGCTTGAAACTCACCCCTAAACACATGGAAAATAGTAGCCAAAATCATGACTATTACCAAACCATAAGCAGCTAATACACTAAGTGTGGGTTTAATTTTTAACAAGGAAGGAAGCAATAATCCCAGGCCACCTAATAATTCAGAAAGTCCAATAAACCTTATTAATAGGACCGGTGCTTCGGTCACCCAAGGGATAGAATTTGCTATTTCTTTGATAGGCTGAAAAGTTTTCATCCCACCAGCCATTATAAACATAATTGCCAAAATTACTTGAGCTACCCAAAGTAAAATGTTCAATGTTTTTGTATTCATGTTTTCTGAATTAACTTTTGTTATATACTTTATTTAAAAATTCACTAGCTGAAGTAGGTTTTCTCCTTAAAACTTTTTCCAAATCTCCGGCATGGTTTTCTAATTCACCTTGATTGATAGCTTCGGCGAAACCTGCAAAAACACCAATATAATCAGCAGGTACTCCTGCCTCAGTCAACACTTTTTTATAGGTTTCTTGATCAGGACTAACATATTTAATGCTTTTCCCTGTAATGCTTCCTAGTATATCAGCTAGCTCTTGAATGCTTGGATTTTCAGAATTTGAAAAATTATAAGACTTATTGATATGCCCATCTTCTATTAAAATATTGGCAGTTGCTTCAGCCATTTCATTTCTTAGGGTAAATGCGGCCTTTCCTTTTCCTGCAGGTAAAAAGATTCCTGTTTCTAATACTTTTTCGCCAAAAAACATTGGCAAAAAATCCATATACAGATTGTTTTTAAGAATGGTATAATCCAAGTCACTCTCCTCTATCCATTTTTCGGTATCAATATGCGACTTCGCAAGAAAGGCAATGGGAGAAGTTTCCGTTTCATTTTTCCGTTCAAAGCTGGTGTATACAATATGCTTCACTCCTGCTTCCTTGGCTGCCTTAATTGCATTTTCATGTTGCTTACTTCTATTGGCAATGTCTGAACCTGATACGAGTAACAACTTACTTGCCCCTTTAAATGCACTTACCAAAGATTCATAATTATCGTAGTCTCCTTTTTTTAGCTGCACCCCTTTATCTTTTAATTCACTAGCTTTACCTTCATCTCTAACCAATGCCGAAATATTATTTGCATTTACACCTTTCTTAATTAAATAATTTATGGTGGCGCCACCATAGCTTCCTGTTGCTCCTGTTATTAAGATCATTTATTTATATTTTTTTGTTATTAATATCACAAAATTACTACCTTTGATATACAAAGTATAGTAAATAGCTAATAAATACCACTATACTTTTGTATACCAGGTCTTAAAACAATTGATAATGAGTTTAATAGATGATTTTGAAGACGTAAAAAAATGTCCAGTACAATATGTATTGGCCATTAATGATGTATTGAATGTAATTAGTGGAAAGTGGAAATTACCAATTATTGCAGCCCTTATTCACGGAAAAAAACGGTTTAAAGGCTTGCAAGATTCTATAGATAAAATTACTCCCCGCATGCTTTCAAAAGAACTAAAAGAGCTTGAGCTAAATGGTATTGTGAATCGGATTGTTTATGATTCAACTCCGGTTTTAATTGAGTATGAATTAACAGAATCTGGTCATCGTCTTACCAATGTGATAGATCCTATGGTAATTTGGGGTTTAGAACATAGAGCGGTTACTTTACAAGCATAAACAATTTATAGGAAAAGAAAATAATTATCAGGGATTACCAATGCTTCGAAAAAGGCGGAAATATTCAATTTAAACCAAAATATCCTTATTAAGCTTGACTAATTAGATGTGGCCCTCATGTTTTATCGTTTAGCGATAATTATTTTTTGTCCTATGGCTGTTTGATTTTAATATTTCCTTTACCTTCTTATAATAAGTTTTTCCAATTGGGATTTCAATATTCCCAATTATAACTTCACGGTTAGCCCATTGTCGAACTTTGTTAAATGGAACAATGTATGAACGATGTATCCTCATAAAACCTTTGGGCAATAATTCCAATATATGATTCATGGTCATGCGTGTCACTACTACCTTGTCACTTATACGATGTATTTTGAGATAGTCTGTATAAGCTTCAATAAATAGGATGTCTTCAGTAGAAATTTTCACAAGGCTGTAATCCGCCTTTATAAAAATTTCCTTTTTAATATTCCCTATTTGATATTGATGAAATTCTAAAGCTTTATCCACCCCTTGCATGAAACGGTCTAAACTATAGGGTTTAAGTAAATAGTCTACCGCCTTAAGATTGAAACCATCAATGGCAAATTCGGAATGTGCAGTTGTAAAAATGACCATACACCTATTTTTCAGAGATTTAAAAAAGTCAAGTCCTGATTGTGCAGGCATATTAATATCTAGGAATAAAAGATCTACATGGTTTTCGGATAACCAATTTTTGGCAGCTTGGGTACTAGTAAATGTTTTGATTAGCTCGACTTTGTCAGTTTCTTGTGAATATCTGGACAGTATATTCAATGGCATTGGCTCATCGTCAATAGCTATGGCTTTAATCATGTAATTCCAATTTTAAATTTACTTTGTACTGATCAGAAAAATTATCAACCTGCAAGGTATGTTTATTCTGGTAAAGCATACTTAGTCTTTCTAAGGTGATTTTCAAACCAGCACCGCTCTTCTCATGATTCGGGATGTTAACATTAGTCTTCCTATTTTCTACCAGGAGGTTGAGCGTTTTTCTATCCATAGAGATCACTATTTTTATTAGAGATTTTTTGTCTGGATTAATTCCATGCTTGAAAGCATTTTCAATAAAAGGAATTAAAATGAGCGGAGCAATTTTCAATGATTCAGAATAGGACCCTTTTAAATCGTACAAAAGCTTTACACTGTCTCCAAGTCTTTGGCGCTGCAATTCTATATAATTTTCCATATATGCCATTTCCTTCTGTATTGGTACCCAAGGGAATTGAGCATCATGGACCACATACCTAAGCATTTCGGAAAGCTTTAAAATACTGGTTGCTGTTTGAAGAGAATTATCTTCAATGGCCTGCCCGTAAATATTGTTGAGGGTATTGAATAGAAAATGCGGGTTGATTTGTTCTTTAAGGGATAAAATTTCCATTTCATTTTTGGCCTTCTCTACTTTGAACAACCGTTCCTGAATTCTCAAAAAAATGGAAAATATCACTACTGATAAAAACAACAGAATGTTATGACTAATGGAAATAAGAAAACTATTTTTATTAGGAGGACGCAATTGCTCATCCCTATTCATGCCACTAATACCGGAGAGATCAGAAGGCTCGGGGGTTGCAACCATTTCAGCATCAATTGATACAAATTCTGTCAGAGGTGAGTATCCTGTAAGAATTGAAGGAGCGAGAATAATTACCACAAATGAAATGAAAGTAAGAATGATATAGATCACATATTTTTTTCTCAAGAATAATCTGGTAACCAGAAAGTAGTAATTGAGATAAAAAAATCCAATCATAAGAATACTTGCTAGCAAATCCCTAAATGCTGGTAATGTATGATTGACCAGAGATACACCATCAGGTCTTGGAGATAGAATAAGTGAGAGTAATAAAAAAATGATTACTCCAATTAAATGTAGAAGAAAAGACTTTTTAAAAATCACCATATGATTATAACGTTTTTTTTAGGCCATTTCTAGAAAGATAATTATTGCATTGTTTGAAAGTGCTTCAAATTCAATTTTTTCTGACTGGAAAACTGCAAGGCCATCTGATTTTTGCAGTAGACAGTTCTCAATTTCAAAAGCACCCTGAATAACCCAAGCAAAGATGTTGGGCGTAGTGGAAACATATTCACCTTTAGCTCTTCCTTTCCATTGACCTACCACTGCTTTAATCAACCCACATTGAGAAGCCCCTTCGAACAAAATTTCCAGTTTGTCTGTACAAAATAAAAACTGAACAAGCCCTTCAGTTGGTTCATTACATGCAAAACCTGCTATAAGATAGTGGACATCTGAATTTTCAAATTCATTGGATATGGTGCAGCTTTTTCTCGATAAATTTGGTAATAATAGGGCCCCACCAATGTCTACTTCATATTGTTTTTCTCTGTTTTGAACTTGTACTCTCCCTATTACAGGTAAGATCAAAAGCAGTATGTTTTCATCAAACATCAATTGCTCCATTTTACCGGCTCCCAGTGTAGTTTCTTGGAACAAATATAGAGAACTAACTGGCATGATAGAATGATTATCTTTCTCCTTATAATTAATAGAGTATCTAGAAAGGTATTCACCTTCCAGATGCTCTTCCTTACGCTTTTCAGCCAATATAATTCTTCTACTTTTTTTTACCATCATGCCGGTACTACGATATTGTGCGTTAATGAAAACCCAGCTGAGATACTGCCTGAAATGCTGCACATTTCGGTAATGACCCCGTCGCTAAATACATTGTCCTTGGCATTGTAAGTATAGCCATTCATACCTTTACTATATCCATACTCACTGGCGGCATTTACCTGTACTACCGCACTACTAGCCCCTTCCGGAAAGGCAATTTGTGTTACAAGAAGAGAATTGCCATTGTCATCAAAAACATGTACATGAATATGAGTGGCTCGACTTTGATACCAGCCAGGGAAAATTGAGGTGAAAGCAACTTTACCATTGGCATCAGCAACTTGTCTGCCTCTTAGGAAATGTTTGTTGGAGTAATCGACTTGCTGCATTTGAGTTCCCCCATATTCCGAATAATATCCGTCTTTATCACAGTGCCAAATATCTACAATGGCTCCTACAAGAGGCGTACAACTTTCATTCCCATTGAGAATAGCGATTTCAATATCCAAATCAACACCAGTCCTGTCACCGATAATATTCATTCGCTCAAGTGAGGCGGGGTCTTTGATAGGAAATGGGCCAGCTGTTTCAGAAGCAGTCGTTAAGCAATCGGCATTGGTTCCTCCCTCATTAACCAATTCATCAATCGGCATAAGGTCATCATCACTAGAACAAGCTGTAAACAAAGGAAAGGCCGTAACTCCAACCCCTAGTTTTCTGATAAATTCTTTTCTTTTCATTTTAGTTATTTTATGTTTGAACTTCAAATAAAATGAATTTGGTGAAGCCTTTAGAAAAAAAGAGATGGGTGGTGAGGAATTTGATGCGAACGTCGAATTTGAAGAAAAAAGGGGTTAAACGTGGTGGTTAATGAACCATAACTATTTTGATTCCACATCTCAGATTTAATTTCTTGTAAGACTTTTTTGAGTAATTCGACCAACCAAATATAGGGACTGCTCCTATTTTGGCTAGTGCTTGTGCAGGCTAATCCAATTTTAGAACGAGATAGCTTTCTTTGGCATATACAACTTCACTCAACAAAATTTACGAATAATGTCATTTTCCTCAATAACCTTTATATCCTTTTCCGACAAAGGATGGTACCGGGATAAAAAATTCAACCAAAACCGTTTTCATTTAATAAATAAGGGTTATTCTAATCCTCTACCCCAATTATTTAAACCTTTTTAATTAAGGAGTTGTGTATGGACTATAACTTCACTCACTTAACCCTTTCTTTCTGTTACAATAAGGATTTCGGACAAAGAAACCATTCGAGTTAGGATTTTTTAAATAAATTCATTGACAATGATCCGCATAATTACCGCATTTTTTTTTGTCGATAAAAAAGAAAGGTCTGGTGGGATACCAGACCTTTCGGGGTAGTTGATTATTTAAAAAAGTGGATTATAAATTCATTTTAGCGATTAATGATTAACCTTAATTGTTCAATCACACCGTCTTTTCCAAGCACCCTAATCATATACACACCCTGATCAAGCCTACTCAATGGAAGGGTGTATTCATGGGTGTTATCCCCACTCACGTTGAAATTCATAACTTGTCTTCCTTTCAGATCATAAATATTGATCCATACAGCTGAAGAAGTTTCAGGTAACCTGATAAATGCTTCATTGTTTGCTGGGTTAGGATAAATCATGGCTTTTGACAAAGTACTTTTTTGAATTTCATCATTACTTTCATCTTCATCAATATCTTGAGAAGATGCCTCTGCAGTCATGATTCTTTGATTAATTCCACCTTCACCATCTATAGGCTCAACACGCTCTAGAATAATTCCTGAAACGCTGGCATTATTAGCTGAGGCGATGAAAGTCAGGTTAATTTCCCCATCAGTGACAACGATATCCTCGAAGATCAATTCCGTTTCCTCGTAGTTGCTTTCCAGATAAAGGTCAAAATCATCTCTAACCAAACTGTCTTCAATCATGATGTCAAAAACGCGTTGTCCCGGTTGACCTGAAGGGCCTCCTAGGCCAAACCATAGTTCATTATGGAAGGTTCTAACCCTGTAAGTACCGTTGTCTACAGGGATAGTATAAGTTAAACTTTTACCATATCTATCGGTCTGGAACATTTCAACAGTACTAGAAGATGAATTACTGTAGGTCTTAGTACTGTTGTACATTTCAGGGAAGGCATTATCCCCTAAGAATAATTTACCTTGATAGGTTGTATTAACAGCTGAACCGGCATTTAATACCATAGACCATACCGGAGCTTCCTCCCAAATATTTATTTCTAAAGTATCTTTATCCATTACAGCCAAACTGTCCATCACTGTCAAGACTACATTATAAGTGCCTGCTTCTTGAAATAAATATTCAGGATCTGCCAATTCACTGGACCCTCCATCTCCAAAGTTCCAATTGTATATTAAATCCCCTGTACCTGTAGAAGAAGACCCATTGAAAGTTATTTCAAAAGGAGCTGATCCTTCCACTGCGGATGAGTTAATAATAGCAACAGGTGGTAAGTTAACAGCGGTTATTTCCTCAACCACAAAACCATTGATAGTGGCATTATTTTTACTGGCTTGAAGCCTGATATTTAATTCTCCATCCCTCACCTCTATATTTTCAAAAACCAGTTCTGTAGGAGCATTATCATTTTCCACATACAGGTCGAAATTACTTTTAACCACTTCACCCTCTATGCTAATAGTATATACCCTCTGGCCTATTTCTGAATCCGGCCCGGAGTTCCCAAACCACAATTCATTATGGTAGGTTTTAACGGTGTAGATCCCATTTTCTAATGGTGCTGTGATCGTAAAGTTTTTACCTGATCTTTCTGTCAAGAACATTTCTGGATCGCCTGCTCCAAAATTATTCCAAGTGGCCGCATTGGTAAATGTTACTCCTGATTCGGGTTCGCCATCAAAATCTATCCCCATATAATTAGTAGATAAGCTGCTACCTGCATTTACACTAAGCGCGTAAGCCGTATTAGACATATTCTCTCCTACAACAATTTCAATTTCATCCGTTGAAATATTTCCATCTTCGTCCGTTACTGTAAGGTTTACTATATAGCTGCCATTCTCTGTATAGGTAAAAACCGGCTGCATTTCATTGGAAAAGGAATTGTTTCCAAAGTCCCATTCATAGGTTAGGTCACCGTTTCCGGTAGAATTACCTGCATTGAAGGTTACTTCTAAAGGAGCATTACCTTCCAGCGAACTGGCCTCTGCCAAAGCCACAGGGTAGGTAATCATTTGCTGTTGGGCTTCGATTGAAAAGCCGGATAAGTTTGCATTGTTGACGACTGCCACCATTTGAATATTCAATGTATCATCTTCAACATTAATATTTTCATGGATTAACTCAAGTGGTTGATATTCATTTTCAAGATACAAGTCAAAGTTTTCTCTGACCAACTCGCCTTCGATATAAATATTGTAAACCCTTTGATTAGCTCTTCCTTCGGGACCATCCTGACCAAACCACAATTCATTATGATAAGTTTTCACTGTATAAATCCCATTTTGAACAGGTACCGCATAGCTAAAGTTATTACCCCAACGCTCCGTCAAAAACAAAGGAGGATCACCGACAACATTGTTGCTAAATGTATTGGACTCAGAATAGCTTACGCCGGCATAGTTTTCACCAAAAAATGATTCTGAATTGTAATCAACCGCAAGATTACTACCCGCATTAATGTTCAATTCAAATTCGGATGGTGCAAGTCCATTGACTGCAATTGAGTCTATAGCTACATCTCCAAAGGCGCTAGATACAGTTAACTTAACATTGTATTCACCCGGTTCCTCGAAAATATGCGTTGGATTTTGATCAGAAGAAGTATTTCCATCTCCAAAGTCCCAAGCAAATGTAAAGTCTTGTGGTCTAGAAATTTCATTTTGAAAATTCACCTCTAAAGGCACTATACCACCAACCGTTGAAGATTCAATATTGGCAATAGGTATTGCTCCAATTTCTCCTTTGTTGACAATGGAAATTCCGGCAATCGAGGCATTGTTAACTTTTGCAAAAAGATTCAAATTCAATATTCCATCAGTTATTTGTATGTCTTCAAAAACCAGGGCAATCGGTTGATTGCCATTTTCCACATACAAGTCAAAATTGGGTTTAACCAAATCATCCTCCAAAATAATGTCATATACTCGCCTTCCGGCTTCGTTTGGTCCACCATTTGGCATGCCAAACCATGTTTCAGTATGATAAGTAGTTACGGTATACACACCATTTGGCACCTCTATTTGATAAGCGATATTAGGGGCATACCTTTCCGATTTATACAATTCACTGCCAGATACGTTTTCATTCCGATAGACTTCTCCTCCATTATGAATTGAAGGTAGGTTAACATCTCCCTGGTAGGCGTTACCTTCCAATTCTACATTTGCAGTAGATCCTGTATTATAAAATAAAGAAACTGCTTCAAAATTACCATCAGCCACTATTGGTACAATAACTTCCTCATCATTCCTTAAAGTTATGACCAGATTAGCTGTAGCTGAAAGGCTTTCCCCTGTAAAGTCGAGTGAGAAATTAAATACCTCACCTGCTTTTAAAAATACTTCACTAAGAAACTCACCATCTGTGACTTCGATATCTTCTGCATTTTCTCCGGTTATAGCCATTGATTTAATGTAGAGTCCTGTTTGACCGTTAGTAAGGGCCAAAGTAACTTCCTCTGGTTGACCTTTTTTAACCAGAATTGTTTCTGGCAAGATCAACTCGCTTTCTACTATAGGGTCGGTATTAGGGTCATCAAATCCAAAGTATTCCATGTTCCCAATATTCCCACCACCTTTTCGCGGAGAGCCTGCTACCACATATAACCCCTTGCCCGAAACAATACCTTGTGTACCATGACGACCAAAATTAAGAGTGTCAAGCGTTTCCCAGGTTTGGCTTAAAGGATCATACATTTCTGTGGTAGAAAGTGCTAATGGGTTTGTTGCCACTTCTCCTCCTGCCACGATCAACTTGCCAAGGTAATTGTTAACCATTGCTGCAGCTCTAGGAGTTGGCAAATCCAAACTATCCGGTAAAGTACTCCAGGTCTGTGAATTAAAATCATATACATCTACTTCCGGTAATACCGGAGCAAAAGTACCTTCAGGACCTCCGGACTGTCTGCCTGAAACAGCATACAATTTATTCCCTATGGTAGCAGCAAAGAAATGGTCTCTAGCCCTGGGTGCATCATCCAACACAGTCCATTCCCCTGTCTCAGGATCGTAACTATCAAAATAATTTACATAACCTCCATCATGTCCATCGGTATTTCCACCTACAATATAAAATTTACCTCTATATTCTACCAACCCGGCAGATCCTCTCCTCCTATTTTCAGGAATTTCCGGCCCTTCTATCCATATCTCGTTTATAGGATCAAACATCCAAATATTGGTTGCAGGGGTTTCATTTGGAAAGTCATTGGTATCAAATGCTCCAATTACCCAAATAAGCCCCTGATAATATACTGCCTGAAAATGGTTGAAACTGTATGGGTTAATATCTGTTAATGACCTCCAAGAATCATTTTCAATATCGTAAATATCAATGGTAGTAGAGCTTTCTCTACCTCCCATTAAGTAAAACTCATGACCGGCTTGAACAAAGCTTCCTTCATGCCTAGGGTGGTAAGATCTGTTCTCATTTTTTTCATGCCAAGATTGACTCGTCAACTCAGGACTAATGGTCCAATTAAAATTAAATGTAACAGCATCCGAATGAATTTCATCCTCATCATCAATAGTAACTGTGATCCTGTAAGGACTATTGGCCAATGCTCCCTCATCAATTGTACCATACAATGTACCATTGGTAGGTTCTAAAAAGATCCCCGGAGGCAGTCCGGTAGCATGATAGCTTAAATTTCCGTTTCCACCAGCAGCCTGAATATACATACTTCCATCGCTCTTATGCCCTGCGAAATTAATTTGATCTTCCACTTTGGTGAAAGTAATCGGTGTTTGTATAGGTTTTCCAAGGATTTCAATACCGTTAAAAAGTGGATTTTCCTTTTGCTTATCAAATCTGATATTCAATTCGCCATCCGTGACGTTTACCTGGTATTGTTGCATGCCCCCTACCTGGTGACCAAACCTTTCGATTATGTCAAAAGAGGTTTCTACTACTTCTCCTTCTATGCTAATTCCATAATATCTTTTGCCTAAAGTCGATGTTCCAATGTATCCATTACCTATGTAAAGATTTACTGCATATTGGCCATTTGGAAGGGGTATTGAATACTCCAAATTGGCATCCGTAGTATAACGTTCGGTACTAAATATTTGAACATATTCTTGGTCTGTAATATAGCTAGGGATGGACTCATGTCTGTTTTCCAATGGAAAGTCGTTGTTCCCACTTTTGCCACTAGTTGCTTCAAAGAGCGAATTATTGACAGGTCCTTTGGCAAAATTTTCAACCCATGAAGGGCTACCATCCATGGTGTTTATAAGCTCTCCACCTCCATTTATTCTTAACAAGACCGTGAAATCTTGTTCTACCATTACTTCAAATGACTGCTCAATAATATATCCATTTTGGTCAGTTGCTCTTACTGTAATTAAAGAGGTAACTTCGTCCAGAGGGATATCTACTGAAAGCATTTGGTCTTCAACACTTGCTCCTACAACTGGATTGGTGTTTTCCGACACGGTAAAAGTCAAATTATTATCCCCATCATTATCTCCAAAATATTCCGTGAGGTCAATGACTACATCATCATCCCCCAAAAGCCGATTGATATCTTGTAATTCACGGATGTTATAAGGTTTTTCACCTACCACACGCATAAAGTTCCATACCCCAATAAAGCTTTTGGTGGGATCATTTGAAGTTCCAAATATACCAAAAGCCAAAGGTTGGTTAATATTTTGAATAGCATTAAGTATGGCTCCGGTGGCTTGAATTGTTCCAAGGGGCACCATTTCTTGATTGCTGTATTTATAAAATGGCTTTACTGTCCCAATTACCGGATCTACTTCAAAAGACAACTCTATAAGGGTGTTAGCACTAGGTCTTTCATTTTCTGGGATTGGTAAAAATAAAGGGTTAGGGTCTTCAACATCATTCACTTCTTGAGCGGCAAGCACTCCAGTTTCGTTAAAAACAAGCTTGATAAAATTGCTTTGGGTACCATCTCCTATTTGAATTCCTACTTCACCATCGCCATCAAAATCATAAAGTTGGCCCGGCGAAGATAAGCCTATCACTCCGGATGTAAGGACATAATTTCCAGTTTCAGTACCTACATTCACTCCGAGTTGAAAGCCCTTTTCTTGGGTATTAGCCATTCCATTGGCAGATCCACCTGTCATGGAAACCTGAATCGCTCCCGCAGTACCTCCATAGATGTCAGGAGGGCCCGGACTATCATTTCCTTTGTCCAGCCAATCCAACCAGTTTGGATTTGGATCTCCGTTGTTCATTAGACCGGTAAGACCAAGGCCTAAATAACCAAGCTCATCACCTGAAGCATCCGACTGATTGGTAAACAATTGATTTTCTAAAGGCAAATCTATGGAATAACCTATTTGAAATGCATCTAAGTGATCCAATATACCATCCCCATCATCATCTTCATCATTTAAGTTGGAAATTAAATCTTTGTCATAATCATTGGGAGCAGAACCTCCGGAACAATAATCCGTCCCATTGTCAATTTCATCTTGATTGGTATATCCATCGTGATCATAATCAGCCAAAGGATCAAACTCGGGATCATCTTCAGCAATGCAAAATATATCATCCGCGGGAGTCAACACCATTATTCTATTATCAAATGTAGCTGCCCAAATTGTTCCTGGATAAGAGGTGTTGTCTCCATTTGTAGTAATGCCCAATGCATTGCCACCATTTAGATTCCATTTGTTAAATTCAGCTTCTTTTAAAGTCCCATCTTCATTGAGGTGGATCAAATGTAAAACGCCACCATTTTTACCAACAATTAAGGCTCCCTTTAGTGCCCCATCAAAGTTGCTGGCAGTATATTCATCAATCCCATTGGAATTGTTAGGCACCACGGTAAGAATATTTGGTTGTGGACCGTTTGAATTGGTAAGGGTAGGTGAAATATAGTCAGCCTCTGCATCATTGGCTAAAGCCTGTGGTACCGGAGGCCAATTTACTGGGAGTGAATTGGCTGCATAATCTTCAAATCCTGGCTGTCCGGGTGCAATTGGCTCTAATATTTGAGTTCTAAACTTATCTGTTGGCGTAACGGTTGGAGTTATATTGGTAAAATTCTTATCATCACCTACGAATTTCGTATAAAGTCCTGCCCCTCCGGGAGTAAAAGGAAAAGCACTGCCCGCTTGATAAGGTTGCCCGGGATTCGCCCTGATTGGTGCTGGGTGCCCACCGTAAAAAGTGCCGTTAGTATAATTTTCCAAATCATTTGTGATCATTAGTAAGTGATCCTGATTGTCAACAAACTCTCCCGTTGACGTTGGGTTTAATGGACTTGCTCCCGGTTCTGCAGCATCATAGGCATTGGAAACCAAAGAAGGGTCTCCTTCGTTTGCAGGCATTCCACCCCAGTTAATATTGGCACCATTATCCGTCAGGTATACCCTCTTATTCTCTGTTACTACAAGGTCGTAAGAATTTCTGAATCCGGGCGAAAAAATTTGAACAGGACCATCTATGGTCACCATTCCCATATTTAGTCCATCATTCCCTCCAAAAGGGTCATTTACATCTACCCCATCATAAGCCGGATCATTGGGATCATAAATACCATTTACATTGGCTCTTGTTGGATCATCTAATGTCGGCACATCATATTTATAAGGCCTATTAGAATGGCTATCAAACTTAGTAGGAAGAGCTTCTAAAGCATCTAAATCTATTTTTAATACTGAACCTGCCAAAGCATATTCAGATATATAGGTGAAATTTTTGGAAGGAGAACCGGCATTTGTAAACCCCCCATTACTGATTAATAGATAAGGTTTCCCTCCAATGCTTGTATATTCTATGCCATTAATGGAATGATTTTCTTCCGATCTGGCAAGGCCTCGCACCAAATCAATTACCTCCCATTCTGTACCTGTCCAGCTCAACTTGGTAATCATACCTGAATTGGTATCCAACATGGTATCCCCACTAGGACCTCCCCATTTGGGATCACTTGAAGTAGCATAGATCACAGGATAATCTACAGAACCGGTAACCGTGATACCAGTAATTTGTCTCCCATATCTATTATCAAATGCCAAAAAGCCGTGGTCATCGTAATTAGGAATATCTTTAACACCTAGCAAAACTTCTTCTCCCACCACATCGTACTGATTGGGACCTTCTTTCGAAATGGTATAAATTTTGATTTCACCTTTTAATTGAGCTACGTAAAGTCTTTCATCAGGACCAAATTCCAAAGATGTTCCTAATTTGATCTCTTCAAACTCATTGAAATTTAATGCTGTTTGATTAAAGCTTATCGTTTGACCAAACAATACTCCTGAACTACCTAAACCGATCAAAATTACGATAAAAAACAATTTAACCGGAATATTTACCCGCTTTTCCATTATAAATAAAATTAAATATTATAAAACTGCCTAAATAGAAAAATATAAAAATTTTCAACTGTTTAACTAATACAATATTAATCATTTAAGTTATAAAATCAAACTTGAAAAGCATTTTAAATTGTTTCAAATACATTTTTAAAGCTTTATTTATTTTAATTAACTTGATATTTATAAAGATGGTCAATTAATTATTTTAATGGCTACTTTTGTACCCATCTATGAAGCAACAAAAGAGCTTTTTTATTTTGGTACTGATTCTTGGTGCTTTGAGCACCATTAGCCCATTCTCTGTGGACATGTACTTGCCTGCCTTTCCCGCTATTGCTAAAAGTTTGTCAACGAGTATATCCAAGGTTCAATTGTCATTGACGAGTTACTTGATAGGTATTGCCATAGGCCAATTATTTTATGGCCCTTTATTGGATAAGTTTGGAAGAAAAAAACCATTATATATTGGCCTTTGGATTTATGTTGCTGCATCCATTGGTTGTTCATTTACAAATTCTGTAGAATCATTGATACTAATGCGATTTATGCAGGCAGTCGGAGGCTGTGTAGGAATGGTGGCAGCGCAAGCACTTGTTAGGGATATTTTTCCGGTAAATAAAATTGCCCAAGCTTTTGCTTTGCTCACATTGGTCATTGCGGTATCCCCTATGGTTGCACCTACTTTAGGTGGCTATATTACGGCTCATTTTCATTGGCACTGGTTATTTATAATTTTAGCTATTATCTGTTCACTTCTTATATTGGCTTGTAAATGGCAACTTCCTGATGGAGCGGCTCCTGATGAAGGCATTTCATTAAAACCTAAAGCTGTTGCTACCAAATACATCGAGGTATTAAAAAATAAAAAATTTCTTACCTATATTTTAGTAGGTGGAATTGCAGGTGCAGCACCTTTTGCATATATAGCAGGCTCTTCAGATGTATTTATAAACATATATGGATTATCTGTAACTGAGTATGGTTGGTTATTTGCTTTTTTATCCGTTGCTATGATTGGTGCGACACAGTTAAACCATATATTATTAAATTATTTTAGCAATAGAAATATAGTCGTTACAGCTTTATGTTATCAGCTAGTAATTGGTATTGTTATGATATTAGGCGTGTGGTCAAATGCTTTGAACGTTTACTTCCTAATTGGATTGATGTTTATATTTTTAACAGGGCACGGTTTAAGTGTACCTAATTCTGCAGCCATCTCTTTGGCTCCTTTTGATAAAGATGCAGGAAGTGCAGCTGCTATGATGGGCTTTATGCGAATGGCTATAGGCGGTATTGTATCTGCTTTGGTAAGTTTATTCCATAATGGCACCGCCATACCAATGGTTTTTTTAATGGCCTCTTGTATCCTAATTGCAGGTTTGGTATTACTTTCCTATCTCTACGCTACAGGAGAGTTAAAATTTATGCTTAAAAGAAAAGATCAATAGTGGGCAAATGGACATATAATAGGTGATACCCGAATAATTTTTTAACTTTGCACTTTCTTAAAATAACGCTAGGCAAATAGAATGATTTCAGTAGATAATTTATCCCTAAAATTCGGCAAGAGAACCCTGTTCGAAGAAGTTAATTTAAAGTTTACACCAGGAAACTGTTTTGGCGTTATCGGAGCTAATGGTGCTGGTAAGTCAACTTTTTTGAAGATTCTTACAGGAGAAATAGATAGTACAACGGGTAGTGTAAATATTACTCCCGGCCAAAGAATGGCAGTATTGTCCCAAGATCACTTTGCCTTCCAGGATGAAGAAGTGCTTAGAACAGTTATAATGGGTCACAAGCATCTTTTTAATATCATGAATGAAAAGGATGCTATCTATATGAAGGAAGACTTTAGTGAAGCTGATGGAATTAAGGCTGCAGAACTAGAGGCTGAATTTGCAGAAATGGACGGTTGGAATGCAGAAAGTGATGCTGCTGCACTACTTTCAGGACTAGGAGTTACCGAAAGTTTGCATGGTAAACTGATGAAAGACCTTTCAGGTGATCAAAAAGTAAGGGTTTTATTGGCTCAGGCACTATTTGGTAATCCCGATATCCTTATTCTGGATGAACCTACCAATGACCTGGACGCAGAAACCATTGGTTGGTTAGAAGACTTTCTTGTAAATTTTAAAAACCTGGTAATCGTGGTATCTCACGATAGGCACTTTTTGGATGTGGTGGCTACCCATATTGTGGATATTGATTTTGGCAAAATCAATATATTCTCCGGAAACTATACCTTCTGGTATGAGTCCTCTCAACTTGCTGCCAAACAAAAAGCCGATCAAAACAAAAAGGCAGAAGACAAACGTAAAGAGCTTCAATCTTTTATCGAGCGTTTTTCTGCCAACGTTGCAAAATCAAAGCAAGCGACCGCTAGAAAAAAGATGTTGGAAAAATTAAATGTGGATGAAATCAAACCATCTACAAGAAAATACCCCGGCATTATTTTTAAACCTGAACGTGAAGCAGGGGATCAAATCTTACTTTCAGAAGAACTCGAACTAAAAAATGATGGCACTACCTACTTTACCGACCTTAACCTTATGGTTGATAAAGGAGATAAGATTGCCTTCCTTTCAAGAACCAAACAGGCCGTAACAAAGTTTTTCCAAACAATTATGGGAGAAATCCCTGTTCAGTCAGGAAGTTTCAAATGGGGAGTAACCATCAATAAGGCCTATATGCCCAATGATAATTCTCCTTATTTTGATTCCGACCTCAAACTGATCGACTGGCTCAGTCAATATTCAGAAAATCAGGAAGAAGCCTATGTACGTACATTTTTGGGAAGGATGCTATTTACAGGGGAAGAATCATTTAAAAAGGCATCTGTTCTTTCCGGAGGTGAAAAAGTTAGGTGTATGCTTTCCAGAATGATGCTTCAAAACCCAAATTTATTGGTTTTAGATGAACCGACCAATCACCTTGATTTGGAATCGATTCATGCGCTAAACAATGCCATGATTGATTTTAGCGGAACAGTGTTGTTTAGCTCCTATGATCATGCCTTTGTGCAGTCAGTGGCCAATAGAATAATTGAATTTACACCAACAGGCACCATCGACCGAAGAATGGATT
This sequence comes from Cyclobacterium sediminis, assembly GCF_054781075.1. NCBI lineage: Bacteria > Pseudomonadati > Bacteroidota > Cytophagia > Cytophagales > Cyclobacteriaceae > Cyclobacterium > Cyclobacterium sediminis. Next base: position 106,973 of record NZ_BAAGVC010000008.1, on the reverse strand, counting down.
ATGAGTCTTATTTAGAAAGTGAAGAAATTAAAGCCTTAAGGGACAAAATGTACAAGACTACTTAATAGGAGTAGTAGAAGTAAAAAAAGCTGTGGAAATTATTTCCACAGCTTTTTTTTATTATACGGTAACACCGGTGGTACCGCCACCTTTTAAGGTTAGTTCTACAGGAGAATTTGTTTCCCATGATCCGGCAGTAAAGTCAGGTACATCAATAGAATTGGATCTATTGGCTACTGACCATTCACTCAATGGGCCAATTGCACTCCACAATGCTCCATCGTAAACATCTTGGTCAAGAGGTAGACCATTTCTAATGCAATCAATCATTCGCCAATCCATCATAAAGTCCATGCCTCCATGTCCTCCAATTTGCTTGGCCATTTCTCCTACTTTTTTAACAATTTCCGGTGTATATTTTTCTTCAAGAGCCTTCATTTCATCAGCTTTTAACCAACCTTCATGCCCAGTAGAAATTCCCGGAACAGGATATTTACTTGCCGCACCTTTGGTACCACTGAGCAAGTGAATCCTAGAATAGGGGCGCGGAGAACTCACATCATGCTGAATCATAATGGATTTTCCCTTTTTAGTTTTCACCATGGTGGTATTCATATTGCCTCTATAACTTTTTGTGGCAAAAGAGTTATAGAAATTATCTGTCTCAGCTAATTTTTGTGCATGTGCTTTCATCAGGAAATCATTGCTGGAAAGGGATGTCAAATAATCCATCTGATCTCCCCTATTGATATTCATGGCCTGACATACTGGTCCCAACCCATGAGTAGGATACAGGTTACCATTTCTGAAATTCTCTTTCAAACGCCACATGTCCTGGTAGCCGGTTTTACTAAAATTCAATCCCAATAAGTCGTGAATATAAGCCCCTTCTCCATGAAAAACATCACCAAAGAAACCATCTCTAGCCATATTGAGCGTCATCAATTCAAAAAAGTCATAACAGCAATTCTCCATCATCATGCAATGTTTCTTGGTACGCTCTGAAGTCTCAACCAATTGCCAGCATTCTTCTAAAGTAACCGCAATAGGCACCTCACTACAGGCATGTTTTCCTGCCTCCATGGCATAAACAGCCATCGGTGTATGCCATTCCCATGGTGTAGCAATATAAATCAAATCCAGATCATCCCTGTCCACCATTTTCTTCCAGGCATAAGCAGAACCACTGTAAGTTTCTGGTTTATGTGATGTACCTTCCAAAGATTTCACCACTTTGTCTACCATCTCAGGTCTTAGGTCACAAAGAGCTTTAATTTCAACTCCTTCAATTTTACTCAACCTGTTCACAGCACCCGGTCCTCTACTTCCTAAACCAACGATCCCAACTCTCACCACTTCCAATTTAGGGGCGGCGTAACCTGACATATTAAACCTTTGGGCATGTTTTTTCTTGCTTTGGGCAAGTACTTGCTCCTGTTCTTCTAGCGACAAACCTTTAAATCCAGTTCCCACAACTCCTAATCCGGCAAGGCCGGAGAGCTTCAAAAACTCTCTCCTATTATTACTCATAAGCACATTTATTTTTAGTTGATTCCTTAAAATTATATTTAAATTCAAATTTTTTATCAGATTCTAAAAAACAATTTCTTTTTGTATAGAAAATAACACAAATACCACATTATGGCCAATGTGAAAACTCCATTCAACAGGACAAGCACATTTTCGGGAAAACCTAGAGGCTCCAAAAATCCGTAATTGAACACACGAACCGCATCATAAAGCCAATTGTGCCCTAGTAAATTGGCAAATAAATAGATGAATATGGAATTCATTCCTACAACAATAAACATAAAAGGCCATTGATTGACTTTTTTCACATCGATAAGCCAAAAAAAGAATGCCAATACAAGGATGGCCCATCCACCAGAAGCAAGCACAAATGAACTTGTACATATCCTTTTAATAATAGGCGTAATTCCTGACCAATCCAAAGCATAGCCAAAGGCCAATCCAATCAAACCTGCCCACACCAAATATTTAATTTTTAAATTATTGTCCCTGCTACTTAATAGAATTTTCCCACACATTGCTCCCCAAAGCGTGTGCGCAGCTGTTGGCAGACAATTGATGGCTACCCATCCACCTCCGCTTAATTTTCCCATCAAAATTAAATCAATATAAGACCCGAAGTTTTCTCCTTTTACGAAGGGGGCTGAAGGATCAAATAATCTATACAACAATTCTGTGATAAGCAATAAGGCAATGGAAACTGAAAGTTGGATTTTTAAGGGTTGATTAATAAGAAAATAAGTCAATAAAATGGTAAATGACAATTGGGTAAGCACATTCCATAACTCAAATACCAAGGTCTCGGAACGTAAGCAGTGTAAGCCGGTGCCAAAAAGAAAAAGTAAGCAACACCTCTTAAGAATATGCCGGGTCACTTCACTCATATCCCCTTGTTTTTCCAATCTTTTGTTCAATGAAAATGGCATGGCAACACCTACTATAAACATAAAGAAGGGCTGAATTAAATCCCAAAACCTTAATCCATTCCAAGGATGGTGTGTGAATTGGGTGAAAGTCATTTGCCAAAAGCTAGCGTCAGGAAATAACCCTTCAAATGCACCATACAACCTGGCTGATTCTCCTACCAACAAAAACATGGTAATACCTCTGTAGGCATCCAAAGAGACTAATCGTTTGTCATTGGCTTCTTGTAAAGAGGTCATTTATAGTAAGGGGAACAGGTAAAGCTTGTTAATCCAAAACATCTAATATTTCAAATATAAGTTATCATGATTCAGGTTCAAATAGAACATCCTATAAATTATATGATTGGTCAAAGTTAGATATTAAAATTTTTTACTTTGTTCGCACTCAAACCAAAAATTAGTTGATAAATAAATATTTAAAATAGAATAAAAATCATAATATATATTATCATTATATTTTGGTCTGGGGATGGATGCTATTCTAATCTGGAAATTATACCCTTGTCCCTGCCGGTTTTATTCTAGAATTTCTTTCACAATGGAATAATACCCCCTGGCATGCTGATCCATGCCCAAATCAGTAGGATGTGTTCCGTCAACTGTACCTTCCATGCCAAGTCCAATTTCATCTTTTTCAAGGTAATTGAGCTCTTCAATCCCTTCAGCAAGTAAAAGCTTATAGGCATTTTTGGATAAAATATTTCTAGATTGATAGGCTGCCTTTCTTTCATTGTTAACCCATTCGTCCGTATATCCGGCATGTTCCACCAACAAAATTGGTGTACCCGGTTTTTTTTCCTTTAAAGTACGCACTGCAGCTACAATTCTTTTGGTAACCTCTTCCTCAGTAAAGGTATTTCTAACCAGGTTGGGCAAACAATCCAAAACATATAGGCTACTATTAATTGAGGTCATGTATTCAATAAGCGGGGTTTCCAACAACCCATTTCCCGAAAAACCAAGATTGATCAGTGGCTTATTTATCATTCGCTCCAATATCGCTGTCCATGCCATACCGGGCCTTGAAGCACATCCGCCTTGAGCAATGGAAGTTCCATACACCACTACCGGAAGTTCCTCCTTTGAAGCATTGATAAAACTAAATGCTGATTCTTTATCCACGCCTATTTCTAGAAAAGTTACCTCATTGTACAAGGGAAGGTAAAGGTCAAAATTTTTGGAGGTGATTTGGTCTGCCTTAAGTGGAAAGGTATATTGAATGGTATCGCCAAATGAGTAACTTCCTCTTACCCAAATCCAGTCTCTTTGATCATGAATATAAAGATCCAGCCCGCTTACCCCTGTGGCCGGCATATGTGGCATGGATTGTCTTGCCGAAACCACATACCTAACTTTAATTTCCTGTGCATCCGTATTAAACTTTAGTTTCACTCCTGCTGCATGTCGAGATAAATTCCAAACTGCTTTACGAACTTTGCTTTCGGCATCATCGGGTAGTCTATGATAATCTAGGCCAGACCAACCCTGACCATGTATCCCATTACGTTCAGGTAATTCCAGTGGGTTTATCCACCTTAAATCCTCCTGAGCTTGTAATAATGAGAAATGACAAAATATAAAGGCCAATGCCAAAATCATTCTTAGCTGCATACTAATAAAATTTAAGAAATTATTTTTTAGGAAAGTTTAAGCAACTAATTTAGAAAAATTAAGAAGATAAAAACCTAAAAAATTCAATTAACTGTGAACCGAATTTTATATACTAGCCTGATTTTAGGCCTTTTCCTTTGCCATTTAACACTGGCACAACAAAAAAGCACCTCCAAAAAACCAAATGTAATTGTCATCCTTACAGACGATCAAGGCTACAAAGATCTTGGAAGTTTTGGAGCCAAAGACCTGGTTACAACGAATATTGACAGATTGGCTGAGGAAGGTGTAAAGTTCACCCAGTTTTATGCAGCAGCACCGGTTTGTTCCCCCTCCAGGGCAGCACTTATGACCGGCAAGTATAATTTTAATGCGGGGCTATTCGGTAACGTTTCGCCCCCGCATTCAGACCCGGAAGGGAAGTCAGGACTTCCTACTGAGGAAATTACCATGGCCGAATTATTCAAATCAAATGGCTATCGTACAGGTTTAATTGGCAAATGGCATCTGGGGCATACTCCTGAAAAATTACCCAATGGACAAGGATTTGATTATTTCTTTGGCCATCAAAGAGGCTGTATAGATAATTTTTCACATTTCTTTTATTGGCATGGCCCAAACCTACATGATTTATACAGAAACGAGACAGAAATATACAGACCAGGAGAGTTTTTCGGTGACCTCATGGTACAAGAGATGAAACAATTTATTAGTGAAAAATCATCTCAACCATTTTTCACCTATTGGGCCATCAATATGCCCCATTACCCTTACCAGGGAGATCCTAAATGGCTCGACTATTATGCTGATTTAGAAAGTCCACGCAAGGAATATGCGGCTTTTGTATCTACAATTGATGAAATGGTAGGAGAAATCTACCACCACCTCAAAGCAATAGGTGAACTGGAAAACACCATTATTGTTTACCAGTCAGACCATGGCTATAGCGTAGAGGAGCGTGCATTTTTTGGAGGAGGCGATGCAGGAGCTTTGAATGGCGCAAAATTTAGTATGCTAGAGGGCGGCATAAGGGTACCGGCCATTATCAGATACCCTTCTGTGTTACCTAAAAATGAAGCCCGACATCATTGGGCCAATAGCATCGACTGGATGCCAACACTTGCTGATTTGACTGATATCAATATACCAGCAAGCCAAAAGATTGATGGAAAAAGCCTACTTCCATTAATTCTAGATGCCAAAGTACCAAGCCCGCATAAAACCATGTTTTGGGGTACAGGAAATCCCAAAAATAAAAAGCATGCATGGGCTGTCCGTAAAGGCCCTTGGAAATTATTAGGAAACCCTAATGATCCTACCGGTAAACTGACCTTTACCGAAACTGACAAGCTCTATTTGACTAATATTGAAATGGATTCAACAGAGCACCAGAATCTTGGCCAAAAATATCCCAAAAAAGTTGAAGAGTTGTCTAAAATGTATGAAAACTGGATCAATATTATAAAAAACGAAAAATTATAAGGAAAATATTTAATTTTTTTTCATTAAATAGTTCCCCCATCCCACTACTATAAATTTAAATAAAGCCTCCATTAAGCTTCTATTTAAAAAAATTAAAAGTTACACCAGTGTAGTTTTATAATTTTTTTACAAACAAAGGAGAGAAAATTAAATTCCAAGGAAAACCCTTCCACAATTTACAATTTTCTCTCCTATGTGTATCAAAATTGAATATTGTAAATCATCAATTTTATTCATTAATTTTCGAGATATCAATATTTAAATTATTTTTCGAAACATTATTCTGATATTTTATTATGTGTGGAATAGTAGCATACATTGGATCCAGGGAAGCTTATCCAATAATTTTAAAAGGTCTTCAAAGACTTGAATACAGAGGATATGACAGCGCAGGGGTTGCTTTATTAGACAAAGAACTTGCTGTTTACAAAAAAATGGGAAAAGTGGCAGAGTTGGAATCCTCACTTATAGGAACCAATCTGCATGCCCAGTCAGGCATTGGTCACACCCGGTGGGCGACCCATGGTGAGCCTTCAGATAGGAATGCACACCCTCACCGTTCATCATCCGGTAAATTGGCAATGGTACACAATGGTATCATTGAAAACTTTGCCCCGATAAAAAAGGAATTATTACAAAAAGGATATGAATTTGAAAGTGATACAGATACAGAAGTATTGCTTCATTTCATCGACGATATTTATCAAAATGATGCCAATAACCTTGAAGAGGCTGTCCGAATAGCCCTTAAAAGAATTGTAGGTGCTTATGTTATCATATTGTTGGACCAGGACAATCCAGACACCCTCATTGCTGCACGAAAAGGAAGTCCACTCGTGATTGGCATAGGAAAAAATGAACATTTTTTAGCTTCTGATGCCTCTCCAATTATAGAATATACCAAGGAAGTGGTGTATATCAATGATTATGAGATGGCCATTGTTAAACCTGACGAATTAATTTTGAAAAACCCCGGCAATGAAAGGATAACACCTTTTATTACCAAACTTGATATGGAATTGGCAGCCATTGAAAAAGGCGGTTATGAACATTTTATGCTGAAAGAAATATTTGAGCAACCAACAGCTGTTTTTGACTGTCTGCGGGGAAGGTTGGATGCCAAAAAAGGTACGATTACGATGGGAGGCATTGATCAACATCTTGACCTATTGCGTGAAGCCAAACGGATAATCATTGTGGGATGTGGCACCTCATGGCATGCCGGGCTATTGGCTGAATATGTTTTGGAGGAACTTTGCAGGATTCCTGTAGAAGTGGAATATGCTTCGGAATTTAGGTATAGAAACCCGGTAATTAACCCAGGCGATGTCATTATTGCTGTATCCCAAAGTGGAGAAACAGCGGATACACTGGTGGCTTTGGAAAATGCCAAAAATAAGGGAGCCTTTATTTTTGGGGTGGTCAATGTAGTTGGATCAAGTATAGCCAGGCTATCCCAAGCCGGAGCCTATACGCATGCGGGCCCTGAAATTGGTGTAGCCTCTACCAAAGCTTTTACAGCCCAATTGACTGTACTTTATATGATTGCCATCAAGCTCGGTTATTCAAAAGGAACCTTATCTAAAGAAAGGTATCAGCATTTGATAAATGAATTGGCCATGGTTCCGGATAAAATTCAAGATGCATTAAACGAAGCCGCTTCAATTGAAAACTTAGCCAAAAAACACCAAGATGCTCGCGATTTTCTATTTTTGGGTAGAGGGTATAATTTTCCTATTGCCTTGGAAGGAGCGCTTAAATTAAAAGAAATAAGTTATATTCATGCAGAAGGATATCCTGCTGCTGAGATGAAGCATGGACCAATTGCTTTAGTAGAAGAGTCATTACCTGTTGTTTTCGTAGCAACAAGAGATATATATCATGAAAAATTAGTTAGCAACGCAAGGGAAATAAAGGCTAGAAAAGGCCAGGTTTTGGCGGTGATTACAGAAAATGACGACTTATTTGAAGAAATTGCTGACGATACCATTTCTGTTCCTGCAGCAGATGAATTGATCGCTCCTCTAATAAGTGTAGTTCCCTTACAACTACTGGCCTATTATACAGGACTTGCCAAAGGTCTGGATGTAGACAAACCCAGAAATTTAGCAAAATCTGTTACTGTTGAATAGACTATTTTTTGACTAGCAAATTGAATAATGAATAAAATAACACGCCACCCAATATCAACATTAGGTTACCAATTCATTGACCCTAAATACCTTCCTGAAGGGGCCGATGAATATTACCTTCGGAATAAACAAAATAGAACCAAAACCTTATTTCGCAACCTCAATGCCAATGAAATTGAGCAATTGGTTCGCAATCAAAACCAAGCTGATGATTGGAATAAAATTTTTGTTTCCGACGCTTTCAATCCTGAATTGGTAAAGAATTGCAAGTTTTTTGGACTGATTAGAATAGGAAAATTGGAACCCTTTTTCTTGGAATACCATAACCTTAGAATGCCTGTCGGTCTTTACAATAGCCATATCATAAGTTGTGATATTGGAGACAATGTAATCATTGACAATGTCAGTTATCTCTCCCATTATATTATCGGTAATGAGGCCATCCTGGTTAATGTCAATGAGATGTCCACTACCAGTCACGCAAAATTTGGCAATGGCATTGTAAAAGAGGGTGAAGAAGAAGAGGTTAGAATTTGGCTAGAACTCTGTAATGAAAATGGAGGTCGGAAGGTGGCTCCCTTTAGTGGAATGCTACCCGGAGACGCCTGGCTATGGTCCCGACACCGAATAGATACTGCATTTCAGTCCAAATTACTGGAATTTACCCAAAAAGAATTTGATGTAAAGCGTGGCTATTATGGCAAAGTTGGTGATCGTTGTATCATTAAAAATACCTTAATCATCAAGGATGTATGGTTTGGTTCGGATGCTTATATTAAAGGAGCAAATAAGCTCAAAAACTTAACCATCCACTCTACACCGGATGCAAGCACCCAAATTGGTGAAGGCTGTGAGCTGGTCAATGGCATCGTTAGCGAGGGATGTACCGTTTTTTATGGCGTTAAGGCTGTACGATTTTTGATGGCTGCGCAAACTCAGCTTAAATATGGAGCCCGATTAATTAATAGTTATTTGGGTTCTAATGCAACGATTTCATGTTGTGAAGTTCTAAATTCTTTGATTTTCCCCTCCCATGAACAACACCATAACAATTCGTTTTTATGTGCAGCATTGGTCCAAGGTCAAAGCAATATGGCAGCCGGGGCAACCGTGGGATCCAACCACAACTCTAGAGGAGCAGATGGTGAAATCATTGCCGGAAGAGGTTTTTGGCCAGGGCTCTGCGTAAGTTTGAAACACAATTCACGTCTGGCAACATTTACCATAGTTGCGAAAGGTGATTACCCTGCAGAATTAGATATACCCATTCCTTTTTCATTGCTAAGCAATGATGTTACCAATGATGAGTTAGTGGTTATGCCGGCATACTGGTTTCAATACAACCTGTATGCATTGTCTAGAAATGCATGGAAATATAAAGCAAGGGACAAAAGAATAGAAAAATTTCAAAGATTGGAATTTGATTTTCTAGCTCCTGACAGCATGATGGAAGTGCTTGGCTCCATCGCTACTTTGGAGGAAATTTGTGGGGCAGCGTATTTTCAGAAATTCCCTTTAGAGGAAAATCCGTCTATTCAATCAATGCAAGAAAAAGGAAAGGAACTACTTAACTTAAATGATCCTCTTTTAAAAGAATTAAGCTATTTTGCTTCAGGTTGGGAAAATAGCAAAAGAAAAATCCGAGTAATCAAATTGACTGAGGCTTACTTGTGCTTCAAAAAAGTCATTCATTATTACCCGATTTACTGCTTGACGAAATACTATTCGGATACCAATTTAAAAGATGAAAAATTAATCAAAAAACTAACTTCGGAGCTTAAGCAACCGGAGCTATGGGTTAATCTTGGCGGTCAATTGGTGCCTAAATCAAGCATGGATCAATTGATTTCAGATGTAAAGAAAGATAAAATCAACTCTTGGAAAGAATTACACCTGTGTTATAAAAAGCTAGGAAATGAATATGAAGAGGCAAAAACCAAACATGCCTTTGCCATTTCATTTGCTGCGCAAGGCATCAGTTCCAATGAATTTACCAAAGAGAAACTAATTCAAATGCTGGAACAGGCGAAATCATTCAGACAATGGATGTCAGATAGCATTTATATTAGTAGAAAAAAAGATTATGACAACCCTTTTAGAAACATGGTTTATGCGGATGAAGCCGAAAGGGACCAAGTTTTAGGCGCCTTGGAAGACAATGGCTTTATCCAGTCAGAGAAAAAGGAAAGCAGGGAATTTATGGCGCAAATCGATCAATTCCTTACTGGTTTACAATAGTTTTTAAACTGCAATTGTTCAACTTTTAAGAAGGATTAAAAAAGCTTTATCTCGTAGTTTTCTATGATCCCTCTTTAAAGAAGAAACACCGGAGTTTTGTTTACCAGCAATAAAATCTTTATGTATTCAATGCATAAGGATTTTTTATTTCCCATTAAAATTTCTTAAATTAATTAGCATTAAAAATTTGGTCTAAAACCATTGAAATTATGATAGGTAGTGCTATTTTTCGGGTGATTTTAATGGCAATTTTTTGGTCATTGTTTACCTATTCAGCTATTGCTGAGCCTTGTCCCGATTTAATACTAAATCCTTCTTCCACCAATGAGAGCTATCTGGAAATCACATCTCCTGAAGGCACTCAGAAAATATCCTTACCGAAAATCATGGTTTTCCCAGAGGGGAAAGAGCGTATTTACTGTCTTTTACCGGACCTTTTGACTACCCAAAAGATCCCTATTATCGAATGGAATGAATTGGTACTTAAAAAAGGTTTAAATTCCTCTGATCATTGGCAAGGAGGAATAGACAGGGCAAACTTCCATCCTACCCCTTGTTTACCCCAACTGAAAACTGCACATTTTGCCAAGGGCGTCTCATCAGAAGATTTTAACTATACGGTACAAGGAAATAAAGTTACCTTACAAGGCAACATTTCTTTTGCAGCATTGGAAGGGGTAAGCATTCAATTAAACCTTAATATTATCGAACAAATAATACCCAGACCAAAAATAAATAATTTACAAGGAAAACTATATGGACCCTCGGGAGAGATGGAGGTTATTTCAGGAGAAGTAAGCTTCAAAAAAAACGATGATCTGCTAAGAGGTTCAGGCCTTGCCTCCTCACCTAATGGAAATCAAGGTTTTGAATTTTCAATCCCAAACTATAAAGGACAATCAGGAACATTCTTTGTTAATGAAGGAAATGAAAATTACCCCTCCTATTCCGCTTATCACATTGAAGGTAACCCAAATCAATCACTTGAAATTTTAAAATATAAAGTTATTGCTGAACATTTAGATTTTAAATCTTTTTTTAATCCTTCTCCCTATAAAATTGATTCCTTAGATTTCAATGAAATGGTTTTAAAGGCTAAATTATCCAGCAATTCCATCTCCTTGGACCCAAAGCCAGCTCCCGTACTTATTCCTGTTTCTAGCGATACTTACCAGGAATATCAACCCAATATGATTGCTTTGCATGTACCTATTGGTAATAAGCTAATTAAGCCTGAGACCTGGCAGGAAGAATTAACCATAAAATTAAATTCCTTTCCAATCTGGAATTATGAAGTCAAGCAGATTTCATCTGATGACGATATAAATAAGTACGTTGTATCTAATAATATTTCCTCCGGATCTGGAAAAATAAAAAGCAATGCTTCCCTTACTTTAGAGCAAGTAAAAGAAATAAACAATGGTTTTAGTGAGATTTTTCAATCATTTGATAATGACCATGATACTTTGCAATTAAAGGAATCAATCCTAATGCTCTTTTCTAAAAACAACCTGCCTACCTCTGCTTCCAAGAAAGATGATTTTGAAGATTTTTTAATCACGACTGTCACTGAGTTTAGGAATAAAGAAAAAATAGCACTGGAAAGCCCTTCCCATCCTATTAATGACTTTGCTTCAAACAATCGCGAAAATTCATCCTATTTATTGTGGCTAGATAAAAATAAACATTTCCCAATAAAAAGAACCTTTGAATATGAGAATACAAAAATTCAAATTCACTATGGTGACAGTATTACCTTAATAGCCAATAATCCAATACAAGGTGAACAAACTTATTACCTTACCGATAATCCGGGATTATTTGACATTTTACAGTTTCATGGAGCATTGCGATCCCTCCCTCTTGTTCAAGGACTGAAAGTTAATTTGGGATTTTTTGACCTTTCTGTGAAAAGCCAAATTATTACCATAAACAACAAACCAATAAAACGAAAATTAATAGTTCCTAAGGTTATTCAGGCTTCAATAAATGTTGAAGAAGAAATAATGGTAAAAGACCAACGAGCATTTAAAATATATGTTAAATTTGAAGGGTTAAATAATAATCTTTTTGTTGAAAGTCTGCAAAAAGAAAGTTCTGGTCATTATTACATGAGTATATCAAAGCCTCATCAACTCATAAAAGCCACTTACCAGGAAGGAATAATTTTAGAACAATAGATAATTACAATGCGTCATCATTTAAAAGCCCAAAGCCTCTGGAGTTTATGTTTTTTTACTTCAAGTTTAATTTTCTTCTTAGGTTCATGTAAAGGACCCGAAACTAAAGTCAATGAAGCAAGCGAAAACTTAGCCATTGAAAATGGTTATTTGGCCCATGAGGGCTTTAGAAGTAGCATGCTTTTTGTCCAAGCTTGGTTGCCTTATGCAGATAAGGAAAGTGGGTTGATCCCTCGAAATCTTAGGGAAAGTATCGACATCTGGAATGCTAAAGATGCGGCTGCTGATAATTATCCCTTTATGGTACTTACTTCTGCTATCTTGGAACCTACCTTATATAAAGGTAAGATGGCACAAATCCTACAAACAGAGATAGCATTAACCTCGAGACTTGACAGGCTACCTGACACCTATTCCTTTACAAAAAAGGACTTTGATAGGGAGGAAATTGACAAGGATGAAATTATTTTTGGTGCCTCGGAATACATCAAAGATGGCCTTTTGCCTTTAACGGAGTACATAGGACATACGCCTTGGTCAGAAAGAATGATTGCATTAATTGATGATATATGGAAAAACGCCTCTTATGTTACTCCATTTGGTAACATTCCCTCTCTAAATGTGGAAGTAAACGGGGAATTACTTCAGGCTTTATCCCGTGTATATTGGATGACCGGAGAAGAAAAGTACTTAATTTGGGCAGAACGTTTAGGGGATTACTACCTATTAGGTGATCATCATCCTACAGATGATGTTGAGATACTTCGACTAAGGGATCATGGATGTGAAATCGTTTCAGGTTTATGCGAACTCTATGTAGCAGTGGCCAATAGTGATCCGGAAAAAGCTACAGCGTACAAATCCCATATATACCGGATGTTGGATAGGATACTGGAAGTCGGCATAAATGAAGACGGCTTATTTTATAACCAGATTAACCCTCAAACCGGTGAAATTTTAGACGAAAGGATTGCAGATACTTGGGGTTATACCTATAATGCATACTATAGTGTATATCTTCAAGACCAGTACGGCCCCTACAAGGAAGCCGTTATGAAAGCCATGAAAAATCTTCACAATTATACCCATTATGATTGGGAAGATGGTAGTGCAGACGGTTATGCAGATGCCATCGAAAGTGCATTGAATCTTTATAATAGAGAGGCATTACCCGAGACCAAAGATTGGATTGACAGCGAAATTCAGCACATGTGGTCTTTACAGGATTCATCCTATAGAAAAAATACAGAAGCTTTTAGAAATACCGGAATAATTGAAGGCTGGCACGGAGATGGGAATTTTGCTAGAACCAGCATTATGTATTCATTATGGAAAAGTCAAGGGGTTACTGCCTCTCCATGGAAAGAAGAGCTATATCTAGGCGCTAGCCCTTTAGAGAATGGGATTTTAATAAGCATGGTAAGTGACGAAGATTGGGAAGGAAAAATCAAATTCGATCACCCAAGGCATCAAAGTGTATTTAAATTACCTTTGGATTACCCCCGGATCAACCAACTCCCTGAATGGTTTACGGTAGATAAGGATCAAAAATACAAGGTCACTTTCTCAAAAGGAGAATCTGGTCAAACTTACAGTGGAAATGAATTGATGGAAGGCATCGAATTAAAGCTAGAAAAAGGGCATCAGGTATCATTCGTAGTTAGCCCTTTAGAATAATCACTAAAGTCAAGCTGTTGATATCTTTTCAGTAATTCAGTCAAGGACAGAGATAGGGGTATACTTTCTTCTAAATTCATTAATAAGGAGCTGCAGGCCATGTCTATAGGCATTTCAGAATGGCAAGAATCTCTTAGATAGTGTGTCATCTTAAGCACCATAAAACCGTCCATCCATTGCCAAAAATTCTTGACAAATATATTTGCAGTCTTTGATTGACTAATCATGTCTTTCAGCCTATTTTCAACCCCTTGTTCAAGTAGAAATTGAAGTAAATGCTCAGGCAATTCCTCCAGGCCTTTTACGGTATAATACAAGTTTGGTACAAGCTTAAAGAATTGCTTCAATGAAATATAGGTTTCCGGATGGTAGGTATTTCTAATTTGAGCACCTGCATCCAAAAACTCTAATTGGGCTCTTCCTGTGCCGAATGGTACCCTGTCTGAGGATCGGGCAGAGGGATAGACCAGGGCCGGGAGATAGATAAATTGGCAGATCGGAAGAAGTTTATGCATAAAATAGAAATCCTCTCCTGCTTTTCTCCTATTCATTCCTCCTGATTTCGCATAAGCAGAAGCCCTTACCACCATGCATGAACCTACCGTATGTTTTGCGTTGGGATATCCTGACCATTTTAGTCCTTGGATATGATATCTCAAGTGAAGTTCATATTGCACAATGCCATTTTTAAGTTGTTCATCTTTTTCCTCCAAGAATAAGTGTTTAAATTGGTAATGTCCCAATTGGATCAAAGGATTTGAGAAGGCCTTTTCGGCTGCAATCAAATAATCTTTAGAAACCGTACAATCTGCATCCAAACAAATAATTGGTCCATCCTTTTTTGCCAAATTCCACCTTTGTAAGGCTTCATCCATCCCAATCTTTCTTGCCAAACCGGCACCGGCAAACTTTTTAGGAAGGTTTTCTTCTTGAATAAGTTTAAGCCTGATTCTATTCTCGGCCAATTGTTTTTCCAGGCTTCTTATTTGTCTAATGGTTTGCCTGTTCATTTCCAAAACCTCTGGGGGAGCATTCTCCGGCGCATTGATGACAATAATTAATTCCACTTTTCCTTTGGGAGCAATACATTGACAAAGAGAGGCTAAAGTACATGAAATATCCGGCTCCTTGTAGGAAGGAATCACAACGATAAGCGAAAGTTCTTCAGCCGGTGATTCATCAAAATAAGGGTCATTGACATTGAATCTATGTTTATAATTGGCTGATACTTTAGCTATATCCTGAGACATTTTAGTATTATTTTAAATAGAAAAGGGAAGAAACACAAGCCCAAAATTGAAAAAGAAATGGTACATTTACTTCTTTAAGCCTAAAATTAATTGTAAAATATTTAGATATGAAATACGCCATTGACCTTAAAGTACCATCCTCACAGGAGTGGCTTAATGCGGTAATGCAAGATTTTGATACATTCTTACAAGATCATGCAGATTGTGAAAGAAAAGCTTCTGCCATGGCTACTTCATTGATTGCTAAATACCCGGATAGGGAAAAAATAATTCCGGAAATGATCGAGACAGCCATTGAAGAATTAGAGCATTTTCAGGAGGTTTTCGAGCTGATGCAAAGCAGAGGTGTTCCGCTAAATAAAGAAATGAAAGAGGACCTATATATCAAACAACTGATGCCTTTAACCCACGGAGGTACCAATGAAAGCCGTTTTTTGTCAAGGTTATTAATGGGTTCTATTGTGGAATGTAGAGGATGCGAAAGGTTTAAAATGGTCTCTGAAGCGCATGAAGATCCTGCCTTAAAAAAGTTTTACAAAAGCCTTTGGACCTCTGAGGCCAAACATGGTAATATTTTTGTGGAATTGGCTTTGCAGTATTTTGATAAGGATACAGTTTACAAAAGACTGCATGAAATGATGGAATTTGAAGGAGAGGTTGTCAATAACCTCCCCATAAAACCTGCCCTACATTAGGCTTTCAGTAATATGCTATTGTTCGTCCTCCTGTTTTCCCTTCAGTTTTTGCTGTACAATATCTGCAGGATATTTTAAGGTAAGGTCTCTGATTTCAAAAGAAAAGTCGTTGTATAATTTTTGCCAGATCTCTTTTTCTTCTTCTGTGTATTGATAGAACCCTTTGCCATTGAAAATGCCTCTTCCACCTTCATCTACAATTTTGTTCATGAGTTTACCCGGTGCAACCGCATTGTTTAGGGTTGGGAATAGGTCTTTCATTACCTTATGGTATGAAGCAATTCCGGTAAAATCCATCCAACGAAAGACTCCCATCATGGGAATGAAATATCCTGCAACATTTCGGCACGCCCGATCCACATCTTCTACCGAAGCATAGTCTTCATCTACCAGATGCATGGCTTCACGGTACATGGCGTACATGAGCCTATTGGCAATAAATCCAGGTATGTCTTTTTTCAACAAAACGGTTTCTTTCTGCCAGAGTTCCCCCAAATCATAAAGAAACTGGGCCTTTTTCAAATCGCTTTTATCCCCACAAATAACTTCCAAGAAGCGAGTGGTAAATGCAGGTTCCATCCAGTGTAATCCAAAAAATCTTTCCGGATTACTCACAAAAACCTGTAAATCACTAATTGGAATTGCCGATGTATTGCTCGTAATAAAGGCATCTTTGGCAACAATGGCATCTACTTTTTCAAAAACCTCCTTTTTTATATTGATATCTTCCTTGATTGATTCCAGCACCAACCTGCTATCTTTCAATGTAGTAAGGTCTGAAGATACGGTTAGCTTTTTCAGGTAATCCTCAGGAGGACCTTCCAAAAGTCCTTTTTCTTCGGCCAATTTGAAGTGGTTTTTAATTCGTGTTTTAGCTCCTTCAAGCGCATCTTCTACCAATTCAACACCTGTTACAGGGTGCCCAGCTATTAGCATACAAACAGCAATGCTGCTCCCCATCATTCCTAAACCAATGATTCCTACAGGAAAGTCATTAGGGTCAAATTCACCTGACATATAAATATTTTAAGTGATATAAGGCCGACTAATGGATAGCCGGCCTGAATTCAATGAAACAATTTTATAAATGTACAACTTTTCCTGTTTTTACAGATTCGTCACAAGCAAAAGCTATCCTAAGGCTATTGACTGCATCTTCCATATGATCCGTTAAATCAATGTCCTCTTTGATGGCCTTCAAAAAATACTCTTGTTCTCGTTTACACAAGCCATTGTGATCCGGCTCATCTGTCAAATCAATCCATTCATCTTCATGAGCAAATTTCTCGTTGGCATCTAACTCAGATCTATGGTATAAAAGTGATTCGGTTTTAGTATGTGCTTCAATACTATCTGATTTTCCAGATCCACCTGCTTCTTTGGCTACAATTGACACAGATCCCTTTGGGCCAAATACATCTTTTATAAAAAAGGCTGTTTCACTGACCATTGGCCCCCAACCTGCCTCATACCAACCTACTGAACCATCTTCAAATCGAATTTGAAGGTTTCCATAATTATAATTTCCTTCAGGAATTTCTTCCGTTAATCTGGCCCCTATGGCATAGACCTGAACAGGTTTAGAACGAGTCATTTGACACATTACATCAATATAATGCACACCACAATCCACTATAGGGCTAAGACTTTTCATTAGATTTCTATGCAAAGTCCACATTTTGTCTTCACTCTGTTGGTTCAAGTTCATCCGCATTACCAAAGGTTTGCCTAACTTTTGACTTACAGAGATAAAATTCTCCCATGAAGGATGATGCCTCAAGATATAACCTACCACAAGCTTTTTATTGTGTTTGGTGGCTGCATTCACAACTCTTCTGGCTCCTTCCACGGTATCAGCTAAAGGCTTTTCAACAAAGACATCACAACCACTTTCAATAGCTTTAATGGCAAAGGTCTCATGCGTATCAGGATAGGTAGATATACTTACTGCATCAGGTTTGGTTGCCTCCATAGCTTTATAAAAATCATCATACAAGGCATATCCCCCTCCGAGTTTTTCATTCAATACTTCCTTGGTTTTACCTCCGGATACAAGTCCCACAATTTCATACCCATCCAACTCATGGTATGCCAGAGCATGTGAGGCTCCCATATTTCCACATCCAACTACTAATACTTTAACTGATTCTTGGCTCATGGTTTATATTTTTTATAATTAAAGATTAAACTTATTGAATACATGCTATTGATAAAAATAATCCTTCAGGTTTATTTGATCAAAGGGTAAAGGGTTATTTCTTTGAATGCTATGGTTGCCCCTTCAGACTGCACCTGTATCCTTCCAAATTCAGGTTCTACTTTGGTGGCAAAGTTGACCAGCTTACCATTTAAAAATACGGCAATATTTCCGTCCCAGGTCTGAATTTCTAAATCATTCCATTTACCAGCTTTCTTCTCCACTTCTTTTTTTCCTCTAAAGTCAATGGTATCAGTCCATTTTGGTGATCTACCATACCAATTGATCCTACCTCTGTTGATTCGTCTCAAATCTCCACCGGGCTTATAAAGGTGCGAACTTCCCTGTAATTCTTCTGCTACCGGTGCGCTAAGACCAAAAGTCTCAGTTCCATCACCTACCACCAAGAAATCACCGGTACCACCTTCAATGATTTGAACTTCAATCCCATGCATCCAAATTCCATTGTATCCACCATCTTTACCTTGTGAATGAATCAAAAAACCACTATCTCTGGCTTTGGTTTTTCGGTCCCCATAAGTCTCTCCTTCCCAACGAAAAGCAGTTTTTAAAATATAATTATCATAGGGATTTATGGTTGTAATACAGCCCCATTCTTCACCACTTATGGTCAGTATACCATCAATCACTTGAAACACATTTTTTGGGTCTTCATCCCTTCCTCTATCTTTAATAAAGGTATACCAATGATCCAAATCATTTCCATCAAACAAGGCAATTGCCTCCCCCTTTTCCCAGCTATCCGGAAGGTCTTTCGGGAAACTTTGGGCAAGGGCAGAAAAACTCACCAAACAAAGGGCAAAAAACAATACTAAACAAATACTTGGCTTTCTAAGCATAATTGCATTTTAACATTGGTTTATAATAATTTAACTAGTTATTTCTGTTATAAATACCATCAGGAAGGGATTGTAGGTAATGTATTAAATCACTGATTTCTTGATTGTTCAGATTGCTTAATAAACCGCCCGGCATCAAGGATTGCTTGGCCTCCTCCATTGCTACAATATCCTCTTCATCAACAGTTATTATACTGCCCGGACCTATGGCCAACTCATACCTTCCATTTTCAAAACGCTTAACAATACCCAAGTATTTCTGAGACTTTGTTTGCAAAGAAACCGTTTCATATTCTCGAGCGAAACTAGCCCCGGGAAAAAGCATTGCCTCTAATAGATCATGCCGGGAACGAATCTCACCAATATTCGTTAAGTCCGGCCCAAAAGTCTCTCCTTTTCCTGATACAGCATGACAGGTACTACAAGCCCCAACCCCATAAAATATAGCTCTTCCCCTGTCTACATCTCCTTTTACTAAACCTGAAGCCATCTCTTCTAATTGGGCTAATCGGCCCTCTTGCCTGGCTTCAAGACTGTCCAACAAAGTCTTACCTGCATTACTTTTTTCGAAAATTAGGGCCAATCGATCGGGGGATAAATTAGCCCAAACCTCTTGACGATCCAATAATTTTTCTTCCAATTTTACTAAAATACTTACATCTTCAACAGTATCAAATAATTCAAGTAAATAAGACACATTACCATTGGCAGACACAGGGATAATTTCCTGCAAAATCCAAGATAAGTCCTGTGTATATAATTCTAAATTTCTTAATATACTTATAGCTTCACTATGAAGCGGTTGCCTTCCTTCCACTAACAATTGCTTGGCAATCCATTTAAAATCAGCTGTGGACAAGGATTCTCCTAAGCTTATTAAACCTTTATAAACAGTCAACTTTAAGGAGGCATCCTCCTTGGTCTCAGACAATATTATTTTAAGGGGGGAAATAAATGCTTTTTCTTTTAATTGGACAACCAAATTAATCACCGCTTTTTGGATACCTTTTTCGGGACTATTTAGCAAAAGAAATAAACTGTTTTTGAGCTCGGTCAAAAGTTCTTTAGGAGGATTATTCTCCAATAAATGCAAAATTTGCAATTTTTCTTCTGTAGATTTTTTTGTATTCCCCAATACATTGGCTAAGTATTTTTGAACAGCAATAGCATCAATAAAAGTGGGTAATATGCTTGTTAATTCATTTATCTGACTTTTATCCTCAGTGAAAAAATATTTCAGATAATCGGTAAAGGCCACCTCCCAGTCAGGATGGTTTTCCAGCACCCAAAGCGCTGTTGCCCGAACTGTACTGTCAGGATTAGTCAAAAAGTTTGGCATCAAGTCTTCACTAAGTAATGCACTTTCTTTTTGATCCAAAGCGATCAAGGCCGCTTTATTAAAGTTGCCGTTCTGCAAATCTTCCAAAAGCAAATCTTCATTCTCCATTTGAATCAAAGCAAAAGTTACTGCATGGGATAAAAACCTATCCGTGCCATGAGTCTTCATTAAATTCAGTAAGGGAGTGGTTGCCTGAGGATCCCCTATTTGACCTAGAGCAACTGCTACTTGTCTTGCCAAAGCCGAGTTGGATTGATTATCCAACAATTGAATCAATTCCTCCTTGGCAGAAATAACCTCAGCAAGGCCTATTACTCTCGCCGCTGCAATTTTTACTTGGTCACTTTCATCTGTTAATCCCTTGACGAGTTGATTCCAAGCCCTAGGATTTTGGGTCCTAAATAACAGGAAAACCGCCTTTGTCCGAATGGCTTCATCCGAATGATTTTCTAATAAATTGACCAAATATGGTATGGCAACAAGGGGTTGTTTCAACAGGTATTCCCCAGCCCTATTGGAGACCTTCCAACGGGGATCTTCCAAATGGCCCACCAGTTCAGGAACGGATAAGGATTCCCATGCTATTTTATTTCCCCATGGATCTTTACCCGGCGTGTTCTTCTTCTTACGAATCCTAAATATTCCACCGGACACTTCAGGCTTGGCAGTTCGGCTTAAAGGACAACCGGAAATAAACCAACCACCGGTATTGACCACCAACAAATTCCCTCCCGGCTCTTGAAGGACATCAGTAGGATGAAAATCAGCAAGACTGGAGGTCATAAAATGTTCACTACTGGCTTTATAGCTTGCTCCTGAAGGAGAAAGCACCGTTTTCACTATTCTGCCGGTATTGAATTCAGCATGAAATAAATTGCCTTCAAATTCATCTCCCCAATTGCTCCCCTCATATCGCATTAAGCCTGAAGGAGAAACCCTAGCCATTTTATGCATGACCGGCATCAAACTACCGGTACGGACCAAGTTATCTACCCCAATCACTGCATTTGGTTTTGGGTATACCCCGTCTTCCACCCAATGCATAAGTGCATCCCTATATCCACCCTGAGGATCGGTAAAATAAGTCATTGTACCCAAAACATCACCTGAGGGAGTAAATGCCAACTCTATGGAGTTGTCAAAACCACCTCCGGCAAAGCTCTGTAATTGAGTTCCATTGGGTAGACATCGCCATATTCGAGCTCCTTTACCCTTAAAATTGACAAACTCTTTGCTTTGGATATCAAAACCTCTTCTGGCATCTGCCATGTACAGATACCCATCCGGTCCCATAAACGGTCCGCTCAAAATGGCAGCATTGTGATTCAATGTCCATCCGGTTAGCAATACCTCCTTTTCCTCGGCAACGCCGTCTCCATCATTATCCGTAAACTTGATCAAATCCGGAGAAGCTGTAACAATTAAACTTCCATCTACAAAGGCCCCTCCCATCGGAAATGGTAAATTGTCAACGTAAACGGTTTTCTGATCAAAAATGCCATCCTGATTTGAATCTGACAATAACAAAATTTGAAAATCCGGTTCTTCCAGAATTTCTTCCGTACCCTCGGTATGTCCACTCGATTCCATCACAAACAACCGACCTTGATCATCAAATACCCCAAACATAGGGTATTGTACAAGGCCGGGTATAACAGCTTCTTCGATCTCGAAACCTTCAGGAACTTCAATACCGGGAAGCTGCTTGGAAGCACCTTCCCAGGTATTTAAAGTTAACAAAATGGTTAAGGTTGCAACAAAAGCAATCAACCCAATCCAAATTTTATGCTTATTTGTGATTTGTCGCATGTATTAGGAAATCAATATTAATGCTTATTTCTATCGATAAGCATAGGGAAAAACTGACCTTCCAGTTTTTCACCGGGAGAAAATACAGGCACTCCTTTTAAAAGCTCTTGGTCCGTATTTGATTTGGTTCCATCGGCAAATACATTGAGCACAAAGGCCCTTCTAGACCTCTCCGATTTGTTTTCATAGGAGCCATGCACCATTAAAGGATGGTGGAAAGTGCCATATCCTCTTTCCATTTCTATGGGAACAGGTTTGAATTCTTTTTTCTGCTCTTCTGTAAGATATTCCATTAGCCCTTCCATATCTCCTGCCAATTCCGGTTTATCTAATAAACCCCACTTGTGGCTTTTTGGGACATAGTAAAGACAACCATTGTCTACATCTACGTCATCCAGGCCCACCCAACAGGTCAGGTGTTGCATGGGCACAGACCTGGTCCAATAAGAATAATCCTGATGCCATGCCACTACTCCCCCATGTTTGGCGGGTTTACAAAACAGTTGATCATGCCAAAAACGCACGGAATTATCTCCCAACAATTGGCTGGCCGCCATAACAAATGCCGGATTCCATAAAATATCATGAAACCCTTCTTTCACCCTCCAATGTCCCAGTGAATGAAATAGAACGGTATCCGGATTGGCTGATTCATTAGAAACAAATTCGTAAAATAAGTCCATTCCCGGTTGATTGGGATCTGTAATACTTTCCAATTCTTTGTTGAGGCTTGCTACCTGCCAGTGTTCCAATAACTTAATATTGGGTAAATAGCCATTTTCATTGAAAAAGGCTATTTGCTCCTCCGTTAATTTATACTTATTCCAATCATTTTCATTTTTCGGCCATTGAAAAAGGTCTGAGATCAATTCATGAACTTTTGATAAATCACTTATCATTGATATTATAATTTAATTATAATGATATGTTTAAGGGTTGGTCAACAATGGGGCAATCTGCTCTGCTGAGGTTACTCCGGGAGGTAATTCGGTAACAGTTAGGTTTCGAAAATGAATAGGTGCTCCTTCAGATTCAAGACAGATATATCCCTTTTTTTGTGTGGCTTTACTAATGCCATTTACAAATTTTCCATTAACAGAAAGTTTAACTACACCATCCACCGCTACGACCACATATGTATTCCACAGGCCTTTACCTAAACAACGGTTTTCAATGGATTTACTACGTGTTCCTCTGGGAGTGTCCGGTACCGTTTCTACACCGCCAACGCCAAATAATTCACCATGAACATAAGCTATGGGAGGTAACTCACCTTTGTCATTTTTATGTTGGTTTACCCAGTCCAGTTCAAGCATCTGAACTTCCAAGCCATTGGGAAGATCATTTGGCCCTGGAGTAGCGTCTGACCAAACAAAGGTCCCTGAATTTCCACCGTCCGACATGTGTTTCCATTCCACATACATAATGAAATTTTCATATTGCTTTTCAGAGCGGATTACTCCTATTGGTAAACCTTCACAAACCAATTCATCTCCAACAAAACGCCAAGTATCTTTACCGGTATTTACATCAATCCAATTGATGGCTTTCCCCTTGTCTTTTTTGCCCTGAATCAAGGCGCTAAGGTCTTGTTGTACTCCAAACTTAAATAGCTTGTCTTGGGCCATAGAAGGTTCCAAGAAAAAACACACAAAGAAAAGAATGGAAAGAATCTTATATATTGTCTTCATTTGTTAAATTTTAAAATGGTAAGGTTTTAAACCGCTTTGGTGATTCCGGGAATGGCTACTTGTGGTACGTCTACCACCAAATCCCATCGGTAATCAGCTGCTGCAGGTCCAAGCTTGACTTCACTCTTCATTGCTTCTTCCCAAGTAATCGTTTGGCCGCTGTAACCTGCCATTCTACCTATAATTGCCAGCATGGTACTATTGGCCATCAGTTCACCTTGATTCATAGGTTTTCCTGCCCTTATGGATTCAAATAACTCTACATGTTGTGTATCATATGGGTTATTGGATGGACCTTCATAATCCCATCTGGTCTCCCCCATTGTGGCATGAGTCCTTTTACCAGAATCAATAGTCGCAAATCCTTCAGTTCCTGTGAAATCTGCTCTATTGGTATTTGAGCAACCTTTTTGTTGCCTGCTCATATGCACCCCTTTGATATTGTTCTCATATTGGTACTCTATAGCAAAATGATCATATATATTCCCCCATTTTTCTTCGGTTCTTGCCTGTCTTCCACCTGTTCCTGTAACACTTATTGGCACACGATCTCCCAAGGCCCAAGACATTAAGTCCAAACTATGAACCATCATCTCTACAATATAATCACCTGATAACCAATCATAATAGTACCAATTCCTCAATTGATATTCCATCTCAGTCCAACTCTCTTGTCGCTCTTTATACCACAATCCTCCCCCATTCCTGATAGTAAAAACACTGGTAATGTCTCCTATTCCTCCGTTATTCATGCGTTCAAATAAGGCTCGTTTTGCCAAGTCAAACCTATAAGTAAATCCTGAAACCACTGATAGCCCTTTTTCTTTGGCCAATCTGGCAGATTCCAGAACACTCCTTATACCAGGAGCATCTACCGCAACTGGTTTTTCACAAAAAACATGCTTACCTGCCTCAACAGCAGCTTTGAAGTGAGAAGGCCTAAAAGCTGGTGGAGTTGTTAAAATAACAACATCAACACCTGAGTCAAGCACTTGCTGAATAGCATCAAAGCCAACAAACTTATGTGCTTCATCAACTTTCACCTGTTCCGGATTAATCTTTACAAGGGATTGATAAGACTCTTCAAGGTAATCTGAGAATATGTCTCCCATAGCTGTTAGCTCTGCATCTTTATCTGCTTTCAACGCTTGCGCTGCAGCTCCTGTTCCTCTACCACCACATCCAATAAGTCCTACCTTAAGCTTTGCCCTTTGGCCGGCAAATCCTTCTCTGATATTAAATCCAAATGGCAATACAGTTCCTGCTACTAGTGCTGTACCTGTAGATTTTAAAAATGATCGTCGATTCTTATTATTTTGCTCCATAGTATGTAACTGTTTTGAGACCGATCGGTCCTATAGAATAATGAATATTGCGTAAAATACAATATGTCTCATCAACTTCAAACAATTTTTATATCAAAAGGTATGGCATTTGATAAATAAATTTTTGTACTTGTTTGGTTTGGGTAAAAAATAATATTTTGATATCAATTGGCAATAGGCCTGTTAGGCCCACTCAAAACCGCTATCCTAATTCCTTCATTTCTGGATTGTCTCTTTTTTTCCTTCCATTTTATTGCTTGAACACTTAGCAACCAATGCTAAAATTTACCACATATAAACCCTTTGCAATAAGCTAAGGTACACTTTTAAATCTCCTCGATTTTTAAAAAATTATGATTAGGGAATAAAAAAATGATCAAGAGAAATTACCCTTGATCACCTTTATTATCTTTTTGATTTTGAATTTAAAACTGAACGCCAAAAACTTTGGCACCACTAACAGGCATGTCACATATAAAAACACCTCCACTTAAAGGATATTGATCCAGCATTTCTGGACTCATATTTTCCTGAGCTGTCGTAATCAATAATTGTTTTCCATCCTTTCCACCAAAGGCACAAGAAGTAACATGGGGCGCAGGAACTTCTATTTTATCCAGTTTCTCACCGGTCTCAGGATCCCACTGATAAACGCCAAACCCACCGTAATGGGCTATCCAAAGCTTTCCATTTTGGTCCATACACATTCCATCTGGGGTACCAAGTTCTTCAGGAACATTTACAACTACTTTTATAAACTCAATCTTCCCGGTGCTTGCTTCATAGGCAAAGGCCTTTATTTCCCTTGTTGGGCTGTCAATAAAATACATGGTCTTGTGATCCAATGACCAACAAATACCATTAGAAATAGACACATCTTCCACTTTTTTCTTTACAGATAGGTCTTTTTCTACACAATATAAGGCTCCGGCATGAGCTGTAAATTTTGTACTCATGGTTCCAACCCAAAGCCTTCCTTGACTGTCACAAGCTCCGTCATTGCATCGATTTTCAGGCTTGTCATTTTCAATATCACACAGCCAGTCAAATTTCTCAGTATTGGGATCAAAAACAGCCAATCTTGCATCCAAGGCCAGGATATAATTACCTTTTCCATCAGGGACCACCAAGCTAAGCCTATGGGGAAAAGACCATTTTTTTACCCCCGATTCCTCAGGTATCAGTCGGTATAAATGTCCTTTTTCTATATCCACCCAAAGGTAACAACCGGGATCCTCCAACCAGGTAGGACTCTCAGCCAAAACACATTGCGCGTTTAATAATAATTTTGCTTCCAAATCTCAAAGGTTTTAATCCGTGCAATAAATATTGCACGGATTATTCAATTAATTTATTTAGGCCAGTAAACAGCAATTTTCTTTTGTAAGAAAGCTACGCTTCTTTCCAATTGATCCATTCCATCTACGCCATCTTCAATACTGATCCAACTGTCGAACCCAACGCTTTTCAATTCAGAAAAAATGGCATCATAATCATTCAGTCCTTTTCCAATTTCACCATGGCTCAACCTCTTGGCATAACCTACTGCCCCACCTTCTTCTTTTCTCAAATCTTCAATGGTTCCTGTTTTCAAATAGCGGTCACTCGCGTGCATGGTCACCACCCTTTTAGAAACCCTTTTTAATAACTCTAAAGGATCTTCTCCTGCGAGAAAAGTATTACTAGGATCATAATTTACACCAAAATTTGGATGGTCTATGCTGTCCACTAATTTACAAAATACGTCCATTTGCTGAGCAAATTCAGGATATTCCCAAAAATCATCTTTATAGTGATTTTCAAGGATCAAAGTAATCCCCCTCTCTTGTGCATAGGGAATACAAGCCATGATTGAATCTGCAGCCAATTTGACACCTTCATCTAAGGTCAATTCAGGTCTTTTTTGTCCGGACAATACTCGACAATAGCCCCCTCCTAAAATATGGGTCATGTCTATCCAATGCTTTTGCTTTGCAATTTCTTTTTCACGGAAAGATTTGTCGGGATGTGTAAAATCCGGTGAACAACACATCATGGGTATAACTTTTCCTGTATCCTCCACCATTTTTCTATAGGTAGGCCACTTGGACTCATCTTCCATGTCAAGAAAACCTGCGTACCATTCAAGCCCCTCTACTTCCAATGTAGAGGCCAATTGAATCCACTCTTCAAGTTTCATTGTTCCATCTTTGCAGAGGGCCTGCATAAAGGCTTTGGGAAATGCTGCTAATTTAGGCATATTTAATTTTTCAATTGTTATTTTAATTTATTGTACTCGTGTCTTTGGGAGCATTTCTCCCGATTAATGGATATTGCTCAAGTTCCATTACTTGACCACTTACAGGACCGGACTCATCTGATAACCAGAAAATAGCTGCAGCAGCTATTTCTTCAGGAGCTATTATTCTTCCGGCAGGAGCATACATTTTCGGCAGGTCTTCAAACCACCGGTCAGAAAGTCCATGTTCCTTTTTCCTTTGTTTTTCAGTTTCTGTCAATACCCATCCCGGGTTGATTTGATTGACCCTTACACCATGATCTCGGAAAAGACTGTCCCCAAGATTTCTGGTCATGGTCATCAGTCCACCTTTGGAAATACTATAGGCGAGCAAATTTGGCTCCCCACTCCAGGCATTTACTGAACCGATGTTCAATACATTCCCTTTATTGGCTTCCATTTGCTTTAATGCTGCTTTGATTAAAAGCAAGGGTGCTATGGTATTGATGGACAATACCTTTTCCAAAAACGGCTTGTCCACAGCTTGCAAATCAGATGAAACCACCCAGGCGGCATTATTTACTAAAGCATCTAATTTGCCAAAAGTACTTACAGCCAAATCAACCAACCTTTCAGCACATCCCTCTTTTTGCAAATCTTCAATATGAAGTACCGCCTTATCAGCTCCAATGGTTGCTACAACATCTTGCCCCCAATCTTCTTCCAAACCATGGATGACCAATTTGGCTCCCTCTTGGGCACATTTCAATGCTATGGCCTTCCCAATACCGGTAGTGCTTCCGGTAACGATGATTACTTTATCTTTTAGGCGCATAATTAAACAGGTTTCAGCACACTTTTTACCACCTCACCATGGTGCATTTTCTCAAAGGCTTCCAACCAAGAGGTTACAGGCCATACACCACCAATAATCGGTTTCACATCTAAGGTACCTGAACCCATCATGCCAATAACTTTCTCCCAAATTGGCCAGTTGTGGCTAAAGCTGCCCTGTAACCTTACATTTTTCTGTACGATAGGATCCAAAGAAAAATTACATGGCTGAGGTCCCCAGCCAACTTTGGTGATTTGTCCATTTGGTCTTACAAGATCCATGGCAATTTTAAGCGTAATACTGGCTCCCGCTGCATCAATGATTAGATCGGCACCCAATCCATCTCTTTCTCTGGCCCATTCAGTAGCATCTCCTATAATTGCCTCACAGCCGTAGCTTTTGGCAATTTCCAATCTACCTCTATCGGCTTCTAGACCTACTACTGCTACTTCTGCGCCATTAATTTTGGCCATTACGGCACATAACATCCCTATCGTCCCGGGACCAATCACCAAAACCCTGTCTCCGGGCTTGATATTTGAATTGACAACAACTGCACTATAGGCCACACAGCAGGGTTCAGTCAGACAAGCTTCCTCAAAAGGTACTTGATCAGGCACATTATGCAAACAACGTGCAGGCACCTTTACAAACTTGGTCATGGCACCATTCACTCCGTATCCAAAACCTTTTCTAGTCGGGTCTAAATTATAGAGCCCAATTCTACTCATTGGATTCAATGGATCAATCACTGCAGCAGTTTCACTTACCACCCTGTCACCGACATTCCAACCTTCTACTCTAGGCCCTACTTCTAATATTTTACCTCCAAATTCATGGCCCAATACCACAGGATAATTTACCGGCCAACTGTGATCAGATGTCCACTGATGCAGATCACTACCACAAACTCCTACATTGGCCACTTCTAAGAGTACTTCACCTTCCCCTATTTCAGGTTGTTCAATTTCTCTTATTTCCACGGAACCTTTGGCTTCCGCATAATTTACTACAGCTGCTGCTTTCATTATTTGATATTTTTATTCCAATTATATTTTTACATCTCCATAAGCATGGATGGCATCACATATTTTCCTTAAAGAGGCTTCCAGATCTCCATCAGCAGTCTTAAATGCATCTGCATCGATGGTTAAAGGAGCTCCAAGGACCACAAGTGGGGCACCATATTTGGGAGTAGATATGGCTTGTTCTAAACTTAACCCACCAACTGCCTGTACGGGTACATCTACAGCTGCTACAATTTCTTCCAATTGATCCAATGGGCTAGGCATCCTTTTTCCTTGTGCAGCAATGCCCCTTCTTTCATCGTAACCAATATGGTGGACAATATAATCGCATCCATGATCTTCCAGGAATTTTGCTCCGGCCACCATGTCCGGGCAACCCAAATTGTCCCCCATCACTTTTGCACCATGGTCTTTACCCGCCTGCACCACACATTTAATTGTTTCTTCGTGTGCTCTTGCCATTACCACTACATGAGTAGCACCTGCCTTGGCCATCATTTCAGCTTCAAGGTAACCGCCGTCCATGGTTTTTAAATCTGCTACAATAGGGGTATTTGGAAATGCCTCCCTAAGTTTCCTGACACCATGAAGACCTTCTGCCAAGATCAATGGGGTTCCCGCTTCCAACCAATCCACTCCTGCACGCATGGCTAGAGCAGCTGTTTCTAAAGCTTCGTCAATATTGGTTAGGTCTAAACTAATTTGAACAATTGGTTTCATTAATTAATGGTTATTTTAATAGAAAATAAATTTATTTAACGGTCTATTGATTGAAAATCATCCATATTATAGGAATTGAAGTACGTAGCAATCTGATATTTCATTTAATAGGATTACCATTCATCTAAA
The DNA here is from genome assembly GCF_054781075.1 of Cyclobacterium sediminis. Classification (NCBI taxonomy): domain Bacteria; kingdom Pseudomonadati; phylum Bacteroidota; class Cytophagia; order Cytophagales; family Cyclobacteriaceae; genus Cyclobacterium; species Cyclobacterium sediminis. The sequence goes on along the minus strand of NZ_BAAGVC010000008.1, from coordinate 77,101 downwards.
TGGGCTAAAATAAAAAAAATGATTGGCCTTTAACTTTAAACCGATCAAAATTCTATCCCTACTTTAAGGCTTCCTGAGTTTATTTCAACTCACATTAAAATTTATTTGTGAAATCCATATGAAAACTTCGCGACTATAATTCTTTATTTTATGCCGATTACGATTTTTTTATTCAGTTTCAATTTAATTATTTAATTTTGATCAAAGCTGCTATTTTCAATAGAATTACCTCAATTTATCATGAATGGGCTATTCTTTAATTTAAAGGTTTAACAATTACATTTCTTACCATAAATTTATTTTAATAATGCAGGAAAAGTGGGTTTTCAAAAGTGAAAGTATAAAAAATGCAGACAATATAAATACTGCGCTTTCTTGTGTTTTCAATGAGAAGAAGAATGAGCTTGAGATTTTTTTAAGTCTTTATACCAAGTTGGAGGGTGCATTGGCTGAAAACATCCAATTGGTAGATCCAATAGTTACTCCGGAACAAAACACTGGATCCTTATTTTTAAGCTTTAACAAGATTTTTTATAACGCCTGTCTAAATATTAATGAAACTGACCTCGATAAAATTAAATTAACCTATGAATTTAAACCTGAAAATGGTCATTTGGTATTGGTCGGTCCTGATATACCTGAGAGAGAAGTTGAAGATTTATAAAATTACCCATGAAAGAGTATGACATTGCCATCGTTGGCACCGGTCCATCAGGTGCCATGGCCGCTTTCCATGCGGCAAAAAATGGAAAAAAAGTAATTTTAATTGAAAAAGAGAAACTTCCTCGATACAAAACTTGTGGGGGAGGTTTGGTTCATAGAGGCCGAATTCGTCTACCCTTTTCCATCGATGCAGTCATTGAAAAAGAATTTTTTGAATTGGAAGTATTTTTTGAAAAAAGTCCTCATTCTTTTAAAGCAAAAAGAGATGAACCCATCATTTCCATGGTCATGAGAGATTCATTCGATCAATTTCTGGTCAATAAGGCATTGGAAAAAGGGGCTCAAATCCTAGCGCAAACCAGCATGGTAGGCTTGACAAAAGAAGTTGATGGGTTGCATATAAAAACCTCCGGTGAGGATATTAAATGCCAATACCTAATCGGAGCTGATGGAGCCTTAAGCCAAACTGCCAAATTGGGAGGCTGGAAAGAGAGCCGCAAGCTAATTCCTGCATTGGAATATGAAGTAAAGGTACCTGAAGAGGATTACAACCGATTATCTAAAAATGTACGCTTTGATGTGGATGCCGTCCCTGATGGCTATGCTTGGTGTTTTCCCAAAAATGGACACCTTTCATTGGGAGTTTGCACGCTAAAAAAACAAAAGATTGATTTAAAAAAATACTATAAAGATTATTTAAAAAAAATAGAAATAAATGAAATATTAGAATCAGAAGCACATGGATTTCAAATACCTGTAGGCCAAAGAAAGGATGCTTTTTCAAAGGGTAGAATTTTTCTTTCCGGGGATGCGGCAGGTTTTGCTGACCCCCTTACTGCCGAAGGTATATCAAATGCTATTTTGTCAGGAGAACTGGCAGCCAAAGCCATTGTAGAAAATTTTGAGAATGAAAAGGATGCCAATGAGGCCTACCAGCAATTGCTCGATCAACATATTCTAACTGAACTGGGCAATTCTTCTATTATTGCATTTATCTGTTATGCCCAACCTGCCATTAGGAATATGCTCCTTAGCAAGTACGGACAAAAAGGCTGTGAAATCTTAACAGATATCTTTATGGGCAAAAAAGCCTTTCCGGATGACCTCAAGAATAAAATAAAAAGCCGCGTTCCTTTACTGAAATTCATCTAACAGCAAGGGAGCGCGGCCTCAATTTTAGATTTTGGTGAAACTTATTTTAAAGGAATCCGGAGCACATAACTATCGGCCGTTACAAATAAAAAGTTCTCCTTTTTATTCAGAGCAACGTTGGATACTAGTTCTGAAAACTTAAGCCTGCCTAATAAAATCCCCTCAGGTCCAAAGAACCAAATTCCACCGGGTCCTGTTGCGATGACTGTCCCATCTTTCATGATTTTTAGTCCATCCGGTAGACCTGCTTCATTTTTGGCTATTTCACTTGCATCATAGAAAATTCTTCCTTCTTTCAGCCCTTTATTTTCATCCAAAATATAGAAGTACCAAATGGGTTTTTCCGGATCAGAATTGGCTATTATAAGCCGTTTTTCATCTGGAAAAAAAGCTATACCATTGGGTCTGGTAATACTATCCAATAGCAGTCGCAAATCACCCTCCTTATTCAACTTATAAACACCTTGAAAATCGATGGCTTTCTTAGGGTCATCCATACGATACTCCAAACCATAAGGAGGATCAGTAAAATATAAATTCCCTTTAGTATCGAAAACTGCATCATTGGGACTATTGAAAGGTTTTCCTTTAAATTCTGAAACGATATCTTCATAATCAGGGGCAGGAGCATCTAATGTAGCGAGCATCCTTGCCAATCTCCTGTCTCCATGTTGACACAATACCAGTTTTCCATTGGGATCCAAAAGTAGGCCATTGGAACCTACCTCCCCTCCTCTTTTTTCATTGGAGGTTAATCCTGCAGGATGCAAATAGACTTTTGGAGCACTGCCTTCTTTCCAGAAATGCACTTTATTGGCAGGGATTTCTGAAAACAATAACATTTCCTCCTCTTCAATCCACAAGGGGCCTTCAGTCCATGCATAACCACTTCCTAAAATTTCCGCTTGTGTTCCCTCTTCTATAATTGAATATAGTTTATCTCCCTCAGAAATTATTGTAAATGGCATCAATGCTTTCTTTTGCACTTCATGCTTATTATTACCTCCACAGGAATACAGCATTCCTCCTAAAAGCAAAATCAAGCTATAAATTGAGGAAGTTTTCATACGGTCAATCAATCACAGAAAATTTATAAATACATGCATGTGAATAAGTCTCTTCCGGTCTTAGGGTAACAGAGGGAAAAGAAGGCTGATTTGGAGAATCCGGATAATGCTGTGTTTCCAAACAAATGGCTCCTTGCTTACCATAATCTTTACCGGCTTTTGAAGGCCCTCCGCCAGTCATAAAATTCCCAGTATATACCTGTACTCCAGGTTGATCGGTATAAACTTCCATCTTACGACCATTTTCGGGAACCCAAACTGAAGCAATTTTAATGGTTTCTTTGTTCTCTCCCTCACGATTAACCACCCAATTGTGGTCATATCCTCCTCCCTTTTTAAGCTGCTCATTGTCTGCATCGATGCGCTCTCCTACCAGATGTGGTTCACTAAAATCAAACGGAGTTCCTCCAACAGGCCTGATTTCTCCAAGCGGTATCAAATTATCGTCCACAGGAGTAAAATTATCGGCATTCAACTGTAACATATGGTTTCTTACACTCCCTTCACCATGTCCATTAAGATTAAAAAAGGAGTGATGGGTTAAGTTTACTATTGTAGGCTTATCAGTAGTGGCCTTATAGGTGATTTTAAACTCATTTTCATCTGTCAGGTAATAATTCATAAAAACTGTTAATTCACCCGGAAATCCTGCTTCTCCATCCGGCGAAACGTACTTCATTTCCAATTTTTGATCCGTAGCTTCCAGTACCTCCCAAACCACCTTATGGTAACCTTCCGGAGCTCCGTGTAGATTGTTTGGACCATTATTGGCCTCCAGGTTATAAGTTTTACCGTCTAGTGTAAATTGAGCTTCGGCGATGCGGTTGCCATATCTACCAATGGGGGCGCCATAATATCCACCGGGATTATTGCGGTATTCATCGAGATTATCATACCCCAAAACAACATCCTCAAAATTCCCGTTTTTATCCGGAGCGAACAATTCTACCACTCTTGCGCCAAAATTGGTTACGGTCATTTCCATACCATTTTTATTGGTAAGGTGATACAATTTTACTTCTTTTCCGTCTATTGTTTTTTCAAATGCTGAATCTTCCATTGCTGTTAAATATTTCGGTTCTGTTTGTTGTTCGTTTACCGTTTGCTCTTTACTGTTTTGTCCGCATGCCGTCAATAGACCTGCAATAAAGAGTGTTTTTAAGGATAAATATTTCATTTCATTGGGATTTTAATTGTATACAATTCCTTATGCAATTGCTTTAAAAATTGGGGTTCTAATTTAGTAACTTTTCTATCATAGGTCATCAAGCCATTGGTCTCCACTTCTACATCAGTGGTTTGGGTATAAATGGCTGCAGAAAGTCCCATTGGAATAAGTGGTTTAAGGTCTTGAATCAGTTTACTGTATCTTTCTCTCAAAGCATTTTTGTCTTTAAAACTTTGGTATCCCCAATTGTCTTTATCTTGCCAGGTGTGCCCTTCTATTGGTAAACCCAATCCACCAAATTCTCCCAAAACGATAATTTGATGGTTGCCCCAAATTTTAGGATCAGGCATTACAGGATCCGGGTAATTATGCATGTCCATAATTTGCCCTACCAAAGTATAATTACCACCACTGGCCCCATTTACCAGTCTTGAAGGGTCATATTCTACGGTCCACTTCACAATTTCCTCAGTATTGAACTGCCCCCAGGCTTCATTGAAAGGCACCCATACAATAATGGATGGAAAGTTGTAATTGGCATCCATAATGGCTTTCCATTCTTTTTTAAAAATAGCAATAGATTCCGGGCTTCTTTCCTTTTCGGTACCTTTGCCTACCACACCAGGTCTGGCTTCCCACCTATTCCCCATGTCTCCACTCGGCATATCTTGCCATACAAGCATACCTATTTTATCACAGTGATAATACCACCTTGCAGGTTCCACTTTCACATGCTTTCTTATCATATTAAACCCCATCTCTTTGGTTTTATCTATATCATATACCAAAGCCTCTTCAGTTGGTGCGGTGTATAAGCCATCAGGCCACCACCCTTGATCCAAAGGTCCATATTGAAATACGAATTTATCGTTCAATAACATGCGCTGGTTACCATCAACATCAGGTAACATGCTTATTTTTCTCATGGCTGTATAACTTTTTACTGCATCCAATTGCTTTTTACCAATCTTCAATCTCGCCTCTATGTCATACAAAAATGGATTGTTAGGCCCCCAGATTATAGGGCTTTGGATAGAAAAAGTTGTGGATTCACCTGCAGGCACCTCCTGCTCTTCCACCAGCTCACCATTGGCTAGTAGGCGAATGCTTATCATTTGTCCGGGTTTAGCATCATTTACCTGTGCATGCACAGATATCTGCTTATTGTCTAGATCAGCTGTATTTCTTATATCGGAAATATATTGATCGGGAACCGATTCTAACCAAACCGTTTGCCATATCCCTGTCACAGGTGTATACCAAATCGCATGCGGTTTATTGATCTGTTTTCCTCGGGGCTGTGGACCTTCATCGGTTGGGTCCCAAACCCTAATACTTAACTTTTGAGTTTTTCCAGAGACCAAGGCCTCACTTATTTCAAATGAGAAAGGATCATAGCCACCTTGATGCAAACCTACGCTTTTTCCATTTACAAAAACCTCTGCTTCCCAATCCACAGCCCCAAAATGGAGCAATAAATTACCTCTTCTCATCCCTCGGCTAACTTCAAAGGTTCTATGGTACCATAGTTCTTTGTCTTTACCAACTGTTTGGCCAACTCCTGACAATGCAGATTCTATCGGATAAGGGACCAAAATATCGCCCTGATAATCTTCGGGTTGTTTGCTACCTTTTCCAATAATTGCATATTGCCAAATACCATTGAGATTGATCCAATTTTCTCTGATCATCTGCGGTCTTGGGTATTCAGGAAGTGGAGCATTTGGATCAACATCGGCTGCCCATTCTGACAAAATTTTATCATTTATAGGTTGCCAATTTAACTGTTGGCTGAATGCAGGAAATACAAAAAAAACAAATGCAAACAAGTAGATAATTTTTCTTATCATGGGTTATCGTTATTTCTGGAATAGTGAATTCCAATTGACATAAAATAAAAAGGTTAGCAGCGAAAATATTAAAAATTCATATCAAATAGGTTAAGATTTAATGAAAAAAGAAAAAAAAATTTAACCTGACCTTTCCTTTTTCATGCCCTTTCGTTTTCATTTAATACTGGTAAAAAAGAAATTGAAAATAGGAATAATGGATCTCGTAAATTATCACTCCTTTTATTAAGATTTTTACAAGTCTACAACAGTAAGTTTACAGCCATAATAATTTATAATTCAGTTACTTATTAAATTTGTATTCCCTACTTTTGTATATGGAATTGAAAAAATACCTTCTGGTATCATTTTAATTTTTGGCATTTTTAAGCCTCTATTTTTTATAAAATTCTTCAGTATTACAGTTGAAAATAAATAGTAAATATATTGGTCTCGGTATCCTTTTATTTTTAATTTTTGGACTTCAAATTTTTAAAATTAAAGGTGAACTTATCAATCCCTTTGCATCCATTACAATTCAGGATCAAACAGAAGTTAGTGTTAAGTTTGATGGAGACCTAACTTTGTCTCTTGATATGTTGTCCATCAATTACTCAGGAGATATGTCTAAACTTCAATTGGAAGTACTACCAGGAAGCGATTATTCTTTCTCGAATCAAACCATTTCTCCATCAATAGAATACACTGAAGATTGGGAATCCAAAGGCAAAGAGATTATTGTTAACCTTCAAGTTACGGATGGCCTAGACCACAGTCAAGTATTCCCCTTTAAGGTTCTTGTTATCCCCCCAATATTGCCATTAGCCTATTCTGAAAACGGTTGTAAAGGTATTATATCACTTACTTTAAGTGCTTATAAGCCAAATCAACGTCATGAAAAATCTTTCCCCTTTACATTTAAACTAATTGATGATTTGGGTGATACATTAAAGGTGATAACGGTAAATAATACGGCCCCATTTCAAAGCTCAGCAACGGCTACTTTCGGTCAAGATTATGAACTTAATAGAGATATAGAATACCAAATTTATGCAATAGATAACCTTGGAAGAGAATATTTAAGAGACTCAGGTCCCTTAGGTCAGGCTTACTCCTTAGATTTTGAATTGAATTTTGCAGGTTTACTTTGTCCGGAAGACAAAACAGGCCTCGTTGAGTTCATTATTTTTAATGCTACCCTTCCGGTAAACAATTTTATTGTGATTGATAGTGAGGGCAGAGAAAAACATACTGATTTTGAAGTAGTATCTGATTCTGATGGCTTTGTAGTGATCCAAGCACAAGATTTGGACCCGGGTGCTTACACAGTTGAAATAGAAGATAGGTTTCAATGCAACGGTAGAGAAAGCTTTGAAATTGTCATACCTGAACCCATGGTTGCTGATGAAACTGTTAAACATGTTACATGCTTTGGAAATAATGATGGAGAAATTAGTCTTTTAATTGACGGTGGTTGGTCATCTCCTTTTCCCAAAAGCCACCGTGATGAATGGGCTAATTATGAAATAACATGGTTTGACGATAAAGAAAATGAAGTTAAATCAGTAAACAACTCTTTTGTTAGCCTGAGAGGTGCAATTATAGGAGTAGAAAGCAAAGTTTTCAACTTGCCACCAGGTGATTATTATGCGAAAATTCAAGACAAGGGAAGGTTGTATGATATCGCCGGTACTGCCCCGCTGGTTTGTGAAAAAACTACCGGTTGGATAACTGTTGAAGGCCCTCAACCATTAACCTTTTCAGAAACCATTGAAAATATATCTTGCAATGGCATGGCCGATGGAAGTATTAGCATAAAGCCTCAGGGAGGTACTCCGGAATATACGATAGAATGGTTTAAAGGAAATTTTGACAACATAAACTCCCCCGTATCAGGAGAATTGCCCTCTTTCCCCCTCAATGCAGAGGAAAGTGAATTGTCTAGACATGGCTTAGAGTCCGGTAAATACGCTGTAATGATAACCGATCAAAATGGATGTACGGTAGCAAATAATTATACAATCAATGAGCCAACACCTTTAACCTTAACAGAATTAAGTGATCTCAGAGAAGATGTGAGGTGTTTTGGTGAAGAAGCAGGCACCATAGCAATTCAATTATACGAAAACACACCCACCCCATTTTCAATAGAGGTTTTTAGAAATGGGGACCCTTACAGGTCACTAGGTCCTATAAACAATGTGGATTCTGACACCCTCTATTTTAGGAATTTAAAGGCAGGGACCTATGATTTTAGAATTGAGGACAACCAAGGATGTGATTTCTTTTTGGAAGGAATATTAATCGATGAACCGGAAACAGGCTTACTAATTCAGGATACCCTTGTATCCAATTACAATGGATATCAGGTCTCATTTCCGGGAGCAAATGATGGCAGCATTGCCCTGAAAATAGTGGGTGGGGAAGGTGATTATAAATACGAGTGGAAAGGGCCCGATGGCTTTGAGGCAAACACCAAAGACATCAGCAACCTAAGCCCCGGAGAATATACATTTATTGTAACGGATGATAACAATTGTACCGCACGTTTGGCTTCCATTATCCTAGAAGCTCCACACCCCTTGACTTTGACACCCAACATTCCTGAGATAAATGGCTTTCAGATCAGTTGTAATGGAGCTGCCACCGGAAGCATTAAACCAAACGCAGCAGGAGGAACAGGAAATTACACCTATAGCTGGTCGGGTCCGGACAACTTTTCTTCCGCAGAGAGCAACTTAGAAAACCTATCTGCAGGTTTTTACTCCTTGACACTAACCGATGATAATGGGGCAACCATCCAAGCTACTTACAAACTTTCTGAACCCAATGAATTGATCCTATCTGAGCCCGAAGATTTAAGAGTTCCAGTGGCCTGTTTTGGTGAGCACAATGGGGCATTCACCCTATTGATAGATCAAGCCTCAATGGCTCCTTATACCCTTACTTTAGGAATCATGGGCGACGAAAAAGCAATCAGGTCCATCCCCAACTTTAACAGTAATGACCATACTTTTGGCCAACTACCAGGAAACCTTTACTGGGTAACCGTTGAAGATGCCAATGGCTGTATTAAAACAATAGAAAACATATTGGTTGAGCAGCCGGAAACAGGCTTAGAAATCAGCAATATACAATTGTCAGATTACAATGGTTATCAAATCACCTGTGCAGGAGGCTCAGACGGGGCTATCTCCTTCAATATTTCCGGAAATCAAGGTAGTTTAACTTATAACTGGACAGGTCCAAATGGTTTTACTTCAACCGATACACAGTTGAAAGGCCTGGAAGCAGGAAGTTATCATGTTTTAATAAAAGATGAAAATGGCTGTACACTGGAGAGGGACTTTGAGCTAAAATCTCCACTTCCTCTGGTAGTTGAAGAGGAAGTATCAGACTATAATGGATTTGGAGTGCATTGTAATGGTGGAAATGAAGGATATATATATTTGGATATTTCCGGAGGATCGGGCAGCAATCAAATAAAATGGGAAGGACCAAATGGCTTCAGTTCAGAAAATGACAGCTTAAAAAACATTTTACCGGGTAATTACCAGGTCACCATTACAGACATCAATGGCTGCGAAATCAGTAGAAGTTATACGCTTACAGAGCCTCAGGGACTTGAAATAGAAGAGTTAGCAGACAAGAGAACCAATATTTCTTGTTTTGGACAAGAAACTGGCATATTGGCTGCAGGCATTACACGTACTTCTGCAGGGCCATACAAGTATGAATTATTAAATGAAGATGGAGCCATTTTAGAAACATCTCCTCCAACCACAGAACGAGATTGGTTTTTCAAGAACCTTACTGCCGGCATGTATGCGATAAGGGTAATTGATGCCAACAACTGTTTTAAGGAGATTGACCAACTAGAAATCACCCAACCTCAAGCCGGATTGACCATAGATAAAGTCGAAGTTTCCACTTTTAATGGATATAATATCAGTTGTTTTGAAGCAGCAGATGCCCGGATAGAGGTTACAACTTCCGGAGGTTCAGGAAACTTAAAATTTGAGTGGTCAGGACCGAATAATTTTAAAGCCTTTACTTCTACCATTGAAAATTTAACTCCCGGAGATTACCATCTTACCATTACTGATGAAAATGGTTGCGAAGCACTAACAGAATTGATAAACATCAAGCAACCCGAGCCCTTATTGATCACTCCCAAGGTTAAAGTCAATAATGGTTTTGAAATCAGTTGTTATGGGGTCAATGATGGGCAAATTGCATTGAATATTTCAGGGGGAAGTGGAAAGTACAGTATAAACTGGTCAGGACCGGAGGGTTTTACCTCCAATGCAGCAGTAATAAATGACCTTTTGCCTGGAAATTATCTGGTAAAAGTGAAAGATGAAAATGGTTGTGAGATAAGTGAGCGTATTTCCATCAAAGAGCCTGAACCTCTATCCATCAGTTTAAATGATAAAACAAATGTCTCCTGCCATGGAGCACCAACCGGCAGCCTATCTTTTATTGTCTCCGGTGGAATAGCTGGTAGTTATCAATACCAATGGACTAAAGATGGGGAACCCTTTGATCTAAATTCACCCAGTGCGGATGGACTATATTCAGGCACTTACCAACTTACTGTCCATGATGGCAATGGCTGTCAAGTCAGCAGCTCAGCCATTAACATTACTCAACCTACCGCTCCCTTGGAAGTATCAATGGAGCATACGGAGGTATCCTGCTATGGCGCCAATGATGCCAACCTTTCCCTAGCTATAACCGGAGGTGTCAAACCTTACCAAGTCAAATGGAATACCGGAGAAGATAATAGATTTTTTGAAGGCATAGGTCCCGGATTATATCAAGTCACCGTAACAGATGCCGCTGGCTGTGTAGTCTCCAAAGAAACCCGCATTAAGGAAGTCCCGGTATTTAAGGTAGATCCTGTTGTCAATGAGATTTCTTGTTATGGTGCTCAAAACGGAAGCATTCAGCTAAACCTAGAAGGAGGTAAAGCCCCTGTAACTGCTATTTGGGAACATGGCCCGGAACAATCGGCGATTTATAACCTAAAACCGGGAGTTTACAAGGTCTTCTTAAAAGATGCCAACAACTGTACCATTGAAAGGACATTTAATTTGATTGAACCTAAACCTTTGGTAGCAATAGGTCAGGTTGAGGATGCTTCCTCTTGCCAAAATGGTCAAAGTGGAAAAATATCGCTTGAGGTATCAGGTGGCAGAGCTCCTTATAGTTACAGGTGGAGCAATGGCGAGACCAGCCCCACGGTTTCCAACCTGACCAATGGTACCTATACAGTTGATATTACAGATCAATCAGGGTGCTATGTAAGTCAAACTTTCAAAGTAAAACGACCTGACCCACTCACCATTAGCTTGACAAATACAATAAACTCCCAATGTGAACCGAAAGAAATCTTAGAGATCAATGAGCTACATATTGAAGGTGGGGTTGCTCCTTATATTATCCAGTGGAGCAGTGGAGAGGTTTTTGAAGATGGTTACCGGATGGAGGCCAATGCACCCGGAAACTATCAGGTGACAGTGACCGATAGCAAGGGTTGTGTACAGACCCAAAGTTTCAAAGTTCAAAACGATGTCATATTGGTAAAAGGCGAATATTTATCTGAGTCATTCCCCTTATACGGAGAAAATTTGGTCAACTTTGATGTTCAATTTACCAACAAAAGCAATGGAAATATTGGTTTATATTATTGGGATTTTGGAGATGGAAATACTTCATATGAAGCCTCTCCTAAATACCGTTACAAGCTTCCCGGAACCTATCAAGTCACCTTAATAGCTACGGATATTTGGGGTTGTGAAACCAGCACTTCTTTTCCGATTAAAATCACTGATTTTTTCTTAGCAACTCCTAATGTATTTAGTCCTAACGGTGATGGCCTTAATGATTATTTTTTCCCCAAGTTTTTGAACATCAATAGTCTATCTCTAATAATAATGAACACCTGGGGAGAAATCTTGTACCAATCATCGGACATAAATGATAAAGGCTGGGACGGTACTTTCCGTGGCCAAAAAGCCGTTCCGGGCAATTACGTTTTTAAATTAAATTACACCACCGCAGACGGAAGAAATTTTAGTGAAACCGGTGCATTCATGCTTTTAGAATGAGAAATATTAAATTTATAATGCTGTTTGTAAGTTCCTTTTTATCTAATTCTATAGATTTATTGGCACAGGATTTTCAATTTACACAGTTTTACGCAGCCCCGCTTAACCTTAGCCCTGCTTTTGCAGGAGCCATGGAAACTACTCGAATTGGCGTCAATTATAGAAAACAATGGCCTGGATTGGGTTATGATTTTACCGCTTCAGGCGTCTACTATGATAACTTTATAGATGAGACCAATGTTGGTTTCGGTTTTTCTGCCTCTCAATTTTCTGAGTCATTGCTAAAGATCAGATCAACCGATATTGCCGGATACCTTTCTTACAAATTATTGCTAGACAATGAAAGCTTCCTAAGGTTTGGAGGTCAGTTGGGCCTTGTCAATAGAAGTTTAACTTTACAGGAAATGGTCTTTGGAGATCAAATTGATCTTTTAAATAGAACAGTAAATTCTGCAACTATGGACCATCTACCTGGGGAAGACAGTAAATGGTATCCCGATTTATCTTTTGGGGCTTTACTCCAGGCACCCGATTTTTGGTTTGGGATAAGTAGTAGTCATGTATCCAGGCCCAATATTGGCTTTCTTGAAGATGGTATAGGAAATGAACTTCCCATAAAATGGGGTATTCATGGAGGTTATGTTAAAAATTTAGATCGGAGAATGTTTAAATCCGTTGAGGTACGCAAAGTACTTTCTGTTTCTTTTAATTACAAAAGACAAGGTACCTTTCAGCAAATCGAAGTAATACCTCAAATTCAGGTTGAGAATTTTATTGGCGGACTAGGATTTAGGAATATAACCAGATTCAATGAATTACCAGATCAAAACTCAATCAATGCAGTATTGGGATTTAGTTTAATGAGCGGTATAACCATGGCATATAGTTATGACTATATGTTAAACAAGTTTAGCAATCCATCTCATGTTTCCCATGAGGTATCCATATATTTTACAGATCTAAGAAGAAAAAAATTCATGCAAACCATTCTTCCCTGTCCTACCAGTAACAGAAGAAGGTATTGACAGCTATCTCATTTGGATGGGTTGATAGATATTGATTAAATTTATCATTTATATGGTTTAAGAATTCATTCCTAAAAGATCATTTTTAAAAATATATCAATCACTATATTTATAGAGCATTAAAAAAAAATTAATAAATTAAAAATAACATATATTTTTAATGGGTATTTTCTAAATTTAGAGTTGATAAAGGTTCAGCTTTTAGTAAGTCTAATTTTTAATAAATGTTTTAGTATTGAAAATTTTTAAAAAAAATTTACCAAAGCGATTTGATAGTATACACAAGCTCTTACTTTCTGGACTGGTAGTATCTTTAGTACTAGCCTATCAAATTTTTGAATCAAAAGGCGAAATATTTACATTTTTTGCACCAATATCAATTTCAGACCAAGTGGAAACTCAAGTTCTTTATAATGGAGACTTGGAAATTACGCTGGATTTGCTTTCGATAGACTATTCAGGTGATCAATCTAATTTAAGCTTGGAAATTCTTCCAGGTACAGGATATTCATTTTCGGGTCAAACCATTGATCCCGAGGTGATTTATGATGACAGTTGGGACTCTAAAGGAAAAGAAATAACAGTTAATATTCAGGTATCTGACGGCATAGAGGTCAGCGAAACTTATCCTTTCAAAATACTTGTGATCCCTCCTATATTACCACTTTCCTATTTTGAAAATAGTTGCCAAGGGACCATAACCTTATCAGTAAGTGCCTATAAACCTGATCAAAGACATGAAGAATCTTACCCCTTTACCTTTAACCTGATAGACGAATCAGACAATATACTATCTACTGTAACAGTTAACAATACCGCCCCATTTCAAAGTTCGGCATCTGTTACCTTTGGTTTAGATAATGAATTGGATCGAGAAGCTCAATATAAAATTGTGGCCATAGACAATATGGGCAGAGAATATTATAGAAATGCCGGGCCCCTTGGTCAGGCTTATTCATTGGATTTTGAACTAAACTTCGCAGGGTTTCTATGCCCTGATGATGATACCGGAGTGGTTGAATTTATTATTTTCAATGCCGCTCTTCCTGTAAACAATTTTGTTATTATAGATGAGGATGGAAATGAAACACCCACTGCTTTTGATGTGGTTTCAGACGATGATGGTTTCGCTGTTATTCAGGTTCAAAATTTAGATGTAGGAACCTATACCCTTGAAATTGAAGACCGGTTTCAATGCAATGGCCGTGAAAGTTTTACCATCGTTATCCCGGAACCATTAGAAATTGTCGAATCTGTTGAACATCTTGCCTGCTACGGCGATACCAATGGGGAAATAAGTCTACTGATTAACGGCGGCTGGTCCCAGCCTTTTGCTGGAAATCCTCGTGAAGACTGGATCAAATACGGTGTCACCTGGTTTGACGAAAATAATGAAGAAGTAGATGGTGACATCAGTACTTTTGTGACTGAAGATGGTGAAATCATTGCCATGGAAAGTAAGCTTCAAAATTTACCTGCTGGAGATTATTATGCGACAATTTCAGACCGTGGCAGGTTATTTGACATTGCAGGAGCCGATCCCCTGGTGTGCGAAAGATCTACCCCTTGGATAACTGTGGAAGGTCCGGCTGCCTTAGTACTCTCTGAAACCGTTGAAAATATCAGCTGCCATAATGCCAATGATGGAGAAATAAGCATTGCCCCTTCAGGTGGCGTTCCGGGTTATACCATTGCCTGGTATACCGGTAATTTTGACAATTTAAATGTACCTAATACAGATGATCTGGATATTTTACCGCCAAGTCCAAATGATGACGTTTTTAAGAGACAACAATTAGCACCCGGGGAATATGCTGTATTATTAACGGATGAGAATGGTTGTATTTTGGCTAAGAATTTCAATATAACAGAACCGGATCCTTTAACCTTAACTGAACTTGATGAGCTAAGGCAAGATGTTAGGTGTTTTGGAGAAGAAACCGGTATCATCGCTTTGGAATTGTTTGAAACCACCCCCACTCCTTTTTCCATTGAAGTCTTTCATGATGGTGAATTAAGGGAAGTTTTTGGCCCTGTAATGACCACTACTTCAGACACTCTGTTTTTTAGAGACCTGCCAGGCGGTACCTACGATTTCAGAATTGAGAACAGTCAAGGATGTAATTTCCTTTTGGAGGGTATAGTAGTAGATGAGCCAACCACGGGCTTGCAAATTGAAAATACTATCGTTTCGGAATTCAATGGATATCAAATATCCTGTGCAGGTGCTGCAGATGGAAGCATCAGTCTAGACATCAGTGGAGGTATTGGAGACTTGGATTATTTCTGGACAGGGCCAAATGGTTTTGAAGCCACTAGTAAGGATATTAACAACCTTGAACCGGGTGAATATCAGCTCATTGTTACCGATGAAAATGTATGTACAGCAAGTATTGAAAGCATTATTATTGAGGAACCTGCCCCATTTTCACTAAATGAAATCATTCCCGAAAGCAATGGTTTTAATATAAGTTGTTATGGCGCTGCCGATGCCAGTATAGACCCCAACCCTTCCGGAGGAACCGGCAACTATACCTATTCCTGGACAGGCCCGGATGGTTTCACTTCAGCGAATAGTACCCTAACCAACCTTTTGGCCGGATCCTATTCTTTGTCTATAACTGATGAAAACGGATGTTTAATTGAAACAAACTACGAAATATCCGAACCGAATGAATTAATTGTAACTGAAGACATTGATGCACGAGTACCTGTAACCTGTTTTGGAGAGAGAAATGGTGAATTTTCAATTGCGTTTGAACAGCAATCTCTGCCTCCTTATACCATTACTTTAAAGTTAATGGACGAATCTTCAACTTTGCAGCGGATTACTAACTTTAGTGAAAATAGTTATTCTTTTACAGGGTTAGCTGGTGGACTTTACTCGGTGAATATTGAAGATGCAAATGGCTGTAATCTACTAATAGAAAATATTTTGGTGGACCAACCTGAAACAGGCTTACAACTGACCGACGTCCAAATCTCCGATTACAATGGATATGAGATTTCTTGTGCAGGAGAAAGTGATGGGTCGATTTCATTTAATGTCACAGGTAACCAAGGTCAAATTAATTACAGTTGGACAGGGCCAGGTGGTTTTACCTCCATTGAAGACAATCTTCAAGGATTGGTAGCCGGTACTTATGAGTTACTTCTGGCCGATGAATCCGGTTGTACCCTTAGCCGAACCTTTGAAATAGAAGAACCGGATCCTTTGGCTCTGCTAGATGATGTTTCAGATTACAATGGATTTGGTGTTCAATGTAATGGAGGAAATGAAGGATTTATTTACCTTGATATTATAGGTGGTACAGGTAATGCTGCAATAAGCTGGACCGGTCCGAATGGCTTTGTCTCATCAGAAAACCGCTTAGAAAACCTATACTCAGGGACTTATAACCTAACCATTACAGACCTTAATGGCTGTGAAATCGTTAAAACCTACAACCTTACGGAACCACAAGGTTTGGAAGTGGCCGAACTTACTGATGAAAAAGTCAATGTTTCCTGCTATGGCCAATTTACAGGAGTGCTCGCAGCAACAATTACTAGAAGTTCTGCAGGACCTTATCAATATACTTTATATGATGCGGATAATGAAGTGATTAGTGTCTCTCCTACTACCTCTGAATCAATCTGGTATTTCACCAATCTTGCGGCCGGGATATATTCCTTTACTGTGAGTGACATTAATAATTGTCTACAAGAAGTAGAAAACATAGAAATCACCCAACCGGCAACAGGTTTACAAATCGAAGAAGTAGAAGTTTCAAATTACACGGGTTTCAATATTTCCTGCTTTGGAGCAGAGAATGGTTGGATTGACGTAAGCACTTCAGGAGGATCAGGTGATTATGTCTACGAATGGGAAGGACCTGATGGTTTTACGGCAGACCAACCTTCCATTGAAAATCTAAAACCCGGAGCTTATCAGCTTACAATTACAGACCAAAATGGCTGTGAAGTGGTTACTGATATCATAAATATTAATGAACCGGATCCTTTAGAGAGCAATTCGGATGTGTCTTTTCATAATGGATACGAGATCACTTGCCATGAAGCTGACAATGGAAGCATTTCATTGGCTCCTTCAGGTGGAGCGGGCAGTTATACCATTTTTTGGACAGGCCCCGGAGGATTCAATTCCAATAATGACCGCATCAACAACCTTGCACCAGGTAATTATGAAGCTACTATTTCAGATGAAAATGGATGTGAAATAACAGAGCAATATACGATTTCAGAACCTGCGGCTTTATCGCTTACAGTCCTTGAAACAATCGATGTCTTGTGTTATGGGGAAGCAACCGGAAGCATCGCAATCCAGGTAGAGGGAGGAATTGCAAATACTTACACCTATGAATGGAGTCGAAATGGGCAGCCCATCTCTCCTACCAGTGCGAATCTTGATGGACTTTTGGCAGGAGCCTACTCGGTAATTGTGACAGATGCCAATGGCTGTCAGATCGGTCAATCGAATATAACTATCTCACAACCGGATGAAGCACTGGAGGTCAGCATGACACAAACGGAGGTATCTTGTTACAATGCCAATGATGCCGACCTTTCAATAGACATTCGGGGAGGGGTGGAACCTTATCAAATAAGTTGGAATATAGGTTCCACGCAAAGATCTTTTGAAGGCATTGGCCCGGGATTTTATCAGGTGACCGTGACTGATGCCAATGGCTGTACAGTAGTAAAAGAAACCACCATTGCTGAAGTGCCCGTATTTGAAATTGATCCGGTTGTTAATCCAATCTCTTGCTTTGGTGAAAAAGATGGAAGCATATTATTAAACTTAAATGGAGGGCTTGCACCTGTTAAAGCAACCTGGGCACACGGTCCTGAGCAGTCCTCCTTGTATAACCTTGGCCCGGGTGTTTACAGTGTGTATTTGGAAGATGCCAAAGGATGTACCATTGAAAGAACCTTTAACCTGCTGGAACCGGATTTATTAATGGCTGTTGGACAGGTAGATGATGCCCTAGACTGTGAAAACAGTGAAAGTGGTGCGATCAACCTAACAGTTTCAGGAGGAAGGCCTCCCTATAATTATTCTTGGAGCAATGGAGAAAGTACCCAGTCTATTTTCAACCTTACCAATGGTGATTACTCAGTAGAAGTTACTGACCAATCAGGTTGTTATGTTACCCAAACTTTTGAGGTAAGAAGACCTGACCCAATTGTAATTAATTTAGCCAGTACCACAACTACCCATTGTGAACCAAGAGAAATATTGGAGACAATTGATCTAAATATAGATGGAGGTGTGGCCCCTTATACCATCGCCTGGAGTAGTGGTGAAGTTTCCAACAATGGGTACAGAATGGAAACCAACAGCCCCGGAAATTATGAAGTAACCATCACTGATGGCAATGGCTGTATTCAGACCCGTAGCTTTGAAGTGGAAAACAATGTGGTGTTAGCCGAGGGAGATTATTTATCCTCATCTTTTGGTCAATATGAGGAGAATTTGGCCAATTTTGAAGTACAATTTATCAATAAAAGCAGTGGGAATATAAGTAATTATTATTGGGATTTTGGAGAGGGTAACAATAGTCTGGAGGAAAATCCTATACATAGTTATCAAGTTCCCGGAACCTATACGGTCACGCTAATGGTAACGGATTTTTGGGGTTGTGAAACTTACGATACTTTCGAAATAATAATTACTGATTATTTCCTTGAAACCCCCAATGTATTTACGCCAAATGGTGACGGGGTTAATGACACCTATTTCCCGAAGTTTGTGCACGTGGATCATTTAGTGTTCACTGTAATGAACAAATGGGGAGAAATTTTATATCATTCCGAGGATCTGACAGATAATGGCTGGGATGGCACCTATCGTGGTCAAAAATCAAGTCCTGGTAATTACGTTTATAAGTTAAATTATACCACTGCAGACGGAAGAGATTTTAGTGAAACCGGTGCATTTATGCTTTTAGAATGAGAAAGATTAAGATCATATTGCTCCTTATTGTCAGTATCGTTTTCTACTCGAGAGGCCTAAAAGCGCAGGATTTTCAATTTACCCAATTTTATGCTGCACCCCTAAACTTGAGTCCTGCTTTTACAGGGGCCATGGAAGTTACCCGTGTGGGCATCAATTATAGAAAACAATGGCCGGGCCTGGGGTATGATTTCAATGCCTATGGACTTTATTTTGACACCTATATAGACGAAACCAATGTGGGCTTTGGTTTTTCAGCATCCCAGTTCTCTGAAAGTTTACTGAATATACAGTCAACAGATTTAGCTGGTTACCTCTCTTATAAACTCATATTAAATAACCAAAGCTTCCTTCGATTTGGAGGTCAATTGGGGCTTGTCAATAGAAGTTTAACCTTACAGGAAATGGTATTTGGGGATCAAATAGATTTACTAAATCGTACTGTAAATCCTTCCAGTATGGATCTATTACCAGGTGAGGACAGCAAATGGTATCCTGACATTGCTTTTGGGGCATTGCTTCAGGCTCCGGATTTTTGGTTTGGTATCAGCAGTAGCCACCTCTCCCGTCCCAATATCGGCTTTCTCGAAGATGGGATAGGAAATAACTTACCTATCAAATGGGCCGTTCATGGCGGTTATGTCAAAAACTTGGATAGAAGGTTGTTTAAAACGGCCGATATGCGAAAGGTTTTTTCTGTCTCATTCAATTATAAAAGACAGGGGACCTTCCAACAAATAGAAGTCATTCCACAAATACAAGTTGAAAACTTTATTGGAGGCTTGGGCTTCCGGAATATCACCAGATTTAATGAGTTGCCTGATCAAAACTCCATCAATGCAGTGCTGGGCTTTAGCCTATTAAATGGCCTCACTATGGCTTATAGTTACGATTATATGTTGAATAAATTTAGCAACCCTGCACATGTTTCTCATGAAGTATCGATTTATTTTACAGACCTTATAAAAAAGCGATTTATGCAAACCATTCTCCCCTGTCCACCCAGTAATGCAGATTGGAGGTATTAAAGAGAACTCAACCCGAGATTTAAAAATTTAATTCTTTTAATTGACTATTAATTTAACCTCAATCCTTTCATCAATAATCAAAGCCCAAAATGACTCTTAAACTGAGAAAAAAACTAAGCTTAGTTGCAGCTTATTTCCTTACCGGCATGCTAAGCATTTTACCTGGACTGGCACAACAAAACCAATCGAAAAATCATAAAGTAAGTGATTTAAAATCCAAAGTAGAGGAAGCTATAAAAAAAGGAGTGTCCTTTTTTTATACTGTCAATACAGAAGGTGGGTACGTGTATTTTGTAACGCCCGATTTGACTAAAAAATGGGGTGAGATACCCCTAGATAATCATACCATAGAAGTACAACCTCCCGGGACACCTGCCGTCGGTCAAGCATTTTTAAGCGCTTATAAGGCCACAGGAGATCAACAAGCCCTCGACTATGCCAAAGAAGCTGCCTATGCATTGATAAGAGGACAAAATAAATATGGAGGCTGGAACCATACCATCAATTTTAAAGATTTGGATATGGATAAAGTGAGCTTTGATGATAACCAAACCCAGTCAGCCATTAGCTTTTTAATGGCGCTAGACCAGGAAGTTGAAGATGAACTAATCCACAAAGCCACTCAAAAGGCATTGAAAATGATGGTTGCCACCCAATTAAGCAACGGTGGTTGGCCTCACAAATACCCTGAACAAGGAAACTATCATGATTATGCTACTTTTAATGATGGAGGAATCAATGATTGTATTCGAGTCATGATAGAGGCTTATCAATTCTATCCCAACGATGAAGCAATTGAAAAAAGCTTGAAGAAGGCAGCGAGATTTATGAATATTTCTCAACTCCCTCCTCCCCAACCCGGTTGGGCACAACAGTACAATGAATTTTTACAACCTGCCTGGGCACGCACATTTGAACCTCCGGCTGTTTGTCCGGCAGTAACCTTAAACAATATCAATACCTTAATTGATTTGTACCTTGCCTTGGGGCATAAAACTATACTTGAGCCTATTCCTGATGCCCTAAGGTGGATGAATGAATCAAAAATGGAAAATGGCAAGTGGGCAAGGTTTGTAGAAATCGGAACCGGCAAACCTCTTTATTATGACAGACCTAGGATTCGTGTAGAAAAATTAGAGGACCTTCACCCGGAACGACGAACAGGATATGGTTACCAATCTGATTTGCAAGCACGTCTTGAGACAAGTACTTCTCGCTACGAAAAAGCAATGACTTTGGGATATAAAGATTTATTAAAAGCAGAAGAAGGTTTACAAACCAAAGAAGAAGTAGCCAAACGTTTGGAAGAAGTCAGTTCAAAAGTAATCCAAATCATCAGCGAACAAGAAAAATCTGGTGCTTGGATTACAAAAAATGACACTTTCAAAAAAAGAATGCCCGATGGGGTCAGATGGAATGGTCAATACTTAACCATGGATCGGATCAGTAGTCAAGTTTTTAATAATAATATAAACCATTTGACCACATATATTGATCTAAGCAATCAACTGGATAAATTTAAATAGTATTAAAACTTGTTTAAATTTGAGAAGGTATTACACAATACATCTATTTAAATGAATTAATTACAAAGGAAGAAAACGCTTTCAATAAATGACTAAAAAAACACTAGGTATAGGAATGGTTGGTGCCCGGTATGGAGCGCGCATGCATCACGCAAACTATATGGGCTTAACTCCTGGTCTGGTTGAAATCAGAGGTATCTGCGCTCTAACAGAAGCAAGCGCTAATTCATTTGCTCAAGATATTGGGGTGTCTTTTATAACAACTGATCTTGACGAATTGCTCGGTAGGGAAGATATTGACCTGATCGATATATGCACTCCACCAGCTTCGCACCATGAGATTGCCATAAAGGCCGCTGAGGCCGGTAAACACATCATCATGGAAAAACCACTCACAGGGTATTTTGGCGAACCGGGAGATGCTGAACCAATAGGTTTTCATGTACCACGAGCAAAGATGAGAGCGGGAGCCAGCAAAAATGCTGAAGCTGTAAGAGAGGCTGTGAAGGCAAACAATGTACTTTTTTGTTATGCCGAAAACTGGGTCTATGCCCCACCAATAGTGAAAATGCGTAACCTGATCGCTGCTTCCAAAGGTTCGGTGCTTGAATTAAGGGCAGAAGAAAATCATTCCGGATCAAATTCCTTCTTTTCCAAAGAATGGAAATACATGGGTGGAGGCGCCTTGCTTAGAATGGGCGCACATGCTGTTGGAGCATGCCTTTACCTCAAGCAATGGGAAGGACAGCAACGCAGAGGAAAAAGTATTTTGCCGGTGTCAGTAATGGCCGATACGGCAGACCTAATTCATACCAAGGCTTCAGAAAATGCCAAAGAGGCCAAGGCCCATCAATGGATCAGCTCTGACCCGGTAGATGTAGAAGACTGGGCCAATGTAGTGATTCGTTTTGATGATGGATCCCGTGCCACTGTATTGGTTAGCGACGTTGGATTAGGAGGACTAAACACCCGTGTTACTGCATTTATGACGGATGGAGTCATCAAGGCCAATATGACTGCGAATGACGTGATTGAAACTTACGCCGTAGACCCCGAAACTTTTGCTAGTGAAAATTTTACAGAAAAATTAGAGACCAAAGCCGGATGGAATCGGCCAAGTTGTGATGAAGACTGGTTTCGTGGATTTTCACGAGAAATAGAGGATTTTATTCACGCAATCCATGAATCACGCGAACCCCTTTCAGGGATAGATTTAGCAGTGGATGTGGTGAATGTAATCTATGCTGCCTATCAATCGGCCGAAGAAGGTAGAGTTATCCAATTGTAATCTATTTTTTTTTATCCGGATGATAATGCCATTGTGGCTTTGGGACTTTGAACCTTGTAAATAGGAACGGCCAAATTAATTGAATCAACCAATCAGCATCAATGATCCCATATTCATTGATGCTGATTGAATAAGATAAAGCTTAAACCTTTTCTCACCTCAGTTAAAGGGCAAATTAGCATATACTTTTGACTAAAAGTTAAAATGATAAATACTGTCCAAAGAGTATTTATCACCATATGTATTGTAAAACTAAAATTTAAATTTCACTTATCTACTTTGATAACCTAATGCATTTAAGGCTCGATTTTTGAGAATCATCTGTTTTGTATGGCAACCCTAACATAAAAGGCAAGGTTGAATAAACTTATCCCTACCAATCCAGTTATTGATATATGGCTTTATTGCAATTCACTGAAAAAGGTATTTATTGTAAAAGGGCAAATGTATACATAGACCCATGGAAACCTGTGGACTATGCCATCATTACCCATGCGCATGCGGACCACTCACGTTGGGGAAACAAGTTTTACCTTTGTCATCATTTATCCAAACCTATTATACAACACCGTTTAGGATCAGATATTCATATTGAATCAATGGAATACCTGGAAAACAAAACCATCCGCGGGGTTTCCTTTAGCTTCTATCCTGCCGGTCATATTATTGGTTCTGCTCAAGTACGGGTTGAATACAAGGGCGAAATTTGGGTAGCTTCTGGGGATTATAAATTGGAAGACGACGGGTTTGCAAGCCCATTTGAGCCTATCAAGTGTAATACCTTTATTACTGAATGTACCTTTGGTTTACCGGTATTTCAATGGCAGGATCAAAAGGAGGTATTCGACGACATCAACCAATGGTGGAACAAAAATCAAGAGGAAGACAAAGTCACCATCCTAACAGGGTATTCTTTAGGAAAAGCCCAGCGCTTAATTCAAGGTATAGATCCTTCTATTGGGAAAATCTTCACGCATGGTGCCATAGAGAAAACCAATGAAATCATCCGAAATATGGGAGTAAAGTTGAACCAAACAACTTATGTAAACCCTGAGATTAATAAATCGGCCTACAGAGGGGCTTTAGTAATTGCGCCCCCATCTGCCTTAGGTACTACCTGGCAGAAAAAATTTCAACCTTTCGAAGTCGGCAATGCCTCCGGTTGGATGAAGCTGAGAGGGCCAAGAAGAAGACGGTCTTTGGATAGAGGGTTTGTATTGTCAGATCATGCCGACTGGGATGGGCTAAATGCAGCCATAAAAGCAACATCCTGTGAAAAAGTAATAGTCACTCATGGATACACCAATGTATTTAGCAAATGGTTAAATGATCAAGGAATAGACACTCAGATTGAAGCTACAGCCTTTGAACCGGAGGCAATGGAAATCGAGAGTAAAGATAATGTAACATGAAAGATTTTGTCCAACTTTTTACTCAACTTGATCAAACTACCAAAACCTTAAAAAAGGTAGCTGCTTTGGTAGAATATTTTGATGGTGCCGAGGAAAACGACAAACTTTGGACCATAGCCATACTGAGTCACAGAAGACCCAAGAGAAGTGTAAGAACTTCCTTACTGCGAGCTTGGGCTGCCTCAGCTGCTAATGTACCACTGTGGTTGTTTGAGGAGTCTTACCATATCGTGGGTGATTTGGCAGAGACCATGGCTTTGATGCATCCTAATCTTGAAAGCAAACATGACAAAAGCCTTAGTGAATGGATTGCATTTATTATCGATTTAAAAAATCTCGAAGACGAGCATCCCACCGAATCGGAAGATGTGTTGGCTACAAAAAAAGAAAAAGTGCTCTGGGCATGGAATCAACTTGATGAAACCGAGCGTTTTATCTTCAACAAGCTAATGACCGGAAGTTGGCGGGTGGGGGTTTCTCAAAAACTGATGACAAGGGCATTGTCCCGGCACAGTGGCATTGATGAAAATACTCTATCCCATAGATTGATGGGCAACTGGAGAGCAGAAACAAGTAGCTATCATCAATTAATCATTGCAACTGATCCTGCAGATAAAATATCTCAACCTTACCCTTTTTATCTGGCTTATGGCTTAGAGACCAATATAGAAGAATTGGGAAAGCCCAATGAATGGCTGGCCGAAAGAAAATGGGATGGAATTAGAGGACAATTGATAATCCGAGAAAACCAGCTTTTTTTATGGTCAAGAGGAGAAGAATTAATAACGGACAAATTTCCTGAATTTGAAATACTTACCGAAGCCCTTCCTCAAGGAACTGTCATTGATGGAGAAATTATTGCTTATCAAAGCGATCAACCACTAGGGTTCAATGTATTGCAAAGTCGAATAGGTCGTAAAAATGTAAGCAAAAGCATCTTGGATAAGGCTCCGGTAATAATGATTGCTTACGATTTATTAGAACTGAATGGGGAGGATATTAGGGAATCTTCTTTGCAATATAGGCGACAAGAATTGGAAAAACTAGTGAAAAACGTAGCCTCCAAAAAATTGCTTATTTCCGAATTGGTGGAGTTTAATGAGTGGGAAGATTTAACCAATGAAAGGGCCGATTCACGGAAATATCATGCAGAAGGCTTGATGCTTAAAAATAAATCCGGCACTTATAAAGTAGGTAGGAAAAAAGGGGATTGGTGGAAATGGAAAATTGATCCATTAACCATAGATGCTGTCCTTTTATATGCCATGAGAGGACATGGAAGAAGGGCCAACTTATATACCGATTACACTTTTGCAGTGTGGAAAGGCATGGAACTAGTACCATTTGCCAAAGCCTATTCCGGCCTAACTGACAAAGAAATTAATGAGGTAGATGCATTTGTAAAACGAAATACCATTGATCGTTTTGGGCCGGTAAGAAGTGTTAAACCGGATTTGGTTTTTGAAATTGCATTTGAGGGAATAGCCAGGTCATCCCGTCATAAATCAGGTGTAGCCTTGCGATTTCCAAGAATGTTTAGATGGAGAAAAGACAAACCTGCAAATGAGGCCAATACCTTAGAAGATTTAGAAAATTTATTGAATTTGTATGGCTGAAACCATATCAAACAAATAAATTAAAAAATATCTTTCCTAGCTCTATTTTTTAGAAAATAAATTCAAAAAAGCGTAATAATAGCAAACTACAAATACAAGAAGTAATATCCGGTGTTTGCACACTTAAGCAACTATTTTTATCTTGATCAAGGCTTTTCGTTAAATAACCAATTAATTTGATACCGAATACTTATAAAAAATGATTGAATCAATACATTAGATTAAAATTCTCTACAATATTTAATGAAATTATCCCTTTCCTAATTTTAGCGCAATTTATGGACCTTAATTCAATAAAAATCGCTCCTATTAATAGCAAGCTTTGCGCAAAACAAAGCCATAGACCCTATGCAGTCTGTTGGATAAAAGAGGGTATTACAGGCATTGAGATTGGCAACCATCTATACGAAAATGTCTCTAATTCTATTTTCTTTTTAAACCCTATTCACCAGTGGGAAATAATTAGAAATAATAATGAATCTACGGGTTTTATCATGTATTTAAGCAAAGAAGTTTTGGATACACCTGTATTAAAAAGCTTACACATCAATAAGGTCAGACTTTTTCATCAGGATGAAATCCCGCTGTTTAAATTAAGTCCGGGAATAGAAAAGAGAATACAGGCAATTCTTGAAATGATTGATGAACTTTCTGGTTCTCAACTTAACCACAAAGAAGAGGCTATTTTGTCTTTACTGAATACATTCTTCGTTTACTGTGATGGGCAGTGTAATATCAAATCTGTGGTTTCAAATAATAATGCCAAAACCAAGATAGTTTATAACTTCAAAAGACTCGTAGACAAGGAAGTTTGCGAATACCATAAAGTAAGTCATTATGCCAGCATTCTAAATATCTCATCAAAATATTTGAATGAATGTGTTCAAGAAATTCTTTCCACAAGTGCAAAAAGTATTATTGTAGAACAATTACTGATGAGGTCACGACATGAATTAAAATTTTCCAACAAAACCTTAAAGGAAATCAGTTTTGGTTTGGGTTTCTCCTCACCTGATTATTTCAGTTTTTTTTTTTAAATCTCATACAGGAATTAACCCTTCCATCCTAAGAAAGGGGTAATTGTTCTTATTATCTAAGGTTTTACCGTACTTTTCACATTGTAAAACATCCATTGCTGCCATAATTTGCATAAAAACTTAAATCATGGACAGGAAAAAATTTATCAAGACTTCAGGCCTAGGATTAGCATTTGTCCTAAAACCGGAAATTTCGCCTTTTCAATCGAATGGCTCAGAAAAAAGCTCCAATGAAAAATCTAAAGTAATTAAAGCTTCAGAAGGGAGCGTTTTAAATGTAATTGGTGATATTCAAACCCACAAATTAGTAGGTATTGAAACCGGCAATCAAATTGTTGAATGGGTAGACAATGTTGAACCCGGCGTAGGAATACCGCCTCATGTTCACAGTAAAGAAGATGAAATATTCCGGATAATTGAGGGTGAAATCGAAATAATGGTGGGGGGTAAAACCTCAGTTTTGAAAGCAGGAGATATAGCGTATGCTCCCAAAAACATCCCGCACTCATGGAAAGTAGTTGGAACAAATAAAGCCAAAATGATCACTTCTGCCTTCCCAGCGGGAATTGAATATATGTTTCAGCAATTAGCAGATTTACCGGAAGGACCACCGGATTTTAATAAAGTGGCTGAAATTTGTCAAAAACACGGGGTTAGTTTCGTTTAGGAAAAATTCTTTAAAAGTAAAATTTTGAGCGATATTGAAACCCGGAATATTCAATTCCGGGTACAATTCCTTTTAATAAAACGCTTCAAGAAAAACACCCATACAGGTTACTTTATGCCCTATTACCATGTCCAGGTCAAAGCGGACATTTGATCCAGCCTGTAATTCCCCACGGAAAGGTGACAATAAAGGCAGAATAAAGGCAATGACGTAATAATACCTACCAACCTATTTCTTGCAAAGATAAATCCAGAATCGTATTTTAGATAACATGAAAAAATAAACAATTAGAATCCCTTCTGATTGACATTTAAAATTTACACCAAAAATATCTTCACAATAAAAAACTCATAAATAGATACAAAAGGTAAATCCATATAAAACTTAAAATCACCCTATATAAACAGAAGCAAAAGTATAGCATAACATTAAGAAATTGGTTTTTCAAATAACGACAATAATTCAAGAAGGACTATTACGATTTTCAGGACCATAATTTATAGCTACTGTTAACCAAATCTTTAACATTTTAAAAAAGCTGGATTTGAAAATCTTTCCTAATTTGCAAGACCAGCATTTTGACCTATATTCACTATTACAAATAAATACCCACCATCGAATCAGCAAAATTTATAACGCTCAATGAAAACCCTAAGCTTTGCCTTTCCTTTTGTAATTATCCTTCTTTGCTCATGTCAACCAAATAAAAATGAAGAAGAAAATACCGTTTATTCCGGAAACCCAGTTTTCTCGGGTTGGTATGCAGATCCCGAAGGAATAATTTTTGATGAAGAATATTGGATTTACCCAACTTTTTCAGATGATTATGAAGATGTGGAGAAAACATCGGAATTGACTGAGCAGCAACTGGAACTTCAAAAAAACACGATCAATCCACAATACCTTAAACAAACCTTTCTTGATGCTTTTTCTTCAAAAGACCTGATCAATTGGGAAAAACATTCACGGGTTCTGGACATCAAAGATGTATCATGGGCAGCCTATTCCATTTGGGCTCCTTCGATCATTAAGGCCAATGAGCAGTATTACTTGTTTTTTGGTGCCAACGATATTCAGAGCAACGATGAAATGGGCGGAATTGGTGTTGCTGTAGCCGACAATCCGGCAGGCCCATTTATTGATGCCATTGGTAAACCCCTGATAAACTCTTTCCATAATGGTGCCCAGCCCATAGACCAATATGTGTTTAAGGATGACGATGGCCAATATTACATGTACTATGGTGGTTGGAAACATTGTAATATTGTCAAACTAAGTGATGATTTATTAAGTCTAGTGCCTTTTGATGATGGAGAAACATTTAAAGAATTGACCCCTGATCAATATGTTGAAGGACCTTTTGTATTTAAAAGAAAAGGTAAGTATTACTTTATGTGGTCAGAAGGAAATTGGACAGGGCCTGATTACAGCGTTGCCTATGCTATAGGAGATAGTCCTTTCGGACCTTTTGAGCGAATAGGCAAAGTATTGCAGCAAGACCCAAATATCGCTACCGGAGCAGGCCATCATTCTGTAATCAACATTCCAAATACAGATGAATATTATATGGTTTATCATCGTCGCCCCTTAAATACTACAAACGGAAACCACCGCGAAACTTGTATCGACAAAATGACCTTTGATAAAGATGGTTTTATTAATCCTGTTAAGATGACTTTAGAAGGAGTAAAAAGAAATTTCTTAAATGATTAAGTTTATTGAAAATATCGAAATATTTAATACATTTTTATAAATTTATTTTATTTGGCATGGTTTTTTATTTAACTGGCAGAAAAAATGGTGAATAATTTTAATATACTTGATTCTATAACTGAATCAATGGCCATTATTAATCGCGAGGGGCAAATTATTTTTACGAATAAAGCCTGGCGCGACTTTTCTGCAGAAAATAGAGGAGATGATGCTAGTACAGGAGTCAACAACAATTATTTATCTACCTGTGAAGCTGTTAAAGGAGAGGAAACCAGAATGGCAATGGATGCTAAAACAGGCATTCAGCAGGTTATCGATAAGGAGCTTGACAAATTTGAATTGGAATACCCTTGCCATTCTCCCACAGAAAAAAGATGGTTTATTTTACGGGTTACTCAAGTGCTGGAAAATCCTAATCTGACCTTAATGGCCCATATTAATATTACCAACAGAAAGATGGCAGAGTTGGAAATTGAAAAAAATTACAAGCAGTCCCTAATTCTTAATGAACGGCTGCAAACAACCTTACAGAAAATTGTCCATGACATTCAAAATCCCTTGGCTTCAATAATGGGATTGATCAATTTATCAAAATCAGAAAATGATAAGGAAAGTGTCAGGGAATATTTGGAACTCATAGGAAAAGGAAGTGCAAACCTAAGGTCCTTTGTCAAAGACACCCTGAAGCATATTGCCTCAATAGGTGATGTACAAGCCATCAGCATGGAGCAAATAGTAACCAAATATTTAGAGACCATACCTCATCTTCTTAAGCAAAACGCCATTGAGTTAAAGTTAGACATACAACAAGACGGCCATTTTTATACCAACGAAAATGAGCTTCAATCCATCTTATCCAATTTGGTAAGCAATGCCATAAAATATTCAGATCCCTTAAAATCTAATAAATTTATTGCCTTGCATTTTAAATCCGATGAAAATAAAGGGGTGCTACAGGTTGCCGACAATGGGCTAGGAATAAAAAAAGAGGACATTCCTAAGCTAATGAATCGCAATTATCAGGTTAACCAAGAATCAAGTGAAGGTGTAGGGTTAGGTTTATTTTTGGTTCAGAAATCGATAAGAAATCTAGAAGGTTTTATTAAAATTAATTCTGATATAGGAGTTGGTACAACGTTCACTATTGAAATTCCAAACAAAATCAAACCTCAAAATTAAAGTAAAAAAAGCGTTACTTATCTCATCAAAGTAACGCTTTTTTAAAGAATTGAATGATTAACTGGCAGGAAAATACTTTGGTACCAATCGCTTGATTTTATCCAATGTTTCTGAAACTGATAATTCGCTCATTCCTCCGGAGGCATTCATATGACCACCTCCATTAAAATTATCTGCAGCCATTACATTAACCGGATTCTCCTGCCCTTTTGAGCGAAAAGAAATCTTCATAATGCCATCTCTTTCTGTAAATACTATGGCGGCCTTCATTCCTTTGATAGTCAAGGCTTGGTTGGCCAGGCTGTCAGTGTCCCCTTTTTGGTAATTATATTTGGCCAATTCTTCTTTTGATAAAGAAATTAATGCCACCTTATGTTCTTCTAGAACTTCCAATTTTTCACTCATTGCATATCCTTGCAAGCGCAATCTACTTTCAGTATTGTTATCACTTAACATTTCATGGATCAAATGATGCTCCACACCTGAAGCCAATAATTTACCCAGTATTTCGTGGGTACGTGGGCCGGTAGAAGGAAACCTGAAGCCTCCTGTATCCGTCAGTATCCCTAAGTATAATGGGGTTCCTATTTTCTTATCAAGTAATGCGCTATTTCCAGATTGTTCAATTAATTCAACGATTAACTCAGCTGTTGAAGAGACTGAAGTTTCTGAAACTAAAATATCCGGAAAATCTTCAGGATCAAGGTGATGGTCAATCATTATCCTTTTGCATTTTAGCCCTTCCAATAAGACTTGCATGTCATGACCTACTCTGTTGGTTCCGTTATAATCAAGACAGAAAACCAAGTCGGTCTTAGAAAAAGCCTCAGCTATCGCTCCCGCTTTATCCGTCATCGTTAAAAATGCTGAAGTATCTAGCCAATCCAAAAACCTTGGAGCAGGATCCGGGTGGCATATGGTGGCATTTTTCCCCAATTTTTCAATAAAATAAAGCAATCCTAAAGAGCTGCCTACTGAATCACCGTCCGGTGATTTATGAGAGGTGATAATTATGTTTGAAGCAGCTTTAATTTCTGCCACTATTTGTTCGTATTTATTCATTTTTTTATAACTATTCAATAATTTATGCATTGAAAATCCATTGCTATAATTGGCTAATTTCCTCCTTCTCGAATCAACTGGATGGCATCAATTCTAATCCGGGCATTAGCGATCAACTCAGTTAACACCGTTTTCTGCTCCAAGGCTGTCTTTATTTCATCCGGTCTGATGGCCTTATTCCTTTTAAACAAATAGGCCAATCTCCCAATCTCATGGTCCATGGTCTGGTTCATGTATTGAAGCCCCATGTCTATTTCTTTGTCCTTCATTTGGTCGGCTATTTCTTCTGCTGTCTTGAGCATTTCAGGAAATATTTCATCTACAAATCGTTCATTGCCTATCAAATCGTTGATTTGTCCGGGTACCAATTGCTTGTTCAACAAACCAATGGGATAACTTTCTGTAACTTCTTCTGCAAGATGGTTTACAATTACGCGCAAAGGTGTATTGGGCAAGAACCTGTCTACATAGACACCTTCTTTTCCTGATGTTTCTAGTACAAAAATCGCTTCCAAAAGTATTCCGGTATTACCTGTACCCTTCAAATGGCCAAAACTAGCGGCTCCCGTACCCATTCCCAGCACCATATCAATGGCTCCAGTCACCATGGGGTGATCCCAACTTATAAAACTGATGTCTTCCCTGCTTAATGCTCGCTTTCGGTCGAAAGTAATCGCGACCCCCTTATCCGGTATGGATGGAAATGCTGTATCGTTGGCCTTACTTGGGCGCAACCAATAGGTTCGTTGGGCCAAATCTTCCATCTCAATACCAAAATGATCAAAAACTTTGGCCATATAATTCTCAAGGTTTAAATCTTTATCCGCAGATCTAATTTTAGTTACCAATTCCTTGGCTACCTTAGGTCTAAAGGAATTCATCTCCAGCAGTCTGTCCCGTCCATTGGCTAAAGTCTGCTTTAGCGCTCCTTGGTAGGTTTCAGTCTCTCTTATTAAAGCTTCTAAATCCGATATAACATCTTTCCTAATTGAAGTCATTGCAAGCTCAAACAAGCGGTCACCAAACATTTGTCCAATTTGGTTACCCCCTTCTATATTTTCCTCAAAAGCATTCAGGCCTTCATGAAACCAACGCGCTAAAATTTCTTGAGTACTCCCTTTCAGGTAGGGTACGTAAATCCGAATGGTTTCCTTTTGCCCTATCCTATCCAAGCGTCCAATCCGCTGTTCCAAAAGCTCGGGATGCATCGGCAAATCAAACAATACCAAATGATGCGCAAATTGAAAGTTTCTCCCTTCACTACCAATTTCGGAACACAGTAATATTCTTGCTCCATTTTCCTCGCCAAACCAAGCCGCATTCCGATCCCTTTGTACAATGTTCAGGTCTTCATGAAACACGCCTACTTTTGCACCGCTAAGGTCTCGCAAGGCATTTTCCAATGCCAATACTTTCGCTTTGCTTCTGCAAATCAAAACCACTTTTTTAGGATTTAACTGATCCAATAAATTGACAAGCCAGGTCACCCGTGGGTCCTTTGAAAAATGATAAGGACGCTTTACATCCCCTGCCGATCCATTGCTTTTGTCCAAAATAAATTCGGCCGACATGCGTTTTGCCCACTCTTGCTGAGAGGGTCCTGTTTTTAAAGGGATTAACTGTACTTTCCTGATAGGAAAACCACTCATTGCCGCTCGGGTATTTCTAAACACTACCCGACCTGGGCCGTGCTGGTCCAGTAAATCTTCTATCAATTGATTTTTACCTATATCCCCTTTTTCCGCTAGTTTTGCTATTCTCTTGTCACCAAATAAATCTTTCAACAGGGTTTTGTCCTTTTTATTTATGGCTTCACTTGATGCCAGTTTCTCCACAATATTGGCAATAGTAGCATGGTCTTGAGATTCATTGATGAAGGTATGGTAATCGGCATACCTTTCAGGATCCAATAATCTTAATCGCGCAAAGTGACTTTCTGCCCCAAGTTGTTCAGGCGTCGCTGTCAATAGTAACAAGCCTTTAGCAACTTTACTCAAAGCCTCAACAATGGCATACTCAAAGCTTATTTTCTTCAATGACCAAGCCAAATGATGAGCCTCATCTACGACCAGCATGTCCCAGTCTGCAGAAATAGCCTGGCCTGCCCTCTTTTGTGATCCAGCCAAAAATGAAGTACTACAGAGCACCAATTGATCATCCAGAAAAGGATTTCCCTTAGGAGCACTATCATCCAATGCGGCACACCTTTCTTCATCAAAAATATGAAACCATAGGTTAAATCGCCTTAACATCTCCACAAACCACTGATGCACCAATGAATCCGGAACCAAAATGATAATCCGTGAGGCTTGCCCACTTAACAATAAACGGTGCATGATTAGACAAGCCTCAATGGTTTTGCCAAGGCCTACCTGATCAGAAAGCAATACGCGAGGAGCATACCTTGAGCTAACTTCATGGGCAATGTACAGTTGATGGGGAATAAGGTCTATCCGACCACCTATGAAACCATTGATGGGTGAAATTCTACGCTTATGGTCATAGGCCAATGTTTTCCTTCGCAAGGCAAAAACAGCCGGTTTATCTACTTCTCCTAGTAAAAGCCGGTCATCCACCCCGTGAGTTATAGTAACTTCCCCCAAATCTGCTTCCGATAAGGTCCCCTTGTTATTAATATACAAGATAAGTTCACCCTTGTCTTGGACACGCTCAATTTCAAAGGGTCGTTGATGGGAATCCATTACTGTATCACCGGGCTTAAATATCACCCTACGCAGAGGTGCACTATCTAATGCATACTGTCTCGTCTCTCCGGCATTTGGGAAATTGACTTTCACTCGATTTTTACTTACTTCAACTAGTATACCGACACCTAAGTCAGGTTCTCCTTCGCTTGCCCATCTCTGATCAGGATAGAAATCCATCATACATGCTATTGATTTAACTTACTTTATTAACAATCCTAAAAAGGGATTTCTAAAAAAATGCAAGTTCTTTAATTTTTAGCCGCTTCACTAAGAACTGAAGCTTTTTATTTTTATTTTGAATTCCATATTCGACCTAATATTTCTAACTAGAAAATATTTCTCTTTATAGAATAGATAAAAAGTCTCCGGTTATTATAAATTTTGAGCCTTAACTTTATCCAAAAAAGCTTGATTTTTGCATTTGACTCGTTCAGGTATAATTATTGCAACATAAAAATTCATTAAAATCCTTAACGTTTTATAGTTGGGTATGTATTTCTAAATTAGGTAATTGGATTTTATCTAACCAAATACTTCTTTAATCTAAACGTTAAGATTAGTAAAGTTTATCCTTAACCTATACCATGGCTCTATTATTATTTTATCTTTTTATTGCCCTATTCATTTCATTTTTGTGCTCCATAATGGAATCGGTGCTGTTATCAGTTCCTGTGTCTTTTTTAAAATCTCAGTCCAAAAGGGGTGACAGAAATGCAAATGCCATGCTTTACCTGAAAGAAGATATCGACAAACCACTGTCTGCCATTTTGTCCTTAAATACTGTAGCGCATACAGTGGGGGCAGCAGGCGTGGGAGCACAAGCTACAGTGCTTTTTGGGGAAGCTTATTTCGGAGTTATTTCTGCCATCTTAACCATTCTAATCTTAATATTTACTGAAATAATTCCCAAAACTCTGGGTGCCAATTACAACAGGGATTTGATTGGCATTACCTCCAAAATCATCAGAGCAATGATTTTCCTTACCTATCCATTGGTTTGGCTGTCTTCTATACTAACAAAATTGCTTTCCAGAGAAAAAACCGTCCTTACTACCAGTAGAGAAGAGATTTCGGCATTGGCAAGTATCGGTACACAAGAGGGTATTTTTGCCGACAAGGAGAATAAAATTATTCAAAATTTAATCAAGCTTAAAAATTTAAAGGTTAAGACGGTCATGACTCCACGGATTGTAGTTGTAACTGCCAATGAGGAAATGACCTTAAAGGAGTTTTTGAAGAACAAAGAATTCTTACATTTTTCAAGGATACCAATATTTAAAGGAAATAAAGACAATATAACCGGTTACGTTTTAAGGGAGTTTGTTTTTGAAAAACTAGCTGAGGATCACTTTGACTTAAAGCTTAAAGACATCAGACGTGAAATTTTAATATTCTCAAGTAATATCAGCCTTTTTGATGCTTGGGAAGAAATGCTTCAAAAAAAAGAACATATATCCTTGGTGGTAGATGAATATGGTGGAATGGATGGAATTGCCACCCTTGAGGACATCATAGAAACTTTGTT
Organism: Cyclobacterium sediminis; assembly: GCF_054781075.1. NCBI lineage: Bacteria > Pseudomonadati > Bacteroidota > Cytophagia > Cytophagales > Cyclobacteriaceae > Cyclobacterium > Cyclobacterium sediminis. The sequence goes on along the minus strand of NZ_BAAGVC010000008.1, from coordinate 41,367 downwards.
GGGTTTTGAAATTGTAGACGAAAAAGATAAAATAGAAGACATGCAGCAATTTGCCATGAAACGATGGAATGATAAACAAAAGAAATACAAAATGCTCAGAAATGATGATTAGCAATTAATGTGCTCCGCACTAGCAATCCTTAATGGCCATGAATTTTTCCATAATAATACTTTATCTCAGCAATTTTACCTACGCTTTACTATCATAATATATTTCTATCCAAAATAAGACCTAAAAAAGTATTCGTTACACTTGTTGGGTGCTTTAATTTACATGGGTGCCTTGAAAAGCAAGTCATAATTTTATTTAGTCAAAAATGCGGGTAAATTAGCACGTTGAATAGTGAAATTTATAATTGCTTTATATCTATAATTCTGCTCAATATCAATCTAATATGCACCAATTGCTTTTTGATTATATTTCTAAATACATGCCCTTGACTGCAGAGGAAAAAAGTGTCATTCAAGAATTGGACTTGTTCAGGGAAGTAAAAAAAGGCACCATCCTGCTCGAGGAAGGGCAACAGTCTGACCTGGGGTATTTTGTACTAAAAGGCTGTATAAGGAAATATTATATTATTGATGGGGAGGAAAAAACCACCAATTTCTTTACAGAATTGCAAGGTGAAGTTCCCGAATGTGCCATTAATAAGAAGCCATCTAACTATTATCTTTCATGTATTGAAGATTCAATAATTTCTGCTTCTACCAGTGAATTGGATGATGAAGTTTTTGCCAAGTTCCCAAGATTTGAATCCCTATGCCGCATTATATCGGAGGAATTGTTGTTAAAAAGTCAAAGCTCTCTTGATAATTTTAAATACTCCCCCCCTGCCAAGCGCTATGAAAATTTGGTGGAAACCAGACCTGATTTGGTCCAAAGGGTTCCTCAACATCAACTGGCAAGTTTTCTGGGAATTACTCCCCAATCCCTTAGTCGATTAAAAGCAAGACTACAGAAAACAAAAAAGAATTAAAATTCATTTGTTAACTTAAGTGAACGTTTTTTAGGGCCTTTCCGCTGCAACTTTGCATTATCTTTTAACTTAAAACATTAAAAAAATGCAAAAATTGATAGTAGTATTTGGCATCATCTTCTTATGTACCTTACCTATCCAACTAAAAGCGCAATATGCAAAACAAGACACCTCTTACAGCAAGTTTTTCATAGGGAGTACATTTTTTATGTTATACAATTTCGTCCCTGACGACAATTCTCCAAAATTTGTACAACTCAACTTAGGTTATCGCTTAGGCCCTAAAGATGCTTTATCCTTAGAGCTTAAAACTTGGGAATATGGCTGGTCTCTAGGAATTCCTTACGGAGATAAATATGAAGCGCCGGAAGAAAAATTTCCCGGAAAGATTAGTGAATATGGATTTGCTTTTGCCTACCAGCATTTTTGGTGGAAGGGATTTTACACCGGTATACATGTGATGAATGCCTTTCAAACATTTAAGAATGAAGAGGGAGCAAAAATTAAAAAAGGATTCCAAATATTCAATACCTACCGCCTTGGATATCAAATCAAACTCTACCATGGTAAATTTTTTATCGAACCCTCCATAGCCATAACCCACAGACCTTACCATTCCAAAATGCCTGATGATTTTAAAGCTTTAGATGATAAATGGCCAAATTATTTCATTGGTGAACCGGGGCTTCATTTTGGTTATAACTTTTAATAGTTTTGGCTGTACGGAAGAATAGCCGGCCTTAGTGTATATTTTGTCAGCATTGTTTCAAAAAATGTTACAATGCTGACAAAATCATGTTTACTCAACTTGCTCTGAATATAAATCAAAATTGACCGTCCCATTAGCATCAGACTTTTTTTTCTAGATCCACATTTTTAATTACTCATTGATCGGTAAACTTACTCCCCATTGCATAAAAGGAACTTGTACTATAAGATAACTCTCTGTATATTAGACCTACAAACCTGAAGATTGCTGATACAGACTAGAATTGAGTCAAGAGAACAGTATCTTCAGGATTTTGCCTTTCAAAAGTGTTATAATAATGCAATAGATATGGCATTCAGCAGTCTACCTATTTTTCTACCATTTTTTGCCAACGAATCACCAATGATTATCCAAGCAGCTACCTTTTAAACTAAAAAAACAACCATGCCAGCAGTAAACCCAAAATCTCAGCAAGTACCTTACGGCCCTAAACAACTTCCATGGAATGATCAGGTACCGGAAGGAGCCGTTGTATCCAAGCCAAGCAATGATCCAAAGGAGGTATATGTTTCGGTACCTCCCAAAGATGTCTGCGGAAACTTTCCGCAAATAAATTACAGTCAGTTCGAAATCCCTCCTACAGGCTTGTCAGATGAGGAACGAGAAATAGCCTTGGCTTCTTTTAAAGAATTTATTGAAACCCAACATTCCCATTTTGCAGGGTTTCAGGGAAATCAAGACCAGAACTATGCAGATCGATTTCCTTACCTTATGGACATGCATGCCAATAATATTGGTGATCCTTTTAGCAGTGGTCGATATACCCTAAACTCTAAATTCTGTGAGCGTGCCGTCTTAGATTATTTTGCTGCCCTTTGGAATAACAATTGGCCCCATACAGCTGCTACTGACCAAAAAGATTCGAGTTCCAGGTATTGGGGATATGTTCTCACAATGGGTTTTACTGAAGGAAATATATACGGTCTTTTCAATGCCAGAGATTACCTTAAAGGCAGAACCATTCTTGAAGATCAAAAAACGAATGCGCAAATTGATGCCTATACCAGAAGAGGCAGGGAAACAAGAGGACAGCATTTTTCTTATAAAGCCCCTATACAAACTGAGGACACTTCTGAAAATGCCTACACCCCTGTGCTTTTCTATTCAGAGGATGTTCATTATTCCATTCAAAAAGCTTCACATTTGTTAGAATTGCCTACATTTCAGAAAATAGGACAAAATAAATATCCCGGACAATGTCCCATTACCAATGATGGAAGTTGGCCTGAAATGGTTCCCTCCCATGATTTTGATAAAGACAATCCCCAATCAGGGTCGGTGAAAATTGAAGAATTAACAAAGTTGGTTCATTATTTTGTCGATAAAGGCTATCCTGTTGTAGTTGTAGCCAATATAGGAACCACGTGGAAAGGTGCATATGATGATGTTCCTGCCATTAATGCCATGTTTGAAAAATTAGGAGAAAAATATCCTTGGCTGTGGGAACGCAAGGTGGTATATGGGAAAGATGAAAAAGGAAATCCATTAATTGATATTCGTAGAGGTTTTTGGCTCCATGTGGATGGCGCCCTCGGTGCTGCTTATTTACCTTTTGTGGAAATGGCACATAACCGAAATCTCTTGAATGAAAAAGGCCCTATGTTTGACTTTCGCAATCCTGCGGTGATGAGCGTAGGTTGTTCTATGCACAAATGGCTTGGAGGTCCCTGGCCTTCAGGCATCTTTATGACACGTAGTGGCTATCAGTTATTACCCCCGGATGCTGCAAGTTCCTTTTTAGGTACTCCTGACACCACACTGGGAGGCTCACGTTCAGCCTTTTCACCCATGATCCTGTGGGATTATTTTTCCAGAATGAGTTATGAGGACAATATGAATAAGGCCGTAGAAACAGAAAATGTCTCGGCCTATCTAGAAACAGAACTGTTCAAGTTTGAATCCGAATTAAAAGCAAAATTTGGTTCTGAGGTCGATTTATGGATTGCCCGATCACGTTTGAGTCTGACCGTCCGTTTTCGATTGGTCAACGAAACATTAAATTACAAATGGTCCTTAGATACGGATAGGCTTTGGGTTCCTTTCAATGAAAAAGAACGCCAGTTACGGTCTTATTCCCATATCTTTATCATGCACTCTGTTGGCAAAGCGCGAATTGATGCCTTTATGGCTGATTTAAGAGAAAATTGCAAAACAGATTGGCATGTAGCCTTTCCCAAGATAGATTATAGCGCAGTACCTCCAGGCCCAAATCCGGAATTTCAAATGGAGTAATATTATTTGGAGAAGATGAGGTTACAAATTTCCACGTTAACTTACTGACTTTCAATGAATAAATAATAAATTGAACATATTGCCATTTAAGGTAAAGAATTTTCACTTAGATTTTCTAAGTGAGAGTTGAAGTTACAAGAATATCTGGCTGATTTCGAATCGATTTCAGCCAGATTTTTTATTTCATATTTCGAGTATATGACCTGCGTTCGTATTCAATTGATAAATTCTACGAAAATATGTTGATCTTTAGCTAAATCATAAATATAGTTGGTAATTGGAAATACCGGTGATGTTGATAGAAGAATTATTATTTTAGATGAAAACTAGCTATATTTTTAGCTGAATTTTGGGCGGCGAAAAGAAAACTTGCAAAAACAAATTGCCCCCCAAGCGCTTCAAAATAACTTCCTAAAAGGAAATTAAAATCATCTATTTATGAAAAGTATTGACGTTGTTGCAGGTATAATCCTCTATAAAAACCGTATTCTATGCGTTCAAAGACCCGAAAGCAAACAGCAATATATTTCAAAGAAATTTGAATTTCCCGGAGGAAAAATTGAAGCAGGGGAATCCCATACAGAAGCCCTAAGTCGTGAATTGTTGGAAGAATTAAACCTATCGACCACCAATCAATCCTACTTTCTGACGGTAGTTCATCAATACCCAAACTTAGAGGTAACCCTGCATGCATACCTATGTCAGGTAGATTCGGATGCACTTACCCTTCATGAACACATAAGCCATAAATGGCTAAAAGCTGAAGAATTGGGCACATTAGATTGGGCCGCGGCTGATATCCCTATTGTAAATAAATTGCTGACCAACAAATAAGACCACAGTGCTACCCTTATTGAAAAATGAATCCTATTTTAAACTTTATAGCGCAAATTGACAAGCAGCATTTATGGGACAAAAAGCTGGAATTGAACCGAAAAGAATACTTAAAGGTCAAGGGAAGCATAGATACAAACCTCTATTTTGTGGTCAGCGGGAGCTTGAGAATCTATGTTTTAGAGGAATTTGATGAGAACATAATAAGGTTTGGTTACAAAGACAATTTTATCGCTGCACTAGATTCATTTATCAGCGAAAAACCTTCTGACCTTTACATTCAGGCAATCAAAAAAACGCAATTGAAGGTAATCAATAAAGAAAGCTTCATGGCCTTTATTGACAGTGCGACCGAAAACACCAAAATCTGGCAAATGATGCTTGGCGATCTGATTTACCAACAAATGGAAAGAGAGCGCGACATTTTAACAAGTTCGCCCCTGGAAAGATACAAAAGGGTTTTGGCCAGAAGCCCTCAATTATTTCAGGAAATCCCAAACAAGTACATTGCCTCCTACCTACGAATGACCCCTGAAACGTTGTCCAGAATCAAAAAGTCTTGATTTAAATCAATGTTTTTTTTCTGATTTAGCGCGAATTTTGACAAAAAAAACGATGAAAATAGCCTCAGAAAAATTAATACAAGATTTAGTGGAACGGACTCGAATAAATATCAAGCAGGTTGAAAGATTCAACACCTTATCTGAAGAGCTACTGAATCGAAGACCGGGACCGGATAAATGGAGCATTTTGGAATGTATAGCGCACCTGAATCTTTACGGGGATTTCTATATTCCGGAAATAACCAAAAGGATAGCAAAATCAAAAACCGAATCGACCAAAACCTTCAAAGCAGGTATTCTTGGTAATTATTTTGCCCAAACCATGTTACCAAAGGAGAAATTAAATAAGATGAAAACCTTCAATGATAAAAATCCAATGGGTAGTTTTCTGGATAAAACAACCCTTCAACGGTTTCTTAACCAACAAGAACAACTTTTAGATCTTCTCAAGATGGCAGGAAAAATAGACCTTAACAAAACCAAAACTGCCATCAGTATCTCAAAATGGATCAAATTAAAACTCGGAGATACTTTTAGGGTCGTCATCTACCACAATGACCGTCATATGGTGCAAGCCAACAAAATTCTACAATAGCCAACTCAGCACTAATCAATAGAAGTTATTTACTCAGAAACTTCCGTTCCATTGTGTACAACATTGTGTCCCCAATCTGCAATGGATTGAACCACAGGAATCAATGTTTTTCCAAAATCAGTCAGAGAATAAACTACTTTAAGTGGGGGTTTACTGGTATAAACCTTCCTTTTGATGATACCATCTTCTTCAAGGGTTTTCAACTGCAAACTTAAAGTTCGCTCTGTAACCGTAGGCATTTCTTTTCTCAGTTCATTGTACCGCATGGGCTCATTTCTTAGGTGAAATAGGATCACTGTTTTCCATTTCCCACCGATTAGCCCCATCGTTAGACTGGCACAGCATGGGTATTCTTTACCTTTAAATTTATACATTCTTTTAAAATTTTATACTATCCTATTTGACCGTTATTGCAAAGTTATAACACTATCTTTACTTTTGCAACTATAAAACTTATAGTATAAAATTATGGACATAAAAAATGTATTAAACTGGCGTTATTCCGCAAAAGAATTTGATCCAAACAAGAAAATCTCAAAAGAAGATTTTGAACAGGTAAAGTCACTTTTAAGGATGAGTCCTTCTAGTACTAATTTACAACCTTGGCATTTTATTGTTGCTTCAACAGAAGAAGGGAAAAAACGCATGGCCAAAGGAACGCAAGGATTTTTCTCATTCAACGAACCAAAGGTTTTAAAGGCTTCACATGTGGTATTGTTTTGTTCAAGAATTACAGCAGATGAGGAATACATGCAACACCTATTGGCGGTGGAAGACCTGGATGGTAGATTTCCTAATGAACAGATAAAACAAGGCATGCATGGAGGTAGGAATGCATTTGCCAACATACACAAGTACGATTTAAAGGACTTACAACATTGGCTTGAGAAGCAAGTCTATTTAAAAATTGGCAATATCTTACTTGGAGTGGCTACACTAGGCATTGATGCGGTACCCATGGAGGGTATTGATGTAAAAGCCTTAGATGAGGAGTTTGGTTTAAGAGAAAAAGGTTTTACTGCCGTCACAGTTGTATCTATAGGTTACAGAACAGAGACTGATTTTAACGCAACAGACAAAACTCCGAAATCCCGACTGCCTGAGCAAGAATTATTTACGCTGGTTTAGGGTTTTCTTTTGTAAATAGGGCTAAAGTAAAAGGATCCGGCCACTTAAAAGAACAAATGCCATTTAGCAAAAAAAATGACCTTCAGCAGGTCATTTTTTTTGTTTGTTAATTTATCCAATATTGAAATCCGAAATAGGCGATAGACCTTCTATTACTAGCTGAATAAATCGCGCATCAACAAAGCCTGGCAAATAAATGAATTTGGTTGGTTTTATAATTGAGTTACAATTTTTTAAACAACTAAAATTCCACTAATTTAGAATGTCACAATACAAATCCTTGTAAAGACTATTCAATAATTCAGTATATAATAGCGCATTTAAACCAATGAAACCCTGCGAAAATATTGCTCATTGCGTGCTAGCCTCCATTTTTATCCTATTCCACTTTCATATAAGTCTCGGTCAAACCTCGCTCAATAAAATTGGCCTTAAACAAGGACCCTATAGTGTAGGTTTTCAACACTATACTAAGGTTGATCGTACCAGAACTTATAGCAGGGTTTATGATTTTAGCAATCAAAAAATTCCTAGACCCATCCCAATAAGCATTTGGTATCCTTCATCCCAAGACTCACCTAATAAGGCTCCTTTGAAAATCCTTGATTATATGGAAATATTAAAGGAGGAAGAAGAATGGGAAAACCTGCCCAACGAACAAATATTAAATTGGTTTTATTATGCCAATAACCCTGCGAATCAGACACACCTTAAGGAAGTTACCAAGGCTTATTTGGACCTAGAAGAAGCGAAAGGTAAATTCCCTGTAATCCTATACAGCCCAAGTTTTCAGGCTTCTTCCGTGGAAAATTTTGCTATGTGTGAATACCTCGCAAGCGAGGGATTTATAGTCATTGCCAGCCCCAGCAGAGGAACAGAAACGAGGTGGTTTGGAAATAACCTGGCAAAGGAAATGGAAACCCAGGCCAGAGATGTTGAATTCCTTATAAAAGAGGCGGGATTAATCGCAAATAGTGACCTCACCAAAATAGCAGTCATGGGTTTTAGCTTTGGGGGACTGGCAAACATCATTGCCCAGATGCGCAATGACAACATTAAAGCCGTCATTAGCCTTGATGGTACGGAAAGGTATCAGTATGATTTATTAAAGAAATCACCCTTTTTTGGTTTACACAAAATGGATGTGCCTTACCTGCATATGGCCCAAAAAGACATACCTGAAAAGGTTCTCAATGAAGACAAGATTGACTCGACGCTCAATACCAAGTTTGTTTTATACGACAGTCTTTCCCTCAACCGAGCTTACCGATTAAAATTCCACGATTTAACCCACTCGTATTTTAGCACCCTAGGGGTTCTTTTTCAAGCTCGAGATGGCAGACAAGACAAGAGTGATCCTGAAATTATGAATGCTTATAAATGGGTTTCAATACTTGGTTTGAGTTTTTTGAAAGCATTTTTATTGGAAGACAGTACAGCAAAAACAGCCTTCAAAAGCCAATTAGAGCTGATTGGAACGAATAAGAACTTGATGAGCTACAGAGAGAAGGGGCAAAAAAGCACTGCCTTTACTTTTAATGATTTCAATGCTTTGGCCTCCGCTCAGCAATACAATAGCCTATGGGAGCTATATGAGGAAAGCAAAAAGAAACACCCCGAACTAAACCTGCCCGAAGGAAACTTAAATACGCTAGGGCTTCAATTAATTTTTAACGCTAAAACCTCAAATCAAGGTGTCAAAGTCTTTAACTTGGCAACCCAATTATACCCCAAATCTGCCAATCTATTTGATAGTTTAGCGGAGGGATTTCTATCCATGGGAAACCATAAAAAAGCCATTGCTAATTTCAAAAAATCATTGGACTTGAATCCTCAAAACCAGAATGCCATTGACAGACTTAAAATCCTTACAGCTACTCCTTAAAAAATTTCATTCCACCCATTTCTAATCCTAATTTTTATGAACATTAAGCAATTGTATAATCCATCCATAATAAGTCTTGCTTTAGCTATTATCACTTGCCTTGGTTGCACTTCAAATAAAAAAGAAATAAAAGAGGAAAGGACGCCAAATATCATTTTTATTTTAAGTGATGATTTAAGTTGGGGGGATCTGGGCTGCTATGGTCAGAAGAAAATCAAAACCCCAAATATTGATAGAATTGCCGCTGAAGGGATGAAGTTCACCAATGCCTATGCAGGAAGTTCGGTTTGTGCACCGTCCAGGTCTTCTTTGATGCAAGGTTTACATCAGGGACACGCCAGGGTGAGAGGTAATTCCTATCAATCTTATCGCGAATCTTTAAAAGAAGGGGATTATACGGTGGCCATGATGCTAAAAGAAGCAGGGTATAAAACGGGCTTGTTCGGCAAATGGGGTTTGGCGCTAGAAAATCAACCCGGAATACCCAACAAAATGGGTTTTGATGAATTCTATGGTTACCTCAACCAGCGTCAAGCCCATACTTATTACCCTGAATTTTTGTATCACAATCAAGACAAGGTCTTTTTTCCCGGAAACAAAAACCATTACGAATATGAAAATTATTCCAAAGCCAGTACTTATGATGAAGAAGGTAAAGTAATTCCAAATGGGATTGATGACCCCTCAAATGCAGTTTATTCTTTTGATATCATCAACGAAAAAGCCTTGGATTTTGTAAAAGAAAATCAGGACCGGCCTTTCTTTTTATACCTTGCCAATACGGTACCACATGGGCCACTGATCGTGCCAGAACTTGGAGAATATAAGGACAAAAACTGGCCGATTCAACACAAAGAGTGGGCAGCAATGGTATCCCGTATGGATGGAGAAGTAGGTAAATTAATGGACTTATTGGATAATTTAGGTTTGGATGACAACACCATTATATTCTTTGCTTCTGACAATGGAAACTCAAGCCAAGGTTATGAGAAAAGATACCTAGACTTACAGGAAGGTCCTACATTAAGTGATTTTTTTAAGCATCGCTCCCCTACCCGAGGACAAAAAAGCAATGAATACAATGGAGGATTTCATGTACCTGCCATGGTAAGGTGGCCAGGGAAGATAAGGGCAGGAACAGTAAGTGATCATATCTGGGCATTTTGGGACTTCCTCCCTACTGCCGCTGATTTGGCAGGCGTTTCCTCTCCTACTTTTATAGACGGGCTTTCTATTTTACCAACCCTTACCGGGCAAGGTGAGCAAATAGCACATGAATACCTCTATTGGGAGCATAAACAAAATCAAGCCATCAGGTTGGGGGAATATTATGCCCACAAAGCCAATGGTGGCCATTTGGAACTGTACAATCTGCTAACTGACCCCCAACAGCAAAATGACATCAGTGCTGAAAACAAGGCTCTGGTGGAAAAAATTGACAAAATGATGGCAGAAGCTCATCGTCCTAGTGATGTCTGGCCTAGCCCGGGAGAAAGTAAGGAAGCTTTTCAGAAAAGATTAAAGGATAATAATATCCCGGAAAGACCTAATAATATCGGCCATTTTTAGTGGGGTTATAGATGGCCAATTTTGGTTTAAAATAATCTGAAATAGCAAAAATGTCAGTTTAATGGATTTATTCTTAATTTCAATAAGACATTTCCAATATTTGGGTTTTGCCTATTTTCCATAATTATTAATAAAATTTGAGTAAAATCGAGGGATTTTTTCCTTTCACCCGTCTAAACCATTAAATGATTCTATTCAATAGCAATTTTTAATTTTAGAAATAATGAAAGTCCCCAATTTATTAACACTCGTTTTTGTAGCAACAAGCCTATTGTTTCCTTCTTGCGCTAGTGATGAGGAAACCTGTAACGAAACTTCATGGTATCAAGACTCAGATGGAGACGGATTAGGAAATCCAAGTGTAAGTACCACCTCATGCACCCAACCCAGCGGATATGTAGCAGACAGCAATGATGATGATGATTCCATTGCAAGCTCCACAGGTAGCACACCTGTAGCAGCCTTCGACGAATTCAATGAGGATGCGGTAACTGTTTCTTTTGACGGGGACGAGATAACCATTGAATCCAACGGACTGCCAAACCACACCTCACCCTACTGGAGTGAAAGCAACAGCCTATACATAGCACCTAGTGTGGCGAATGAAAGTGAAATGTCTCCAGGTACAATTTCAAGCAGGAGTTACACCCTCACTGTGCAAGCTACTCCGGCCAAGGCTTCTTCAACTTCAGCTACCGGATTGGGTGCCATAGGCATTGCCGTTACCGGAGCGCCAATTTTTAATGATGAAGAAGGTCCAAATATCGCTTTATCTTCAAATGTAGCCTCAGGATTTGATTATGCGGGTGCCCATATGGGACCTACTGGTTATCATTACCATTTGGAGGCTTCAAATGTGACGGAAAATACCAGTATGTCCTATGACGATGAGAAGCTTGTTGGAATTCTTCAAGATGGGTTTTTGCTTTATGGAAGGAAATGTGATTCAACAGATGATCACCCTTCAAATCTTGATGCCTCCGGTGGACATATTGCTGCTACCCAACATAGCGATGGTGAAGAATTTTACCATTACCACATCATCAATGAGACCTATATAGGCTCATACATTCTATTATTTGGCGTAGACCTTCAAGGCACTCCAAACAACATCATGTAAGCTTGTCCTTTCTGTTTTACCGGTTAGAAGCTGCCCATCCTTTCGTAGGATGGAATGGGTGTAAAGGAAAATAAAGAAATAACAATGAGAAACTTAATGTATACCCTGCTGATTTCTGTACTTGTCAGCTGTGGACAAGCCTCAGAAAAGGATGTCATCAACCTTGAAAAGGAAACGCCTAGTAGCTTTGAAGTACCCTCCAATACCATTGATAAATCAAAGCTTGTATATCATAACAAGATTTCGATTTGGACATTAGATGGGGAAAAGTTTTCAGGTTATGCAGTAACTTATTTTCCTGACAGCACCTTAAAACAAAAAATAGGCATACTCGCTGGACGAAAGCAAAATAAAACCATCGACTGGTATCCCAATGGGCAAATCAAACACATAGCCCATTATAACAAAGGGAAACTGCATGGAGAAAAGAAAACCTGGTCTGCTGGTGCCTCCCATTTATTAATCTCCCATTTGAATTACAATTCGGGGAAATTACATGGGGTGCAAAAAAAATGGTATTCCTCGGGTGAAATATTTAAAGTTTTAAACATGAATATGGGCAAAGAGGAAGGGATTCAAAAGGCCTTCAGAGAGAATGGGGAACTTTTTGCCAATTACGAAGCTAAAAATGGCCGAAATTTCGGACTTAAAAGGGCCATGTTATGCGTAGGGCTTGAAGATGAAAAAGTCCAATATGAGAATTAGGTCTTAACCGGTTTCTGAACAGAGTCGAAGAAGTAGGTTTAATGGGCAGATATTCCTATGACTTTGGCAAGCTCAGCCGCCGGTAAGGTTTAACCGGTTCCTAAACGGAGTTGAAGGAGTAGGTTTAACGTACACATATCCCTAGGGCTTCGACTCCGCCGCAGGAATGGATTTCCTCCAATTAATCAGCAATTTCGGCTTGGTATTCTAGGTACTGCAGCAACTGGCGCTCTACAAAACTATTTTCATCAGGCACCATCTCACTTAGGGCCTGATTCAGGGCTGCATTTTTTACTTTGTGATGGGTAAAAACCTTTAGCAATTTCCCAAGTTGTGGACCGCTCAATGCTTTAAGAATGGGAATTGAAGCCCCGACAATAGATCCATGTAAACGAGGTCCCTCAAGTAATTTATCAAAAATCATATTTTCAATGCTATAGTCAACCTTACCTAAAAGCCTGAAAAGCTCAAGCTGCAAATGTTCTGATTCCAATTGCTTTGAAGACAATGATTTCAACAACAGGTAAGCTTGAAAATGCTCCCCATCAATGAGTATTTCTTCTAAGACCTCAATTACTGAATTATCTAGATCCCAAAGCAAGGCGATCCTTTCCAGAGCCCAGGTTTGATCACTTTGATCACTGCTTTGAAGAATTTTATTGAACAAAGAGGCATTTAGCTGCTGTGCCGTCAACTCGCTTACTTGCTGCTGAATGGGACCATGGATTATATTCCATAGTTTATGGGTAGTATAGGCTGCACCGGGCACAATGTATTCCATCACATCTTTCATGGTCGCCCCCGAAACGGCATCTAGAGATTGACTGACAGTATCCGGCCTTTTTACCAATTCCTCAAAAGTATAATTGCCCAAGGGCAGAAAGGGGTCTGCCAGCAACTGATGAAGCTGCTCGTACTCCTTATGATTAAAAGGTTCATGGTCATACTTACTCAGAAACTCACCATCCAACAGTTCAAATCCCAAGTACCTGCCGGTAATGTTCCAATAGAGCAAAATGTCAAGTGGACGACACTCATTTTCAAAGCAGACTCCTTCTTTAAGCTCAATAAAATAATGGAGGGGCGTACCATCTGATTTTGTTACCTGCTTGATATCCAGATTTAAAATCGAATCATTTATAGTGCTTATGATTAGATCTGTGGAATCAATTAGGGGAATGGATGAAGATTGAAAGTATCGGATATCCTCTCCATTTTCAAATGAAAATGGGAGCAATAATGCCCCAACCAATAAGCCTTTGATCCAATTGATCATCTATTTATTCTTTGAATGAACAACTTACGCATTGGGTACTATGCCTCCATGTTCCTTTAGCATATTTTTCAATTCTGGAAGAGGTACATCGGCCGGTGTGACATTATGTTGGATGGCCAAAACAGCCGCTGCCGCTGCTGCTTGCCCCATGCCCATACAGGATGCCTGCACCCGAAGCGCAGAATTTGCCAGTCTGTCACTGCTTAGACAACGTCCCGCAACCAAGAAATTTTGGCTGTTTTTGGGTATCAATGCCCTAAGAGGAATGGTGGCAACCACGTCTTCCTTTAGATATTCTTGGTAAATAGACTTCCCATTCCTATGCAAGTCAATCGGGTAAAAAGAATAAGACAGGGAATCTTCAAAAACTTTCCCTGAAACATAGTCATTATGCGTGATTTTATAAAGTCCGTCAATTCGGTAAGTTTCCCGAATAGCCGTCTCAGGTCGCGCATCCATTAATTTTATTTTTTCACACCCTGGGAATGTTCTTAATTTTCTAAGCAACTTCAATAAGGAAGCCCTCCCTTCTATATTGGCTTTGGTATGGAGCTCCGAGGTGGAAGAGTCTGCACCATGAACGTATACATAATTATATGGGGAAGTAGGAGGGAAATTATTCACAGAAGATTCCACTTTTACCTCATTATTTATTAGCATATTTTGCCTAAGCCTCGAATGATATTCCTTGGGAATTTTATCAAGGTCCAGGGAGTCAAAATCATAGCCACCTATCCTAAATACAAATGATCCCGGCTGGGTATCTTCTTCTCTCAAAAGCTTAAACCCAGCTATGGACGCAGCAGTTGCATTTCCGGTACAATCAATGATCTGCTTGCAGATTATTTCATTGCTAATCCCTTTGCCCACTGTCTTCACCATCCATTTTCCATCTTTAAATTGTATGGAGGTAGGAGTTTCATAATAGCGAAGGTCTACCCCTGCTTCCACACACTTTTCCTCCGCAATCATGGCGTAAAGTGCTGGATTTACAGTTACCTGATGCCTCCAGTGACGGATGGTGGTATTGTTGGGGACAATGGAGAAATTGGGCAAAATATCATCGTTTAAGTTGACTGCCTCCATCACCAATTCCCAGCCAATGCCTGCGATGACTTGCTTTCCCCAGGCATGAAAAATCCCCGGAAAGCATACGCCTCCGGTTGTGGTTGTCCCTCCAAGTTGACTGCCACTTTCGACCAGGGTGGTTTTAGCACCCGCTCTGCCCGCCTGAATGGCCGCTATCACACCTGCCGTACCGCCCCCAACGATCAATATATCGGTTTCAATCTTTTTCTCTAGTATCTTATAAGGTGCTTTTACCACTTCTGCTTTGGCAAGTGGTGAAGAGGCTATTCCAAGGGATATGGCTCCCATGGTAGCCATCATCTTTCTACGCTTCATAGTTTAATTTTTTCAAGCTTTATCCCAGGAATTCGGACAAGCATTGTTTTCACAAGCCATTCTTGCTTTGATGCCACAAGTAGGGATTGAATGAAAATGCTGCAAGTTTCAATCTACCTAAATTCCAAGTAGACTAAGGTAGGGATATCCTATGGAAATCTATAGCTCAATTCCTTTGGAAAATGCATTTTTAAATAAAAATCCTCTCCTTCCCTAAATTTTGGTTAAAGCCAGACCAAATATATCACCTTCTGTAAATGGGCTGAAGCACATTCCTATTGAATCGTTTCCTTTGATCAATTGACTCAGACTAAAACATGGATAATTTACATCATCTTTTTTTTCAATAGCCCCAAGCTTTATCTGGAGGGTCAAAAGCGCTAATACAGCTTTCTGGCTTTAGCCAAATCATTAACCTATTGCCGGTGGCTGGGCCTGTCGAAGCCAGCCTGTCGAAACCAAAGGATTTTACTTATTCTCTTTATTTTACAGCAGAATATAAAGACAAAGAATAAAAATTTAGTACATTAATAGCTCCAAAAACGCTATACGACTTTTTCTAACCGCTTTTTTAATTAAAACCAAAACAATCCACAATGAAAACGATGACCTGTAGACAATTGGGGGGTGCCTGTGAACTGACATTTCATGCCAATACATTCGATGAGATGGCCGAACTCAGCAAAAACCATGGGATGGAGATGTTCCAAAAAAAAGATCCTGCCCACTTGAAAGCCATGGAAGAGATGCAGCAATTGATGCAATCTCCTGAGGCCTTGAAAAAATGGTTTGATGACAAACGAAGGGAATTTGATGCATTGCCTGACAATCAATAATAAGTCTCAAACAACAAACCATGTATAAACAAAGAAAAACCCCAGGCGTTTATGTCACGGAAATAGATTCCTATGGGAATTCATTAGTACCAGTAGCCACCGCCATTCCGGCTTTTATAGGCTATACGCAAAACACAAGTTACAATGGCGAGGATTTATGCAATAAGCCGCGGAGGGTAACCTCACTGTCTGAATTTTATACGATTTACGGTAAAGAACCACCTTTGATTCAATTTGAGCTTGAAAAGACCGAGTCAAGTGAAGCCGACTTCATTGGTGAAAACGGGGAAAACTACCTGCTCAAAGCCAATGGGCCGCATTACCGAATGTACAAGGCAGTAAAATTTTTCTATGAAAATGGAGGAGATCAATGTTATATCGTAAGTGTGGGTAATTACACTGTTACTCCAAATTTAGCAGAACTAATAGCAGGAATAGATCTATTGGAAAAAGTACAGGAACCTACCCTACTCCTTGTTCCGGATGCTGTGGAATTATTTGATGAAAGCCAAATCCCTTTGAAGGACAAATTCAAAGCCGCTTATGCCTTACAATCCCATATGGTCAACCATTGTGGAAGCATGGGCAATCGAATGGCCATATTAGACATTCCCTGGGCTTATTGGGAAACTGAAAAAAATCCTTCAGAGAGCATTGATGCCTTTCGAGAAAACGTGAACCCTATCCGTCCCAACTACAATGCTTATGCAGCTGCTTATTACCCCTGGCTTCATACATTGCTGTACCCAAAAGAGGATTATTCTTATAAAAACCTATCTGCCAATGCCCTGAAAACCCTGGACTACTTGCTCCAATTGGAAGCCCCAAAAAAGCCTGAAGTTAATAGAGGTCCATTCTTATTGATGGTATCCCAACTCACAGGCCAAACGGCTGGAGAAGGAGCTGATGATCCTCCAATGACAGACAGCAAAATAAGTAAAGAAGATCAACTAAAGATAGATAAGAAAAATCGGCAAAAGGCAGACCACAACCTCCAATTGATAAGCAAAGCCTATCAATTGCTAAGGGAGGCCATTTTAAAAAAATTAAATTTAACCCCACCTTCCGGTGCTATCGCAGGAATTTATACCACTGTAGACAATGCTGAAGGGGTTTGGAAAGCCCCTGCAAATATAACCATGATTGATGTAAAAGCCCCTGCGATAAACATAAGCCGGAATTTTCAGGAAGACCTTAATGTACCCTTATCAGGAAAAGCCATCAATGCCATTCGCTTATTCCCAAACAATGGACTGCTGATATGGGGCGCCCGAACCCTGGATGGCAATTCCAATGATTGGAGGTATCTCAATATAAAGCGTACGGCCATCTTTCTGGAACAATCCATAAAACTGGCCATTCAGGCCTATGAATATGAACCAAATACCGCAAATACTTGGGTAACAATAAAAAGCATGATCCAAAACTTTTTAACCAATGTATGGAAACAAGGAGGACTTATGGGCTCAAGTCCATCAGATGCCTATGCCGTAAATGTAGGTTTGGGCAGCACCATGAAGGCAGAAGATATTTTAAACGGCAGCTTACGTGTATCGGTAAAAGTAGCCCTCTCCCATCCGGCAGAATTCATCGAGCTTAACTTTGAGCAGGAGATGGGGAGTGGTTAGTGGTTCAGAAAAAAAATGGTACCCTAATTAAAATAGATGAAAATAGAAGTAGCCTTGATGTAATTCTCTACTTTGAAAAGTCAATTTTGGGTAATGAGTGCCATTGAAAACTATTAAAACCAGATAACTTTTATTATTTTTATACTTATGACGATTGAAGAAAGAAAAATAGCACTTATCAACTGGATTACAAACTTGGAGGATGAGAATATAGAAGATTGCATTGAGCACAGCTACCCGTCGCCTGAGCCTGTCGAAGGCAAAGGTTTCGGAAACCCAACCGGCGCCTGAGCTTGTCGAAGGCAGAGGTCTCGGATAACGGGAATATCACCACGAAATGTGGTTTCGACAAGCTCAACCACCGTGGACGTACCGTGGCCTGAGCCTGTCGAAGGCAACGGTTTCGATGAAAACAGAAACGATAATACATAACGTGGTTTCGACAAGCTCAACCACCGGAATCGTAAGCCTGTCGAAGGCAACGGTGTATTGGCCTATTAAATCTATATGAGTAAATATGAAAGGTTGGCTTTACATATTAGAATGTGCCGATGGGACCTACTATACAGGAAGTACCAACAATCTTGATATTAGACTCGAACAACATCAGATTGGAGAAGGGGCCAATCACACAAAGAAAAGATTGCCTGTAAAATTGATATATTCTGAAGAATATCAAAGAATAGATGAAGCCTATTATAGAGAAAAACAGGTACAAGGTTGGAGCAGGAAAAAGAAAGAAGCTTTAATTAATGGAGACCACAATTTATTACCAGCTCTTGCTAAAAATTATACACAGTATCCGAGGAACGTGGTTTCGACAGGCTCAACCACCGTGGACGTACCGGCGCCTGAGCTTGTCGAAGGCAGAGGTCTCGGATAACGGGAATATCACCACGAAATGTGGTTTCGACAAGCTCAACCACCGTGGACGTACCGTGGCCTGAGCCTGTCGAAGGCAACGGTTTCGATGAAAACAGAAACGATAATACATAACGTGGTTACGACAAGCTCAACCACCGGAATCGTAAGCCTGTCGAAGGCAACGGTGTATTGGCCTATTAAATTTATATGAGTAAATATGAAAGGTTGGCTTTACATATTAGAATGTGCCGATGGGACCTACTATACAGGAAGTACCAACAATCTTGATATTAGACTCGAACAACATCAGATTGGAGAAGGGGCCAATCACACAAAGAAAAGATTGCCTGTAAAATTGATTTATTCTGAAGAATATCAAAGAATAGATGAAGCCTATTATAGAGTAAAACAGGTAGAAGGTTGGAGCAGGAAAAAGAAAGAAGCTTTAATTAATGGAGACCACAATTTATTGCCAGCTCTTGCTAAAAATTATACACAGTATCCGAGGAACGTGGTTTCGACAAGCTCTACCACCGTGGACGTACCGTCGTCTGAGCCTGTCGAAGGTGGCAGCTACTGACCAAGATGTCCTAAACAAACTGGGAAGATTAAAGTTAGGTGCAGCCGATATAGCCACCGGAAACGCCTTAATCAATGAATTAGAAAAAGCCCGTACGGAATATTTAAGGGAAAAGGGGGAATCACAAAATGCCCCAAAAATCTACTGATGGTCTCTACTTGTATCACAAAAAAGACACTCTATATCCAATTAGTTTTTAAGGTGTTTTTAGTTTACTAGGTTATTTTGAAGTATAAATTCATTGTAATTGGTTACAAAATAATTCTCCTGCCTGCTCTAAATCCTCTTTAGCGCTATAATTAATTTTTACTGCCGAAAGGAAATGAGTTAAATATTAAACGGAATTATAGATATAGCATGGTTCTTGCCACTTTTAAATCAAATCTAAGTCAGAACTTGTTGAAAAAGGACTATAAAAAGAAGTAAACACTACCATAAAGTTAAAGATTATGAAAAAGTTGAATATTTTGTTAATGTTTGTATTTAGTGCGCTGTTCGCTTTCAGTTGTACTGATGAGGAAGAAGTCCCCGTAAAGGTACAAGTGCAAACATTTGATATTATGCTGGACAATGCCAATTCGATTCCAATGGTGATGGACAGGGATGAAACGGGTGATATTCAAATGAACCTATACGATGACAATACTCTGGAATTTACAATTACAATAAATGATTTATCCGGGTCTGATGCCCTTACCATGGCACATGTGCATACCGGAGATGTAGTGACAGCAGGTGGAGTTGCTATCACCCTGGTTGATGGTACAGACATAGCTTTTTCTGGAAATACAGCCACTGGTGAGATAATATTGACAGATAATGAAGTGGCCACTTTACAGGGCAGTGACGTTTATGTAAATGTTCATTCCTCCGAACAGCCTTCAGGCCTAGTGAGAGGACAAATAAATCAAACTATAGACTATGCCTATAATGTAGCCATGTCTCCTAGCAATGAAATTCCAGCAATTGAAGATAGAAATGAAACTGGAGCTACCTATATCAGAATTGTTGGTACAACCATGTATTATAAAGTAATGGTAGAAGATTTGGATGCTACGGATGCAATAACAGCAGGTCATATCCACGAAGGTTCATCAGCAGTTAATGGTGGTGTGCTAATCAATCTGGAGATAACAGATGGAGAGCAATTGGATCAAACAAAGAGTTTGGAACTAAGTGCTGAAGAGCTAAGTAAGGTAAATAATGATGCACTGTATGTGAATATTCATTCTACCCAACATGGTGGAGGATTATTACGGGGTCAGATTAGATAAATGAAATAGCTGTTGGGATTTGCAATCGTGAGCACTGGACTCAAGGTATCATCTCCCATTAGTGGGAAGGGCAATTAAATAACTACAATTGCCCTACCTTTATATTATTTTTTTAAATCCCCACGAAGACTACACCTTTTTCCGTTATATTGTTTATTCAAAGTTTACCTCCTGTCACGCTAAACCTGCCTGAAAAATGAAAATCCGTAATACCCTAATTAGTAGAGGCTTTATTTTATCAGGCTTAATGAACTTAACGGTACTAATATTTTCAAGATTTTTTAGCAATTCTACCATTCCTGAATATGACCCTATGGTCATGTCCAACTTTGGCTTATTAATGATTGTAATTTGGGGATTAGCCTATATTTCAGTTGCGAAAAATTATGAAAAAGTTAAATGGATAGTTGGTGTTTTTGCGATAGAAAAATCCATATACGGCTATATCTGGATCAATTGGATGTTCAATAATAACGTTTCGGAGGTGTATGGAAAAGACACCATGGCAGGTTTGTTTTATTCGATATATGGATTAAATGACCTTATATTTTGTGCTTTCTTCCTTTTGGTCTTCATCAAAATCACAAACAATCCAGAAGTAAAATAGCTTTTTAATTTTTTGATTCCCCAGAATGCCCATTAGGTTATTTCCTAGATAATTTTCAATTGCTGGCAGCAACCTGATATAGCTATAGTCGTTAATCAATTATTATCTTTGCCCTGATTATACTAGACTATTCTCCTATGACATTTCTTTATGTTTTATTTTTTGCCATGGTTTTTGGGTTTATTGGATTTTACTGGCAACGAAAAAAGCAAAATAAATGGAAGGTCCCTTCCACGCCTTTCCCAATTGAATGGCGCAGCATTTTAAAAGAAAAAATACCCTACTACAGGTCCTTGTCAGCAGAGGATCAACAGCGTTTTGAATATAAGATCCAGGAATTCTTATTGAACTGTAAAGTAACGGGAGTAAAAACGGAGATCAACTTGACAGACAAAATCCTTGTGGCTTCCAGTGCCATAATCCCTATATTCGGCTTTGAGGATTGGAAATACATCAACCTTTATGAGGTTTTGATCTACCCAACATTTTTTAATGAAAACTTCAGCCTGGATGCATCGGACAGAAGAGTTTCCGGAATGGTTGGCAATGGCCCCATGGAGGGGGTGATGATTTTGTCAAAAAAAGCGCTAGAGCTGGGTTTTAAAAATGAAACCGACAAAAAGAATACCGCCATCCACGAATTCATACATTTGATTGATAAAACCGATGGATCGGTGGATGGTATTCCCTCCCTGCTAATGGAAAGACAGTATGCCATACCTTGGCTCAATTATATCAATAAAAAAATTGAAGAAATTCACAAAGGAAAGTCAGACATAAACCCCTATGGTGGTACAAATCAGGCAGAATTTTTTTCTGTGGCCAGTGAATAGTTTTTTGAGCGGCCAAAATTGCTTAAAAGAAAACATCCCAAATTATACGAGTTACTGGAAGGCATTTTTAATCAAGACATGGTATCAAAAAACTTAAGAAAATAGGTTTTAGATACCGGTGATCTAATAAGGATTTAGTATTTATTACTATCAAATAAATTTATATATTTGTGCATAAAGAACAGAACGTCAATATTTAATTTTATTAATCCAAAATAAGTAAAAGGATAATTTATTAAATTACTTTTTAATGTACAAAACACCTAAAGTGTTTTGTTAAATCGGTCTTCGAAAAGATTAAATTTTTAATTCAGTTAGCATGAAAGTTCAATTTTCATTTGTTTTCATCTTAGTACTGATGATGGCATTTCCGTTTGGGTCAGGGTATGCTGCCAAATATTATATATCTAGCGAAACGGGTGATGACAACCGAACAGTGAAAGAAGCGCAAAATCCTGCTACCCCTTGGAAATCCATAGCAAAAGTTAATATTGAATGCAATGCACTGAATCCCGGAGATGCCATACTTTTTAAAAGAGGAGAAACCTTTTATGGTAGCCTACACCTTAGTGCTTCAGGTACTGCATCTTCTCCAATCTTGGTAGGCGAATATGGTTCAGGAACAAAGCCAATCCTAACTTCTTTTCAAACCATTGACAAGTGGAAACCCTTAGGAAATGGGCTTTATGAAAGTACAGAATTCCTTAATACAGCCACTGTACAGGTATTACTTATCAACGGCCAACGCCAGGAAATGGGAAGATACCCCAATGGGAATGCAGCAAATACCGGCTACCTTACCATTGAAAAGGTTGAAACCAATGTCATAAAAAGCGCTCATCTCGAAAGTTCGTCCAACTGGGAAGGAGCCAATATAGTGATCCGCACAAAAAATTGGGTAATAAACAATTACTCGATTCAAAGCCATTCCGGTGATCAGATTAAATACGATGGCAATATTAGCCCATACAAACCCGAAGCAGGCTACGGTTTCTTTGTATCCAACCACCTTGGCACTCTAGATTCATTTGGTGAATGGTATTTCAATCCTTCGACTAAGAAAATCTATGTTCACCTGGGCGAGCAATCCCCAAACAGCTTAAAAATTGAAGTCAGCACGCTTGACCACTTGCTTACCAAGGACTACCGGGACAAATACATTACGATTGAAGGCTTGCATTTTAGAGGCGCAAATAATAATATTATTCATTTGGAGGGAGGGAATAATATCAAAATAGGCAATACTGAAATTGAATTTGCAGGTAATGATGGGATTCATGCTTTAAGTGTGGTCAATCTACTAATCGAAAATAATACAATACGCTATGCCTATAACAACAGCTTGAACTTAAGGTATGGCAATGATGAGGCCATTGTCCGAAACAATAAAATAAGCAACACTGCCACCATTGCCGGAAGAACACAAAACGATGATGCAGCAGGAATAGGAATCTTTGTTGGAGGAGATAATATACTGGTACAAAACAATTCAATTATAAATACGGGCTTCAATGGCATTCAATTTAGTGGTAACTATATCAAGGTTAAGAATAATTATGTGGATAACTTTTGTCTGATCAAAACCGATGGTGGTGGAATTTATACCTTTGGTGGCACCAGTTACCAAAGGTATTTTGGTAGAAAAATTGAAGGCAATATTGTAGTAAACGGCAAGGGGAATCCGGCCGGCGCACCGAAAAGAGATGTGGAATCTAACCTATTGGTAGAGGGAATTTTTTTAGATGACAATTCAAACAATATTGACGTCACAGGGAATACTGTTGGGAATACCAGCAATAGTGGACTTAAAATAGCCAACGGAAATAATATTACTGTTGATAATAATTTGTTTTTTAACAATGGCAATGCCATTAGCCTGGGTAATAGTATCAATGGAAGTGACACAAGGAATAACCTAATAGTAAACAATCAATTTTTCACCAAGTTAGTCGACCAGAATTCTTATTTCATCAATACCTACAAAAACGACATCCCACAGATGGCAAACTTTGATCAGAATTACTTTTTCAGACCCATGGGAGATGAATTCAGTATACGAAATCAATTTCTAAATAACGGTGAGAAGAAGCGCCTGTCACATGACCTAAATGGCTGGAAATCCAAATACAATAAGGATCAAAATTCAACAAGTAATACAGTTGATGTTTCTACCTATACGGTACATAGGCTTATTGGAGATAGCAAATATGCCAATTCTTCTTTTGATGAGCACATCAAGGACTTATCTTGTAGCAATTGCCAGGAAAGTTGGGATGCCAATAGTAAACTATCCGGAGGAGCCCTAAAAATATCCAACTCCGATCAAAGTGCTATTAAAGTAAACTTGGGCAATTTAAAGCAAGATAAAACCTATCTATTGTCCTTTAAAAGTTATGCCAGCAAACCTACTCACCTGGCTTTTAATTTAAGGTTCTCAAACAGCCCTTGGGAAAGGCTTTCCCCAATCAAAACCTTTAGGATCAATGAACAAGTGGGCACCTATGAAATCCCTATCTCTCCTTATCAAGATGAAAATGAGGTTTCCTTAATGATTCATTACACTTCTGATGAACGCATAACCTATTGGCTGGATGATTTGGAGTTTGTAGAAGCAGAAGTTACCCAAATTGATCCTGATGAGTTAATGCTATTCGAATACAACCCAAGCAATACCAACAAAACAATTAACTTATCCGGAACCTATGTTAATGCAAAATTGGAGCAATATTCCGGAAAAATTATATTGCCTCCTTATAATGCCTTGGCACTTTTCCGTACTTCTGACACCAATACACCCAATGGAAGCCAGCATGAATTGTATTACCATACGGGAGAAGGAGGCCCCATTGAATTCGATGGTCAAACCTTTGAGAGAATTAAAAGCGATTTTATAATCAGTTCCAACAGCAGTACCTTTAAGAACACCAATGCAAGCAATGAGCAGCTTTTTCAATCCGAAAGATTTGCCAATGAGTTAACCTTCCAAATACCGGTAGAAAATGGGGCCTATACCATCAAAACTTTCCATAATGAGCTTTACTTTGGTAAAGGTGGGGCTACAGCCAAAGAAGGAAACAGAGTTTTTGACATTTATTTAGAAGAGGAATTGGTGAAAGATGCTTTTGACCTATTTGCCTACAGCAACAATGCGGAGGAGATACTTACTTTCGAATCAGTTGAAATAACAGACGGTCTGCTTGACCTCAGACTTATAGCCAGCGCCAATAATGCCACTATTTCAGGAATTGCTATCATTTCGGAAAATAAACCAGACAGTCCGGACGCAGACTTCACCTTCTTTTTAAATACCGGAGGCCAGGATGATGCCACACTAATAGGTGAAACCTTTGTAGCTGAAACCGCTCATGCTACTTACTATAATGCCGGCTCTTCTCGATTTGAAAACAGTGATTTAGATGTTGAACCAATCTTTCAAACAGAAAGAAATGGGAAGCATGTGATTTATTCAATTCCGGTTCCCAGTGGCAACTATACCCTTTTCACCTTTCACAATGAGCTTTGGTTTGGCCATAATGGAGTTCAGGAAAAAGAAGCAAACAGGGTATTTGACATTACAATCGAGGAAGAAATCATGAAAAGTAACTTAGATCTTTTTGTGGAAAACTATAATTCCCCTACCCTATTTTCTTTTGAAAACCTCTCAGTAACAGATGGTTATTTAACCCTCGAGATGACTTCGAAGCTTAACAAAGCAAGCATTTCCGGAATTGCCATCATCGGTAATGGAGCAAATAATAGTGAATTGATCGAGGAATTGAAAAACCTACAGTCCTATTATTACAATATAACCGATAAAGAAAAACCAAGCGAAGAAGTTAGCTATCGGATTTTTCCAAATCCGGCAAAGGGTGAAACAAATTTAGAAATTGACGTTTATGTGGAAAAAGGAACCGTTGTGATATACAATAGCAATGGTCATCTTGTCAACAAGTTTGAATGGAACAAACCAACCGGAAATCAACTAAGCATTCCCTTAGAAAATTTATCCAAGGGCATTTACTTCATAAGTGTCAATGACGAGCACAACCTTCTTTTCAGGCAAAAATTAATTGTCAGCCCCTAAACTAACCGATGCTGCCGATGCTCAATTGAAGATTAAAATTATGAATAATAATCTTAAGAAAGCACTTAGAAATTAGATGGCTTGTTATCTTTATGACCCTAACAATATTGCCAAATAAACCAAAACAAGCGCCGAATGAGATTTATATTTTTATTGATTGCAATTTTAACGACCATGCCGATTATGGCACAGGATAATTTCCCATTGTGGAAACCAAGTGAGAAACTTCCTGAATTAAATGAAATCTCCATCATTGATAATATTGAATTTTCTGTCATCAAACCCTTTGAGTTTGCCAAAGACGGCTACAGATTTTTACACGGTGTGGCCTTGATCTGGCACAAAGACAAACTTTACGCATCTTTCGGTCACAATAAAAACGGAGAAAACACCGTAACTGAAGAGGCCAATTACCGGGTCAGTGAAGACGGGGGCAAAACCTGGGGGCCGCTAAAAAATATTGGAGGTGGTGGACAGGTTGCTGTAAGCCATGGCGAATTTCTATCTCATAATGGGCAATTATGGGCTTTCCATGGTGAATATGATGGCATTATGGAAAACTTACGTATGCGGGCTTACCTACTCGATGAGAACACAGACACCTGGACCGATAAAGGCATCGTGGCGAGGGATAATTTTTGGCCGCTAACAGCTCCTGAAAAAATGGACAATGGCAACTGGATAATGTCCGGCTTTCAAGTAAATGAAACTGGAAGTGGCAATAACCCTCCGGCTGTAGCCATAAGCAAAGGTGATGATTTCACGAACTGGAAAGTGGTGGTAATACCTATGGATACAAAAAAAGTCTGGGGGGAAAGTTCAATATTAATTGATGGCGCCAATATCATTAATATTGCCCGCTGGGGCGAAGAAGCCATTGCATTGGCCTCAAAAAGTGCTGATTATGGACAAACTTGGTCTAAGGTTAGCACAAGTAATTTACCCATGTCCACCTCAAAGCCATATTCCGGCCAATTGAGTACTGGAGAGTATTTTTTAATTGGCGCAACTTATGATGGAGTCAATAAATCAAGAAAAACCTTAACCATTGCACTTAGTCAACCCGGCGAGTTACTCTTTTCAAAGGTTTTTGTAATCCGACATGCTGATTTCCCGGAAGGTGTAGGAGAATCCCACCCCAATGCAGCTTTGGCCTATCCTCATGCTGTAGAACACCAAGATAAGCTCTACATTGGCTACTCCAACAGTGGTGGAAAAGTGGGTCGGCCTGAAGGAAAAGGTAGAGAGTTATGGAACAACAACAGTGCTGAGATGGCTATTATTCCCATAGAAAGACTTACTCAACCCTAATAAATTTTTAATGTTATACATCAAGTTCAATAATCAATCTCCTTCCAAGTTCGAAGATTTTTTTAAGCTCTACCAACACATGGTGACCGTTCGACAACCCAATTTTAGTTTTAAGGAAGAAGAGCCTGAACCCATCGAATGGGAAAAATTATCGCAGGATGAAGTCGATAAGGCAGTAGAAAAGTTATGTGATTTTATATTTGAAGATCCTGCAGCAAAAAGGTACCAAAGGTTAATCCCTGAATACGCAAATGGGATTTTAATGGAGTACTTAAAAATTGATAATGAAAGATTAGGAGAGCTAGGAATTGAAGAAACTTTATCCATATTCAACTATCTGGAGTTCGGCTTTGAAGTGGATTTCACAAACCTGGAATTCAACGTGGAACAACAATGCATCATCGAATTCTCAACATTGGATTACCCTTTTGGCGGTATTGACCGGTTTTTGATTGTATTAAAGGCATTTGATATCCTCCCTACGGAGTGTTTTGACGGTTTTAACGTTTTTAGATTTGACTGGACTAATAAGTTCGAATACAATGCCATTGACTTGCCGGAAAGAACCACAGCGTACATCAAAAGATACGAAACTTAAAAATGATCATGATAAATGAAAATGACACAGTTGGATCAATTCTAGTTCGAGACTTTAGTAACAAATCTGTTGACCTCATAAAGAAATACCAAGACAAACCGCTTTTGCTTATTATCTATAACAACCAATGTTTGGGCTGTACCGGCAGAGCAATCCCTTTGGCCTATGAATTACAAAAGGAAAATAAAGAGGTACAAGTTATTGGCATTCATACGAGCTTCAATGCAAACCAAGTGACAGAAAGCGATATTAAAAGCATTTTTACAATTGACGAGCTTCCCTTTCCAATTTTTATAGACAATGGAAGAACGGTTTATGACCAATTTGATTCATCCGGCACCCCTCAATGGGTTTTAATTTCAAAAGAGGGTAAATTGTCACGCACCCTATTCGGTTCCCAAGAAGGTGCCCAGAACCGATTGTATTATGCAATTGAGCAGTTAAAAGGGAAATAGCTTCCAAATCATTCGCATTTATGAAAATGTATATTATTGTAAAAGACAATATCCCGGATAAATTAATTCCCGTCATTACGGCACATGCATCTTTGGCTTGTTATAAAAAATTTGAGGAAAATGAGCAAATGAAACTATGGATGAGTGGAGTATTTAAAAAAGTAGTTTGTTTGGTAAATGAGGCTACATTTAACAAGCTTAAAACTGAACCCGAACACATTGTGATGACGGAGTCCAGCCTAGGCGACAAGGAGGTTTGCCTGGCTTTCTGTCCAAGAAAAGAATACCCAAAAAAATTCAAATTTTTAAAGATGTGGGCACCTCAAGGAATAAAATAAATGGAAAACCGACTATTCAATTTGTTTCTCAAGAAAGGAAACATCGTTATTGATAAAAATGATTACAAGATACGCCTACAACTCGACTATGAAAATGGGGATCACTGTCTATTGGCACCTAGCGATACCCAGGATCTCATTCAACTATTAACAAGTCTTTCACAGCAAATATGGGAGGATGAAAACTATGTAAAAACGCCCTATGTAGCCCAATTATTCGTCGAAAATCAAAATACTTTCCTTTGGAAAATTGATTCTTCAGAATTGAGCATTGAATACAATGAACCAAAAAATGGCATTGAGCTTAAATACAAAGGCTATAACCCTTTGGATTTAGAAATAAACCAAGTCATTGAAATCGTGCAAATTCTGGAACGATTAAACAATTAACCAAGCTTTTTGAATGCTTATTTACATTTTCGTAGGTAACTTGCTTTTTATTATTTTAACAGTTTAAATAGATTAACTCGGATTACACCATCGGATTCTTACAGGCTTTACCCTGTTAACGGGAAATTTACAATCCGAAGAAGAGCTGGCTAGTTGGATATTCGGGTCAAGTATTTCAAGATAAATTTGAAAGCACCCCCACCTACCTGCTGGGCTACTGATCTACACATCGTTAGAAAAAAGACATAAAAATAATGGGATTAAATATTGTACTAATCGAGCCAGAGATACCCACGAATACAGGGAATATTGGCCGATTGAGTTTGGCTTCCGGCTCAACTTTACACCTTGTAAAACCTTTCGGGTTTGAATTAAGTGACAAAAGATTAAAAAGAGCAGGACTAGATTATTGGAAGCATGTGCCGCTTTTCATTTATGAAAACATTAATGAATTCTATGAAAAAAATGCAGGAAAGAATTTTGTTTATTTCTCAAGTCATGGAACCAAAGATTACTGTTCAATTGATTACCAAGAAGACATGTTTTTGGTTTTTGGCAAAGAATCTACTGGCTTACCGCAGGGTATCATAGAGAAAAACAGGGACTTGATTTACACTATCCCCATCTACTCCCCCCATATTAGAAGTTTAAATTTGGCGAATGCCGTGGCCATTACTGTGTATGAAGGAATTAGATCTATGAAAAACCAATAATTCATGACTTCGCCAAATCAAGATAAAGGAAGACTGCATCCCAGAAATAAAAACCTTAAAAGGTATGATATTGATGCATTGGCTAAGGTGGTACCGGCATTAAAAAATCACTTGACCTCTAGTAAGAAAGGCAACCTCACCATAGATTTTTCCAATCCAGCGGCTATAAAATTATTAAATAAAGCAATTCTAAATCACTATTATGATATAAGCTATTGGGAATTTCCAGAAGAAAACTTATGTCCTCCCATTCCCGGAAGAGCAGATTATCTGCACCATATGGCTGATCTATTAGGGAATAGTAATGAAGGTAAAATTCCCATGGGCGATAAAATAAACTGTTTGGATATTGGGGTGGGTGCCAGTTGTATATATCCCATCCTTGGTATAACGAGTTATGAATGGCATTTCACCGGAACGGATATTGATCCAAAATCAATTGCTTCCTCCAAAAATATCGTTAATAAAAATGCCATTTTAACCAATAAAATAGCATTGGAGCTTCAAGAAAATTCAAGAGCCATTTTTCATGGAATCATAAGATCTGAGGATAAATACGATTTGACTATTTGTAATCCTCCCTTCCATTCCTCTTCAGCTGAAGCACAAAAAGGGAATTTAAGAAAAGTAAAAAACTTAAGTGGCAAAAAAGCAAAAACACCACATCTTAATTTTTCAGGTACTTCCCAAGAACTAATTGTTGAAGGTGGCGAACTAAAATTTATTCAACAAATGATTAATGAAAGTCAAAGGTTTCAAAATAATGTTTTTTGGTTTTCATCCCTTGTTTCCAAACAATCAAACCTTAAATCAATCTATAAAACGCTGGAAAAAGTAGGTGCAAAAATGTACAAAACAATTCCCATGGGTACGAGTAATAAGTCCGGTAGAATTGTGGCCTGGACTTTTCTTTCTGCTAGAGCGCAAAATGATTGGGTAAATAGCCGTTGGTAAAATTTCATTTTTTATAGCAAGGCATTCTCCTCACTATTGACATCTCTAAAGAGTAACCCTTCTCATTTTGTCACTTTACAATATACCTACTATAATGGTCAGCAATTACTTCTAAATTTGGGTGTAAGACCTTAAAATAAAAACACAGTTATTTAACATTCCCCAAGTGAAAATATTTTTTTGGCTACTTACCTTTGTGCCAGTAACTAAAAAACCCTTTATCAACCTAGTTAAATATGGTCTTTTCAGTTGTTTTTTAGTATTGATATTAAACATTGGATTTTTCAAGTCTCCAAAAAAGTAAGCTCAAGTTATTTTAATTATAAAAGTCAAATACAAGTATCCTTATGAAGTGCCTATTTATTGTTTTATTACTAATTTTATTCCAAACCAACCTTTTTGGACAAAGCATAGAAGGTACAGTTTTGAACAACAAGAAAGAGTTGATTACCAATGCCCAAATATTGAATCTTACCACAAAGAATCACACCCATTCGGATGAAAATGGTAAATTCCTGCTTCAAAATTTTTCAGTTGGAGATTCGCTTAAATTGTCACACATTGGATATGAAGCTAAATACACAGTTGTTCAATCTTTGACCGCTCCCCTTTCTGTAGTAATGGAAGAAAAAGAGATTTCCTTGGAAGGAGTGGTAATTTCTCCAAAAACAAATGCCTTACACCTAATTACTAAAATAGATCTGAAGACGAATCCAGTAAGTTCATCTCAAGACATTTTGAGACAGGTCCCGGGACTTTTTATTGGTCAACATGCCGGAGGAGGAAAAGCTGAGCAGATATTTTTACGAGGTTTCGATATTGATCATGGAACAGATATAGGTATTACGGTAGATGGTTTGCCGGTTAATATGGTTTCCCATGCCCATGGTCAAGGATATGCGGATTTGCACTTTGTTATCCCGGAAACCGTGGACAATATAGATTTTGGAAAAGGACCGTATTACGCCGATAAAGGTAATTTTACAACGGCGGGATATGTGAATTTTAAAACCAAAAGAAACCTAGAAAACAGCAGTATAAAATTAGAGAAAGGGCAATTCAGCACCAACCGAATTTTGGGGATGTTTGATGTATTGAATACTGCAAAACATGATGCCTACATTGCCGCAGAGCATCTAACCACAGATGGTCCTTTTGATAGTCCACAAAATTTCAAAAGGATCAATTTGTTTGGAAAGTACACCGGCAATATTACACCTTTAGATAAAATAGGTGTCACTTTCTCTCATCTTTCAAGTAAGTGGGATGCCTCAGGACAAATTCCTCAGCGAGCCGTTGACTCAGGTTTGATTGGTCGCTTTGGAGCCATAGATGATACTGAGGGTGGAAATACCGGAAGAACAAATGTATTGGTCAATTATGAGAAAGTTTTAACGGATGATTCCTACATAAGAAGCAGTTTGTATTACAGTAAGTATGATTTCGAATTGTTTTCAAATTTCACCTTTTTCCTAGATGACCCGGTCAACGGGGACCAAATCAAACAAAAAGAAGATCGGCAAATTTATGGTCTTACCAGTGAATATTTTAAATCATTTGATTTAAAAGATGTAAAGGCTACTGTTCAAGTAGGTATCAATCTAAGGAATGACCTAAGCAATAACAATGAGCTTTCTCACACCTTGAACCGTACTATGACCCTATCTCAGATACAATTTGGGCACATCAATGAAACCAATTTTGGAAGCTACCTCAACACCAATTTTTACTATAAAAAATGGACTTTTAATCCATCATTTAGGATAGATTATTTTGACTTTCAATACAATGATGCTTTACCGGAAATTTACCAAACCCAAACCTCTACAAAAACCATTGTTAGCCCAAAGTTGAATGTATTGTATGATTACACCCCAAACCTCCAATTGTATTTGAAAGGAGGTAAAGGATTTCATTCCAATGACACCCGAGTAATTCTTTCTCAAGCTGCAAAAGAAACGTTACCGGCAGCTTACGGGTATGATGCAGGCCTACTTTGGAAACCTGTACCTAAACTTCTCCTTAATGCCGCCTATTGGTATTTATTTTTAGAGCAAGAATTTGTTTATGTGGGGGATGCAGGTATAGTGGAACCAAGTGGAAAAACCAGAAGGCAGGGAGTAGATTTGAGTATTCGCTACCAGCCATTGAAATGGTTATTTTGGAATTTTGACACCAATTATACCCATGCCAGAGCAATTGAAGAAGAAGTCGGGCAGGATTATATCCCATTGGCTCCGGATTTTATACTTAAAAGTGGACTGAATGCCATTCATAAATCCGGCATATATGGTGGGGCAAATCTACGCCATATCAAAGACAGGCCTGCCAATGAAGACAATTCCATCGTTGCTGAAGGTTATACCGTAGTAGATCTTAATTTGGGCTATAAATGGAAAAGATTGGACTTTGGTTTTCAGGTTCAAAACCTATTTGATACCGCATGGAACGAAACGCAGTTCGCAACAGAATCCAAATTGCAAAATGAATCCAGCCCTGTAGAGGAAATTCATTTTACCCCCGGAACACCCTTTTTTATAAAAGGGGTGATTGAGTTCAAATTTTAAATATTCCACCAAATACATTCCAGGCATAAAAGTAGGATTCTTTTATGCCTGTTTTATTCAAAATTAGGTTCCCAATAAATAGGAAAACCATTCTCTAGAAAAAAATAAGTATTCAACGAAACGCATTATTCTTTATTTGTGTGAATTTCAAACTAAAGTCAACCTGTCAAAATTATTCGCTCCACATGGCTGAGGTTATACCACAGACGATTTCTTTTAGTTATATTTACTTTAGGATTTAATATAAACAAAGGTATATCTAGATAAAACCTACAGCAATGGCAGCAGATAAACCAAGACTAGCTAGATTAACGGCAATGCTGACTCAATTGCAAGCAGGAAAAATTGTTACAGCGAAAGAAATTGCCAATAAGCATCGGGTAAGCATAAGGACAATATATCGAGATATTCGAACGCTTGAAAAATCAGGCATTCCTATTTTAACCGTAGAAGGAAAAGGCTTCTCTATCATGGAAGGTTATAAAATCCCCCCGGTTTTATTTACCCAAGAAGAAGCCAATGCCCTTATCACTGCAGAACAATTGGTAAGAAATAACAAAGACTATTCTCTAACTACTCAGTTCGAAAGTGCCATTACTAAAATAAAAGCTGTTTTAAAATACAGTCAAAAGGACAAGACAGAATTTCTCTCCAGCAGACTTCAGGTAAGGGATAACCATAAGAAAAATATAACCAGTAATTACCTTATCCAACTCCAATCTACGATCACCAATTATCAATTGTTAAGGATCAAATATTTATCATTAGACAATATTCTAAGCCACAGAGAAATAGAACCCTTTGCACTTTATACTACGCAAGGGCATTGGATTCTTATTGCTTATTGCCAGTTAAGAAATGATTTTCGCGCATTCCGATTGGACTGTATACAGCAAATGGAAATATTACAGGTTAATTTTCAGCCACATAAGATAACTTTAGAAGAATACTTAGAACAGTGTAGAAAAAAATACCTGACTACCCCTGACATACCTATGTCAAAAGCCTAAATTATATTTGCACCGTACCTAAACAAAAAAAGATGCAGACAGTAATAATTGAGCCATTTAAAATCATAGGGATTTCGATTCAAACAACCAATGAAAACGATCAAGCTCCAAAAGATATTGCAGCTTTATGGGGTAGGTTTATGGAAGAAAACACCCTTACTAAAATCCCAAATAAAATTGAAAATGATATCTATTCCTTGTATACTGCATATGAAGGTGACCATACTCAACCTTATACCACCATTCTAGGCTGTAGGGTGAACAAGCTGGATGAGATTCCGATTGGAATGATCGGCAGGTCATTTGATGGAGGCAAATATTATAAAACAAGCACTAAGGGTGATTTGATGCAAGGATTAATTGTTAAACAATGGGAGAAAATTTTTGAAATGGACTTGAATAGATCCTATGTGGCTGATTTCGAGATTTATGGTGAAAAAGCCCAAAATCCTTCTGCTGCTGAAGTGGATATATATGTAGGAATAAAAGATTAATTATCAGTTGATCATGAAGCTAAAGACAGATCCTAAAGTTGAAACGGTTTTTAATAATTATCCGGATCATGTAAAAGAAAAAATGCTCACCCTAAGGAAATTAGTAATTGAAACTGCTAAAGAGACGGAGGGCATTTCCGAACTTCATGAAACACTGAAATGGGGAGAGCCAAGCTTTGTTACGAAAATCGGTAGCACCCTTCGAATGGACTGGAAACCCAAGAATCCCGATCAATATGCCATGTATTTTCAATGTACCAGCAGGTTGGTTCCTACTTTCAAATTGATTCATAAAGAGCACTTTTACTTTGAGGGAAATCGTGCCATCGTTTTTACCATGGACCAAACAATCCCTACGACTGCTTTAAAAGAATGCATTAAAGCCAGCCTTACTTATCATAAAGTAAAGAACTTAATGACATTAGGAATCTGAACAACCCTAAGTTTATATTAGTTAAATAAATTTTTTATTTTGAAAGAAATCAACAAAATATTACAAGAACATTTTGGTAGGCTGTCAACCAGGGAATTGGAAATAATTCAACCATATTTTCAGGAGGAAAAGCTTCTCAAAAATAATTTTTTCACCTTATCAGGCAAGAAATGTGATCGCTTAAGCTTTATAAAATCGGGCATGCTTAGGATTTACTGCATTGCTGATGGCAAGGAAGTAACGCAGTGGATTTCTACAGAAAACTATTTGATCACTGAAGTGATGGGTTTTTTCTTTGACAAGCCAAACCGTTGGAACATTCAGGCCTTGGTAGATACTTCTTTGATTACCATTAGTAAACAAAATTACCTTAAACTTTGTAATGAATTTCCCAGATGGAATAGTTTAGAAAAAGATTTTATAGTAAAGTGTTTTGTAATGCTTGAAGACAGGTTTTTTTCGCATATTTCCATGACCGCGGAGGAACGGTATGATTTGTATTATAGGCAGAACAAAGAACTTTTCAACCAGGTCCCCTTACAGTACATTGCCTCTGTGCTAGGTATGTCGGCCGAAACCCTCAGTAGAATAAGAAATCGTAAGCGCACAAGTTCTTGATTTAAGTCAAGGAGAATCGAATAAAATATGTTGAAATTTGTAAACAACAAAACGATTCAAAAACCATGACGGAAAAAATGAGTATCCTATTGAAATTTGAGGAATTAGGGCAGTTATTGCTCGCAATCTCATTGTTTACTAATTTAGATTATGCCTGGTGGATTTTTCCGGCTTGTATTTTATTGCCGGACTTATCAATGTTAGGCTATTTAGCCAATCCTAAATATGGCGCTTTTCTATATAATTTTTTCCACCATAAGTTAACGGCAATAATACTATTTATCTTAGGTACCACAGTAAACATACCTATATTAATTTTAGTAGGCATCATTTTATTTGGCCATGCTGCAATGGATAGAATTTTTGGCTATGGGCTAAAATTCACTGACAGTTTTAAACATACACATTTGGGTGAAATAGGAAAGTAAAAAGTATTGGACAAGACGTTTTAATAAGGACAAATTAAACATCGGATAAAAATTCATTCGAGTCCTCTCCTTGCTTATTAAAACACCATAATACACTTCCAGTAAGAACATTTCGATTTTTTTACCTATTTTTATTAATAACATTTAGATGTTGCAAAAAACCAATCATGCCTAAGCACATCAGAATAAAACCAACTACTATTTCAAAGCCTTAACTGCATTCTATTTCCTCTATTTTATAAGTCCATAAGGATTGCTGGGCTTATTGGCAAATATTTATCAACTGCCATATGTGCTGCAGTAAATCAACCCCTATGGTTGGAAATAACTTTAACTTTAAAAACATGAATATTAGTTTAGATATTGCCGCTTTGGCCAGTGCCATTCTTTACCCTTTGGTATTATTGATTGTTTTAATCCTTTTTCGTAAAGAAATTCCTGAATTTATTAAAAGTTTGTCGGGCCGCTTGACAGGACTATCATTTGCAGGAATTTCTTTAGATTTAGCAAAAGCAGAGGCATTCTCTCCCAATTGGGTGGTTCAGGGAGCATTGGACTTGAGACAAAAAGCAGAGGCTGCAAATGTGAATGATAGTACAGCCGGTAATTTTAACGCTATTCTTGAAACTTCCGGTGAGGTGGACTATGTTATCATTAACCTAGGCCGGGGAAAAGAATGGTTGGCTTCCCGCTTGTACATTATGTCCATTATTTTTGAAAATAGGAAAGGAATAAAAGGAGTTGTATTTTTAGAATCTACGATAGATACCAGAAAAAAATACATTGGCTGGGCAGAACCGCAGAAAGTAAGGTGGGCATTGGCCAATCATTTTCCATGGTTTGAAAAGGCATATTCGGACGCTTATTCATTAATATTAGACCAAGGTGCCAAAATTGTTAACCATCAAGGAAGGTTAGGATATAGCTATGACCCGTATAGCTCAAGGTCCAGCATCACCTTATTGGAAAACTTTCTAAAAAAAATTCAGTCTCCTCCAGAAAACCCTCCGATCCCTGAAGAAGAAATGGAGTGGGTAAATTTACCTTCAGATCCCTTGAATCCGAGCTATACTCAAGAACATACAAGTTGGCTGAATGCCGAAAGCTTAGAAAACTCACTGGATAAAGTATTGATAACAGAAAACATCAACCCCTCCAAACAATCTCCCGAAGAAATTGAAAAACAAGTGAAAAAGGCCTTGATTTCATCTCAAAAGTTCATAGCAGTGGTGAACGAGGAGAAACAATTCTCCTACATGGTGAAGCGAGAAAAACTATTGAAACAACTTCTGCCAGGTTAAATTAATTGAAATAAAAAAAGAAGAATGTTAACTTTTATTTAATCAGGTAATAAATAAACTATTAAGTTTATTTTAAATGTGTTAGTCTTTCTGCATTTTGTGTTACTTTTTTTAATGTAAATCGGTAAAATTTGAGCTTGAAATAACAAAAAAAATGAAAGAAGATATATTTCATATAAAATCCATTAGCGAGCTACACCAATTACTAGGATTCCCCAAGCCATCACATCCTCTAATCAGTATCTTGGATGTAAGTCAACTGGAAATAGGTCCTCAATGGGTCGGTAAAAAGATGGTTACTGATTTGTATTCCATAGCCTTAAAAGATGCCAGTTGCGGCTTGGATTATGGACGAAACACTTATGATTTTAATGAGGGCGTGTTGATTTTCACAGCGCCCAATCAAGTTACATCCACCCAAAAGGAACAGCAACTTAATGAAATTCACGGATGGATGCTATTTATTCATCCCGACCTAATTCGCAATACCGAATTGGGAAAAGGGATAGATGATTTCGGTTTTTTCTCTTACGATGTGCATGAAGCACTTCACCTTTCCGACGCAGAACAAAAAACCTTGAACGAATGTGTCAGATTGATTCAAACCGAAATTGATGAGCGTATCGATAACCACAGTCAAAGGGTTATAGTAAGCACATTAGAATTACTACTGAATTACAGTCTACGTTATTATGAGCGCCAATTCAATACCAGAACAGCTCAAAATATTGATATAGTAAGTCAATTTGAGGCTTTGCTAAAAGATTATTATAAAAAAGGGAAGTTTGAGGCACAAGGCCCTCCTTCTATTGATTATTTTTCAGAAGCCATTCATCTTTCTTCCCATTATTTAAGTGATTTATTAAAAAAAGAAACCGGTCTAAGTACCAAAGACCATATCAATCATTTTATAATAGAGAAAGCCAAATTGCTCTTATTAAATAATTCGGAAACGATAAGTGGTATAGCTTATCAATTAGGCTTTAACTATCCACACTATTTCAGTCGCATGTTTAAATCCAGGACAGGTTTAAGTCCTAATGAGTATCGAAACAAAGCCTCTTTAAACTAATTTTAAATGAAAATAATTATTACAGGGGCTACCGGAATGGTAGGCCAAGCCGCACTAATAGAAAGTCTGGATTCCCCAACAGTTTCGGAAGTATTGATTATCAATCGAAAGCCAATTGAGAAAAAACATCCCAAACTTAAAGAGCTCTTAATCACCGATTATTCGGAGATCCCTTCGCATACCGACAAATTGGCCGGGTATGACGGATGTTTACATTGTATGGGTATCTCAGCATTAGGCATTGAGGAAGTTGATTATACAAAAATAACTTTTGGCTACAGTAAAATTCTATTTGACTCCCTATTTAAAATAAACCCCAACATGAAAATAATATATGTTTCGGGGGTAGGAACGGATAGTACAGAGAAGGGTAATTATATGTGGGCAAGAGTTAAGGGCAAAACCGAAAATTACCTTTTAAACCTTGGCTTTAAGGATGCCTATGCTTTTAGACCGGGAATAATTTTGCCAGAAAAAGGAGTGAAATCAAGAACCGGATGGTATAATACAATGTACTCACTTCTTCGGCCTGTTTTCCCAATAATTAAAAAAATGAAAGGTACCATTGGAAGTAGTGACTTAGGCAAGGCCATGCTATTTCTCCTTAAAAGCCCAATAGAGATAAAAATCATTGAACCGAAACAAATTAAAAATTTGGTGCCTCGTTAAACCATAAATGATTTATGGGAAT
This sequence comes from Cyclobacterium sediminis, assembly GCF_054781075.1. Lineage (NCBI taxonomy): Bacteria > Pseudomonadati > Bacteroidota > Cytophagia > Cytophagales > Cyclobacteriaceae > Cyclobacterium > Cyclobacterium sediminis. The sequence continues at coordinate 2,231 of NZ_BAAGVC010000008.1, read as the reverse complement.
TGATATCATATATATAAGTTATTTTATAATAAAAGGTTAGCGTAAATCACCTTACTGCTCACATTGATTATATGCTTTTCGCAGATTCAATAAGTTGCCTCACCTATTGAGGCTTAAAAATTCAAAAGTAGATTAAATCCTAGATTTGTGTTTTTCCTTCCGGATTTTGTGTTAGCCATTCCCCTATATTTTTATGAATTTTAACCCAAAGAAATCAATAGACTTTCTATTATTTGTAATAATTGCTTCAAAAGCAGCTACTTCGATGCTCTTTTCAATTTCATCATAGCGATTTGATTTAAAAAAATTCTGCAAAGAGCCTGATATTTTTCGATTGAAACACTTTCTAAGAAAGTTCAGGAAAGGTATCAGGCATGCTTTGACATAATCCAATTTAAACTATAATAACTAAAAAAAATGACTACAATAGATAAATCTAAACCAGTATTGGTAACAGGGGCCAATGGATACGTGGCCAGTTGGCTAGTAAAAAAATTGTTAGATGAAGGAATAACAGTGCATGCAGCGGTTCGAGACCCTAGCAATGACAAGAAGGTTAGTCATCTAAAAGTGCTAGGTTCCAAGGCAAAGGGAAACATCAAATTTTTTGCCGGTGACTTAATGAAACCGGGTTCTTACAAAGCAGCCATGGAAGGTTGTGATTTAGTTTATCATACAGCCTCCCCATTTACTATGGATATAAAAGATCCACAAACGGAATTAATAGCACCTGCCGTAAGTGGTACAGCCAACGTTTTAAACACTGCTAAAGAAGTAAGTAGCGTAAAACGCATCGTTGTTACCAGTAGTTGTGCTGCCATATATACGGATGCCATTGACACGGTCAACGCGCCTGAAGGTAAAATTACTGAAGAGGTTTGGAATACTACAGCATCTATCGACTATCAACCTTATTCTTATTCGAAAACTTTGGCTGAAAAAAAGGCCTGGGAATTAGAAAAATCACAAAATCAGTGGGACTTGGTGACCATTAACATGTCCCTTGTACTGGGTCCGGCATTGAACCTTGGCAATACAACTTCAGAAAGCATAAACATACTGAAAATGCTTGGAAGTGGGGAACTCAAAATGGGGGCACCTAAAATGGGGCTTGGTGTGGTTGATGTTCGTGATGTTGCAGAAGCACATTATAAAGCAGGATTTACCCCTGAAGCAAAAGGGCGTTATATAACATCTGCTTATGATACAAACCTATTGGAAATGAGTAAAATTCTGCTACCTAAATTCGGGGACAAATATCCTTTACCCAAAAGAGCGATGCCAAAATGGCTTCTGATGTTGGTAGGGCCAATGGCAAATAAACTCTTTACAAGAAAGTATATTAAAAACAATGTCAACATACCATTCCATGCTGACAATTCTAAAATCAAAAAGGAGTTGGGCATCAAATTTATGCCTTTGAAAAAAACAATGGAGGACTCATTTCAAATGATGATCAATGAAGGAATTTTTAAATCCAAATAGAATATCCATTGTCACTGAAACGGAAAATATAAGCATAGTAAAGAGGTCCAATTGGACCTCTTTACTATGCTTATTAATTAAGGGTTAAAGTAGACAATAAAGATGTATTGGATATTAAATTCACTTTTCAATATCTACAAAGTAGCTGAATTTGAACCATATATTGGTCGTAATGAAAGGCCTATTGCATAGCTTACCTTAAAAATGCATGTCAGCAAAATCCAGGTATTGTTGCCAATCGTAAGGCAACAAGCCATGCCCACCGGAGCGAATGTGGTAACCGATGCTTCCCATCACCGGATGATCTAAAGGAGGGAGTACTGTTGCAGGCATCCCCTTTTTACCAAATAATTCGTAGGCCGGAGAAGCAGCGACACAAGACAAAAATTCTCCTTTGGGATCTGCCCATTTATCCTCTACACCACTTGCAACATATAAAGGTCTAGGGGCCATTAAAGCCAATAACTGGTGTTGGTCTACTGGCAAATCACTTTCGCCTTTATTATAAATCTTAAAACTGTCTGAGAACCAATAAGGAATCACCTCAATCATTCGACCAACAGTCTCTCCATAAGCTCTACGGGATAGGGCCGCTCCGCCACAACCCGAATTATTGGAAATAACCATCCCAAACCTATTGTCGGTCGTGTACTGAAATAGGTTGACACAATTTAATTAAAAATTGTAAACCTATAATCGGACAAAATGAGTGAATTACAAAAGTTCTCCGAAGATGCAAGGAGAAA
>NZ_BAAGVC010000007.1:0-497368 GCF_054781075.1 Cyclobacterium sediminis | reverse complement strand
CCCGAAAAAAGCTTTAAACAGCTAAATTCGGGGTTTTTGTGTTATGTTTTTGTTAATTATTACGCTGGTTATCAGGTAATTAATAAATCAGCAAGAAGCCCTAAAAAAGCCACCTTTGAAAAAAGGTGGCTTTTTTACTTGGACAAAATTTCTTTCTAAATCCTTTCCAGCTTTACCGGATAGGTTTTCTGTGAGGCCCATTGAGGAACATAGATATTTTCATCTCTGTCTACACAAACATCATGGGGATGCATAAAACCTTGGAAACTCATGTCTTTTCGCTGTTCCTGAAGTTCTCCATTCACGTATTCAGGAGCCGTTCCTCCGGGAGTGGAGACTACACGGTCATTGTTATCTAATACGGTGATATAACCGGAATTGGGATAAGCCTGTGTGGTACTTCTATACACCGCAGCATATACATTGTCTCCACGTAAAACGGGCCTACATACAAATGAACCGGGGGTAGGGATGGTTTTGATATACTTCCCATCCAAAGTAAAACGCTTGTACTGCATATTCCCCCTGTCTGTAATAAGCAAGGTAGGGTTGTTTTTATCTCTGGTATCTACCAAAATACCATGACAACAGTTGAAGGTTTCATTGGTCTCACCTTTTCCTCCAAACTGTCGGATCAACTCACCCTTGGCATTGTACTGAGTTACATAATTTTTACCATAACCATCTACTATATAAATATCTCCATTGGCGGGGTTAATGGCTGTTTCTGTAGGAACAAATTGTTTGGGATAGGCATAATTACCTGTTTCTCTGGGGTAATCCATCACCATAATTTCTCTACCTTTTAAATCGGTTTTTATCACCTGATTTCTGGTATTGTCTGCAATGTATAGAAACTCTTCCCCACCCTCATCACTGATGGTAAGTCCATGCGCTCCGGGATAAGTGTCCCCCCAAGTTTCCAGCAACTTGCCTGATTTATCATAAATAATGACGTTATTTTTGGTTTCATTGGTCAAAAGGATCAATCTCCCTTTTGCATCCTCCACCATTTCATGGCAGTCATTAACAGGATTTTTGGCTGGGTCCAAATTTCCCCATCCTTCTATGACCTTATATCGGTGCGTGCCATGCCCCAGTATGGTTTCTTTTTTCATTCCGTAGCTTTTATTAACAATAATATTAGGAACCACTGCTCCTGCAAGCACTGTGAGTCCTGATTTCTTTAAAAATTCTCTTCTTGGATTTGGGTTTTCTTTCATGGGTGTAATTTAAGCGAATAAATCCATTTCTGCTTCTCCATGCCCATCTGGAGTGGTATAAAATGGACGTTTTTCAATTTCATAATTCGTTTCCGGATCCATACCCAGGGCATGGTAAATGGTCTGGTGCAAAGCCGCAATTTTGATTGGCTTTTCTATACTTTTACATGGCCTTTCATCAGCAGTTTTACCATAAACATAGCCTTTTTTGATTCCTCCTCCAAACATCAATACCGAACAACCATCTGTGAAATGCCTATGCATGCCATAATTTTTCATGTCTTCAATTATGTCAGGCACCTCCACTTGGTCTTTTACTTTCGCTCCCGGTCTTCCTTCCGTCAGCATATCCCTGCTAAATTCGCTGGCCAATACCACCAAGGTACGATCCAGCTTTCCACTTTCATCCAAATCTTTAATCAACTGAGCAATAGGTGCATCAATCAATTTTTTCATTCCTTTCAGCCTGGTGTGCCCGTTTTCATGGGTATCCCAGCCTACAAAAGGTTCGTATTCTGAAGTAACACTTATAAACCTGGCTCCCTGATCCACCAGCCGCTTGGCCATCAAACAACCCAAACCAAATTTACCCGTGTTGTAAATGTCATATTTTTCCTTTGGCTCCTGGCTTAAATCAAAAGCCTTCGCTTCCGGACTATTCAATAGCATATAGGCTTGCTCCATGGATCGCTTCAGCGATTCTTTTTGGTAATCACTTCCAAATTCCCCCATGGCACTTTCTTTTATCAAATTCTCATAAAGCTGATTCCTTGCTTCAAATCGCTTGTTGGACATACCTACCGGAGGGCGAACACTGTCTAAACCGGAACTCGGATCAGGTATCAAAAAAGGCCCATACTCACTGCCAAGAAAACCGGCACTGTGGAAGGCCTTCAATTCCTCCCCTTCTCCTACGGTAAACCGCTGCCCAATATTGATAAAAGGCGGAATAACCGGATTGACCGGTCCCAATTCCTTGGCCATCCAAGAACCCATATGGGGTACCGCTACAGACTGTGGTGGCTCATAGCAAGTATGCCAATGAAATTGGTGTCGGGTATGCAAAATATGGCCAAGATCCGCGGCAACATAGGAACGAATCAGACTGCCCTTATCCATCACACCGCCAATTTTCTCAAGGCCCTCAGAAAAATTAACCCCATCTAAAACGGTAGGAACAGCTTTGAAGGTACTCAACACCTCTTTGGCCTCCATGCCTTTTCTAAAGGGGGTATATTTTTTTGGGTCAAAAGTCTCTGTATGAGCCATTCCACCTGCCATATAAAGCAAAATCACGGTATCCGCAGTGCTCTCAATCTTTTCCTTGGGGGAGCATGCGTTTAATAAGGCTGAAATTGGAGCTCCTGCAGCCATGGCTGCAATAGAAGCAGCGCTTGTCTTTTTTAAGAAATCTCTTCTTCTCCAATTATAATTCATAGCTTAAGCTTTTGATTAGTAAATTAACTGAAATTCAGGAAGTAACAAAACTGCCCAAAATAAATCCTGTATGGCTTCAGGCTCCGGTTCTTCTCCCAAAGCTGCCATAGCAATTTTGAATTCCTTTTCTTGAGGCGCTCTTCCCAATAGTTGCTGGTAAACTTCCTGAACAATTATTTCTCCGGCCTCATATTTTTCTTTCCATCTGACCGCCCCTTCTTTTAGGGTACTGTTCAGCTTTTCGCCATTGGTTAATTCCAATGCTTGTAATAAACTCGCCTGACTGTCTCTACTCGTCATTACCACTTCCCGGTTGGTACGCCCAAGGGCTTTAAGCAAGCCGTTATTTGCCACCAGGGATGCGCGAACAAAGCCTATGTCAGATTGCTCGGAAACTGCCAGCTGATTGGGGTCATACTTCATTTCCTCCTCTGTAAATAGAGGGTAAATTTTTTGACTTACCCCATCGGTAAATTGCTCTGCCGTCATTCTTCGGATAACTGCCCCTTCAAAAATAAAATCATCTTCCACAAGAAACAAAGGGCTCTCTACCCCTACTGCCGGCTGTTGATAAGCTTTGGATATGGCAATTTTATATATGAGTTGCTTCAGGTCGTATCCGTCTTCTTCAAAGTCTGTAGCCAGCCAATCCAATAAATCCTGGCTCCAGGGGATATTATCCATCTCGTCTGCAGGCTCCACCAAGCCTCTACCCATCATTTGTTTCCATATTCTATTGACTATGGTGCGGTAAAGTCGGCCATTGGCAGGTTGCACCAAGTATTCAGCCAGCTGTTCCAACTTCTCAGACCTTGTGGCAGTGCTGTCAATTTCACCCAATTCCTCCCAAAGAATTTTAGTTCCGGCCTTCTCTCCTGTAGGAATATCACAACGGCTAACCACCAAAGATGAATCTGCAAAAATATTAGCAAATGCATAGGCTTCTGTAAGTTTCCAGTCACTAATAAAACTGTCATGGCAGGAAGCACATTTGAGATTAAGCCCTAATATTACTTGCCCAACATTTTGTGCAGCTTGCATTTCAGTGACCTGACTTGCATTGACATCTCCTCTCCAGCGAATGCCTTCGATAAAACCCTTGGACTTTTCATCAGGATTCAATAACTGTTTGACAAATTGGTCATAAGGTTTATTGTCACGTAATGAGTTGTACAACCAATCGGTAATGGCATATCGCCCTTTGGTAATATAGCCTGTACCGGTATAGTCATTTCTCAGGGCATCATTCCAGAAAGTCAGCCAGTGGGTTGCATAATCGTCATTCCTATCCAGCAATTCACTTACCCAAATCGCCCTTTTATCAGGCCTGTTGTCATTCATAAAGGCCGAATATTCTTCCGGGGAAGGCTGTAAACCTACAATGTCCAAGTATATCCTTCTCAGATAAACCTTGTCATCCACAGGTTCTTTCCAGGCTATTTCTTGCTCTTCAAAATACTCATCCACCCAAATATCGATGGCTTGCGTCAATCCTTTTCTTTGGGCAGGCAAGTTGGGTCGCCTTGGGGCAAGGTCTGCTACCCTAAAAACACTTACTTCTTCGGCAGCATCCGGCCAAGGAGCTCCTTTGTTCACCCAAAAAGAAATCAAGGCTATCTCATCATCGGAAAGCACTTTGCCTTTGGAAGGCATGGCCTCTTTATGGTCTTTTGGAAGCTTGATTCTTCTCACTAGTTCGCTTTTGTCAGCATTTCCAGGAATAATAACCGGTCCCGACTCTCCACCGGAAAAAGTAAACTCCTTGGAATCAAGCCTTAGCTCTCCTTTAATCTTGGCATCACTGTGACACTTATAGCAATTATGGGCAAATACCGCCCTTACCTTGCCTACCAATTCAATTTGCTTTTGTTCACTTAAAGCACCTTCTTCTTCAAAGGCCACTAAATCTATGTTTAAGTCCTCAGCGGAATAGGTTGATTCATTCCAAGGCAATGTCTCTGTCAAATATTCCTCCCCATGGGTCAATGAAGCACCGAAATGTCCGGCAATTGAAACACCCAAGGCTGTGATAAATAGCGCAATTCTAAAACTTTTTATGGCTGTCTTCGGATACCCATCTTTTATTTTCCCCAATAAAAAAAGCAGTAAAAGACCCAGAATGGCCGTTGCAATCCCGGTCCACTGATGAATATCCAGCAAACGCCCTCCATATTCTTCAATATTAGCCAATAGCAAACCTAAAACCACAGCTACTACAGCCCCGATGGCCCCTGTCCATACCAAAGTAGAGATACCGGGTCTTAGTTTATGGTTAAAATTTTTAAATGTGAACAACTCCAACAGAGCGGCCAATAAAAGAAAGCTAACGGGAAAGTGAACTGCAAGGGGATGCAAACGCCCTAAAAACTTCCACAACCAAAAGGCATTTTCCGCCTCAGCTGCCTGAAACAATAACACTGATTCAAATGCACTCACCTCTGTGGTGATTCCCAATGCCGCGAAAAAAAACACAGTTAGGGGGATCAACAGGTTACCTTTACTTATCCTTTTCATTCGATTTCATTTTTCCGGGTCTAAAGTTTTATGAGCGAAACTTCTAATATTGCTAAAAACCAACGTCCAATCAACAAAGCATATATTCAGCTCAACATTAGAATCAGTTCCAAATCTGACTGTAAAACCTCTTTTACCTTTAATTAATTACTATTGCTGTTTAACACAATACTATTAAAATTTTGTGATACAACCACCCTGTACTATCCTGTTTGGTTTATAAAAGTTAAATCTTGATTTACAAATTTGCAAGATTTATTATACCAATGTATACCTATTGTACAGGATTGGACTTTGAAAGTAAAGTTTTTATTACTTACATTTAATGCTACTATTAGCATAACTACCCAAAATGAAAAGCCGAATCTTCATCTTCTTATTGCCTGTACTTCTGATCCTAACTTTTTGGTTATGGCCGGGCCAAGAAAAGATAAGCTATAATCGCCAAATCCGGCCCATTATCAATAACAAATGCATTTCTTGCCACGGAGGTGTCAAACAATCCGGTGGTTTTTCCTTGCTTTTTGAAGAAGAGGCCAAAATGAATACTGAATCCGGAAAGCCTGCTATAATCCCCGGAGATGCTGAAGCTTCAGAAATGGTCACACGCCTGACATACCACGATCCCGAGCTAAGAATGCCATTGGGAAAAGATCCTTTAACCCAAGAAGAAATTGACCTGATCAAAGAATGGATCAATCAGGGAGCAAACTGGGAAAAGCACTGGGCCTATATCCCTCCAAAAAAAGACATAGAAGTGCCTTCTGTGGATAGTGAAATACCCGCACAAAACGAAATTGACCATTTTATTTTCAGGAAATTGGACCAGATGGAGCTAAATCCAAACAAAGAGGCTCCAAAAGAATTGCTTCTCCGGAGGTTAACTTTGGACATTACAGGCTTGCCACCGGAGCTGCAAGCTTATGATGATTTTATGGCCGACACTTCTCCCAATGCTTACGAAAATAAGGTTGACCAACTGCTGGCCTCTCCCCATTTTGGAGAGAAGTGGGCCGCCTTTTGGATGGATTTGGCACGCTATTCTGATTCCAAAGGCTATGAGAAAGATTTGCATAGGGAAATCTGGAAGTACAGAGATTGGCTGATAGAAGCCTTTAATCAAGACATGCCATTTGATCAATTTACTATTGCCCAATTGGCAGGAGACCTATTGCCTGAACCGACTGAATCTGATTTATTGGCCACTGCTTTCCACAGAAACACCATGGCAAACGATGAAGGCGGAACAAATGATGAGGAGTTTAGGGTAGCAGCAGTGATGGAGAGGGTAGGCACCACCTTTGAAGTTTGGCAAGGTACCACCATGGCATGTGTGCAATGTCATAGTCATCCCTATGACCCAATCCGACACGAGGAGTTTTACAAAAGCCAGGCCTTCTTTAACAATACCCAAGACAAAGACCTATACAACGAACAACCCAAAGTTTTTACTTATGAAAAAGAAAGTGAACAAAGGGTCAAAGACCTGCTATCATGGGTAAATGAAAACCTAAAGCCCTCAGAAAAGCTTCCGGAAATCAGCGATAGCTACCTGCACAAACAAAAGCAAGAACTCCTTTATACTATGGGCTATAGAAAGGTTGAAGCAGAGGAGTTTCAGGACAAAAGCCGGTTTATCGAGTTGGTTGCACATGACCAGGAATCTATTTGGCAAGTTCAGGACAGTTCATGGATCATGTTCGAGAATGTTGACTTGACAGATATCAAAGCCATCTCCATGGGTTATGCCTCCCTGTATGGAGCCAAGGTGGAAATTAGATTGGACTCAATCCTTGGCAGAAAAATAGGAGAGGGTACCTTTGGAATAACAGACACAGGTTTTCCAGGCAATCGGCCCAAAGACTGGGAAACGTTAAAGGTGCCGATTGAACCGGTTTCGGGAAAACGAGACCTCTTTTACTACTTTAAAAAAGACAAAACCTTTGCCCAAGACCTCATCCGTGTAGACTGGGTCTTTTATCATGAAAAAGCTCCTTTAAAAGACAAGTATCCTCCGAGTTTCCAGGCCAAATTGGTAGAATTATCCAATACAAAAGCCATAGAAACCCCTATTCTAAAAGATTTACCACAATCACGTTCAAGAAGCACCTTTGTATTTGAACGGGGCGACTGGCGTTCAAAGGGAGAAGAAGTAACAGCCAACACCCCTGAAATAATGGGAACAATTAACAAGGAAAAACCCAATAGGTTGGATTTTGCCAAATGGTTGGTAAGCGGTGAGAACTCCCTCACCTCCCGCGTTATTGTCAATCGCATTTGGGAGCAGATATTTGGTTTTGGAATCGTTGAGAGCATGGAGGACTTTGGAAGCCAGGGCATCCCTGCCAGTCATCCCGAACTATTGGATTGGTTGGCGGTAAACTTTCAGGAAGACATGAATTGGTCCATAAAAAAATTGATCAAAAAAATAGTCATGTCCCAGAGCTATAGACAAAGCTCGGCAACAAACGAGGAAAAGATTAAAAAGGATCCGTATAACAAGTTCTTATCGAGAGGCTCAAGAACTAGACTACCTGCCGAAACCATAAGAGACCAAGCCCTGGCCATCAGTGGGTTATTGAATGAAAAGCAACTGGGACCAAGTGTAATGCCTTACCAGCCTGAGAACATCATCAGCTTTGGAGGAAAGTTTTGGTTCCCAAGTGAGGGAGAGGAAAAATACCGAAGAGCAGTGTACACTTACTGGAAGAGAACCCACCCTTATCCTTCTTTTGTCACTTTTGATAGTCCATCCAGAGAAGTATGTACTTCCAGAAGGATAAGAACGAACACCCCACTTCAATCTCTCGTTTTATTAAATGATCCTGTTTATATAGAAGCGGCAGATGCTTGGGCAAAACGCATATTGAAAGAAAGCGGAGGCGACATAAAAAATGGCATTGAAAAAAACCTACGGCTTGTTACTGCCAAAGTGCCTGAGCCGGAAAAAGTAGAAGTCCTCCACCAGCTTTATTTGGAATCACTTGCTTACTATCAAGAAGAAGGTAAAGAACTGGACGAAAATGCCGAACTAGCAGCCATGCGAATGGTTAGCAATGCCATGTTAAACTTAGATGAATTTGTAACCAGAAGATAGAATGAATATTTGGGAAGAAGCATTTATCCGAAAAGCGCAATACAATAGCAGGAGGCATTTCTTAAAAAAATGTACTTCAGGTCTTGGCGCATTGGCTATGGGCTCGCTGATGGGTTGTGGAAATAATTCCGGGGCTAAGCAAGCAGCAGCCTCTTTTTTAGACAAGAAAGCCTCTCATTTTGCTCCCAAGGCAAAAAGTGTGATTTTCCTTCATATGGCAGGGGGACCTTCCCACTTGGAGCTTTTTGATTTCAAACCCACGCTTCAGAAATTAAATGGCCAGGATACCCCGCAGTCCTTGATGGAGGGTAAAGAGTTTGCCTTCCTGAAAGGCACACCGAAACTACTTGGCCCACAGGCAAATTTTGGTCAATATGGCCAATCCGGTGCTTATGTATCAGATTATATGCCGGAATTTTCCAAAATGGTGGATGAAGTGAGCTTCCTAAAAGCCATGCATACGAATGAGTTTAACCATGCTCCGGCACAGTTATTTATGCATACCGGAAGTCCACGACTGGGCAAACCGAGTATAGGTGCTTGGTCTGTTTACGGCCTTGGATCAGAGAATGAAGACCTACCGGGATATGTAGTACTCACATCAGGAGGAGGAGCCATAAGTGCAGGCAAAAGTGCTTGGGGAAGTGGTTTTTTACCCACCATTTACCAAGGGGTACAATGTCGGTCGGAAGGAGATCCCGTACTGTTTTTGTCCAATCCAAAATCCATCGACAGCCACCTCAGAAAAAAATCCATTGATGCCATTAACAAAATCAACGAAATGGAATTTAAGGAATCAAATGATCCTGAAATTCTAACCCGGATCTCGCAATACGAGCTGGCTTTTCGCATGCAGACTTCTGTACCCGAAACCATGAATATCAATGATGAGCCGGAATACATCCACCAAATGTATGGCACCAACCCGGGAAAAGCCTCTTTTGCCAACAATTGTTTGCTGGCAAGAAGGTTGGTAGAGAAAGGGGTACGCTTCGTACAACTTTTTGACAACCGCTGGGACACCCATGGTGTGGGCGCAGGCAATGGTGTAGGTGAAGGAATGCGCAGGTCTTGTAAAACCATAGACCAGCCCATTGCGGCTTTGCTTAGAGACCTCAAGCAAAGAGGGCTATTGGATGACACACTTGTGGTATGGGGTGGTGAATTTGGCAGAACCCCAATGATGGAATCCAGAACGGGAGAAGGTTTTGATGGCAGAGACCATCACTTGGAAGCATTCACCATGTGGATGGCAGGAGCAGGTGTTAAAAAAGGCCACATTCATGGAGTTACGGATGAAATTGGCTACTACGGTATAGAAGGCCGTACCCATGTTCATGATTTACAAGCTACCATCTTGGAAAGGTTGGGTTTTGATCATGAAAAACTTACCTATGAATTTCAAGGAAGGGATTTCAGGCTGACAGATGTCCATGGAAAAGTAATCAATGAAGTGCTTACTTAATTAAAAAGATTAAGCAGCCATTACCTCCAAGCAACTTTCTTCAGAATTGTGCTTTTGCCGTGTTCCATTCAAAGCAAGTGGCTTCGATTAATCAAGATGATATCCTAGGTTTAGCAAGCGCTCCTTTACCCGAGGGTAAAGCCGCATGGCATTTTTATAGTAGATCTTTTCCAAAACTTCTCTAGGCAATTCCAATCCCCGGGTTTCCGGGCCACCAAAAAATCCACCATTTACCTTGTCTCCGGTTTCTAAAATCTGAAAAGCCCTTGAATACTGCTCGGCCCTTTGGCTTATTTCTTCGTTTTTAACATTGCCTATATCTGTTCCAAAAACAATTCTATCTGCCCATTCAATCATAAAAGACCGGAGGTTTTCCCTATCCACCAGGTGATAATATTGAAAAGTTGCGGCCAAATCGATGTTTAGGTTGGGAAAAGTGGCCAGCATATTGCGCAAATAGTCTATTTGAGCATCCTGACAAATCAGCCAGTTGGAATGAGCCATGACCACACGCAGGTCCGGATGTTTCTCCAGCACATTTCGCCAGGCATTTATCTGTGTCCAATATTCGACGGGGTCTGCCAGCCATGCTGTCCTATTACCAAAAGGCCCGTTAGGGTCAGCAACATGGATAGAAGCACCCAAAAAACCTATCCGCTCCATTTCTGTAAAAGTTGCTTCATGTGCAGGATCATCGATATAAGGATAGCCATCTTCCTTTTTCTCCAGTGCCCTGTACCAAGGCCCGGACCAAATCTTATAACCTACAAACCCCTGTTCCTGGAACTTCTTCAGGGATTCAGGTGCATAGCTTAATCCATCATGGGCCTTATAATCTGCAATTCCACAGAGCATCCTTCCTTCTCCGGCCTGCTCTACTGCTGCTATGTTTAATAAGGGAGTATTTCGATTTCCCAAGTTAATCCATAAAGCCAGGTCTATGTTTTTCTCCTCCCTTAAAAGGTTTCCTAGGTTAAGGTAGTTTGAAATTCCGGAAATATCTTCTGCAACATGGGTATGCACATCAATCCTCGGGATATCAGGATAATCGGACTTGAACTGACCGAATACTTGCGTAATGGATACCATCACACCAAAAACCAGTAATATCAATTTTTTCATAATTGGAGGAATAAAGATAACAGGAGGATAAACCGTAGCAAATTGAGCTAAATACAATCTCAAGTTACAAAAGAAAATCATTTTCTACAGGCTGAAGCCCGCACAAAAATGCAAAAGCCGGCCCGCATAGAACAGGAAGGATTATCACCTCATGAACAGGCTGAAAATTAAAGGTCTTATCAATATTAAGTTTGTTTTTTTTCTAGATATTTTTCACTTTTACTTTTGACTTTACAGACATATTAGACCTAATGAAAAATTAGGTTTCTTTGGATAAATTAAAGTCAAACTCAATATTGTTTAATTAATCTCCCCTATAAAAAACTTATTCATTAAGCAAGCAGATTTCCTGCCAAAGGCGAAGGAAATTCAAGGCATAGCCATATCAAATTTTAAAGAAAAACCCAAACCACTGTTTTAAGAATATGTTAGAAAAAACGACTACCTACGCCATTAAAACCCACCAAGCAGTCAATCATAAATATGGAGACCAAGGGTATGAATTTCACCTTCAAATGGTACATGAAGTAGCTGAAAAATTCATTTACTTGGTAGCAGAGGAAGAGCGTGAAAATGTTTTATGTGCTTGCTGGGTACATGATATCATAGAGGATGCAAGAGAGACCTATAATGACGTCAAGAAAAATACCAATGAAACAGTGGCGGAATTGGCTTTTGCCTTAACCAATGAAAAAGGGAAAAGCAGAACTGAAAGGGCCAATGATAAATATTACCGGGAAATGCAGGAAACGCCCAATGCTGTTTTCATAAAATATTGCGACCGGATTGCCAATATTATGTATTCAAAAAAACAGGGATCCGGTATGTTTGAAAAATACAAAAAAGAAAATGACAACTTTATTCGTAAGACTTTTCGACCTGAATTACTGGATATGGTCAATTATATTGAGACCTTGCTGGAGAATGAATAATTGTTGTATGTAGGGTTTGCAGAAGTAAATAAATCAGACATATGTAATTTGTGGGGAGCAAAGACGAGTCATTATGCCTACTCCTTCGGCTCCGCTCAGGAACCGGCTAGCTTATTCCGGCTATGACATAGGTTTTAGGTATCAAAAATTTCAATCAGTTGCCCCACCTCTTAGGGAATCCTAGGTAAATTAGACAATTCATGTTCCCGGCGGCTGAGCAGAGTCGAAGCCATAGGGTAAAGAGCACGTATGGCTACTTCATCGGCTCCGCTCAGGAACCGGCTAGCTTATTCCGGCTATGACATAGGTTTTAGGTATTAAAATTTTCAATCAGTTGCCCCACCTCTTAGGGAATCCTAGGTAAAATAGACAATTCATGTTCCCGGCGGCTGAGCGGAGTCGAAGCCAGAGGGTAAAGAGCACGTATGGCTACTTCATCGGCTCCGCTCAGGAACCGGCTAGCTTATTCCGGCTATGACATAGGTTTTAGGTATTAAAATTTTCAATCAGTTGCCCCACCTCTTAGGGAATCCTAGGTAAATTAGACAATTCATGTTCCCGGCGGCTGAGCAGAGTCGAAGCCAGAGGGTAAAGAGCACGTATGGCTACTTCTTCGGCTCCGCTCAGGAACCGGCTAGCTTATTCCGGCTATGACATAGGTTTTAGGTATTAAAATTTTCAATCAGTTGCCCCACCTCTTAGGGAATCCTAGGTAAATTAGACAATTCATGTTCCCGGCGGCTGAGCAGAGTCGAAGCCAGAGGGTAAAGAGCACGTATGGCTACTTCATCGGCTCCGCTTCGGAACCGGCCTGAAAACAACCTTTTACAACTAGTAAGCCAATTTAAACAAAAACAAGTACATATTTTACCTTTCACGGAACCTTATGCGACCCAACTTCGGTTGACCTTTCATGACTTTTAGCCATACCATTAGCCGTTTAAAAAACAAGAGTAGCAACCAATGGTTGGTTTTGGGGATCTTGCTCGTGTCATTTAATTTACGCCCCTCCATTACGGCAGTAGGTCCATTAATCCCCTATATCAGAGAAGAAATGTCAATTTCTAATGGTTTGGCAGGTTTTCTTACCACTTTACCATTACTTAGTTTTGCCATTTTCTCCCTTTTCTCTGCCTCAATAGGAGACTATTTTGGCAAAGCCAAAGCCATTTTTCTCGGCCTCCTTGTGCTTGGAATAGGTTCAATTATCAGGGTCTCAGCAGGCCCTTATGCCTTATTTATAGGCACAGCGCTCACCGGCATAGGTATCGTAATTTGCAATGTATTGTTGATCCCCTTGGTGAAAGCACGAATGCCTACGAAAACAGGCGCTGTGACGGGGATGTACAGCACAGGCATGTCATTGATGGCCGCAATAGCCACTGCTTTAAGCGTCCCGTTGGCCATTGATCTGGGCTGGGGTTGGAGAGGCTCTCTGTTATTCTGGAGTTCTCTGCTTTTCCTTGCTTTGATCGTCTGGTGGCCACAACTAAAACTCAGCCCCAAGCCAAAAGTCAAACCCGAAAAAACAGGAAAATCAGTTTGGCGCTCCAGATTGGCCTGGCAGGTTACCTTATTTATGGGTTTACAATCCTTTCTATTCTTTACCCTTGTTACTTGGCTTCCTGACATGATGATCGACAGAGGCTTGTCCCCCGTTGAGGCAGGGTTGACTGCATCTCTGATGCAAGTGGTGGGGCTATCCGGCACATTTGTAGCCCCATTTATTGCAGTCAGGTACCAGCAACAATCCATTTTCAATACCATCATAGGGCTAATATACATCACCGGCTTTAGCAGCTTGTTTATTCCAATCCTTTGGCTGAACATTTTTAGCATAGGACTTATAGGTCTTGGTATGGGTGCAAGCATCAGTTTGGCCTATACCCTTATTGCCCTTCGAACAGAAGGGGACAACTATACTTCAGCATTATCCGGCATGGCCCAGTCAGCCGGCTATTTTCTGGCTGCTTTCGGCCCCATGTTATTTGGTGTAGCATTTGATATGTGGCAGGATTGGGATCTACTGATCTACTTAATGATTATTGCCTCTATATTATTTACCTTTTTTGGGTATCAAGCAGGTAAGAATAAAACAATTTAAGCCGCCTTTCCAAAGCAAATTAGGCTGGTATTTGAAAACATTCCCCATCCCAAAAAAACGGTTCAAATTTTTTGGTTACCAATCGTTTAGATTTTATGAAAGCTATTTAATCTGATTTACTTTGCTTACTTTTGCGCTTTCAAAATTTTCATTCATCTCATGCAGGAATTTATAGCGTCTTTTGGTATATCCGAAACGGTTTTCGACTACTTGGTAATGCCATTATTGATCTTTTTTGCCAGGGTGGTGGATGTTTCTATCAACACCCTGAGAATAATGTTTGTGCTCAATGGTAAAAAAACCATTGCTCCAATCCTTGGCTTTTTTGAGGCCTTTATTTGGCTCTTGGCCATAGGCCAAATTTTTCAAAACATTAGCAATCCCATGTCCTATATTGCTTATGCAGGTGGTTTCGCTACAGGCACCTATGTGGGGATGGTCATCGAAGAACGATTGGCTCTGGGAAGGGTGTTAGTTAGAATTATTACGCCTGAACCGCTACCCCAATTGGTTGAATACATGAAAGAAAAAAGTTACAGATTTACCTCTGTAGGTGCAGAAGGCAGGTATGGAAAAGTAATCTTAATGTTTACCGTGATCAAGAGGGAAATGCTTCCGGGTTTAATAAATAAGCTAAAAGAAAGTGATGAAAAAGCTTTCTATACCATCGAAAGCGTGAAACGGATTTCAGAAGATGATCTGAATGTCATGGAGGACAAACCAAGGTTTACTACCCGCCTGAGGAGTATCATAAGAAAATAACCAAGCTTCCTATGGCTCTAGCTTTATTTCACCCAGGTTGTTCATATTTCTCAATATCCAGCCTTGTCTCTTCTTAATATAAGCCGTGGGACGGTCGGCTCTCCACCGGATGGGGTTTGGTAAAATCGCAGCAATCAAAGCGGCTTCTTGTCTGGAAAGTTTAGATGCCGGTTTCTTAAAATATCTCTGAGCGGCCGCCTCTGCTCCATATAGGCCTTCCCCCATTTCTATTACATTCAGGTATACTTCAAGAATCCTTTGCTTGCTCCAAAACAATTCGATCAACACAGTAAAATAAGCTTCCAAGCCTTTTCGTACAAAATTCCTTCCCGGCCAGAGGAAAACATTTTTAGCGGTTTGATTGGATATAGTGCTCCCTCCTCTCAAACGCTTACCTGTCTTATAATCAGCCATTGCACTTTCCAAGGCTTCCCAATCAAAGCCATGATGGCTTAAAAACTTCTGGTCCTCGGATGCAATTACCGCCAAATACAAGTGTGGAGAAATTTCTTCTATGGGCACCCAGTCTTTATTAAGCACTACTTTCTTTTCAGAGAACACCTGATTTATGGTTCGAATCCCGATCAAGGGTGTAAAATAAACAGGCAAAACCTTTAGTGCCAGGACCAGTAGCAGGGAAGTGACCCATAAGACAAGTAAAACTTTCCCAAGCCAAGCTGCTAATCTCCTCAATGTGTCGTATAATTAAATTTGGATTGAAATTTTAAACCGAAAACTGGCCTTGCCCACAAAATATTTACAAACGAAAAATAATAAATTAGCTTAAGGCTTTGACCTGCAAAAAATTGGTGGAGGTGGGCCTTCACCTATTTTCATTTTAAAAAGCCAAACTTTTCCCTGAATTAAGCTAAACCAATTCAGGGAAAAGTATAATCGGGACTCAGCCCATCATGGGTATTATCATTTAATCCCCATCGGAATATTGAGAGAAATCCACAACTTCATCTTCAAGGTAATGCGGATACATTTTCTTATGAATCTTTTTCACCTCCTCTATGATGGTTTTCCTTAATTCAGCAATATTGGTTCCATCGCCGGCGGCCATAAAAACCGGGTTAATCGCTGATTTTTTGGCATAACTTACTTTCAGTTTTTCAAAATCGATAAAATTGGCCTCCTCCACTTCAAATTCAGACATTTCCATCAGTTCCTCTTCAGAAGGCATTTTAGGCGCTATATCAATTTTATTAAAAACCATGATCATTGGTTTATCTCCGGCCCCCATTTCTCTAAGGGTTTGGTTCACCACGGCTATTTGGTCTTCAAATCCGGGATGGGCGATGTCTACAACATGCACCAATAGGTCTGCCTCTTCTATCTCAGACAAGGTAGATTTAAAAGACTCAATAAGGTGCGTAGGAAGCTTTCGTATGAAACCTACCGTATCGGATATCAGGAAAGGAATATTTTCTAGGACAACTTTTCTAACCGTGGAGTCTACCGTCGCAAAAAGTTTGTTTTCCGCCAATATATTTTCCTTGGTCAAAAGGTTCATCAAGGTACTTTTACCCACATTGGTGTATCCCACAAGGGCAACCCTCACAATTCCTTGTCTGCCTTTTCGTTGGGTCTGGCCTTGTTTCTCTATTTTCTTGAGCTTATCCTTCAGAATATCGATTTTCCTTCTGATATCCCTTTTATCTGTTTCTATTTCCTTTTCACCTGCTCCACCACGGGTGGCGGTACCACCTCTTTGTCGCTCCAGGTGTGTCCACATTCGGGTAAGCCTAGGTAATAGGTACTGAAACCTCGCCAATTCGACCTGGGTTTTGGCTTGGGCCGTTTGAGCCCTGTTGAGGAAGATATCCAAGATCAACATGGACCGGTCATAAACCTTAATCTTCAATTCATTTTCCAGAATTTTCACTTGTGAAGGGCTCAGGTCTTCATCAAAAATGACCATGTCCACATCAAAGTATTCAATATACGCTTTTATTTCCTCAAGTTTACCGGTACCTACAAAAGACCTTGTATCCGGTTTGTCCATTCTTTGGGTAAACCGGTGTATGGCTTTGGCACCAAGCGTCTCCGTCAAAAATGCCAGTTCGTCCAAATGTTCCTGCACCAACTTCTCTGATTCATTTTGATGGATCAGTGCTACCAATATGGCGGTTTCTTCTTTGGGAGAAGTATCTACTAATTTTGCTAATTTTCTACTATGTTTACTCATTCAGAAAGTTTAATTCAATCTTTTTAACTCAGGAAATTATAACATATTGTCCTGCCAATAGATTCATTATCAGTTAAAATAAATCTAAGTATTTTTAGACTTTTTCCGGTATTAACACATTTAAGATTCAATCTTTAAACCGCAACTGTACAAATTCGTTTCAAATTTATATATCTTCATAACATATTTGTCAAATTTCAACGTTTTTAGAGATATAAATCCAAAGGTATGGAAATCAGGGAAACACCTATTAAAGATGTATATGAAATCTACCCAAAAGTATTTAAAGATGCAAGGGGTTATTTTTTAGAAAGTTACAGACAGGATAGTTTTGAAAAGAAGGGTTTAAATACCACTTGGGTCCAAGACAATCAATCCTATTCAGAGGCCGGAATTGTTCGCGGTCTTCACTTTCAAAAGGGCGAGCATGCACAAGCAAAATTGGTAAGGGTTATTAGCGGCAAGGTGTTGGATGTTTGTGTTGACCTTAGAAAGGGCTCAGATACCTATGGGAAATTCCATTCAGTGGTCTTGGATGAAAAACTTCAAAACATGTTGTATGTTCCTAAAGGCTTTGCACACGGTTTTGCCGTATGGGAGGACGCCGTATTTACCTATAAATGTTCTAACCTTTACAACAAAGAAAGTGAAGGTGGAATTATTTGGAATGATAAACAGTTAAGCATTGATTGGGGAGTGAGTGAACCACTGCTATCAGAAAAAGACCAGTTGTGGCCTGATATTGAAAAATTTACAGAAATAAGCAAAGGAGGACTTTAATGTCTATCATTAAACTATTTAAAAAATTTAATCAATCACCTAAAAATAAACCGCTCGACCTCAGCTGGCTAGGGGCTGACAT
This sequence comes from Cyclobacterium sediminis, assembly GCF_054781075.1. Lineage (NCBI taxonomy): Bacteria > Pseudomonadati > Bacteroidota > Cytophagia > Cytophagales > Cyclobacteriaceae > Cyclobacterium > Cyclobacterium sediminis. The sequence continues at coordinate 479,659 of NZ_BAAGVC010000007.1, read as the reverse complement.
GCACAGTCATCTGATCCCGGGCATTGATGATGGTTCACAAAACATGGAAGAATCCATTGAGCTGATCAGCAGGCTTTCGGGTTACGGGCTAAAAAAATTAATCATCACCCCACATATCATGAGCGAGTTTTTTAAAAACACGCCTGAAATCATAGGGGCCGGATTAGAAAAACTTAGATTGGCTGTAAAGGAAGCTGAAATTGACATTGAATTGGATGCTGCAGCTGAATATTATCTGGATGAAGTTTTCTATGAAAAGATTGAAAACAAAGAACCTATTCTCTCTTTTGGGAGCAACAAAATGGTCCTGGTAGAAACAGGGTTTATGAGCAAGCCTCATATTCTTTTGGATACTTTCTTTAAAATGGAAATGTTGGGCTACCAACCGGTATTCGCTCATCCTGAACGATACATTTATTTACATCAGGAGGTGGAAACACTCGATGCGTTGATAGATAGAAGCATCCCTTTTCAGCTTAATTTACTTTCACTGACAGGTTACTACTCTAAAGGCGTCAAAAAATTTGCCGAGAAATTAATAGATCGAAACTTGGTGAAATTGGTAGGGACAGACTGCCACAATGAAAAGTACCTCAATGCCATGGAAAGATTACCCCATAGCAAATACTATGATAAATTACAGGAAATGGATTTGTGGAATAAAGAATTATAATAACCTGTAAGCATTATTGCGTGTGAAAAAAATATTGATTACCGGCATTACCGGGTTATTGGGAAGCTATCTGGCAAAAAGTTATGCCGGTAAAGCTCAAATTTCCGGGCTCAAAAGGCAAAATAGCAGCACAGATCTTCTGGGAAATCTCGCTTCTCAAATCAACTGGTATGAAGGTGAGATCACAGATGTAGAACTGCTGATCGAAGCCTGCAACGATCAGGATCTAGTGATCCATGCTGCCGGCATGGTCTCATTTGATGAATCCCAAAAAGAGGCCTTACTGGAGACCAACACCCAAGGTACAGCCTGCATGGTTAATGCCATGCTGTCTTCAAGCTGCAAAAAATTGGTTTTTATAAGTTCTGTTGCCGCACTTGGGAGAGATGCTGTTCCCCTTATCAATGAAAATCAGAAATGGGTAAACTCCCATCTAAATACTCCCTATGCCATTTCTAAGCATCTCGCAGAACTAGAAGTTTGGCGAGGGGCACAAGAGGGGCTTGAGGTAATGGTCTTCAATCCTTCCATCTTATTGGCAAAGATTGGTGATGAAAGAAGTTCCAGTCAAATTTACAGATATGTACTGGAAGGAAACCGGTATTTCCCAATTGGAGACATAAACTATATAGATATCAGAGACGCTGTTTCCCAGATCAATACCATGATAGATTCCGGACATTGGGGACAACGGTACATCATCAATAAAGAAGCCATACCTTATGAAACATTTTTCAAAGAAATGGCCAAAGAATTTAAATTAACTCCACCCAAAAAACCTTTGAATAATTGGATGGCCAAGATGATAATCAACTGGTCCATGCTCTATAATTATTTTGCTAAAAATAAAATACCTGTTACGCCTCAGACGATCAAATCTGCTCAAAGCAAAATCAGGTATGATAACAATAAAATTAATTCGATTACAAAATATACCTATACCCCTTTAACGGACACCTTTAAATGGGCGATATCGGTTAATTGACATACATACAAAGCCGTTAATTAATCATAAAAACTTGAATGGTTTAGGTCATCTCAAGAATAAAATTGGTACATTAAGTTTAAAAATTACATCAAACCTATGACAGAAGATTTTGATAATCATTCAGATCAAGAGAAAGAGTTGGTTAAGAGGTTTGAAGACTCACTTAGCGCTAACTTAAATTTGTTTTTCGGAGAAGAAGAATTAGAAGATATCATTAGATATTACCATGACCATTTTAAATACAGAAAAGCGTTAAAAACCAGCGAATGGGCTTTGTCTAAGTTTCCATTTTCAATTGAAATAAAATTGTTAATGGCTCAATCGCATATTTTTCTCGATGAAGTAGAAGAAGGTTTAGAGATTCTTGAAAACCTAAACAATATTTCACCCAACAATGAAGACATTGTGCTGACATTGGCCAATGCCATGTCCATATTGGATCAGAATTCAGATGCCATTCAACTACTTCAAAATTTTATCCCCTTGGCTGAAGACAAGGCTGAGGTGTTTTACCTTTTGGGGAATTTTTACAGGATAGAAAATAAAAACAGGGAGGCCATTGAATGCCTTAAGGAAGCTGTAAAGCTTAAAATCAATCATGAAGATGCCTTGTTTCAGCTGGCCATGCTAACTGATGAAGAAGGTTCATTTGACGAAATCCTCAATTTCTACCAAGAATTTATCGATCAAGACCCTTACAATGCCAATGCATGGTATAACCTTGGCGTGGTTTATAATCGCTTGGGTAAGTTTGAGGAGGCCATTGATGCCTATGAATATGCTTTATTGATCGATGACACCTTTTCATCTGCGTATTTCAATCTTGGCAATGCCCTGATGAATACCAATCAGTATAAAAAGGCCTTGGAAGCCTATTTAAATACAATCAATTGTGAAGGAAGCAATGCTGAAAATTGCTGTTACCTTGCGGCTTCATATGAAAAGCTGGATCAAATAGACATGGCTTTCAAGTATTTCAAAAAATCCGCAAAACTGGATTCAGAATATGACGATGCCTGGTTTGGGCTTGGAATGTGCATGGTCAAAAAGAAAAAATATTTTGAAGCCATACATTATTTCAAAAAAGCCATCAAATTAACTGCAGAAAACGCCAACTATTGGGTGGGGCTGGCTGATGCAGAATATCAACTGGGCAACCTTCAGTCAAGTTCTGAAGCCTATGAGGAAGCCATTAATCTGGAACCAGGCATTTTAGAAACCTATATCAACCTTTCCTTGATCTATTTTGATCAAAACAGATTTGAGGAGGCGGAAGATGTGATTATGGAAGGCTTGGAAGAGTTACCTGAGGAGGCAAGCCTTTATTATCGACTGGTAGTGTATATGATTAAGACAGGTAAATACAAAGAAGCCTTTTCAATTTTGGAAAATGCATTAACTTTGGACTTTGAAAAACATACGTTGCTATATGAGTTGATGCCTGAACTGGAACAACAGAAAGCAATCTATAAAATAATCAATCAGTATAGAGAGGGTTTTAATGAATAAGACTCTTTTTTATCTATTATATCAAAATCATATTGAATGAATTACATCCTGAACAGCATCCCATCCAGAACACAGAAGCCTAGAAATTCGGGATTTACCATGGCTATGGACAAGGGTTTAAGTCTAAGAGAAGTGGAAGACTTCATAGAAGCTAACGGAGATTACGTAGACATCGTTAAATTAGGCTGGGCCACTTCTTATGTCACTACCAAACTAAAAGAAAAAATTGATATTTACCGGGCTGCCGGCATTCCTGTTTATTTTGGAGGCACTTTATTCGAAGCTTTTATCATTAGGGATCAATTTGAAGACTACAGGCGACTACTGGACAAGTACCAACTTTCTTTTGTAGAAGTTTCTGATGGCTCCATTACCTTGGACCATGACACTAAATGTGAGTACATTCAAACCCTTGCAAAGGATGTAACCGTGCTTTCAGAAGTGGGATCCAAAGATGCCGCCAAAATCATTCCTCCTTATAAATGGATTGATCAAATGCAAAAAGAACTTAGTGCCGGTGCTTGGAAGGTTATAGGTGAAGCCAGAGAAGGAGGTACCGTAGGGCTTTTCAGAGATTCAGGAGAAGTAAGGCAAGGTCTGGTAGAAGAAATTTTGACCCAAGTTCCGGAAGAAAGAATCATTTGGGAAGCACCACAGAAGGAACAACAAGTTTGGTTTATCAAATTATTGGGTACCAATGTGAATTTAGGAAATATTGCCCCCAATGAAATCATTCCGTTGGAAACGCTAAGACTAGGACTAAGAGGAGATACTTTCGATTTCTTTTTGAACAAATAATTTTTAATCTCATTATTAAAAGTCCAATCAATGAATAAGTTTCGTGAGAAGGCATTCCTTTTCTTAAAAGGCATGGGTATGGGAAGTGCCGATATTGTCCCCGGGGTTTCCGGTGGTTCAATAGCACTGGTTACGAAGATCTATGAAGAACTACTGGCGAGCATCAATTCCTTTGACCTCACCGCCATAAAGTTATTGGCAAAGTTTGAGGTTGTGGCTTTCTGGAAACATGTAAATGCTGGTTTCCTACTGACCTTATTTTCAGGAATCTTAACCAGTATTTTTGCTTTCTCAAAAGTGATAACTTTTCTGATTGACAAATACCCCATTCCCTTGTGGTCATTTTTCTGTGGGTTGATACTCATTAGTGCCATAATTATTCTTCGTGATATCAAACGATGGACCATTGTTGCCATTTTGATGTTTCCTATCGGAGCGCTCATTGCCTATTTCATCACTGAGCTTCCAATGATTTCTTCACCTAATAACATTTGGTTTACTTTCACTGCCGGAGCCATTGCCATCTGCGCCATGATACTTCCAGGAATTTCAGGTAGTTTCCTCTTGCTAATCTTAGGAAAATATGAATTCATCCTACACGCTGTCAATGAAAGGGATATTGTGATCCTGGGTGTCTTTGCTTTGGGATGTATCACCGGCTTATTGCTGTTTAGCCGGGTGATTTCTTGGTTTTTGAAAAACTACCATGCCCTAACCTTGTCTTTCTTGTCAGGCTTTATGATTGGCTCTATCAATAAGATTTGGCCATGGAAAAAAATCCTAACCTATAGGGTGTCAAGTTCCGGGGCTCAAAAGCCATTGTTGACAGAGAACATATTGCCCCATGTATATCTAGCCGAAACAGGGCAGGAACCTGCCTTTCTGATCGCTATTTTGGCATTTTTGATTGGTGTGGTCTTGGTGGTCGGACTTGAAAGGTTGGCTTATAATTTTAGGAAAGAATGAAAAAATACGGTTTAATAGGTTATCCTCTGACCCATTCCTTTTCAAAAAAGTATTTCTCTGACAAATTCGATAGAGAAGGAACCACAGATTGCAGGTATGATTTGTATGAAATCCCAAGCATCCAAGACCTGCCGGAAATCATTTCCTCGCAAGAAGGTTTGATAGGACTTAATGTGACCATACCTTACAAAGAGCAGGTAATCCCCTTTCTGGATAATTTAGAACCTGCCTGTAAAGCCATCGGTGCTGTCAATTGTATCAAACTAACAGAGAAAGGGCTAATCGGATACAACACCGATTATTATGGTTTCAAAACCTCCCTGACCAACTGGCTGGGACAGGAAAAACTCCAAGCTCTGGTATTGGGAACAGGTGGTGCATCCAAGGCTGTTTGCCAGGCATTGAAGGATCTGGAAATCCCCTATTTAAAAGTCTCTAGAAAGCCTGATGCCTCTACCAAAAACACCATTAGCTACAAGGACATCATGGCTTCTCCGGATTTACTCCAAGAGTATCCGCTGATCATAAACAGCACCCCTTTGGGTACTTATCCCAATACCTCAGCCATGCCGGACTTGCCTGTAGATCAGCTAACAGCCAATAATTGGTACTATGATCTGGTTTATAACCCCACGGAAACGGCCATGATGAAAGCCGCAGCTAAAATGGGAGCGAAAACAAAAAATGGAATAGAAATGCTCCATCTTCAGGCAGAAGCCGCTTGGGATATTTGGAACTAGTAAATTCAAAAAAAGCCATGAGATATAATCTCATGGCTTTTTTATTAAAAAGGGTTGAAATAGATCCTTAAGAAGGATCTAATATTTTATTTACTCTCTCAAGACAATCCTCCAAATGAATTTTACTCATGGAGTCTGAGGTTCTTGGAATAGCCCTTTTGACCTCCCTTTGAATTACATTTAATGAAGCACGAGCCACTGAGGGTATATCCGACTGCGATGCATTCAGAGAAGAGGCAGATCGACCACTAGCATCCTTGGTCATCAACGCTTCAAGTTTCTCCAAATGTGCCTTTTGCAGACTTCTTCGATTCACATCAATGGATTTCCCTTCAGGCAATTCCGCCCATATTCCTTTCCTTAAATCCGTCATCATTTCCAACAAACCATAAGCCTCAGCACCATTCATGGCTTCATTCTCAATAATTCTTCCAAGGCGGCCCCAGTCCAAAATCCCATTGAGTGTACCCACCTGCAATTTTCTTATTCTATCCAAAACTCCAAAATCTTGAATTCTACCGGTTATATTGTCATCCGTCAACCAATCCTGAGTCAAAAACAACTCCTCTTGAATAAAAGCCATAGCTTCCTTCTGCTTGGCTTTATCCACATGAGTATAAACGGGTTCATTTTGGCCTATGGCTTTATAAATTTCATAAACTCCTCCAATATTTGTTCTTACATGTCCCATATATCGGTTATACTGCGTCAACACTTGGCCATATAACTCCTTCAGGTCATCATAATCTTTAAAAGGTTTATCCAATTCTACCGTCCATTCGATAAGGTTAGGAAGGATGCGTTTAAGATTTTGAATCCCATAATAGGAGGCCTTCATCGCATCATTGCCCAAGTCTTCACTTTGCGCACTGGGATCATAAGGATTACCTTGCCTTCCATAGCGGTAAATGGGGTCACCTTTTTTTGCCAAGATCCATTGGTCAAGGATCTCTTGTTCATCTTCCGGCGTTGCAGCATCTGGAAGAGGCCGATAGCCCCAGGAGATGGCAAATTTATCATAAGGCCCTACCTCAGGGAACAAATGCACCCCTTCGTCTTCCGGCTGGGCAATATAGTTGAAACGTGCATAATCCATAAGTGAAGGAGCTGTTCCATACTTAGCGGTAAAGGTAGCAGAGCGCAAAGAATCTACAGGATAAGCAAAAGATGAAGCAAAGTTATGTGGCAAGCCAAGGGTATGTCCCACTTCATGAGATGAAACAAATCGAATTAACCTTCCCATCACTTCATCGTCAAATTGTACCGCCCTGGAGTCAGGGTTGATTGCTGCTGTTTGCACAAAGAACCAATTGCGTAACAGGTTCATAACATTGTGGTACCAGCCTATATCAGATTCAATAATTTCTCCCGATCGTGGATCTGAAACATGGGGACCATAGGCATTTTGAATATTTGAAGCAAAATACCTGATCACCGAATACCTGGCATCTTCCGGATTCCAATCGGGATCCTCTTCCGGGCTAGGTGCTTCTTTGGCTGTAATGGCATTTTTAAAACCGGCTTCTTCAAAAGCTGCATTCCAATCTTCCACACCTGCAATCAAATAGGGAACCCATTGTGAAGGAGTAGCCGGATCTATATAATAGACAATTTGCTTTTTAGGCTCCACCAGTTCTCCGGCCTTAAACTTTTCCATGTCCTCCTCTTTTACTTCGAGTCTCCATCGATCCAGGTAGATGCGTTGACTTGCTTTATGGGCGTCCAGACCATAATCTGTTACCCTCGTATTGAACCAGCCTACCCTTCGGTCAGCGAGTCTTTGCTTCATGGGTTCTTCCGGGAGCAAGACCATGCTGCTGTTCATTTCCACTGTAATGAGCCCTGTTGAAGCATTGGAAGGTGGAGCAGAAGCTGCATATGTCAATACATATCGGGCTTCAATATTGGTGGGATAAGGGCTGATCCTTTCTATATAGGACCTGTCCGTGTCTAGCCGCGTCACTTTGTAGCTTTTTCTGCGCCTTTGTTGCAAACCAAGAGCATGTATATCTTTGGAGAATAGGTCTGACACTTCAATCAACCAACCTTTTTCATTTTTGCCTTTGGCCTCTATATCAAATCGGTATAAAATAGGTTCCAGGTTGGAGTTTTTTACCGCTTGATAAATCGGAAGCGAGTCCGCAGCAGTATTGGCATAAGAAACCACCTTCAATAAGATATTCTTGTCTTTCTTTTCCCATTTGAGCATTTGGGTATTGGTGCGCTCTCCACCATAGCCTATACCATTGGCCGTCTTTGCGATGGTGGTAACCATAAGCATTTCCCTACCGAGCATTTCTTCAGGGATTTCATAATAGTATTTCTCTTCCACCTTATGAACAGTAAAAAGCCCTGCTTTGCTTTGGGTACTGTCTTTAATTATTTCACCATAAGATTTTAATCCATCTTTAGGTTTTGCAGGTTTCTTTTCGGTATCTTTTTCTTCTTGTTTGTCCTTTTTTTTCTTTCTTCGCTGCGCCTCTGCCAAATCCGGTGAAATGAGATTTAGCCCAAATCCGACTAGCAGCAAAATCAAAAGGCTTACCTTTGACTTCAACATATTGGGTTATTTAATTAAGTTAGGAATAATAGAAAGTAAAATTAAAATTTTAATTTGTATTCCGGCACATGCTTCAGTAATAGTTACAAACCATTACGCATTCAAGTTGTTAATATAACAGATGAACCAAAACCAAATTACAATCATAGGCGGAGGGCTTTCCGGATTAATTGCGGCTTACCTTTTGGCAAAGCATGGTAAAGAGGTCCTTCTCATTGAAAAAAAGAGCTACCCCTTTCATAGGGTTTGCGGGGAATATATCTCCAACGAAGTAAGGGATTTTTTAATCAAGGAAAATTTATTTCCATCCTGCTTTAACCCTGCAGAGATCAATACTTTTAGGTTAAGTGCAGTCAATGGCGCTTTGGCAGAAGTTCCGCTGGACTTGGGAGGTTTTGGCATTAGCAGATACAACTTTGACCATTTCCTTTACCAAAAATGCCAGGAAGTAGGCGTAAAGTTTCTATTAAAGACACAAATAGCCACTATAGATTATATTGCCAAAAAAAAGCTCTTCGACCTTAGTACCAATCATGGTGAACGGTTGGTTTCTCCAATTGTTTTGGCAGCATATGGCAAAAGATCCAAGATAGACAAGTACCTCAAGCGACCTTATTTAAAACAGCGGAGCCCTTATATAGGTATCAAACACCATATCAAAATAACCCAAGCAGACCATATTGTTGCTCTGCACAATTATGAGGGAGGCTATCTGGGCATCAATCGCGTGGAGAATGGACATTTTAACCTATGTTATCTTGGGAGCAGGGCCCAATTAAAAGCGGCAGGAAATATCCCTGCCATGGAAGAACAATATTTGTTTAAAAACCCACATATCAAAGCAATCTATGAAGGTGCAGAATTTCTCTGGGAGAAACCCGAAGTTATCAATGAGATCAGTTTTGCCACCAAATCTCCGGTAGAAAACCAGGTGATTATGATAGGTGATGCAGCCGGTATGATCACTCCTTTGTGTGGCAATGGTATGGCCATTGCCATTCACAGCGGAAAACTGGCAGCCGAAGCTATTCTAAAACACAAGAACCTCAAAGCCGTTCAGGAGGAATATACTAAGGCTTGGAATTATTTTTTCTACAGTCGCTTACGCACCGGCAGGGCTGTTCAGCGGCTTTTTGGTGCCCCTCTGGTCTCCAAAATAGCAGTAAATGTGCTCAAAAAGTCGCCTTTTCTTGCCAAAAAACTTATTCTCCAAACGCATGGAGCACCTATAAAATAAAATCTCCCCCCGGTCTAAACCAAGGAGAGATTCCTATAAAATTACTGTTTCCTTATCATTTAAAAGCGGATGGATATTCCTGCCATAAAGTTGGTGCCTGCCATTGGGTAGTAATAGTTCTCAGCTACTCTTTGCATCCCCTGTCCTTCACTGTTGGGGACGAAATAGCCAAAGGTGTAGCCGTTGGGTTCGTAAAGTTTATCGAATACATTGTTCACTTTACCTGAGAATACAACTTCTTTTACAAATCCCGGTTTCCAAGAATAAACGAACCTAAAGTCGGTGGTCCAATAAGCATCAAGACTTCTATCCTCTTGCTGGGCATTGTCCAGAAATTGCTGGCCTACATATTTATTGAGCAGGCTCAATTCAAGATTTTTTATAGGCTTGAAATCAATAATGGCACTCCCCACTACATCCGGAGAAAAGGCTATGTCTGTATTGGTATAGGTGATGCTTTCCTGACCGGTAAAGTCCCAGTTTTCGTCGTACACATCACTGTATTCCGTATAGCTATCAATTTTATTCCGACTAAAAGCAACATTACCGCCTAAGGTCCATTGGGGAGAGAGCATCACTGCTGCATCAAGTTCTATACCCGCCCTATAGCTACTGGCCACATTTTCTCTAATATAAGCCCCCACATCATTTAGCTGACCAGTCAACACCAACTGATCTTTATAGCCCATATAATAAAAATTGGCATTGTACTGAAAATTAGATTGTTTGACTCTAATTCCGGCCTCCACATTATTTAGTTTTTCGGGCCTTGGGATTTCAGAAATGGGAGAATCAGTAAAATCACTTCTTACAGGTTCTCTATTGGCCACTGCATAGGAGGCATATAAAGTTTTTCCATTTCCACTTTCATAAGAAAGCCCAAACTTAGGATTGAAAAAAGTGTAAGATTGCTGTCCACTAACATCTCTTTGGTCATTATTCTTTCCATTAAAAGAGTAGTCAATTCCTCTTACTTGAAGGTCACCAAATAGGTAAAGTCTTTCCCTTACCTCGTAGGTGGCTTTTGTGTAAATATTCCGATCATCTTTTACCGCTACATTGTTATAATACTTGTCGCGAATATTGGTGCTTCCTGCAATGTCCATCCAAATGATTTCACCAAAGTGGTCTCCATCATAGCGATTGGCTCCTCCACCTAGAATGGCATCCAACCTTCCATTGGATGAAACATACTTTAAAGAGAAAACAGCACCATAAAAGTCATTGTCTAGCCATCTCCTTCGGATAATATCCGTACTATTGATTGCTTGATCTGCTATCTGTATAGGCTCAATTCCATAATCCTCTAGGTCATCATCTTCTTTAAACTGCTCATAATAACCCTGTCCGGCAGTATAATGCAAAGCAAAATTCGCTTTTAAGTTGTCCGATAGTGTTCCGGCATAAATGAACTGATAATGATTTTGCTGGTAATTGTCTGTTTCGTTATCGTAGGTATATCCATTGTAAGTTCGGTTGGTAGCCAGCAAATTTTCCGGAACCCCATTCCAAGCTTGGTAGGTTTTTTCTGCACCGGCAAAGATATTCACCTTCACTACATGCTTCTCTCCGTAATATCCTCCGGAAACAAAATAGGATTTGAGGTTAGAAAAAGCCCTGTCAATATACCCATCAGAGGTTACCTGCGAAAGCCGGGCATCCACAGCCCATTTGTCATTGATCAGACCCGTACCTGCTTTTATGGTATGCTTGCGGGTATTGAAAGAACCGTAGGAATTGTCTGTTTCTGCATAAGCCTCTTCTCTTTTTGTATCGGTCTGTATGTTAAGACTGGCACCAAAGGTAGCCGCTCCGTTGGTAGAGGTTCCAACTCCCCTTTGGATTTGTATATTGTCTACTGAGGAAGCAAAGTCAGGCATATTTACCCAAAACACGCCATGGGATTCGGCATCATTCAATGGGATTCCATTTACGGTAACATTGATCCTAGTCTGATCTGTCCCTCTTATTCGCAATCCGGTATAGCCTACTCCAGTTCCGGCATCGGAATGGGTTACAATTGATGGGGTATAATTTAGCAATAAAGGTAAATCTTGTCCTAAATTATCCTTTCCAATGGTCTCCTTGTCTATCACCTGGAAAGTCGTTGGGGTGGTTTCTGAAGCCCTGGTTCCCGACACAATAAATTCCTCGGCCGTAAGGGCTATGGGCTCAAGTGCCACCACAAGTTTTTCTTCCTGAGGCAGGGAAACGCTTATCGTCTGGGAAGAAAACCCTATAAATGAAATGCGAAGACTTGCGGTGTTTTGCTTTAGGTTCATTAATTGAAAGGCACCATTTTCATCAGTAACTGCCCCTTTGGAGGTACCTTGTAAGTAGATGGTCGCACCTTCTAGAGGCGCATTACTTTCAGCGTCAGTAACTAAACCCTGAATATTATTTTGGGCAATAACCCAGTGGCTCAGCAATATAAATATTGCTGAAATACAAATACGAATCATGTTGATATTTTATTCTGGTTAAACATAGAAGAAATGAGGGGACAAATCTCCTTTTCTTGTTTACCCAATAGCATTACGTACGATTAGCTATTTTTCATTTCCCTGCGCCGGCATTATCCGTGTCAGGTGATATGGGTATGATCTCAGCCCGTTATATTAAGGCACCCCTAATGATCTTGCCACAAATGTAGCAGGTATTATTTAAAATATCAAACTTCCAATTTTAGATTATGCAGTTCCCAAAATTTTCAAATGACGAAAATGAGACCTAAAAGCCCACCTTAATTTTTGATGTTCAAGGTATTGGATATTGTAATCTTTACAGGTTTCCTTAATGATCTTACTTAATGCCGGATAATGAATATGGGAGACTTTGGGAAACAAATGGTGCTCAATTTGGTAATTCAAGCCACCCAAAAACCATGTCAATAATTTATACCCTGTGGCAAAATTAGCAGTAGTTCTGATTTGATGTATCATCCATTCGTCCTCCAGGCAATTGGACACGGGTTCAGGAACAGGGAAGGCCGTTTCTTCAAGGCTATGAGCCAATTGGAAAACCAAGGTCAACAATAAACCTGCAAAAAGACTGTAGACCAAAAAGCCTATTAACCATGGCACCCAACCCATCATGTATACCGGAATGGCAATAAACAGTGCCAAATGAAGGGCCTTAAAACCCCAAAAACTGATATGGTCAGATAATTTCATTTTCTGAATTGGCACTACTCCAACCTTTCTGGTTACATATTTTTTATAATCTGTGAAAAACACCCAATAAAGGTATAACAGGGAATATGTTAAAATAAAATAGTAATGTTGAAACTGATGGATTTTAAATTTCTTTTGACTAGGTGAAAGGCGTAAAAATGGCCTTGCATTCAAGTCATCATCAACCCCATCCACATTGGTATAGGAATGATGAACCACATTGTGTTTGGTTTTCCACATGAAAACATTGGCACCTAGAAAATTAATGGACATTCCTGCTAAAGAATTGAGCCATGGCTTATCGCTAAAGCTCCCATGAGCACCATCATGCATTACATTAAAACCAATAAAAGCAGTCAAAGCACCCAATATTAAGCACTCTATAAGACCTAATACCCAATGTGGTGTAAAAAACACCAAATGAACGTAAAGCAATAGAAAAGACACAACCATGATACCTGCCTTTATGAAAAGGTCAATATTCCCTGATCGGGCAATGTTTTGAGTTTTAAAATATTCTCCAACTCTTTGTTTTAAGTCTTGGTGAAAGGTTATTTTAGGTCTAGAAAATTTAGGCGTAGCCATATAGGTAAATAAATGTTTTTTAAAATTGGAAAGGTTACTAGGCGCTAGTAAATATAAAAAGTAGCTGATGGTAGGTACACATATAATTTTAAATATACTACTTTAATCTGACATTTTCAAATGAAAGTGTATTCATCAAATGCATCATATCAACTTTGATGTATTCAATTATGGGTGCCAGTGAATCATTTTTCACTGCTGTCTGGAAGTATAACGCTCCCCGTAAAAAATGTTGTGTAGAATCAGTAACAAAAAATTGAAACTGAGTAGGCACTTCCCCACTTAGCTCTGAGACAAAGCCGCTATAACCTTTGGGCGTCAATAAAACAGCTTCATCTATTCCATAAGCTTTGACCTGATGCTTGAAGGTCAAACTCATGGCATCATTCAGATAAGTTTTGAGCAAATCCTCATCACCATTGATTTCCTTATAGGTAAGGTGCACTCGGGCATCTAGTCCTGCGTAATGTACATTCGTCCAGGTCTCTTCATCAAGGTTAAAGGAATCTCTTTCAATCTGCGCATAGGCGGAATGTTCAAACCTATAAGGTAAATTTTTATTTAATGAAACAAAATCCCGCTCTGGCAAATCAATGCGGTTATAGCCCGTAGGTTTGGGAAGGTAGTCTTCACTACATGCTCCCATCACCAACAAGACCAGCCAACAAAAGGCCAAAGCAGGATTTTGATATAGTTTTTTTAAAAAAACCATTGTTATTTTATCCAAGTCACTTTATCAGATATTGGGCTTCTCTTTCCTTCAGGCCAACCATCAGAGGAAGGCTTGGCCACAAAGAAAAAACCCATCAACATATCTTCTTCTCCCAGGCCAAAAAAGCCCTTTGCCTCCGGCCAAAATGTAGGAGCACCCGTACTCCAATAGCCGGCTAAGCCTCTAGCACTAGCAGTTAAGTACATGTTCTGAACAGCCATGGCTACGGAAGAAATCTCCTCCATTTCAGGAAGGTTTGCCCGCAGGTCTCTCTTCATGCCAATGGCAATTACATGAGACGCCTTTAAAGGGTTCTCTTTCAACTTATTGTATACAGCTTCTTTAAAAACGCCTGTCTTTTTACTACGCTCTTTGTATAAGTTAGACTGATAATCGGCTAATTTTTTTAAGCCCTCACCTGAAAAAACTACAAAGCGCCAAGGTTCTGTAAGCTTATGTGTAGGTGCCCAGTTGGCATTCTCCAATAGCTCCTTAATGACCCCGTCATCAACAGGATCATTTTCCTTGAACTGGGCCACAAATTGAGACCTCCTATTGCGTATAATTTTATTGACTTCTTCTATATTGAATACAGGCCTGTTGTTCATAAATAATTGCTTTTTTGAGATTGTTAATATCTTAGTCCAACCTTTATTCCGCCATAAAAGTTTCTTGTCGCAGCTGGTTGAAAATACCTTCCCCCAAATGGGTTTAGGTCATTCCCTAAGCTATAGGTCGCATTGGTTAAATTCTGTACCCCAAAATACAACTCGAGATCAAGGGCATTTCCTACATCTCCTCTCCAGCCTACCCTTGAATTCATCAAGTGATATGCTTCCTGAAAAACTGTATTGGCATCATTCAGGGGTATATCATCCACAAACTGGTGGGTAAAGTTCAGGTAAAAACCGGGTTTGGTCTTGATGTCCAATTGATTCACCAATGTATGTGGAGCCACACCTGTCAAGTCATTTCCGCTATAATCAGTGTCCCCTTTTACAAAGTCCACAAACTCAAAATAGTGACCTGTAAATGAATGAGTAATTTTAGCCTCCTGAACAAATCCCATTTGTTTCCTGATCAAGGCATAATCTACCATCAACTCTATCCCTTTCTGATTGGTGGCACCGGCATTCCTGAAGAGTACCACGCCTTGCTCATTCACAAAGGTGGTGATGGTTTCATCCAGTTTGAAATAGAAAACCGAACCATCCACATTTACCCTTCCTTTATTGAAGCTGGAACGGTAACCCAGTTCATAATTCACTCCTTTTTCAGCTTCCAGATCCAAATTAATGGATCCCTCATTGGTTCTTACCTCATCTATGGTTGGTGGAGAAAAACCGGAGCTAATGCTAGCATGTAAGGCTGAATTGGGATTTAGTTTTGCAGACAAAGCTACCCTTGGTACAATTACAGGGTCAAATGTCCGCTTGGCATTGGAAGGTACCCCGTTGATCGCGTCAATATTTCTGGCGATATCAAAACTGGAAAAGTTCTCACTTAAACCTAGGGTCATAAGCAAGTTATCGGTAAGCTCTGCTTCTAATTGCTGAAATAGGAAGGCTGTGGTGGTCAGCAACTCATCCCCAAAGCGGACGGTATCAATCAGCCCTCCATTGTTCCCGAAATTCAGAGCAGAAGTCTTGGAAAGCTGGTATTCCCCACCTCCAATAAGTCTGACCGGAATATTGGCCCAAATGTCATCATAGGTAAAACTGGTTCTACCGCCATAGCTAAACTGCGTTTCTTTTTTATAATCCAGGTTAAAAGGATTCTCAAAATCAGTGGTATTGATATAAAGTGAGGTTTTGTTGTCCAGATTATGGTTAAACCTGTAGTCATGAGACAAGGTACCATACATGGATTTTTGTTTGATCGAAGCATTTTGGGCTGCAGAACCTGGTCTTGCCTGTTGTGGGTTTTCTGCCACCTGATCTGCTGTCAAAGCTCCCGGCAACTCATAGAAAAGGTCGGAATATAGGATTTGTGTTGTAAGCTTCTGTTTCTTTGAAGGCTGATAGTAACCGGTTACTTGCACGACTTCTCTATCCATGGCAGTATGGTCTCTGTACCCATCCGATTTTTGGCTGGCATAGGCCACAGAAACCCCACCATTTTCCAATTTTTGATCAACTCCCAGGCGGTACCGAACCAGTCCAAAGTCACCTACAGATAGGGCAGCACTGATTCTGTTTTCATCTATGGACTCCTTACTGGTAAAGCTAATTACCCCTCCGTTTCCTGCACCATAGATACTCCCTGCAGGACCTTTGATTATTTCTGTATTTTGAATATTGGATAAGTCAAGCATGTTCAATGGCGTGGTGCCATCTGCTGCGGTAAAGGGCATGCCATTCCAGTAAACCTTCACATTTCTTACCCCAAAAGGAGCACGCAAAGAACTGCCTCGGATAGAAACCCGGTAACTGGCCGGAGCTCTTTCCTCTATCCGTATTCCGGGCTTTGTGTTGAAAGCCTGAACCAAGGAGGTTTCATTGAACCGATATAAATCCGATTCTGCAACCCTGGCGATTCCGGCAGCCTGCTCCAGCAATGGCCGTTCAGATTCAAAGGAGCTGACCAAAACTTCTGTCAAAGCATTTTCTCCTCTTTCCAAGTAAACCGTTACTTCACCTGAAGCCGGCACCAAAACTAATTGGTCAACAAAGGCAATATGTGAGAACAGCAAATTAGAAGGCTCAGTCAAGTCTACTGTCAATTCTCCCTGCTCATTGGCAGTCACCGCTTTTCGGGTGTCTACCTTTACTGTAACAAAAGATACAGGTTCTTGAGAATCAGCATCCAAAACCTTAATACTCGTCTGCGCCAAAAGCCCAAACGGAAGAAGCAGTATTACTATTACTTGTAGTGTTAATTTCATTTTTCGCTTTTTATAATAGTGGTGGTTAAGTTTCAACGGTAAAATTAAACCATTTTTAAGGGAAAGTACCACCAATGAAAAAAACCTTGGACTGTTAATCAAAAATTTAATAACTTGTTCGAGTATTTTCATTTTACTCAAAAAATATTATGGATAGAAGATCCGCTATGAAGCAATTAGCGATTCTTACCGGAGGGGCAGTCATGATACCTGCCTGCAACTTCAGCGAGGAATCCATTTTGCAAGCCTATCAAAACCTAAAAGTTACTCAAAGCGATCATGCTTTGCTAAGCCAAGTGACCAATACCATATTTCCCGGCACCACACTTAAAAAAGCCGAAGAATTGATGATTCCGGACTTTGTGCTGCTTATGAGTAACGACTGTCTGAACCCCGATCAACAAAACGGTTTTGTAAAAGGGCTTAAAGGCTGGGATGATTTTTCAAAGAAAACCTATGGCAAGGCATTTTCTAAAATGGACCAAAAAGAAGCCGAAGAAGCCATAGTGAAAGGAATGGCCTTGGAAGGAGAAAATGACAGTGAAGCCGGAAATACCCGCCAATTCCTGAATACCACCAAACGTTTTGCCTTGCAGGGATATCTTAATTCTGAATATTTTATGACAGAAATAAAGCCATACGAACTGGTTCCTGCACGTTTTTATGGGAGTAAATTAATTGAAAACGCATAAATTAGATAGGACTCAATGGCCAATTTGAATATAAAAAGCAAAAAAGATAACAGCTATGACGCCATCGTCATCGGCTCCGGAATAAGCGGAGGCTGGGCTGCCAAAGAATTTTGTGAGAAAGGATTGAATACCCTGGTACTTGAAAGAGGCCGGGAAGTAAAGCATGTCAAAGATTATCCCACCACCAACAGCATGCCTTGGGAACTCGAGCATAGAGGTGCCATTCTCCAAAATGTGAAAGAGGAAAACCCGGTTGTAAGCAGGTGCTATGCCTATAAAGAAGATACACAGCATTTTTTCGTTAAAGATACCGAGCATCCCTATGTTCAAGAAAAACCATTTGATTGGATTCGGGGCTACCAAACCGGAGGAAAATCCCTGCTCTGGGCCAGACAAGTTCAACGGTGGAGCGATTTTGATTTTGAAGGTCCCGCCAGAGATGGATTTGCAGTAGACTGGCCCATACGCTACAAAGATCTGGCACCCTGGTACAGCCATGTAGAAAAATTCATTGGTGTATCCGGTAACAAAGACGGCAAGCCCAATTTGCCGGATGGGGAGTTTTTACCTCCCTTTGAACTAACTGCCGGAGAAAAATACTTTAAGGAGTTCCTGAAAAACAATTACCCTGAAAGAGAAATCGTAGTGGCACGCTGTGCCCATATCACCGGCAACCAAGAATTCTATGCCAAGCAGGGCAGAACCCTTTGCCAAAACAGGACCCTTTGCCAGCGTGGTTGTCCATTTGGCGGGTATTTTAGTAGCAATTCCTCCACCCTTCCATGGGCTGCCAAAACAGGCAACCTTACCATGCATCACCATGCAGTGGTACACTCTATCATTTATGATGATGAAAAAGGAAAGGCCACAGGAGTAAGGGTGATCGATGCCCAAACCAAAGAGATGAAGGAGTTCTATGCAGAAGTCATCTTTGTCAATGCCAGTGCTTTGAATACCAATTTAATTTTGCTGAATTCTACTTCCAGCCGCTTTCCCAATGGTCTTGGCAATGACAGTGGTGTGCTAGGGAAATATGTTGCCTTCCACAATTACCGTGCAGGCATCTCTGCAGAATACGATGGGTTGAAGGAATACACTACAGAAGGAAGAAGACCTACCTCAGGTTATTTCCCCAGGTTCAGGAACCTCCACAAACAAGAAACAGACTTTTTAAGAGGCTATGCAGCGGGCTTTAGTTCCAGTAGGCGAACCATCAGTGATTATTCCGGCATAGGCGATGAGCTGGAAAAATCCATGGCAAAGGCACCTGAGTATGGTCCTTGGCGCATGGGCTCCCACATGATGGGGGAAACCATTCCTAAAGAAGAAAGTCAGGTAAGCCTGGACTCCGAACTAAAGGATGAATGGGGTATACCACAATTGAAAATTGCCATGGATTATGACGACAATGATGAGGCCATGATCAAGGATTATTTGGAGCAAATGTCGGAGATGTTTGAGGCAGCAGGTTTTACCAATATCCGAACCAGAGACGACAAACGTGCTCCGGGTCTGGACATCCACGAAATGGGAGGAGCACGAATGGGCAAAGACCCAAAAACATCGGTACTTAATGAATGGAATCAAGTACATGCCTGTCCCAATGTATACGTTACGGACGGCGCTTGCATGACTTCCACCAGCACCCAAAACCCTTCCCTTACCTATATGGCCATTACTGCAAGAGCAGTAGACCATGCGGTGAAGAACAGGGGTAAAAGTTAAATTAAAAATAAATTAGAAAGACCCAAAAGGTCAATCAAACAGGCCGGGAATATTTTCCGGCCTTTTTTTGGGGATTGGGTTCGCCTTCAGGAGGTCGGGGGGATTTGTTTGATGATTAATGAACGTTTGAGATTTTGTCAGCATTGTTGCTAAATTAGCCCACTGATTATCATCAAAAAAATTAGTTTAAATTGGTTAAATCAATTTGATTTTATCAGGACACTATCGTTTTTCCTCACCAACTAAATAGTTCTTTAAAAAAGCAATTTTCTTATCATAACCTAGTGATAGTTCCTGAATTTCTTCCTCTATTGGATCCGTGCTTCGATCACAAAATTTGATAGCGTTAGAATAACTTTCTTTCCAGTCAGGTTTATTTTGAGCGAACAATAATCGTCCCAAATACAAGTGGCTTTCCCATTGCTTGGAATTCAAAGTGAGGGCTTTTTGAAAGTGTTCTTGCGCCAATTCCTTTTTTCCTTGTTGCCTATATGCTTCAGCAATGTTGTGTGTGATCCTGGCATATCGAATACTGTTTTTCTCCAAATAGAATCTGTGATTATCAATTGTATGATATAGGATTTCTAAAGCCTCAGAAGGTACACTTGATGGTTGCTTTAAAAGTACAGCGGCTCGAATATGTAATACCTCTGCCATTGTTAGTAATAAATCTTTTGACGGAGTTGGATCAGCAATATATTTAGCTTCATTTTCGATCAACAAATTCTCATAATCTTCGGCAAGAGTATTTAAAACTTGCAGACAATCCTCCCACTTTTCTGCAGTGTAAAGGTCAAGAACCAATAACCAATAACCAACCAGATAAAAAGAGGCTTCGAGTTCTGAACCAGTATATGCTGCTTGCTCAGCATGAAGGAACCCCTCACAAACAATGGTACCATGGTAAGCTGGATCCCAATCACGGTCCTTTAACGTAATCCTTACATAATTATGAATTTTAGAGGGCGCTTCCTCTGCAGCTCCCATAAGAACCACATCAAAATGATCTGTATCTTCACTGAGTTCTTTTTGTTCAGTTGTATCAACGGATTGAATGTTAACATTCATTCCATATTCGTTATAAATCAATGCGAATACTGAACTAAGCTTCCCTATTAAAGCTCCGGCAGGTTGGTTTGTCCCTTTCCGCGCATTGATCCTTCTGATGTTGCTGATTAGAATATCCGGTAAATCTTCTTTCTTAGTGTTTGTTATAGGAGGCCGTAATTTAGTTTTATTTTTAGGCAAGACTTCTTTCGCATAGTCAAGAAAGTAAGATATCTTTCCATTAGAAATAAATATTGATAATAAATCTAGTTCTTCAATTTTGGGACGAAAGCAGTCTGTATAATTATAGGAATATTCCTTGTAATAGTAATCAGCTGTAACCTTTGGAGATGTTAAGAGGCATCTTTTAAAAGCGTAAAGCGATTGAAAAAAATTTGGATTTACAAATTCAAATTGATATTCTGAGGCAGTTTTATTGAGTTCCCTTTCAAAATCAATCCGCTCAATTTTATGATTGACATTAAATGATAAACTTTTTACCAATTTTTTATATCCCTCAAAATAATCAAAGTGAATTTTTAGTATCATAGGTATCAATTTTTTGAAATAGCTAAAATCAAGTCGATCTCATCAAGTATGTAATAGCTAAGACAATTGTTTAAACTCAACATCTCGAAGCACAATTATCAACACTAAATATCAATATAGTTGATTTGATTAAATTGCCAAGGGCTCCTTTGCGTTTTTTTACCCGTATTCGAGGACATAGTCAAAAAGTAACGTCTGGTTGTTAACTTAACTAGAAATTTTGTCAGCATTGTTGCTAAAAATTGGCAAGAATACCGCCAAAATCGTGACGTATACATCACCTTACCACGGGCTACACCCGTGGCTAAGTTATATCAGGCTTTCAGGCCATTAGTGGAATAGGTTTGCTTCCGAAATAATTTTCGATCCATTTAATTGACAATGTATCAGCTATTCAATAGCTGATAACAAATAAAACCCTAAAGCCATGAGCATAGTTTGGATAATTATTTTATTTATTGCTGCAACCCACGGAGGAGCATTCGCTTATATGATAGTAAATAAGATAAAGTCAGGACAAAAATCAAATAGAGATAAATCCTCTAAGGAAATAAAGAAACTGAAAGTTCAGCACTCAAGGCAAATTTAAAAAAAAACGGTAAAGCCCTTATAGAACTTTACCGCCTCTCTATTCCTTAAATTGAATAGCTTTACTTTTCGTCAATAAATTGCTTCTGGATATGGTCCTCTTCTTCTTTTTCCCCATGTTCTTCATTTTCTTCATCAAAGAAACGCTTCTGGAAAATTAGGATGATACCTACACCTACAAAAATGGATGCATCTGCTATATTAAAAATTGGCCATAGGGCAGTATAGCCTCCTCCAAAGATTGGAATCCATTCAGGCACAAAACCTTCCCAGATGTCAATATAAAACATGTCCACTACCTGTCCATGAAACCATGGGGTGGCAGCATCAAAAGGGGCGTTTCCAAGCCAAACACCATAAAATACGCTGTCAATAAGATTGCCCACTGCTCCTCCGAGTATCATGGCAATACATATAATGTATCCCGGATGCGCTTTTTTAGTGATTAGGGAATACAAATAATAACCAATCCCAAACATGGCCACCAATCGAAAGCTGGTAAGCAAAAGTTTACCATATTCGGAACCCAATTGCATGCCAAATGCCATTCCCGGGTTGGTGGTATAATGGAGCTTGAACCAATCTCCAAAAACTTTGATTTGTCCTGCTGTGCCAAAATCCATTCCGTAATGGACCATCATCTTCACCGCTTGGTCAATCACTATCACCAATAAGGTGATGCCAAAATATTTCCAATATTTCATATATTATACTTTCTCTACTTTAACGGCGAGTTCAAACTCATCCATGTCCAAAACGGTAGAATTATTACTGTCTCCATCAAGGGTTAACGCCAATGCTTGTGTTTCAGTTTTGATATAGTCGGAGAAATTAAGCAATGCATTGTCCACCGTTGCATTAAGTGGCGCAATATGGATACGAATTTTGTCCTGAACTTCCAGTCCCATGTCCTTACGGAAATTTTGGATCCTGTTAACAAAATCCCTGGCAATCCCTTCTTCCTTCAATGCTGTGCTTAGGGTAACATCCAAGGCCACAGTAATGCCATTGTCTGTAGCTACAGACCAACCAGGGATATCCTGTGACTGGATCAATACTTCTTCCAGTTTAAGTGTGGCAGCTTCTCCATCAATGCTGATTTCTACCTGTCCTTCCTTCTCGATTTGAGCGATTTCTTCTTTGCCCCATTGCTGAATGAGCTGGTTGACAGCCTTCATTTTAGGACCAAAACGCTTACCCAAAAGGGCGAAATTAGGCTTGACACTTTTCACTAAAATGTCAGAAGTATCATCTATGTATTCAATTGATTTGATATTAACCTCTGATTTAATAAGGTCCTCTACATGCTCAATCAAAGCCTTGGTTTCTTCATTCAATACCGGTATAAGCACTTTCTGAAGCGGCTGTCTTACCTTTAATCTTTCCTTTTTCCTTAGGGAATGCACCAAAGATGAGATGTCTTGGGCCAACTGCATGCTGTTTTCCAGGGACAGGTTGATCAAGTTCTCATTGGAAGGCTTCCAATCTGTCAAATGCACAGACAAAGTTTTGTTTTCCAAGCTTGAAGTAAGGTTCTGGTACAACCAATCCGAATAAAAAGGTGCCACAGGGGACATCAATCCGGCAATCACCTCCAAGCATTCATACAAGGTCTCATAGGCAGCCTGCTTGTCTGCATTCATGTCGCCTCTCCAAAATCGTTTTCTTGCCAAACGCACATACCAGTTGGACAGTTGATCCACAGTAAAATTCATGATGGCCCTGGAGGCAGGCGTTATGTCATAATTTTCGTAGGCCGTTTCTGTTTCCTTGATCAATGACTGCAACTTGGAAAGGATCCATCGATCCAGTTCGGGCCGTTCATTCACAGGGATTACATTGGCTGCATCGTAAGCAAAGGCATCCAAATTGGCATACAGCGCAAAGAAATTATAAGTGTTTTGAAGGGTTCCAAAGAATCTTCTTTGCACTTCCACTACGCCTTCTTTGTTGAACTTAAGGTTGTCCCAAGGGTTGGCATTGCTCAACATGTACCAACGCAAGGCATCCGGTCCAAATTCCTTAAGGGTTTTGAAAGGATCCACAGCGTTGCCCAGACGTTTGGACATTTTGTTGCCATTTTTGTCCAGCACCAGGCCGTTAGCGATTACATTCTTGAAAGCTACGCTATCAAATAACATTACCGCCAGCGTATGCAGGGTAAAGAACCACCCCCTTGTTTGGTCAACGCCTTCTGCGATAAAATCTGCAGGATAATTGGCCTTAAAGATTTCGTTATTTTCAAAGGGATAATGCCACTGGGCATAAGGCATGGCCCCGGAATCAAACCATACATCGATAAGATCAGGTTCGCGGAACATCTTGTCTCCGTTCTCTGCTACCAATACGATATCATCTACAAAAGGTCGGTGAAGATCCACTTCTTTGCCTTTGTAGGGAGATTCTTTCATATATCCTTTAGCAACCGATTCTTCAATGGCTGCTTCCAATTCAGCTACTGAACCAATACACCTGGTTTGGGTACCTTCCTTATTTCTCCAGATAGGCAAAGGTGTCCCCCAAAATCTAGATCGACTAAGGTTCCAATCCACAAGGTTTTCCAGCCAATTGCCAAACCTACCTGTTCCGGTAGATTCAGGCTTCCAATTGATGGTTTTATTAAAAGCTACCAACTTGTCTTTATAAGCAGTGGTTTTGATGAACCAACTTTCCAGCGGATAATACAAGATAGGCATATCCGTACGCCAGCAGTGTGGGTAGCTGTGCTCGTACTTTTCTACTTTAAATGCCTTGTTTTCATTTTTTAAAATGATGGAAATGATGACATCCGTACTCTTGTAGGCTTTGTTATTTTCGTCATCGTGGGTATAATTTTTTACGTAAAAGTCATCCGCAGTAAAGGTTTTGTGAACCGGGATTGAATGTTCTTCTATTTTGGAAAGCAAATACTCGCCCACCACTGGAAGGAACTTTCCTTTTTTATCCACAATAGGGATTTCCATCCCCTTCTCATCTTTCAGGAATATTCCGGGAACATTTTGCTGGGCAAGTGTTCTAAAGTCATCGGCACCAAAAGCTTTGGCCAAATGCACGATTCCAGTACCATCTTCAGTGGTTACATAATCTGCGGAAATCACGGTAAAAGCCGGTTCGGGAAGTGCCAAAGCTTCGATAGGGAACAATTGTTCATACTTCATTCCTATCAAATCCTTGCCTTTTATTTCCTCCACTACTTGGTAAGGAATGACCTTGTCTCCCGGTTTATAGGCAGACAAATCTGCATCAGCACTTTTGGGGTTGAAATAAGCAGACATCCTGGCCTTGGCCAATAGTACTGTTTGAGGTGCAAAGGTGTAAGGGTTAAATGTTTTGACCTTTACATAATCCAACTTCTCACCGATGGCAAGGGCTGAATTGGAAGGCAGGGTCCAAGGTGTGGTGGTCCATGCCAATATATATAGATCCTCCTCTCCCTTAACCTTAAACTGGGCTGTGATGGAAGTGTCTTTTACATCTCGATAACTACCCGGCTGGTTAAGTTCATGCGAACTCAGGCCTGTACCTGCAGCCGGTGAATAGGGCTGTATGGTATAACCTTTGTAAATCAAATCCTTTTCATAGAGCTTTTTAAGCAAATGCCAAAGACTCTCTACATATTTCACATCAAAAGTAATGTAAGGGTCATCTAGGTCTACCCAATAACCTATTTGTTCGGTCAGGTTGTCCCATTCATGCTTGTAACGCATGACGGTTTCCCTACATTTTTGATTGTATTCTTCTACGGAGATTTTTTTACCAATATCCTCCTTGGTGATTCCCAACTCCTTTTCTACCTGTAACTCTACAGGCAAGCCGTGGGTATCCCAACCTCCCTTTCTTTTTACTTGAAATCCTTTTAGTGTTTTATAGCGGCAAAAGACATCTTTTATTGCCCTTGCCATTACATGGTGAATTCCCGGGGTTCCATTGGCTGAAGGCGGGCCTTCATAAAAGGTATAGGAAGGTGCACCCTCCCTATTGCTAATGGATTTTTCAAAAACGGCATTGTTTTTCCAAAAAGCCAATACGTCCTCCCCTATTTTGGGGTAATCTACCTGTTTAAACTCCTGATATTTCTTCACTGTAATTAGAAAATATTATCTGTGTCTTGATGCGCCTTATTTTTTAGGACATTTGTAATCTGTCCAAAACGAAGCCGTAAAGTTAATAGAAAACAGGGGTATATGTATGGCAATTGAAGAAAATCTATGCACTTGGTCTACTGAGCCTAAGAGAAACATCAATTTAGCAGTTTTAAACAAGGTCTATGTTCAAGTAATTGCTTTTGAGCTGGCTAAATAGCCCTATTAATTATTGAATTGTACCGTAGTTCCTTGGAGAAGTTAAGCGAATCCAAAGGCGTAGGTAAAACAAGCACCTATTCCTATGGCTTCGACTCCGCTCAGCCGTAGGTAGAGGGAGCAGTGCTAGTCTTAACAGCGTAGAAAAGTTATATTCTCAAGCTTATTTTTTATAATATTTACGAAAAAATCCCCCTTTGTCCCCCTTTGAAAAAAAGGGGGATTTTGGTTTTTCGGGCTTACAGTATGTTTCTGATTTCACATTTCAATGGCCCACTTAAATTCGGCGTTAAAATACCATTTCTTGCAACTCCCCCTTATTACGGGAATTACGGAAAATAGGGTTTTAGGCTAATTTTCGAATAGTGAATTTTCATAGATTGTTATACCTTTTTTCTGAAGACGTATCTATCAATTACACTATAATTAATATCGGGTTTCGATTATAGCCTACCTGAAAGAAACGGAGAAGCCTGAAGGGCTGAAAATAGAATAGCCACGGGTGAAGCCCGTGGTCAGGGGAACCTACTCGATCTTGATTTTGGCGGCATTGTTGCGCCTTTTCTGCAACAATGCTGACAAAATCTAACCTAAGAATTCGATTTATTTAGGGATTCCAGTTTTTCAACAAATCCCCCTTGATCCCCCTTTGAAATAAAGGGGGAGTTTGGTTTTTTTAGGACTTACGAGTTCATTCCTGATTTAATATTTTTCATTTACAAACTCAAGTACCCGGAATGGTAATTCCTTTTACCCGCCTATAAAGAGAAAGGGCATGTTTGTCTGTCATCCCGGAAATAAAATCCAACAAACCTCTCATTAGCGCATAGGCATCACCGGATTTTTGGAGTTCCAGCTCCTCAGGAAGCAAACGCAAAATACTCTTGTTGTGGCCTGAAAACCTTGATTTCTCAAAGTGAAAATTAAATAAGGCGTCAGAAAAGGTGGCCAATAAGCCTTCCAATACCTGATATCCTGCTGCCTCCTTTTCCAATACAGGTTGAGACCGGTATATTTTTTTAACAGAAAGCGAAGTAATGGCTTCCAAGTTCTCAGCTGAAGGTATAATTTCTGTCAAAGCTTGATCAAATTCACCGCTTAAAATGGCTGCCTCTTTCTCTTCAAAAACAGCCGTGGTTTCCTGAATCAGCTGGCTGATGGCCATGGCCCGCATGATGGCCAATTGCTGTTTTGGACTACTGTATTTTTTAAGTTTCTCCGGTGAATATCGCTCTCCAACAATCGCCCCCATTAAAGAAATGGTCTGATCAAGGGAAACCAAACCTAGGGTACAACCATCCTCCAGGTCAATAATACTGTAACAAATATCATCTGCAGCCTCCACCAAAAAAGCCAAGGGATGCCTCATCCAGCAATTGTCAGCCAATTGAGGAATGCCCATTCCTTCTGCCAAGAGTTCATAATGAGAAATATTACTGGTGAAGAACCCAAATTTCTTTTGGCTTCTTCTTTTCTGACCGGAAGCTTTGCACCAAGCAGGCCTTGGGTATTTGGTAAATGAAGCCAAGGTAGCGGGGGAGATATTCATCCCATTTTTTTTGTCCACCAGCATGCGAAATCCTTGGGCATTTCCCTCAAAGTTGGTAAGGTCCTCCCATTCGTTGGCCGAACACTTTTGCTGCCATAATTTCCCGGTGGCATGAAACTTAAAAAAATCTGAAATGGCCTCTTCTCCGGCATGCCCAAAAGGAGGGTTGCCAATGTCATGGGCCAAAGCCGCAGTGGCCACAATTCCTCCTATGTCAAAAGGCTGCAATTTCTTTGAAGCCAATTCCGGATATTTGTCCAAAAGGAATTTTCCCGCTGACTTTCCCAGAGATCGTCCTACACTTGAAACTTCGAGGCTATGGGTCAATCTGGTATGCACAAAATCATTTTCAGGAAGGGGAAAAACCTGGGTTTTATCCTGAAGATTTCGAAAAGGTGCCGAAAAGATTATCCGATCAAAATCCCGTTCAAATTGACTTCTTTGAAGGTCCGTATCCGAAGGCTTTAAGCCTTCGGGCAATAGTAATTTTTCCCAATTCATCATAGCACTTCAAAAATACGAAGTGTAGGCTTAGGTAAAAAAGAAATGGCCGGACTATTTCCAACCACCTCCCAATGCACGGTAAAGGTCCACTACAGTGAGGAACATTTCAATCCTTGTATTGGTCTTGTCCAATTCTGCTTCCAGTACCCTTGACTGGGCCGTAATCACCTCCAGGTAAGTCGCATATCCTCCTCGGAACAATTCATTGGCCGTCGATACTGCATTGAGCAGGACGGCTGTTTCTTCATCTCTAAGGCTGTAAATATTTCTAAGGTTACCCACACGCTGAAGTTTACCTGACACCTCCTGGTAACCATCCAGAATGCTTTTTTGATAATTATACAAGGCAATTTTATTGGAAGCTATGGACTGATCGTATCCTGCTCTGATACGATTCTGAGCAAAAATCGGAGCTGTCAAACCGCCCAATATCCCGATGGTCAAGCCACCGGGCATTTCCAAAGCTGCCGGAAGGCTCTTATCATTCAACCCTACGTAAGGGGTAAGGCTTAAGGAAGGCAAAAACTCTTTTCTAGCCGCTTCTACATTGAAATTACTTGCCCTTAGCTCATGTTCGGCCTGACGAATATCAGGTCTACGAAGCAACATGTCTGCTGGCAAACCGGCTTCCATCCCATACGGAAGTTTGATTTCCAATAAGGAGGAGGCCCTTTCAATAGGCTGAGGAAACCTGCCAATAATAAAGTTTAATCTATTTTCTGTCTCGATGATTTCTTGTTGCTTCTCGTAAGAAAGGCTTTTTGTAGAAAGCAATTGAGCTGAAAACTGTTGCACAGCCAGCTCTGTCGCCCTACCGGCCATTTTCTGAATTTTAATCAGCTCCAATGCCATCTCTTGGTATTCAATATTCCTATTGATGGTTTCCAACTGAATGTCTAAACCCAGTAATTGATAGTAAATTCTTGAAATCTCAGCTACCATATTGGTGACCACCAGGTGTCTTCCCATCCCTGTAGCTAGAAATTTTTCATAATCAGCTTCCTTTCTATTTTTCACCTTTCCCCAAATATCGATTTCCCAGGTACTCTGAAAGCCTATGAAATTATTCTCTGCTCTATTGACAACATTTCTGTCTCCATTGATGGTGCCACTAAACAAGTTGGGCCGAATATCTCCAGAGCGGTATCGAACCATCCCATTTAAGGTCGGATACATTTGCCCTTTAGTAATTCTATACTGAGCCCTGGCAATTTCAATTCTTTCCAGGGCTGTCAGGATATCCAGGTTATTCTCAAGCCCAGTTTCGATTAGGCTAACAAGATTGGGATCATTGAAGAACTCCTCCCAGGAAATGTCCCCAATACTGGCAGAGTCCTCTATATCCAAAAAGGTCTCAGGCATTGGCTCCATTTCTGGCATTACCGGAGCCTCAATACTTTTACAGGCAAACACCGATACCATCGCCAGGATGCCTATGGAAAGACGAAGGATCAATTTATTTTTTAAAAACATGGAGTATTTGTTCAATTATTTGAAAAAGATACTTGTGTATTATCTTTCTTTTCTGAAGTTGGCTTTTGATTTTCTTCTACTTTCTGGAAGGTGAAATGGGCGAAAATCACATACAATCCTGGGATGATGATCAACCCAAATATGGTCCCGATTAACATACCCCCGGCAGCTGCCGTACCAATGGATCGGTTACCCAAAGCCCCGGCACCAGTGGCCATTGCCAAAGGCAATAAGCCGGCAATAAAGGCAAAGGAAGTCATTAATATGGGTCGCAACCTGGTCACGGATCCTTCCACAGCTGCTTGTATCACAGAATGCCCTGCTTCTCTTTTCTGAATGGCAAATTCCACAATCAAAATGGCATTTTTACCCAAAAGACCGATAAGCATGATCAATGCCACTTGCGCATAAATATTGTTCTGTAAGCCCAATAAGTAAAGGGAGATAAAGGCACCAAATACCCCCACCGGAAGAGATAGAATCACCGGAAGTGGCAAGAGAAAACTTTCATATTGTGCGGAAAGAATCAAATAGACAAACAACAAGCAGATCAAGAAAATAACAATGGCTTGGTTTCCTGAAGTAACCTCTTCTCTGGACATCCCATACCAGTCATGATTGTATCCTTGGGGAAGTTTTTCGGCCGTTACTCTTTCAATAGCAGCAATCACATCTCCACTACTGTACCCGGGGGCAGCAGAACCTTTTACGGTAGATGAATTGTACATATTAAACCTCGTCAACTGTTCGGGACCATAGGCTTTTTCCATGGTTAGGAAAGAAGAGATGGGCACCATTTCACCTTCATTGTTTTTTACTTGAAGCGCCATTACATCCTCAGGTTTGGCCCTGTATTCCGGCCCGGCTTGTAGCATTACATCATACATTTGTTCAAAGCGAACAAAATCAGAAACAAATTGCCCACCCAATAAAACCTGCATGGTTCCAAGGGCTTTGGCTATCGTGACTCCATTTTTGGCTGCCTGATCCTGATCAATCCGGATAAGAAACTGCGGGAAGGTAGGGTCAAAGTCAGTAAAAGCAAAGCCTATTTCCGGACTGGCCATCAGCTCCTCCACTAAGTCATTGGTTACTGTGGACAAGCGGTCCAGATTACCTGTTCCTGTTTGGTCGAGTACTTTCATCTGAAAACCACTGGAGTTACCAAAACCTGAAACTGTAGGAGGCAAGAAGAAACTGATCTTCGCATCAGAAATTTCATCACCAAGCCTTCCAAATTCGTCCAATGTCTGCTGAATGGGCAGGTCTTTCCTTTCATCCCAGGATTTGAGATTGACCATGGCCATACCATAAGAGGCCCCGGAAAGTCCATTTCCCAGTGAATACCCAGCCAAACTGGAAACAGAAGCTACCGCCTCATTTCCTTCCAATTTATGGATCAATTCATCCAAAACCTTTTCTGTCCTTTCCACTGTTGCACCCACGGGAGTGGTTACATTTACATAAACCATACTCTGGTCTTCAGTTGGGATAAAGCCTGTGGGCAATATTTTACTTACCCCCCAAGTGGCCGCAAAGAAGAAGAGTAATATCAGCGTAGTGATTCCCTTTCTAGGCACCAAGAAGGTGACATATTGAAAATATTTGTTTTCAAAGAAATTGTAGTAATGGTTGAAACCATTGAAAAATCGTTGTAACAAGGTTTGTTTCTTTTCTTCACCATAATGGTTTTGAAGCAAGATGGCACAAAGCGCAGGAGTTAATGTCAGTGCATTGATCCCGGAAATAAAAATGGCGATGGCCAAAGTCAAGGAAAACTGCCTATAAAATACGCCAACCGGACCGGACATAAATGCCACCGGAACAAACACGGCAGACATTACCATGGTAATGGCAATGATGGCCCCACTAATTTCTTTCATGGCAGCAAAGGTAGCCGCACGCGGTGCCAGACCTTCTTTCTCCATTTTGGCATGAACTGCCTCCACCACCACAATGGCATTATCCACCACAATACCTATGGCCAGTACCAGTGCAAATAAGGTAAGCAGGTTAATAGAAAAGCCCAACCACTGCATAAAAAACAAGGTACCGATCAATGCAACAGGAACGGCTAAAGTAGGGATAAGTGTGGAGCGAAAATCCTGTAGGAAAATAAAAACCACAATAAAAACCAATATAAATGCCTCTACCAAGGTAACCAATACCTCATGAATGGAAGCATCCAAGAATCTGGACACATCATAGGAGATTTTATAATCCATCCCTGATGGGAAATTGTCCTGCTTAATTTGTTCTATTTTCTCTTTTACATTGGCAATAACCTCACTGGCGTTGGATCCGGGACGCTGAATAACCATTACCGAAGCGGCAGGTTTCCCATCCATCTTGGCAATCCTACCATAATTCAAGTTACCAAATTCCACATCAGCAATGTCTTTTAACCTTAGTATTGACCCATCCGGGTTGGCCCTGATGACCAAGTTTTCATACTGCTTGGGCTCATAAAATTTACCGGTGTATTTAAGGACATACTGGAGCATTTGCATGTCTTTACCGGAGCTGATCCCCAGCTGCCCGGGGGCTGCTTCCACATTCTGATTGTTGATGGCAGCGATGACGTCGTCTGTGGCCACTTTATAAGCCGTCATTCGATCGGGCTTGAGCCATATCCTCATGGAGTAATCTTTGGTACTCATGATTTCGGCAAGACCTACACCATCCACCCGCTGCAACTCTTGGAGCACATTGAGATCGGTAAAGTTATAGATAAAGGCTTCGTCCAGTGAGGGGTCATCACTGGCCACGTTGATATACATGAGCAAGCCTTCCACTTGCTTTTCCACCGTAACCCCTGCTTTGGTAACAATTTCCGGTAAGTCATTGACCACCGTAGAAACCCTGTTCTGTATTTCTACCGCTGCCAGATCCGGATCAACTCCGGCCTGAAAATAAACTTTGATGATAACTGTACCCCTGTTACTACTTACAGAGGTCATGTAGGTCATCCCCGGCACACCATTGATCACTTTTTCAAGAGGAGTGGCCACTGTTTTGGCCGCTACTTCTGCATTTGCTCCCCTGTATTTGGCACGAATGGATACAGATGGTGGCGCAATATCCGGGAAAAGTTCTACCGGCAAGGTGAAAAAAGACAACAATCCCAGCAACACAAAGAAAAGGGATATCACCAGTGATAAAACCGGCCTTTTTATAAATAAATCAAACATAGCTTATTTTTCTGTACTGGTAGGCATTACTTCTGCAAGGGTATCGTCATTTTCCGGTAAGGCAGCATCTGTCTCCCCTGCAATAATTTTTGGTTGGATGGTCATTCCATCTTTTACGTTTTGGATGCCTTCATACACCATGCGCTCTCCTACTTTCAAACCGGATTCTATGACATAATAATGGGAAAATCTTGCTCTAGGGACAATACTGCGCATTTCCACTGTATTGTCTTCTTTCACTATGTATACAAAACTCCTGTCCTGAATTTCAAAAACCGCCTTTTGAGGTATAATAATGGCGTTCCTTATCTTATTGGTAAGAATGATTTTACCAGTTGCACCATGTTTGAGGATTTTACTCGGATTAGGAAATAATGCCCTAAAGGCAATAGAACCGGTATTGGCGTTGAATTCTCCTTGCATGGTTTCAATAATTCCCTCATAAGAATAGGGAGCGCCATCTGCAAGTACCAACTGAACTACATTGTTTTCTGTGGTTTCGCCTTTTGACTTGATGTATTCAAGGTATTCTTTTTCGGAAACATTGAAATAGACATGCACAGAACTAATGTTGGAAACAGTAGTAAACAAACTGCCTTGATCTACCAAACTACCTGTTTTTAAAGGGATTCTATCAATGATCCCATCAAAAGGGGCCCTGATATTGGTATAGGACAATTGAACTTGGGCATTGTCTAAGGCTGATTTTGCCTCTTCAATCTGGGCCAGTACGGCATCGTATTTTGCTTTTGTCAGATTTAGCTCTGATTCAGAGATGACATTTTTGTCAACCATTATTTTTAGGCGGTCTACCTCAAACTCTATTACTTTGGCTTCCGCCTTGGCTGTTTCCAAATTGGCTTTGGCTTTGGCTAACTCTGCCTTGTACTCCTGCTCATTGGTTTTGAAGAGAATTTGGCCTTTCTTAACCTCCTGGCCTTCATCCACATTTACTTTTTCAAGAAACCCTTGAACCCGAGCCCTAAGTTCCACATTCTGAATGGCTTTAATATCCGCTACATAATCTCTGTGTAAAATGGTATCAGATGCTACCACCTCAATTACAGGAAATTCTTTGATGGCTTCGGCCTTTTTCCCCGTCTTATTGTCACTATTACATGAAAAAATGACAACCATCGGAATAAAAAAGGTGAAAATCCCGATCTTGTTTAATTTTATCTTACTCATATTCGATGCCAAAACTAGTTTTACTTTTATTCAAGTGATGTGCTTTTTACACTTTAAAGCAACAACAAATAATACAATAATTTTGGTGAAAACCAGATAGATTTTTCCAAAGTAACTTTTACAGACTTTCAACGGGCAATATCATGGATAAGTAAGCCTGCCGACCAATCCAAGGATTAAGGGTTCTACAAAGCGGGTTCATTCTATTACTTATTGTATATTTGCAGCAATTTAATAGCAAAAATATGTTCAAAAGACCACTATCATTACTAGCCCTTTTAAGCTTAAACTTTAATTCATTTTCTCAGGATATTCCGCAGCCCAGAAGCTACGTAGCCTATCAAGTGTCGGAAAAACCCTTAGTAGACGGACAACTAAACGAAGCCGTTTGGCAAGCCGCAGATTGGTCCGAGCCCTTTCTCGATATTCAAGGCCCTGACTTGCCCACTCCCAATCAATTGACCCAAATGAAAATGCTTTGGGATGAACAGCACTTATACATAGGGGTCAAACTACATGAAAAAAACATTTGGGCCACTTATACTGAAAGAGAATCTGTTATCTTCCATGAGAATGACATTGAAGTATTTATAGATCCGGATGGTGACACCCACAATTATTATGAAATTGAGGTCAATGCCTTGGGGACGCTCTGGGACCTGCTACTTACCAAACCCTACAAAAACGGCGGTAAGCCAATCAATGGATGGAATATCAACGATCTAGAATACGCCATCCACCTGAGTGGAACAGTTAATGACCCTACTGATGTGGATGATTATTGGTCCATAGAAATGGCCATCCCATGGAAAAGCCTTTCCCAATCCGGCCCATCCTATAAAGCCCCTGTTGATGGTGACCAATGGCGCATTAACTTTTCAAGGGTGCAATGGCAAATAGAACCCAATTCCAATGGGTATAAAAAAACCATCAATCCAAAAACCGGTAAGGCATTTCCTGAAGACAATTGGGTTTGGTCACCTATGGGACCTATCAATATGCACCTTCCGGAACGTTGGGGTTATTTACAGTTTTCGGAGATCAATATTGGGGAAGGAAAGCAGGCTTTTAAAGCTGAGCCCAATGAAAAAATCAAAAATGAGTTGAGGAAGCTCTATGATGCAGAGAAGCAATTTTTTGCAGGAAATGGACGGTATACCAACAAATTATCTGATTTAAACGTTGATACTAGCCTAACCAAGGTGGAAATTGAAGCCACCAAATCTTGGTTTAAAATTTCCAGCCCGGCTGTTTCCAATGGTGAATACTGGCATATCACTGAAGACAGTAAGATTTGGAAAAAATAAATGGCAGATCCGCAGAAGGAGGTATTCATTCAACCCATGGCAAATCTCATCTCATGATAAAAAACACGATTTATTTGTTCCTGCTTGCCCTTTTTGGCGCTCTTTACACAGGCTGCACAGAACCTTCAGAGACCCGATCCTTGGTAAATATTTTGCTAATTGACGCACCCGGAGACTTTGATGAAGTATGGATAGAAGTGGAAGGCGTAGAAATCCTTCCTGCAGGAAGTCGGGGAAGTGAGGACAACGCCAATTGGGTCAGTATCCCCTATCAAGCGGCCAGCAATATGGTGTTGGTCAGTGCCTTGATAGACGAAACCCAGTTGCTCGTGGGCCGAACAGAATTACAATCCGGAAATATTTCTAAAATACGATTTCTCTTAGGCGAAGAGGCTTACTTCTTAAATGAAGATGACGAGCGAACAGACATGACTTTATCTCCGGATATAGAGGATTTGTTGGAGTTAGATGTAGACATCTCCGTAGAAAGTGGCTATTCTTATGACATCATTTTGGATCTTGACTTGATACAATCAGTAGTAGCTGACCAAAATGGAGATTATGTCTTTACACCCCATTTCAGGGCATTTGTTAGCAACGGTTTGTCGGAAATTTCTGGGACTATCCTACCAATTGATATTGCCCCACATGTTATGGCGATCTCAGCCACGGACACCTTTAGTACACTTACCTCAGATGATGGCGGTTTCTTTCTCAGTGGCTTACCGGAAGATGAATACCTATTTAAGATCGAGGCACCCAGCGGATATGTGGACACTACTTTCAATCTTTTGACTTACCCCGATAGTACCTTGACCCTGGAATCCATCACTTTACAAGAAAGCACCTCATCCGAATAATATAGCCAAAGTGATGACAGAAAGTACGCATAGAAAATACATGTTAAGGGCCATAGAATTGGCGGAATTGGGTAGAGGAAGCGTGAGTCCAAATCCCATGGTGGGCTGTGTGATCGTACATGATGGTTTGATCATCGGAGAAGGTTACCACCAAAAATATGGGGAAGCCCATGCAGAGGTAAATGCCATCGCTTCAGTTCAGGACAAATCCCTTTTAAAGGAGGCAACCCTTTATGTTAGCCTGGAACCTTGTGCCCATTTTGGAAAAACACCTCCCTGCGCAGACCTAATTGCTAAGCATCAATTAAAGGAAGTCATCATCGCTGCGGTAGACAGCAATCCATTGGTAGAGAAAAAAGGCATTCAGAAGTTAGCGCAGGCAGGAATAGCCGTGACTATAGGAGTGATGGAGCAGGAGGTTAGAAATCAGAATGTGCGGTTTTTTACCCAGATGGAAAAAAAGCGTCCCTATATTATTCTAAAATGGGCCCAGACAAAAGATGGCTTTGTAGCCCGAACCAACTTTGACAGTAAATGGATCAGTAATTCACTTAGCAGACAACAGGTACACCGCTGGCGAACAGAAGAGGATGCCATTTTGGTGGGTACCAATACCGCACGCTATGACAATCCCCGACTGAATGCCAGAGATTGGTATGGAAAAGATCCACTGAGGTTGGTCGTAGACAGGGAGTTGAAATTGGAGGAAAGTTTACATTTGTTTGATGGACAGCAGAACACCATCATTTACAATAACAAAATCAATAAGAAAGTCGGAAAGACTGAATGGGCAAAAATGGACGTTCGCATCGATGCCAAAGAAATTGTGGCAGACCTTTATGACAGAAACATTCAGAGCCTGATTGTGGAAGGTGGATCTGCTGTATTGGGGGATTTTATAGCGAATGACTTATGGGATGAGGCCAGGGTTTTTACCGGAAATGCTGAATTTGGTTTGGGCATCCCTGCACCCATCATGACATCTATTCCCAAAGCCCAATATACTTTTAAGGAGGATTTACTAGCAATTTACAGAAACCATGACTGAGGAAATCAATCTACCCAAAAATGCCAACAAGGAGGAAATATACAAAGCCCTTCTGCCACAAGTTAAGGCTTT
Organism: Cyclobacterium sediminis; assembly: GCF_054781075.1. Lineage (NCBI taxonomy): Bacteria > Pseudomonadati > Bacteroidota > Cytophagia > Cytophagales > Cyclobacteriaceae > Cyclobacterium > Cyclobacterium sediminis. The sequence continues at coordinate 442,740 of NZ_BAAGVC010000007.1, read as the reverse complement.
GCTTTCCGGAGAGGAAGACTTGGTCGCCAATATGGCCAATATGTCCGCTGTACTAAAGGAGGCTTTCGGCTTTTTTTGGGTGGGCTTTTATATTGTCAAAAAAGGTGAATTGGTGTTGGGCCCTTTCCAAGGACCGGTAGCCTGTACGCGAATCCAAAAAGGAAAAGGCGTATGTGGCAAAGCCTGGGAAACCGGAGAAACGCAGCTGGTACCTGATGTCAATGCCTTTCCGGGCCATATTGCCTGCAGCGCCTCCTCCCAATCAGAAATAGTGGTTCCCGTATCCAAAGGAAAGGAGATTATCGCTGTTTTGGATATTGATTCTGATCAGCTAGACGCTTTTGATGCAGTGGATCAGAAGTATTTGGAGGAAATGGTGGGGTGGTTATAAGGTTTCTTTAATTTCAGAACACCTAATTAAAATTGTTAATTATTCTTTGTCTGTCCTCACTTTCTTTATCATTCTTATGGTAGATTTCAACAAAAATGACTTTATTTTCGTTTTGGAAATGAGCGTAAATCAAACGCAATCCTGAATTTACTCCTCTTCCTTTCAATGCTCTACAAGCAATTTTTTTCACTTTTATTACACAAGTTTTCAAGCCTAAATTATCAATACGAAAACTGAATGGAGGTCTTTCTATAGGCGAATATTCTATCACCTTTTTTACGACATCTAAATCATCCTTTAATGTTTTATATTTTTTTACAAGCTTTTTTAAATCTCTTTTAAATTCTGGTAATTCTTCAAAAGTCATTCCTGTTCCTTTTCATCTCCATAGTTTCTCACCGAAAAAGGAGCTTCTCTATAAAAAACTAATTCATAATTTATATCCTCACCCTCTTTTGAAGCTAACCAAGGCAAATCTTTATGAGAATAATTACTTATGGCAGTAGCAGACCAATCGCTCATTTGTTCAATAACTCTATCAAGAATGTCCGTTTCACTTGCTTTCAACGCTGCTAAATCGGCTTTTTCTAAAGGCAAATAACGCGTTTGGGGATAGTCATGATATTTAACTTTGACTCGTTTCAATAGCCCCCCCTCAATCATTTGATTGATAATTGTATTTAATTTTTGAGGAACAGGCCCATAGGGTAATTTCTTATACCTTGCTCCAGTTAAATGCTCTTCATATAATTCGTAGTAGTTGAAATCAGAAAAATACAGCAACTTATAAAGAACCGTTTCCCCAACATTTGGCTTTCCTGCGCATTTTTCTAAAATATAGAGTAACACATTTTTGAATTTATCAACTTTTAAATAAGGTACAGCAATACGCTCTTCAACTACATTAGCATTTATTTTACCCTCCTCATTAACTTTTTGATGAACCTCAAAATTTTCAGACATAAAATCATCCAGTGAAAATCCTAACTCCATCGAAAACTGTTGTAATTCAAGAATATTTACACTTCTATTACCTAATTCAATTTGGGCCAATGATGAACGAGAAATATTAACACTTTTTGCCAAATCTTCTTGAGACAACCCCTTAATCTTACGGAGTTCAACTATCCTCTGACCAATCTGCTTTTGTGATAATTTTGTTTTCATTCCTATATTTTCCATGGTTCTGCTCAAAGATACAAAAATGTTTTAATATGAAACATTTTATTGTTTGTTTACAAAACATTCTTTAATCCTTTATTTAGCTATTTACTTTCCCAAGTCGCACTAAAAAGCTACCAGCGCAAACCAAAACTGGTCAATAATAACCTCTTTACTAAGGCAACTTATAAAATGGTAAAAATTGTGGTATACTTTTCAGTTGAAATAAACAGTGCTAAAAGAATTGCGAACCTATTATAAGGAATACCGCCCAAAAAATGGTTATTTGAGGAGGATAAAGGCATGAAGTATTCTGCTACAAGTGTCATGAAAAGAGTTTCGAATTCAGCCATAAGGGCAGGGATAAGAAAAAGAGTTAGGCCACATATGCTTCGACATAGTTTTGCTACTCATTTATTACAGTCCGGCACTAATTTAACCCGAATTATGCACTAGGCTTCGTAGTAGCCTGTCCTGAAATTTCTCAGGAAGGGTTGAAACCACAAGAAAATTAGGCTATTTGGAGACGAGGCATAGCCCAGCTATGGTGAATTCGAAAATAGTCTGATTTTGAAGTGGTTTCATCACGTAATAGAAGATCTATTGACTATTTCGGGTTTATGAATGATCCAGGTGTTACTAGGGCATTGCAGCTCCATTTCCACGGAGATATACAGTCATACTTTGGCTGTTTCCAATAAAAATGTGGTCTCACCCCTAGATTCCTTGTCCGAAACCCTTAATTTGACGGGTGAAAACAATGCAAAGGAGCTGAATACATAGTCGATATATACGTAACTCCCGAGCTAAACATGTATATATACAATTGTTGGCGTGCATTAAAAACAAAACAATATGCCAGATAATCTTTCAAAATTGGTTTCATGTGGTCATTGCAACAATATATCTCACATGAAGATAATTGGAAATGTTAATGATACAGAGTCAGATGTTGACCCAGAATACGGTCCAATTGGAGAATGGGGAACAACATATAGTGTGTTAGAGTGTCCAGCATGTAATAAACCAAATATAGTATCCTACGAGTGGCACGATGGAATGGAATCTGAAGATGAGATAACCTACAAAACTCTCTTCCCACTTGATAAAAACATACCCATTGGACTGCCTGAAAAAATTAAAAAAGCTTTTCAAGCTGCAAACAAAATAAAAACAGTAGATGTGAACGCTTATGTTATTCTACTACGCAGGCTTCTAGAGCTTGTTTGTATAGATAGAAATGCAAAAGGAAAAACACTTGCTTTAATGCTCAAAGATTTGGCTGATAAAAATGAAATACCTGAAAAACTCGTAAATGTTGCTAAAGGCTTAAAAGATTTTGGAAATATCGGAGCCCACGCAGGAATTGGGGAACTAAGTGAAAAAGAAATCCCAATTGTTACAGCTTTAAGTACAGCAATTCTTGAATACGTCTATAGTGCACCTTATTTAGCAACCTTAGCTGAAGACAAATTGAAAACAATCAAGGCTAAAAAGTAAATATGCTTACTGCTGAACAGAAAAAAGAATTTTCAAGTTTGCGGGTTGAAATAATTGACCTAACCATTTTAGCATGTTTTTATATTAGAAAATTAAACAGACTTGGTTATCTCTTCCAAAAAACGACCAGACACTATATTCTTGAAGAATTTAACGCTCTTAGATATATGGAAAATGGTTTGATTCTACACTTAACAAATCTTGATGATGACAGTTCTTTCTATTCTTTTCGAAAAATTTTAAAAGCAACAAATACGACTATAAAAGATCAAAAAGCTCTTAAAGTGCTCAGAAAGGACTTTGAATTATTTCGTAAAAATATCAACACTTTAAAGGTTCAACACAGAAACAAGCGAATTGCTCATTTAAATTACTCCCATGATTTAAACATTGACGAATTTTTAAATTTTGACGAGCTAATTAAACCTTTGATTATTCAGGCCAATGAAATAGGTGACAAACTTTGGGGAGAAAAAATAGAATATAAGTTTAAGCTAGGAACTTGTGAAGGAATACTAAATTTTAGAGAAATATTTGAAAAACTTGAGACCGATTTAAACGGACAAAAAGAATTTGTATAAAAAAAACGACACGCCAATCGTGTAGACGGCCCCGCCAGATTCCTCTGACGGGGAGCGCCTCACACACCACCGGACGTACGGGTCTCGTACCTGCCCTGCATTCCGGCTCTTCACTAAAATGATCCTAAGAGATCATTTTTTACGCTCAGCCCCAGTTCACTGGATTGTAGGTTGTGATTTGAGGTAATAGGAAAGCATAGATTCATATCCCTTTCTTCTCAGGCGTGACAGAGTAATAGTAGTAATCAAAATGGGACTTTGAGCTATTTCCCAGCCTCTTTTCCTTTCCTGCCGCCACCAAGCTACTACCAGCAAACCGCCCTGTGGAAAACAGTGCTATCTGCTAATGCTTCGCCACAGGTATTCACCGGCTGGAATAATTTGGTATCTTCGATACCAGACGCTCATGCAGGGCACACACAATGTATAAAAATAAGTGCCGAGACAGTTGTAAATTAAAAGGTTTTAGCCCCCTTCAACTAGGTAACGATTTGATAAGTTTCAAGCCCGCAATCGCCTACTTTGCTTATACTCAACGTTAGCCAACATATCGAGCAAGCAAAAAAATCATAGTAAAAACAAAATCAATATAAAAATTTGGAAACTCATATACCGTAGAGTATATTAGGGAAATGATAAGGTCCGAAAAAACCAGGCAATTAATAATTGAAAAGACTGCTTCTATATTCAATAAAAAGGGATATACAGGCACTTATTTATCCGATTTGACCAATGCTACTGGATTAACAAAAGGCAGTATTTATGGCAATTTCAAAGATAAAAATGAAGTTGCTCTAGAAGCTTTTAAATTCAATTATAAATTTCAGACGCGTCAAATAATTAACAAAATTGAAAAAGAAGACAATTCAGCAAATAAATTAATTGCATTTCTAAATCATTATAAAACAGCATTTAAACCAATTTTCAATAATGGAGGTTGTGCAATCCTAAATACTGCAGTTGATACGGATGATGGAAATGAAATATTAAAAAAAGAAGTTATAAAAACTATTCACAATTGGCATAAAAAAATTGAATCAATCTTAATTGATGGAGTTAATAAAAAAGAACTCAAAGAAATAGACATCGACTTATTTTCCTATCGAATGATTGCTATAATTGAGGGCAGCATTTTATTGGCAAAAACATTGAACAAACCAGAGATTTTATTAAATAACATAGAACATCTAGAGACAGAAATTCAACAATTAAAACAGCAGTAAAAAAATTTAATCACACATATACCTTACGGTATATGATAAAAATATATAAATATGAATAGAGTAGTAATAACAGGACTAGGGGCAATTACACCTATTGGAACAAATGTAAAACAGTATTGGGAAAATCTATTGAAAGGTGTTTCTGGTGCAAATAAAATAACACGTTTTGATGCAAGCAAATTCAAAACTCAATTCGCTTGTGAAATAAAAGACTATGACGCTTTAGATTATTTTGACCGAAAGGAAGCTAGAAAACTTGACAGGTTTAGTCAATATGGACTAATTTCAGCTGAAGAAGCCATCAAAGATGCTAATCTCGATTTTTCACAATTGGACACGAATAGAATTGGTGTAATTTTTTCGAGTGGAATTGGTGGCTTTGAAACCTTTGAAAAAGAAATAATTGATTATACAAATGGGAATTTTAACCCTCGTTTTAATCCGTTTTTTATACCAAAAATAATATCCAATGGTTTGTCTGGTATAATTTCAATTAACCACGGTTTAAGAGGTGTAAATTATTGCCCTGTCACCGCTTGTGCTTCATCAACACAGAGCATAATTCAAGCCTTTAATTATATCAGATTAGGAAAGGCAGCTATTATTATCGCCGGTGGTTCAGAAGCACCAATTACGGAATCATCGATTGGAGGATTTAACGCTATGAAAGCAATGTCTACCAATAATGAAAATTATAGTTTAGCTTCAAAACCATTTGATAAGAATAGAGACGGTTTTGTTGTTGGAGAAGGTGCAGGAGCTATAATTGTTGAAAGTCTTAATTCGGCATTGAAAAGAAATGCAAAAATTTATGCAGAAATTGTTGGTGGTGGAGAAAGTTCAGATGCTTACCACATAACTGGAACGCATCCCGAAGGTCTTGGAGCATATTTAGCAATGGAAAACGCAATAAATGAAGCTGAAATTATACCAAATAATATTGGTTACATAAACGCACACGCAACTTCTACCGGATTAGGAGATTTATCTGAAATTAAAGCAATAACAAAACTATTTGAATCAAATATTGACCAGGTACAGATTAGTGCCTCCAAATCTATGACTGGTCATTTATTAGGAGGAACAGGTGTTATAGAAGCAATATCGACATGTTTATCCGTGAAAACAGATTTAATTCCACCAACAATCAACACGACAGAAGTAGATGATAATATTCCGAAAGAATTAAATCTGTCATTAGGGAAGAAATCTTCAAAAAAAGTGGATTATGCATTAAGCAACAGTTTTGGATTTGGAGGTCATTGTTCAGCAATGATAATCAAAAAATACGTTGGCTAATAACAAAGCATTCTGACGGCTGGCCCTTCGACCCTTCGACTCCGCTCAGGGACCACAGGCTCAGGGAACGTGTTCAGCGACCAGTTCAGGGTGTTGGGAACTTGGTTGTTTTGGGGAATGGTTGGATAAAGGGGGTTTGTTTGCTAAGTTTTATTTTATATCACTTTTCTAATGGCTTAAGCGTGATTATTAAGCTGTCTTTGTCATTAGGACATACCTGTCCCATTAAGCCAATTGCCATTTATTCACTTCTAAACCCTTATACAATAAAAAGAATCTAGCTGTAAGTCCAATTTTAACCCTTTCCAATAAATATGTGGTCTCTCCTTTAGATTCCTTGTCCCAAATCCTTAATTTGACAGGGAAAAACAATGCAAAAGAGCTAGGTAAATAGTCGATATATACGTAACTCCCCTGCAAAACAAAGCTATATATAATTGTTAGCTGCAATGGTAAAAACACACCATCTTACAATAAATTGACTAAAAAAGAACTTCTAATTAATGAGTACTTCACAACCAACCAAAAATGCATTAAAAACAATATCGCTTAAATTTAACCATAGTTCTCTATGGAGTTGGTTTCAGAAATTAATTGTCTTTATAATTTTCTCTTTAGTCGTAAACCATTTATCATCTCCGGAGAGTTTTCCAGATGGTAAATCGTATAGATTCCCTGTAGAAGGTTTTCTATCTACTATTGCTTTGTGTATTCTTATAGGAATCATAGCAGAGCTTAATTTTAAACATTACAAGAAAAAGTATTTCTCTAAAAAAGTAGAAATCACTTCTATCTCATGGTATATGGTCTCTACTCTTGGGTATATTACCATCATGTATATTCCGTTGGGTATTGTCTTAAATAAAATTTCGGGCGGAGAAACTGAATTCTATTACTTATTAATTGGACTGCTTATTACCTTGTTGTTAAGTATCATTCTCATAGGGTTAGCATATTCCCTAGATATCTATAATTTATATAAGCTATCTATAAAAGATAATAAAATTATAATTGAAAGCGGTGCGAAAATAACTAAGCTTACTTACGAAAATATTGCGTATTTCTATAGCGAAAACAAAATTGTCTATACTATTCAAAACAATGGTACCTCTATTACCACCGATTTTACATTGAATGAACTCGAGGAAAAAATAAACGACCAATTATTTTTTAGAGTTAATCGTAAAATTATTATTCATAAAGATGCGGTAGACCAAATTGAAAAGATTGAAAATGGCAAGTTGCGGATTACTTTAAAAACTTCAATTGAAAATGATGCCATTACCGAAATCAACATCAGTCGATATAAGCGAAAAGAATTTATGAATTGGTTTCAATAAATTAAAAGCTATCGACCATCCAGTTATCAATTTCCTACCATTCAGTAAAAACATTAATATTTAAAGGGTTTTTTGGGAATCCAGTTCATTACTTCGTCTCAGAATTTAAAATCAAAAAAGATGAAAAAAATGACCTTACAACAAATAGTAATTCCATTAGTGACCCTTGCTATTATTTGTTTCATGTACTTTGGACCAATCACAAGAACACCTTTTGAAAATATAATTATCTCTATTATAATCATTATAGCTAATTATATAGAATTCAAGGGAAAACCATTTTCAGCGCTTGGGTTTAAACGAGCAAAATTCAATGCAAAAAATCTCCTTGTACATGCTCCATTAGTTGCTCTGGGACTCTTTATTTTTTATGTCTTTGTTGTGGTACCTGGAATCGAGATGTTAACAGGAGTTCCTATTGACTATTCAAGCATGAGTCAATTGGAAGGAAATCTTGTGACCACCATCGTATGGTTATTGATAGTTTGGGCTACTTCGGGATTTGGAGAAGAAATCATTTTTCGAGGTTATCTTATGCAACAGTTCGTCAAATTCTTTGGAGACAGTAAAATCAGTCTTGCTATTAATATTCTAATAATTTGCGGTTTTTTCGGATATATGCACATGCAGCAAGGAATCACGGGGCAACTTGTTGTGGTAATTATCGGAGCACTTTTATCAATAATATTCTATATGCGCAAATACGATTTGTGGTTTATGATTATGATACATGGCATTTTCAACACGCTAGGTATTTTGAGTTTTTACTTTGGTTTGGCATAACTACACCAAGAAAGAACCTTAAACAATTAGACTTTTAGTTTGTTTGAATAAATGGATTTGACTCTTGCGCAATCGTAGCGCAAATGGACTAGTTACAGCATCAGTACGCAAAAAAACTCAATGTTTCGTACTTACTCGGACGAAACCACAACAGCTAATAACCAAGCCTTCTGACGGCTGGAACAGCCTAGTCTGAAGGCAATATTGAACCCTGAGAAATGCTTAGGGTACCCTTCGGCAAGCTCAGGGACCAGTTTGTCTAGATCACGGTTTTAGGAACTTGGTTTACTATGGGGAATGGTTTTCTCCTTTAGTTTTTTTAGCGTTGGGAGAATGAAAATTTACTGATTTTAAGTTTTTCTTTGATCTAGAGTTTCATTTTTTTAATGGCTATTTTTTACTTTTGAACGTACCAGTCCCGTTAAGTCAGCTGAGGCACATTTTCACAGGCTTTTCAATGAAAGATTTTTTTCCGTCGCTAAAATGTTGGATATTAAGAATAAGTCTAATGCTAGGAAGAAATGGCAATAAAGCCGGCTTCCTGCCTTAGCAGGATTCGTTCAACCAGGTGTATAGTGCATACCCTTCGGGACACGCTTCATAGTGCGGCCGTTGTGCCCAAGTAAAAAATTCCGTTTCATAAGATAATTCAGATTAATGATGGTATCTTTGATAGTATCATATGATAGTATCACGAATGAAACCACCATACGAAATAACAACTTCTATTTTAAAGTTAATAACTTCAATTTCGGAAAAAATAGGAGAAGTAAATGCTAATTTATTAAATAAACCTTCACCTAAATTACGAAAGCAGAATAGAATCAAAACAATTCATTCTTCTTTGAAAATAGAAGGAAACACACTTACAGAAGAACAAATAACAGCACTTCTTGAAAACAAAAGAGTTATTGGTCCTAAAAAAGATGTTATTGAGGTTCTAAATGCAATTAAAATCTATGAGAATTTAGAAGAATACAAACCATCTAATGAAAAATCCTTTTTAAAAGCGCACAAAAACTTAATGGAAGGATTAATTGAAAATTCTGGAAAATATAGAAACCAAGGCGTCGGAATTGTAAAAGGCTCTAAAGTTGAGCATTTAGCACCTCCTTTTGAAAATGTGCCCTACTTAATGAAAGCCCTTTTTGAATATTTAAAAAAGTCTGATGAAATTGAATTGATTAAAAGTTGTGTTTTCCATTACGAAATGGAATTCATACATCCATTTTTAGATGGAAATGGTAGAATGGGAAGATTATGGCAAACTTTAATTTTAATGGAAAAACATCCAATCTTTGCGTTTTTGCCTTTCGAAACTTTAATTAGTAAAGACCAAGAGAAATATTATAAAGTTTTGGCTGAATCTGATAAATCAGGGAAATCGACTAAGTTTATTGAATATATGCTAAACGTAATTGACATTTCAATTGGTGAATTATTAGATTTTAATAATCGAACTTTCAATGAAAAAGACAGATTAGAATATTATGTTTCCTTAAATAAAACTGAATTTACAAGGAAAGATTATATGGATATTTTTAAAGATATCTCTTCTGCGACAGCAAGTAGAGATTTGAAAAAAGGAACTGAATTAGGCTTATTTGAAAAAATAGGAGAAAAAAACAAAACAATTTACCGTCTAAAATAACTGGGCACAATAACTAAGCATTCTGACGGCTGGCCCTTCGACCCTTCGACTCCGCTCAGGGACCACAGGCTCAGGGAACGTGTTCAGCGACCAGTTCAGGGTGTTGGGAATTAGGGTTACTATGGGGAATGGTTTTCTCCTTTTGCTTTTTTAGCGATGTGAGGATGAAAATTTGCTGTTTTTAAATTGTTCTTTGTCCTAGGGTTCCTTTTTTTAGTATTTATTATTGAATAGGTAAACGGTTTTGGAGCGAATTTTAGGCAGTTTTCACGCTTTGGACATACCTCTCCCATTAAGCTAGCTGGCGCTTTTTATTTTGCTTCCTGATTTTATTAAGCCAGTTGGCTGGTGGCTCCCTTTGGTCGAAAAAGGCCAGAGGATGCTATCTCCGGTTTGGCAAGAAGGGCAACTTTGAGCGGGGCAACCGGTTTTGCCACTGCTTCAAATGTCCATCGACTGCCTGTGCCTTTTGAGCTAAAAATCAAATCCCGGTACATATTCACAGGCTTTTTCAATGATAGATTGGTTTTTTATAGCTTGTAATTCTAAATATTAACGATTAGCCTAATGTAGTAAGGACCGGAATAATTGTTGAATTCCTGTCAAAGCAGGATTCGGCCAACACTGTATACAGCTTTTGGCCAGCAAGGATTATTTTGGAAGCGTAATTGAGAATGTACTTCCGACACCTAAAGTTGAATCAACATTAACTATCCCCCCTAAATTTTCTGTAATCTTTTTTACAGAAGCCAAGCCTATACCTGATCCCATTTTTCCATCCTTATCTGCTATTCCAACAATGCTAAAAAGATCAAAAACCTTATTTAATAACTCCTTAGGTATCCCATCTCCATTATCTTTTACATAGATGTTATATTGTTGTTCATTTTCAGAAAAGTTAATTTCAAGTTCCGGATTCCCCGTATGATTGTATTTTATGGCATTGGTAACCAAATTTATCATAATCTGCAATAAGGCAGACTTGTTAGTGAAAATGGCATTTGAATTGCCCTTTAAAATAAATTTCACTCTTCTTTCTGAATCCGCTATTTGTTGAAGCTCATTAAATATCTCATTTACCGGAATTAGCTCAAATCTATTTTCCAGTAATTCATCATTTTTGTAATACTTGAGCAAGCCATCCACATATTTCTTTAACGATTGGGAGGAGGATCTCAAATATTCTATGTAATTCTGTGATTCTTCACTAAGTTTCCCTTCATTTTCTTCATTCAGAAACTCAGTCAGCGAAATAATATTTGATAAAGGAGACTTTAAATCATGAGAAACTGTTTTGGCAAATTTTCTTAATTCTTCATTCCGCTTCTTTAATTCCTTTTGATATTTTATTAGAAGAAAATTTTGATATCGTTGCTCAAACAGACTTGTTACTTGCTGAGCCATGGCAATTAATGCATTTTGTTATTCTTTTGTTAACTTTCGGGGTTTTGTGTCATAGACACATAAAGTTCCAAGTTTAAATCCTTCCGAATTTGTCAATGGTGCCCCTGCATAGAAAATTGCTTGGTGTTCGGTAACTAATGGGTTATCATGAAATCTCTCATCTTTTCTCGAATCCTCAACAATTGTGATAGCATCTTGGGAATTTATTGCATGTCCACAAAAAGAAATTGCCCTAGGTGATTCATTAAATGGAAGTCCATAATGTGATTTCAAAAAATTTCGGTCCTTATCGAGTAGTGTTATCAGCGAAATTGGGGCATCACAAATGTAAGCCATTAATGCTGTGATATTATCATAACTACTTTCAGGAATAGTGTCTAATAATTGATATTTGTTTACTTCAAACTGCCTTCTTTTTTCGTTATCAGGTAACCTTGGAGGGATCATTTAATTTACTTAAGCTAATAAAGCTTGAAGATAATGAAATAAGATGATACAATTCATTGCGTAATTTTTAGTAATAAAAACATTTTATAATAAACAGGCATAATGACGGCCGGCCTTTCAGCCCATGACCATGTCCAGGGACCGTGCCAAGGGACCAGTTCACGGTGTTGGGAACTTGGTTTACTATGGGGAATGATTTTCTTCTTTTGCATTTTATCGCCTTGGGAGAATGTAAATTTTAGGATTTTGTTAGACAGGTTGGCCATTGGCCAAAATAGGGCAGTGTATGCGTTCTCCGGTTTGGCTACAAGGACAATTCTGAGCGAGAAGGCTGATTTTTTTCTCACTTATTTGACTGAACGAATCATTTCTTTTTAGAATCTATGACTTTATCCTGCATAAAATGGCCACCCTTCTGCTTTGCTACAGGTTTCCACACGCTGGAATATTTTGGTGACTTAAATACCTGAAGCTTATACCAAGTACACCCAGCATGTGTAGTGCATCCGCTTAGTAGCATTATAGGCGCCATAAACAAATTAATCATACTGTTCTTAAAATAATGGGGGAGATCAATATTTAAAACCAAGAGAAATCCAGGGGAATTAAAAGCGCTATGTAGCTCTGGTTTTCTCTCTCCAATCGCTTAACTTGCTAGTAAACCTATTTTTGAGTATAATAATCAAAAAAATGAAACTACACCAGTACCTACTTTTGCTATCAGGCCTACTTGTTTCTGCCTGTAGTTCTCCTAAAAACAACTCATCTGAACCTGTCAAACAAGCAAGTGCGGCAGAAATCACCCATTCTCTTTTTATTGCAGGCCCCGACTTTACCGGAATTTTGGGCGAAAAAGGAGAAGTCCTTTGGGATGCTGAACGTCCAGGTGCGAGAGATGGCTATGTTTTGGACAATGGACATGTATTGATTTGCTGGTCAGAAGAAGTAGTAGAGTTTGACAGGGATAAAAAAATAGTATTCCGGTATGAAAAGACTGCGTTGAATAAAGAATTGGGTACAGCTGTTCGTTTAGACAATGGCAATACCCTCATTACAGAATTAGGAGATGAGCCTCGAATATTGGAGGTAAACCAAGCAGGAGAGATAACTGTTTCCGTTCCTTTGCAACCTGAAACCGACAATGCGCATATGCAAACCCGTATGGCCCGAAAATTAGCCAATGGGAACTATCTTGTTCCCCATTTATTGGCCTTTGCGGTTAAAGAATATAGCCCTGCAGGCGATGTAGTCCAGACTTTCCGTACAGATCTACCCGAATTAGGTGGTCGAGAGGCTAAAAACTGGCCATTTACAGCGATACGTCTTGCCAACGGTAATACCTTGATCAATTTAACGAATGGGAATAAATCAGTTGAGCTAGATGGTGCCGGAAATGTAGTTTGGAAAGTTAGTAATGAAGATTTTGAAGGAAATCCTTTTCAAGATCCTTGTGGTGCCCAGCGTTTACCCAACGAAAATACGGTAATTGCGAGCTATGGAGCGAAAGAGGGGATCAAACTTTTTGAATTAACCCCTGAAAAAAAAATGGTCTGGAAGTACCAAGGGGTAAACAGGGTGCATCATTTTCAGGTATTAACGACCAATGGAGTATCCCTGAAGGGAACCCCTTTAAAATAAGTGGTAATGTTTGTCCAACTTCGTTTTTACTTTAGAGTTGTCTGCAGGAGGAAAAGGGTACGTTTTCCCAAGGCAAAGAAAAAGGCATCGCAACACCCATTATCTAGCTATTGACCAAGCCTTACTAGTCCTTATATTGGCTTATTCAAACATTAGCTACTCTTATGTTGGCTTTAATTAAAGAAATCTTACGAATCAAAAATTACACTTAAACATTAAACAATTATGGGCTCAGGTAAAATTCAAGGAAAACTTTGGGGACAAAAACCCGAAGATTGGGCTTCAATTCAAGAACCAACTGGTAATTCCGGATATGAACACGCATTAAAATCACTCAAAATGAAGCCTGCTCAAACTTTATTAGATGTCGGTTGTGGAACTGGTTATTTTAGTGATTTAGCTTACCAACAGAATATTGATGTAAACGGAATTGATGCGAGTGAAGTATACGTTGCACAAGCAAAAAAACGGAATTCAAAAATTAAGTTTTCTGCCGGGGAGATGGAAAATTTACCATTTTCTGACAATAGTTTTGATGTGGTTTGTGGATTTAACTCTTTTCAATTTGCCGCTAATATGAAAAATGCTCTATTGGAGGCAAAAAGAGTATTAAAAAATAATGGAAAACTTGTGGTGATGATTTGGGGTAATAAAGAAGATTGTGAAGCATTAACCTACCTAAAAGCCATTGAAAGTTTACTTCCACCACCACCTGGATCAGGAGGCCCGTTTGCACTTTCGGAAAACCAATTATTGGAAAAAACATTGGAAGAAATTGGATTTAATTTAATTAGCAATGACGATATAGCGTGCACTTGGGATTATCCAAATTCAGAAGTTGCATTAAAAGGGTTATTATCTGCTGGCCCTGCTGCGAAAGCTATTGAATACTGTGGTTTGGAAAAAGTGCGAGAAACCATGGTAAAAGCCATAAAACCACACACACAACATAACGGAAGTGTCATTTACAATAACAAATGGCGAGTAGTGATTAGTGAGATTACACTAAAAATGAAAACCGGTAATTAACATGACGAAAACTTAATCAAGTAGGTGACTATTTAGTAAACCTTGGTTTCGAGGGAGAGTTAATCGCTCTGAAAGTACCTTTCTTTGCCTGAACTTTTTGTGTCATATACGAATGAAAAATACTGATGGTAAGAATCAAACTAATTACTACAATAGCTCTGTCGCTGGTTTTATATGCTTGCACCGGACAAAAAAATAAAAAAGGGTTACAACCTGAAAATTCAGTAAATAAGGCAAAAGAGAATAATTCAAATACTGAATCCTCTTTTTCATCGGATTTCAACGACCAGATAAGTCAGGTCGTGAGGACTATATTTCAAGATAGTAAAGGGAATTTATGGTTTGGAACTCAAAACGGAGCATTTAAACTTGAAGGTGATTCATTGTCCCATATTGATAATTTAACCAGTATAAATGGGAAAGGTATTGCAATAAAAGAAATTACAGAAAGTAAGGATGGTAAAATATGGTTCGGACATACCGATGGAGTAAGCAGTATTGAGGGAAATACCGTGACAAATTATTACGAATCTGATGGATTAATTAGCAATGATGTATGGTCTATTACCGCGGATAAAAATGGCAATATTTGGATTGGAACCATAGCGGGTGTTTGTGTTTTTAATGGTCAAGAGTTTACAGAATTTGTTCTTCCCGAAGGAATAATAGACTCTACTTTGGGTATTTCAAGCACAAAAATGGTTCATAGTATATTCGAAGACAGTAAGGGCACATTATGGTTTAGTTCAAATGCCGGTCTGTTTTCATATGCCAATAATTCGCTTATAGATGTTTCTAAAAAAGCAGGAATTCAAACGAATTTTGTCAATGAAATATTCGAAGATAAAAATGGCGAATTCTGGGTGTCAACAAAAAAAGGACTATATAATTTAAAAGATAATAAGGCAACAAATATTACAAAAGAAAAAATTGTAACAGGGAAAGGGATAGGAAGTGTAGCGGAGGATAAAGAGGGTAATCTATGGTTTGTTTCAAATCAGCATTTTCTATTTACTTATAACCGAGAAAGATTAATTGAGTACAATAAAACAGAAAGTAATAAAGACCCAGTAGTTTTTCAAATATTTAAAGACCAAAACAATAGACTTTGGTTCGTTGGTTTTGGCGGTGCTTTTAGATTAGAAAATGGAAAATTTATTAACGTTACCAAGAATGGACCTTGGTAAAAAAATACAAACGCACAACAATTAAACTAAAATGATGCGATTGGGCTTCGGTTCATTGTAGTCCTGAACGGTCAAGATTAGTACGCAGGTTTAGGTAGCTTTCTCCCAGAAGTGAAAGATTTGACCAAGCCTTATTAGTCCTTAAATTGTCTTATTCAAACATAAGAGACCCGATTGTTTAAATGTGAAACCAACTCTAGAACCTCCTAAAACACTTTGCCTACCAGAAATAGATGAAGTTCCGATGAACGCTTCAATTAAAAAAAGAATTCGAATAAATAGCTACAGGTTATAAATAAGTATTCTGACGGCCCTTCGACAAGTTCAGGAGCTGGGATTTAATTCAAGGCCAAGTTCTGGACATTGGGTCTAATTCAAATTATTGGAACCTGTGAAAATAGTTTTCCTCTTTTTAAAGCTTTTTGAAATTAAAATTTACTGATTTTTTAAACCAATAGGCTACAAAAGCCCTTTGGGATAGGCAAGCCTCTGTTTGCAGTCCTCCATTTTGCTGCCCGAATACTTACTGAGCGGAAACTTGGTTTTTTCTTAACTTTCTGAATTTATCTCTCTTCAGCAATTTTGGTATTGTAAATCCAAGAAAAGCATCTTTTCACCTCCCTGTCCGATGGTTAATTGCTTTTTTTTTCATAGCTTAAAATATTGAATAACAACGAAATCTCTAAGACAAATAGAAACGCAATTAAATTCCTGTGCATCATTCATCATGCAAGGGCATTAGTTAATGCGATTTTAAAGATATAGCGATCACTCTTTTCTAGAAAAGTTTTGACAAATTTTCTTGGGTAAGCATCTCCTCAAAATTTGGTTCGGCTTTATTAAAAATTAATCATACAGGGACATTCATTAAGACCACATGCCCAATTATAATAAAAATGAAAACCCAATTATTCAAAGAATAGTTGATGTGGGAACCAAAAACGCATTTTCTATTGCTGAAACCAGGTATCTCCGAGTAACTAATATTGCCTCAATTTTAGGGCTTGTATTTATGGGAATTTGGATGGTTATTGCTTTTTACCTTTCAGACGCACCAATAATTTACATAAGCAACGGATTGATGGGGTTGATGTTTCTACTTGTTTTAATCTTTAACGGAAAAGGATGGCGGGTACTTGCTTCAACTTGGCTAATTCTATCTTCCTATTTTTCTGTTCTCCTATTTCTTTACCTGTTGGGATATTCTTCAGGCGTTACAGCATGTTGCTTTTTAATAATAGTTTTACCGCATATGACTTTCCCTAGGAAAGCACGGTACTCAGCCTTAGGCTTCAGTTTATTGGCCTGCTTTACGTTGATTTTTGCCGTATTGTTCCAATCCAAAATACAAGGTCAATATGATGTTTTGGACCCCTATTTATTACAAGTAGTTAATATCAGCATAACCGGATTCATTTGTCTCGCCCTTATATGGAGCATGTCTGTACAAATTGATAGATCAGAGAAATCTTTAATGGCTGAACAGAAAAAATCGGACAATCTCCTACATAACATTCTTCCGGTCAAAGTTGCGAAAGATCTAAAAGAAACCGGTAAAACAATACCCCAAAGGCACCAAAAGGTGACTATATTATTTACTGATTTCAAAGGTTTTACGGAGTTAGTCTCATCCATTTCAGAGATCACTTTGGTCAATGAATTGAATGACATTTTTGGACGGTTCGATGAAATCGTTGAGGAGGCAGGAGTTGAGAAAATTGAAACCATAGGTGATGCCTATGTGGCTGCATGTGGGCTTGGAGAAGGAATAACGGAGCATGCCAAGAACTGCATTTCAGCCGCCCAACAGATGATTTACTACCTTGATGAAAGAAATTTGACCCATGAAATAAAGTGGAGAATGAGAGTTGGTATACATTCCGGACCTATTGTGGCCGGAGTCGTAGGAAGAAAAAAATTCAGGTATGACCTTTTCGGTGATACAATTAATACAGCAAGTAGAATGGAGTCATCCGGAGAACCCGGCAAAATAAATATTTCAGCACCAACCTATCAGCTAGTCAAAAATGACATTGATTGTGAATACAGAGGGGAAATTTATGCCAAAGGAAAAGGGGAAGTGGACATGTACTTTGTAAAATAACCTATGGGCAATAAGCGCACTTGATTTACAAAAATTAATAAGCCAAGATCGTAGATGCCTGTAATGATAAATTGTTCTTATGAAAAAATACAACCTACACATCGTTTTTGGACGATCAATAAAGTGTAATTTATTGGTGAGTTGGACAGTTTTTCCGAGGTTAGATTCAATCCCAATGATCCGATCCTACCGAAAACAGTCGAAATTAAACCCCTTGTTACTACCACCAACCATTAGCATTTACTAGAAAAGGGAAGCTATATTTAAAACCTTAGTAATTGTAATAAAATTCAATCTGACAGGTCCTATTAAATTAAATCATATGAAAAATCTATTCTTACTAATACTTGCAATAGGCATACTTATCGCCTGTGAGGAGTCCACTAAATACGGCACCACCAATCAACCTTCGCTAGCTGATTATCAGGTGGGTGAGAAATGGGTCTGGAAATATAAAGGAGTGACTACGGAGGGAGAAGTACGCTCGGATGGAAAAGATACGCGAGAAATAGTCAGTATTGACGGAGTTTTAGGAATGACTATCGGTAATGACACCATTCCTGTATCCGAAATCGTTAAACCGGAAGAAAGCGAAACACCTAAGTATGCTTGGCCTCTGGAAGTGGGTAAAAAGTGGAAATATGAAAACAATTGGACAAGTCAAGATGGAACAACGGGAAACCAAAGTCAAGTGGCTGAGATACTGTCTTACCGAGAAGAAACAGTAGAAGCCGGAACTTTCATGGCTTACACAATTAAATACACTGGTAAAACCACGAACTCCAGAGGGTATAGTGCCGATGAAGAAGAGATTTGGCTGTATGCTCCCGAAGTTAAAACATTCATTAAATTGACTCAAAATCAAGGTGATTTTTTGTATATAGAGGAACTAACTGAATACTCAAAACCTGACTAAATTAAACCATTTTTTAAGCACTAATAAAAACAAAGCACCAAAACAAAGCCTGCTAATCGCCGGACCCCATTGACACCCTTCGACAGACTCAAGGATCGGCAACTTGGCCTAGGATCCATTATCAATCCTTATAAATAGATTGAAAATGGTTTTTCATCTTTTGATTTCTTTTATTAATATCGGCTGGCGTAGCAGGATTCGCTCAAAGACAATAGGTAACAAATAAACCAAAATAGACTTTAAAAAAATTATGGAAGTAATTAAAAAGACAATCCTTTTCTCATTCTGGTTGGTGTTAGGGCTTAATTCGGTAAAAGCGCAGAGCGATATTTACGGGGAAGCCAGATTGATAAATAAGCAAGCTGAAGGGTACAGAGGAATTTGGTATTATATCAATACTGCCGGACAGGCAGGAAAGGTCACCAACCAGTACAAATATAAATATAGCGGAGGGCTGGGGACCTATGGTGCTACACAATACCCTTTCTCAGTTTATGCGGAAGAGGTGGACAAAACCTTTTTCTGTTATGGTGGAACCGACCAAAGTGAGAAAACCCTGCTGCACATGGTCTCCTATTTTGATCACAAGACTGGCCAGGTGCCTCGTCCCACCATCGTTCTCGACAAAGCCACCGAGGATGCCCATGACAACCCCGTGCTTCAAGTGGACAAAGAGGGTTATATATGGATTTTTTCGACTGCCCACGGAGTCGAAAGACCTGCTTTTATTCATAGGAGTGTAAAACCCTACGACATTTCTGAATTCGAATTGATGCCGACAACGAAAACCGTGGATGGCAAAAAAGTGCCATTAAATAACTTTTCTTACATGCAAATTTACTATTCCAATACAGATGGTTTTATTGGCCTTTTCACCCATTATGAACAAATTGGCGGTCGTGTCATTTCCTGGATGAGGAGTGAGGACGGAATAAATTGGTCTGAGTGGAAAGACTTGTCCTTATTGGGCGATGGCCATTACCAAACAAGCGCAAATCAGGGAAAGCGAATCGGTACTACCTTTATGTATCACCCCAACAGAAAGGTAAGGGGTGGCCTGGACTTCCGAACCAACCTTTATTATCTTCAGTCGGATGATTTTGGAAAAACCTGGAATACGGTTGATGGGGCAACAATAGATTTGCCACTGCGGGAGATAGCTAATCCGGCAATGATATACGATTACGACGTTGAAGATCGCAATGTTTATATTGACGATTTAAATTTCGACAAGGAAGGAAGACCCATAATTTTATACAAAACAAGTAATGGACCCCTGCCGGGACCGGTTCACGGACCACGAATGTGGCATACTGCCTGGTGGAATGGGAGCCGCTGGGAAATCCAATATTTCACACCCGCAGGAAACAACTATGACAGCGGTTCCATCTATGTCCAGGAGGATGGAAGTTGGAAAGTAATCGCCCCAACTGCAATGGGTCCACAAGATTACAACACCGGTGGGGAAATGGAAATGTGGGAGAGCAAAGACCATGGAAAAACCTGGACAAAACTGAAAATGTTGACCTGGAATAGCAAGTACAACCATAGTTATGCCCGGCGTCCTGTCAATGTGCATCCCGACTTTTACGCTTTCTGGGCAGACGGTCACGGGCGCGAACCTTCAGAATCAAGATTATACTTCTGTGATCAGGAGGGCAATGTTTACCGACTTCCTCAACAAATGAAGGGTGATTTTGCAAAACCCGAGTTGTATACATTTAAAATGAAATAAATGCTGCACAGTCCCTTTGGCACCCCGCTACCAGTTGATACAAATAATCACCCTATTCTAACCTGAAGTTAGGAAAGGGCTCTTTGAATGGGTCGACTTAAATCAGGAGACAAAATGCTCAAATCTAACTAATCTCAAAAGTTAAAATTTAACTTATGCTTTTTATTTAAGGGGGCAGCATCTGCCGGAATGTCCGATAAAACCAATTAATTTCAAAGGGGTCAAGATGCTCCGATATTTCCAGCGATCGCAAGTTTATTTGGACAAAAAAGCCTCTAAAAGTAATCGAGACCTACAACACTATTGAAAATATAGAGCTAAAAGGAGAAGTTTTGAATAAGGAGAACTTATCCGTTAAATAATAAGAACATTATTAAAATCCGGTTTTCTGAAGCCTCTGGCAAGCATTGCGACAAAAAAAAACTCCGACAAAGCTTTTCCTGAAATCGATCCGGAACACTCTCCCATAAGTGACTTTCACTTATTGTTATAATTTGATATATTCAATAATAGAATACTTATGCCGGAAACTAACAGTAAATAAATGGAGGGTTGAGAAAGTAGCCAATAAAAGGGCAATGGTCACTTCAACTTCTTTATTACCTCTCAGAAGCCAATAAAAATTTTAGGCTTCTGCAATCAAAAGATCGATACCCGTGGCCACAGAGTAATTATATACTAAATAAAGATTTATGATTTTAAGAAATTTGATATTAACCGTAATAATTTTTGTGGCAATGCCGGTATTTGCTCAACAATCTCAAAATAAAGAAATTTTAAAGCCTCGCATTGTTGTGCTTACCGATGTTTCCACTTGGGAAACCGACGATAGCGAATCATTGATTAGGCTTCTTGTACATGCAGATTTATTTGAAATTGAAGGGATAATTTATACTACAGGCTGGAGCCATGAGGTGCTGCGCGATGATTTTATTGATTTAATTCATGATGCCATTGATGCGTATGAAAAAGATTTACCAAACCTCAAGAAACGCTCTAATCAGCTTACCTTCCAAAAAGATGAAACCCGGCAACTAATTGGGTATTGGCCAAGTCCTGATTATTTACGGCAACATACTGTTTTTGGTAGCAAGCAGAGGGGAATTGATAAAATTGGCATAAACAATATATCTGACGGCAGTAATCTAATTATTAAACTAGCAAATGAAAATGATGAACGCCCTCTTTGGGTTTTGCTTTGGGGAGGCGGAAATACCTTGGCACAATCCATTTGGCAGGTTCAGCAAAACAGCAACGAAGATGAATTAAAGGCCTTCTTGCACAAAATACCAACTTATGCTATCACTGACCAAGACAGGTCCTATAAGGGAGGTACTCCTTTCCACATAAGTTCGCATCAATGGATGAGAAAGGAATTTGAAAAAGACTTGAAATTCCTTTGGGATGAGTGTGCATGGAAATACCAAAACGGCAACGGAAAAAGGAATTGGGATGAATATGCTCAGCATATACAAAACCATGGAAATCTCGGAAAAATCTATCCAAAGTATAAATACGGAGTTGAAGGCGATACTCCATCATTCCTATACCTAATGCCTAATGGCTTAAACGACCCTCTTGTTCCTAATCAAGCCAGTTGGGGCGGTTATTTTGAATGGGGAATTTCACCTGATGATTCTACTTTTGCCTATAATAACCATACAGGAAAAGTGAAGCAAATTTGTAGTAACTATGCTGCTTATTTTTATGCCGCCACCTTTAATAATTTTGCCGCTCGAATGGATTGGGCCTCTAAAGGTATAGGGAATCGAAATCCAATAATCGTTTTAAATGGAAATGAAGGGATTGACTTGGTTCACATCGAAAAGAAACAAGGCGAAGCAATTGTCCTTGATGCCTCAAAAACATTCGATCCGGAAAATGATCCACTGACTTTTAAATGGTGGGTAATGCCGGAAGCAAGTACCTATAAAGGCAAGGTCGCAATTGAAAGTAAAAATTCAGATACCATTACCATAGACATCCCATCTGATGCGGCGGGTAAAACAATTCATATTATTTGCGAAGTTACCGACAAGGGTGTACCATCACTTACAAGTTATCGGCGGATAATAATCGCTCCAAAAAACTAATTTCAAATGAAAAGATTAATAATAGTTTTTATTGTAAGCGTAACAATGCTCAATAGCCCTTGTGCGTTCCCCCAATTTAGGGTAATGATATCATCCGATTTTCCTCCCTTTCCAGTTACAAATAGTGACCCTGACGATGTTCAATCTATGGTGCGCTTTTTATTATATTCAAATGAATTTGATATTGAAGGTTTGATTGCCTCGGCAGGGACATTTGGAATGGTGGCAGAAAAGAAAAATATTCTTAAAGTTATTGACAAATACGACGAAGTAGATGAGCATCTAAGAAAACACGACGTTGATTTTCCAACCGCAGACTATTTACGTTCGATTACATTCGAAGGCTTAGGAAACAATCACCATATAAATATAAAATGGGGCTGTGGTAAACAACCTTGGCAAGATATTATTGGTGAAGGGAAGGACAGTGAAGCTTCGAATGCCATTATAGCAGCAGCCGACAAGCAAGATGCCAGACCTATTTATATTGGGGTTTGGGGAGGGCCAAGGGAAGTGGCGCAAGCAATCTGGAAGGTTTAAAATACAAGAAGTGAAAAGGAACTAAAAGCTTTTATTAGCAAGCTTCGTATCTTTTTAATTGCTTGTCAAGATGCCACCCATGAATGGCTCATGGAAAATTACCCGGACTTATTTATCATTGAATCAAGAAAAACATATTACGGCATGTTTGGCGTGGATGACCGTTCCTGGGTTGAAAAAAATATTATCAATAACCATGGAGTTTTAGGTTCAATTTATCCACCTAAAGCAATTGCCGGACCAGGAGTTATTGAAGGTGATTCACCCTCTTTTCTTTATTTGATCAGCGCTAATCGAGGAATAAACAATCCCGAAGACCCTACCCAACCCAGTTGGGGAGGACAATATATCCGTGTGGATTCAACGAATCATTTTATTGATGGAGTTGGTAAAGCTTCAATTTCCAGATGGAGTAAGGATTTCCAAGCCGAGTTTATAGAACGAGCAGATTGGATGTTACCCTAAAAAATTCAACACAAAGCGATAACAGTTGGTTTTAATCCACAATAAGTTCGCTTCATATTGGGCCATTAAAAAAATCAACTATATTTATTATTAAAACAATTTGCTCCCTAATCTATATGCTTATTTTTCTGGCAATATGGTCGAAAAACATTTCTGTGTGAATAACTGATACCGCCACTTTAATTTCCTTATGGATTAGGCCGATAAATTTATCGAATTAAATAAATGTTAGGATATCAGCCCATGGGAGGAATTGGCTGAAGTCAAAACGATCAAAAAAGACCTTTGAACAATAAACCCATGCGGGAGGCCTTGGCTATCAACCAAAACCTCGGCAATAATTAGAATGACGAACAGGATAGATAATATTGACAAACACGAATATGGAAATGTGGTGGGCCTTTGGGAGGCCTCCGTTCGTGCTACCCATCATTTTTTGAAAGAAGAGGACATTGAATACTTTAAACCCCTGATTTTTCATACTTATTTAGATGCAGTTGAATTAAGAGGTATTAGAAATAAGGATAAGAAAATAATTGGATTTATCGGAGTAGCCGACCAAAACTTGGAAATGCTGTTTATCCATCCAGATTATAGAGGAAATAGCTTAGGGAAAATATTATTGAAGTATTCAATTGATCAATTAAATGTGTCGAAAGTGGATGTCAATGAACAAAATGAGCAAGCCGTAGGATTTTATAAGCATTACGGATTCGAAACCATAAGGCGCTCAGCATTGGACCCTACAGGAAAACCTTACCCGATTTTACATATGGAATTAAGAAAATAACAACAACCATTAATTTATTTAGTAGATAGAAAAGCGGCATAGCTAAGCCTGTTCAATTCATTTTGCCTGAACACAAAATTAGAAATAGATGGATAGTAGGTAAGTCCTAGATAGAAAAGCAGCTCTATTGGATTTAGGATTTGCAAGGGTCACTGAAAGAAAGTTATACAAAGAGCTTAATTCTAATCCATCATTAAGTAGACAAAAATTTAACATATTCTCTCTAGCCACAAACTGACCAAAAAATGATAAAAAATACAAAAGCCAAATGGATTGCAAGGGTGGTATTGCTTGTTGGAACTGTTATTTCATTGTTTTACGTGCCATGGATTTTAGTAAAGGCTTGGATATTACCTCTACCCGACACCATTCAAGAACAAGTAGATGAAGCCATTGGACACGGATTCGATGGAATGATTGTCTACGTGGATCAAGCGGGGAAACCACCGGAATTTTACACAGGAGGCTGGAAGGATAGACAAAAAAGAATTCCTGCCGACCCCAATTCTTTGTTCAAAATTGCCAGCATTAGCAAGTTATATGCAGCTGTAGCAGCCACTAAATTGGTCAAAGAAAACCGTTTGTCATTTGACAAAACACTTGCGGAATATCTTCCGGAATTAAAAGATAGGATTGAAAATTCAGAAGAAATTACCTTGAAGATGATGATTCAACATCGGTCCGGTATTCCAAATTTTACAGATAACCCTGCCTATTGGAACAACGAAGAGGAAAACAGTAAAGATGCCCTGGAGTTTGCCCTCGACTTACCTGCAAAGTTTAAACCAGACAAAGGATATGGGTATTCAAACACAAATTATTTGTTATTAAGAAGGATTATGGATGATGTTTTAGGTTATAATCACAACGAATACATCAAAGAAAAAATATTGGTACCCTTGGGTCTTAAAAACACGTTTTTTTCAATTACTGAGGTTGATTTGGATGATGTAATGAGCGGATACTATGTTGGGTATGAGGAAGATTTCAAAGCCAATGAATATGGGATGTTGGCTACAGCAGAAGACGTGGGCCATTTTATTCGCGCCTTAAATAACGGCGCTGTATTTGATGAAGGCGAACAAGAAATCTATCCTTACGAATACAACCATGGAGGATTGGTTGTAGGCTACCAAAGCCTTGCCGAGTACCACAAGGATATAGACGGGGTAGTGGTTCAATTTATTAATACTACAGATTTTAATGGCTATGAGTGGAACCTATCGGAAATTACAATTAACCGAATTGTAAAAATCATACGAAAGAATAACTAGCAAACCGGGTTATTTAATAAAGCGACAAATAAAGCACATGGACCTAGAAAAAAGGCTAAAAAAACAATCCCGAATTTTACTCTTTCCATTTTTTACCAGATAGGGGTACAAATGCTTTCTCTCTTATTATAGATAGCTTATAATAGCAATTCTTTCAAATACTACCTAAGCAGTTGTTATGTATAAATTTTGGTTTAACAACCCAAAGATAATTGTAAGGCTGATCAATTATTTTTTTTGAATTTTATCGGCTTTTCTCCCTCAGCAATTACAGGTTCTACATTCCGATCCCATTTTCACCATTCTTTGCCATAAACTTACCTTTTTCATAATTGATTTACTCCATTACTTTGTTTCGTAAATATTGTTCATCAATAGCAACACGAAACAAAGTAAACAATAAGAGAAGTTTTAAATCTTATTAAAGCAAAAGTAAACTATTGAACAAAAAGGACTGGCAATCAAGGGATACTTTTACGGCAGCCTTAAAATAAAAATGCCTGAAAAATCAAGTAGAGATCCTATAAAAAGAAATATTAAAAACTTTTATTATGAAAACGAAATTTATCACATTAATAATGGCGTTTATTGTTTTTACAATAACATCTAACGCACAGGAAACAGAAGCTACTCGTCTCCTACAAGAACATAACAAGGAGTTTGTACCTGAAATTTTTAAGTTTGGGGAAAAAGTACACTTTGCTGTTGGTTACGACGTAAGCAACGTGGCGATGATTGAAGGTGAAACAGGCATTATAATCATTGATGCGGGGATGTCTCCCATCCGTATGGAAGCCTTACGATTAAAGTTTCGTGAAATAACAAACAAACCCATAAAAGGCATTTTAATTACTCATGGGCATGGTGACCATTTTGGTGGTATTCAAGCTTTTTTAGATGAAGGCAGCAATCCTCAAGTGTGGGGAAGAAGTGGTGCATTGGGCAATGATACGGGCTTTAACATAGAAGCCAATGCCGGAGAAAAAGCCGGTTTAACTTATGGGAATGTACGCGGAGGAAGGCAAGCCGGCATTATTCTTCCTGATTCCATCCATATAAATAATGGTGTTGCGCCCAAGCCGGACAAACAACGGACCATGTTTACCCGAGGAAAAGAAACTGCTAAATTTAGTCCAACTCATTTGTTTACAGAAGAACGAAAACAAATTGAAATCGATGGGGTAAAATTTGAATTGGTGGCCGCTTCAGGGGAAACCTACGACAATATGTACATTTGGATGCCTGAAGAGAAAATACTTTTCTGCGGTGATACTTATTATAAATCCTTTCCAAACTTATACACCATACGTGGATCACAATACCGGGACGTCAAAAGCTGGTATGAAAGCCTGGACAAAATGCAGGAGGACAAACCTGAATACTTATTGCCTGGACATACTCGCCCGGTAATTGGCAAGGAGAACGTAAACACAACTTTAACCAACTATAGGGATGCGGTAAAATTTGTATTTGATAAAACCATTGAAGGCATAAATAAAGGCCTAACCCCAGACCAATTGGTTGCCTATGTTAAATTACCGGAAAATCTCGCCTCCTTGCCTTATTTAATAGAGTATTATGGTCGTGTGGACTGGGCTGTGCGTTCCATTTTTTACGGATACCTTGGTTGGTTTGATGGAAACCCCGTAAACTTGAATAAACTCGCTCCAAAAACAGAAGCCGAAAAAATGGCAAAATTGGCAGGTGGAGAAAATAAACTGAAAGAAATGGCATTTAATGCATTTGAAGAGGGAGATTTTCAATGGGCAGCTCAATTGTCTGATTATTTACTTGAATTAAATCAAAACAACAAGGAAATAATTAATTTGAAAGCAGACGCATTAATGGAAATAGCCAAAACCATGATTACAGCTACCGGGCGTAATTACACGAATAGCTATGCCATTCAAATGAAAGAAAAAATCAAGGAGTAATGGGATTCAATGGACAGGTAATAGGTCACCAGAACCAAGAAAACAGATAATTGAAATCAAGTGCCAAGTCTCTCTTCTGCGTTTCTTTCTCCCTTTGGAATAATTTGGTATCTTCGATACCAAGTGCCAAGCACAGCACTTATGGCCGATAGCAGGTTAAAGTTTGCAAGCGAAGTTCTTGCCTCCTTCCCCCCTTTGCTTTCGGTGTTCCCAGCACCGCTTAGTTCCAGAGGAGCAAGAAATTGCTTTTTTACCGCCAAAAGCCATAAGTGAAGCATTGCCTTAACAAAGAAACAAGAATGGAACTTGAGGATATAGGATACAATAGTGAACTGGAGAATTATCGAAAAGATAAAAATTTAGATGCCTTTCAGGTTGGACGTGTAACTTCTGAGCATAAAGAACGGTATATCGTAAAAACCGCAGATAAAGAATACGATAGCGAAATCATTGGGAATTTAAGGTATACAGCAAATGATAGAACTGATTTTCCTGCAGTTGGGGATTGGGTGGCTTTTTCTGAATTTAATGAAGGCAAGGCACTAATTCATGCTGTTTTACCAAGAAAAACGGTTATTGAAAGGCAAGCTGTCGGTAGAAAGGGTGAGAAACAAATTATTGCTACCAATATTGATTTTGCTTTTATTGTTCAGGCCGTAGACAGGGATTTTAACATCAATAGAATTGAAAGATACCTTACCATTTGTCATTCATCAAATGTAATTCCAATCATCATCCTTAATAAAATTGACCTTATTAATGAAGCTTACCTAAGGGACTTGGTTGAAGAAATTCAGGCTAGAATCAAAAATGTTACAATTTTCAAATTAAGTAGTGAAACAGGAGAAGGGCTTGAAAAAATTAAAGGAAGTATCAAAAAAGGAAAATCTTACTGTTTGTTAGGCTCCTCAGGAGTTGGAAAATCAACCCTTTCAAATTTACTAACGCATAAGCAGGCAATGAAGACCAGCACGATTAGTACAAGTACCAACAAAGGGAGGCATACAACAAGTCACCGTGAACTACTAATTCTGGAAAATGGAGGAGTGATTATTGATAATCCCGGCATTAGAGAAGTAGGTATTACCGATACATCCGGAGGCATTGAAACCACCTTTGACACCATCAATACAATTGCCGAAGGGTGTAAATTTAAGAACTGCACGCACACTTCAGAAAAAGCTTGTGCAGTCATTTCTGCCGTTGAGCGTGGGGAAATAGATGCGTCACTATATGACAACTATTTAAGAATGGAAAGGGAAAAAGAGCATTTTGAAGCTACAGTCGCTGAAAAAAGAAAGAAAGGCAAGCACTTGAAAAAGATCATCAAAGACATGAAATCACATCATTCCAAATACAAATACTAAGCATCTCAAAGAGAAAAGCGTTAGGATAAAAAAACTTAAAAACACACATTAACACCAAGTCGGGTCAAAACCGTAGATTTAAAGCATAAGCGTATGCAAATGGGCCGGCATAGTCTGTTTCTGGTGATTCAATAGAAGGGAGTAATATGAAATGTTCTGTATATATCGCTACAAGTGTTGATGGTTTTATTGCTAAACCGGACGGAAATGTCGACTGGCTACATACAGCAGGTAATTTGGAAGCTGACATGGGGACAGAAGACATGGGGTTTAAAGCTTATATGGATGCTGTGGATTGTATGATCATGGGACGAAAATGCATGGAGGTGATTTCCAATATGAACCTGACCCCTGAGCAATGGCCTTATGGTGACACACGTATACTAGTATTAAGTAGCACAATGACCGAACCACCTGAAAACCTCAAAGGAAAAGTAGAAATGTATGCCGGAGATATAAGTAGCTTGGTAGATACATTGGAAAAGGAAGGTTTCAAGCATGCCTATATAGACGGAGGAAAAACCATTCAGTCGTTTATAAACCTTCAGTTGATCAATGAAATAATCATAACTAAAATTCCTGTATTATTGGGAGAAGGGATTCCATTATTTGGGAAAACATTCAAGGACATAAAACTTGAAAAAGCCAGTTCAACTACTTTTCCTAATGATTTTATCCAGGTAAAATATTCGGTGAACTATGAATAGAAAATTAAAACAGCCTTTTTTTGAGAAGCTCGAGCAGAGCCCTTTGTCTCAACTCAAGCTTTCAAATTTTATTAGAATTAGAAACCTTATCAACTTTGAGACACAAAGCCTAAGCATTTCCTACTGTTTTTTCTTCTGAAGCCAATCAGGAATTTCAGTAGGCTTATAAGCTTCCATTTTGTCCAGTAAATCCACCGGATCATCTGCAACAATTAAATTACTCAACTGATCCGGTTTTAAAAAACCTTGTTCACCAACATGGGTCAAAAAATCAAGTAATTTGTCATAATAACCCGATACATTGTACAAGGCAAGTGGTTTTTGAAGGTACATCAGCTGGTTGAGCGTCATGACTTCAAACAACTCCTCTAGTGTACCTATGCCCCCGGGCATGGCTATAAATCCATCTCCCTTTTCAGCCATTAACCATTTTCTGTCCCTCATGGTTTCCACAACAACCAAATCCGTACATCCCTGATGGGCAACTTCTATGTCTACGAGTTTTTGAGGGATTATTCCATACACCGGACTTTTGGAAGAAAGCATCTCATCTGCAATAATTCCCATAAGTCCAACTTTCCCTGCACCATAGACCAGTCCTAATTCCCTTCTGACCATTTCCTTGGCCAGGGCCTTTGCCTGATCTGAATATTCTTGAAGAATTCCTGTGTTTGATCCGCAATAGACCGTGATGTTTTTTAATGGAAACATATAATAGTAAGTAATTTTAGTATTTTGAGGGCACGCATAGCAATATCATTTCCTATCTCCCTTTTATATTTCTTATTCCGCTTGATTCATCTTTCAGTTTTGACCTGATTCATTACTGTCTTCAAATATAAACTCCTATTCTCTAAAAATTGATATCCGAAAGCCCATCAAGTCACAAAGCCTATAAGAAATTGATCGTCTCTTTAAATTAATTTAACCTCTTCATAACTTAATAATTGGCCTGTAGCGCAAAAAATAGAACCGAATAATTTCTTTTCAATCAAAAAAGTAGGTTTAAGGGAAGATTTCTGAAAAAGCTAAAGTAATTTTACAACATGAAAATCTGCTTTGCGACAAATAATTCAAAAAAATTAAAAGAAGTTAGGGCTGCTTTGGGCGATGAGTTTGAGATAGTTTCCCTTGAGGAAATCGGCTGTAAGGAGGAATTACCTGAAACCGGTGACAAGCTAGAAGACAATGCTTTTCAAAAAGCCCGGTATGTTAAAACCCATTATGGTGTAGACTGCTTTGCAGATGATACCGGTCTGGAAGTAGAGGCTTTGAACGGTGCCCCTGGGGTTTATTCAGGCAGGTATGCCGGAGAACCTAGAAGTGATGAACGGAATGTTGATCTATTGTTAGAAAACATGCGCGGAAAGCAAGAGCGAAATGCAGCTTTCAGGACCATTATTGCTTTGATAATCGGGGAAAATGAATGGGCATTTGAAGGGAAGGCTGAAGGAGAATTACTGGACAAACGATCTGGAGAAGGAGGCTTTGGCTACGACCCTATCTTTAGGCCTTTGGGTTATAAGAAAACCTTTGCTGAGTTAAGCATGGAAGAAAAAAACACCATCAGTCACAGAGGGAAAGCAGTAATGCTACTGGCCTCTTTTTTAAAAGAGAAAGCTTAGGAGCTGCATAAAATTGAATGAAACCCTAATTAACATTTTATGACCAAGCCATTTATCATAGGAATCACCGGAGGAAGTGCTTCAGGTAAAACCCACTTTTTAGACAAGCTCTTGCATTCTTTTGAGCCGGGCCAAGTTTGCTTGATCTCACAAGACAACTATTATAAGCCCAGGCACCAGCAACCTATGGATGATCGGGGCATTCATAATTTTGACACGCCCAATTCCATTGATTTTGAGCAGTACGCAGATGATATTCGTAAAATTCAGGAGGGTCAAACCATAAACCGACAGGAATACACCTTCAACAATCCCAATAAAAAACCCAAAATGCTTACCTTTTCTCCTGCCCCAGTGGTGGTGGTTGAAGGAATTTTTGTGTTATATTATCCTGAGTTGGCGAATTTATTGGACCTAAAGGTCTATATAGATGCCAAAGACCATATCAAGCTGAAGAGGAGAATTGTGAGGGATAAAGTAGAACGAGGTTACGACCTGGACGATGTATTGTATCGCTATGAGCAACATGTGATGCCAACTTATGAAAAGTACATTGCCCCCTTTAAGCATGATGCAGACATTATTGTCCCCAATAACAGTGATTTTAAAAAGGCCCTGGAAGTAATAAAAACCTTTTTGCGTTTTAAAATAGGCGACAATCGATCCTGATTCTCTTCTTTTAATCCCCGATTTTAAGTGTCAAAGCAAAACTTAATTTCTCAAACCTCTCCCAATTAAAACATAAATGACTGTATTCCAGTATCTTCCATCTCAAAAATTAATAAGGATAGCCATACAGGAATTGAAAAAACTTTTTTATATTTGCAACCCATGAAACTGAACAGGAAAAATAAAGGATTGATGCGCCAAAGGCTGACATTACTGATCGTAATGCTTTTCTGCGTGTTTGTTTCCAGTTCAGAGATTGTTGTAAGCCTTGACAGCCAGGACAGGGCACTTGAAGTAAAATTGGACCTAAACTCTACCAATGATGAGGGTCCGGCGGAAGACAACCAAACATTTATTCATTCGAATATAGATGCAGTTGTTCCATTCGTTCTGTACGCATTTGATTTCATTTACAATTTTATTTATGAAATCATTGTAGCAGCGCTTCCTCAGACCAATTTCCTTTTGGGTACTGAACTTGAATACAATCAATTATTCAAAATACTTTTTGAACAGATTATATCTGTCAATGCCCCCTGAGTAAGCCCCTGCTCACTATTTTCATTTGCCACCATTATTGGATCAGGAATTCAAATGAAAAATGCTTCAATAGAAATCAAATACAACATTTAATAGTTAATCAACAATCATGAAAAACAAAGGGATAATCGTTTTTTTTACGGTGGTCATTACAGCCCTATGTCTGTATTATCTATCATTTACATTGGTATCAAACAATGTTCATGAGAAAGCCACTACTTATGCAACTGATGCCTCAGGCAACGTCGATTTTGACAAAAGGCAAACCTACCTTGACTCTGTATGGAGAGAGCCTGTTTACAATTTTCTAGGCATACCATTTACTTATCAGGAAGTAAAGAATACGGAACTAGGCTTAGGACTGGATCTTCAAGGTGGTATGCACGTGACATTGGAGGTTTCTCCGGTAGAGATCGTAAAAGGCCTAGCAGGAGGCAGTAAGGATCAGGTTTTCAACGAAGCTGTGGCCGAAGCCAAAGAGCGCTCCAAAACGGTAAATGATAAATTTGTAAACATCTTTTATCAAGCATGGCAAGAAAAAGCAGGTGACAAATCCTTGAACACCATTTTTGCAACAGCAGCCAATAGAGGAAGGATTTCTTTAGAAACCTCGGATGCAGAGATTTTAAATATCATAGATACTGAGGTAGAAAATGCCATCGACCGATCTTTTAACATCCTAAGAACCAGGATTGACCGGTTTGGTACTTCACAGCCAAACATCCAAAGGATTCAAAATACCGGTAGAATTCAAATTGAACTTCCAGGTGTAGACAATGCTGAAAGGGTTAGAAACCTTCTTCAAGGTGTTGCCAAATTGCAATTTTGGCAAGTAGCAGAAATTGATGAGTTTGGGGATGCTTTGCAACAAGTGAATGCATTTCTCATGGAAGAAGCCGAAAACCAAAAGGCATCCAACCCAACTGCGGAAACGACTACTTCTTCCGATACAACAGATTTGGAAAGTGACCTTGCCAAGCAATTGGCTGAAGGTGCTACAGATGCTGATTCTTTAGGAACTGAAGCTTCTCCAATTTTTGCTTTGTTGAAAGCAAATTATGGGCTTGTTTATGAATTAAGAGATACCATAGCCATCAATAGGGTTTTAAATAGGGAAGATGTAAAAGCTTTGCTACCTAGGGATGTGAAGTTTATGTGGTCTGTCAAGCCTCAGGTGCAAGACGGAATGGACTTGTTGGAACTACATGCCATCAAAGCTCCACGCGGAACAGATCAAGCACCGTTGGAAGGTGATGTAATTACAGATGCCAGACAATCATTGGATCAAACTTCAAGACCTGCTGTAAGCATGCAAATGAATGCTGAAGGTGCGAGAAGATGGAGAAAATTAACGGCTGAAAATATAGGTAAAAGAATAGCCGTTGTGCTGGATAATTATGTATATACAGCGCCTACAGTACAAGGAGAAATTCCTTCAGGACAATCTGAGATAACGGGGAACTTCACCATGGAAGAAGCCAAAGATTTGGCCAATATATTAAAATCCGGAACCTTGCCTGCTCCTACCAATATCGTGGAAGAAGCCATTGTGGGTCCTACTTTGGGTGTAGAAGCAAGAAATCAAGGCATCAACTCAATGGTTGCCGGCCTGGTATTAGTGGTATTGTTTATGATCGCTTACTACTCTAAAGGTGGTTTTGTTGCCATCGCGGCATTGTTGTTCAACATTTTCTTTATTCTTGGAATCCTTGCTCAGTTAGGCGCAGCCTTAACCCTTCCTGGTATTGCTGGTATTGTGCTTACCATTGGTATGTCCATTGATGCCAACGTGCTTATTTTCGAAAGAATTAAAGAAGAGCTAAAAAATGGGGCCGGCATATTGCAGGCAATAAGCAGTGGCTATAACAAAGCCTTCAGTGCCATTCTGGATTCAAACGTAACCACCTTCCTAACAGGAGCCATACTCTATGCTTTGGGACAAGGTCCCGTAAAAGGGTTTGCGATTGTATTGATGATAGGTATTGCTTCATCTTTCTTCTCAGCAGTATTTATCACAAGAGTGATTGTGTATTGGATGAGTAAAAAAGGTGAGAAGAGCAATATTTCTTTCGCTACACCATTTGCTAAAAACTTGTTTAGCGACCTAAAAATTGACTTCTTAGGAAAACGTAAGGTAGCATATTTGATCTCAACAGGTATTATTGTCGTTGGGATGATTCTTGCCTTAACCTCAGGCATCAAATTTGGCGTTGACTTTACAGGTGGTAGGTACTATATAGTTGAATTTAGCGAATCAGTTCCTGCATCTGAATTAAAAGTTGGACTGGACAGTGAATTTGATGGTGCGGTAGAAGTCAAAACTTATGGGGCCAACAATGTCTTAAAAGTAACCACATCTTATTTGGTAAACGAAGACAATGATGAAGCCAACAGAGAAGTGGAAGACAAGGTTAGGAATGGTATAGCCACAGTAACCGGCTTTAGTTTTCTGGAAGATGCCACCAAGCTATCCGGAAATGATTTCTCAATCACAGGATCCAATAAAGTAGGAGCTACGGTAGCAGATGACATCAAAAATTCCTCATTAGAGGCGATGTTCTTCTCCCTTATAGCCATCTTCCTTTATATCCTATTGAGGTTTAGAAAATGGCAATTCTCGCTTGCTTCGATTATTGCATTGGTTCATGATACTTTTTTCGTCATTGCCGCTTTTGCGATCGCCAGTGCATTTGGTGCCACCTTCGAAATCGACCAGGTATTCATTGCCGCTGTATTGACAGTTATTGGTTATTCAATCAACGATACGGTAATTGTATTTGATAGGATCAGAGAGAATATTGCCAGCCGAGGCACAAGCAAAATTGTCCAGATGTTCAATGATGCAATCAACCAAACAATGGCCAGAACCCTAATTACCTCTGCAACTACCTTAATTGTAGTACTGGTCTTACTAATATTTGGTGGAGAAGTGCTTAGAGGATTCTCTTTCGCTTTGTTGATAGGTGTATTGGTAGGTACCTACTCTTCCATCTATATCGCAACTCCGGTAGTTGTGGATTTAATGAAAAAAGAAATCGAAAGTGAAAGTGAAGTTCCGGTAAAATAAGCCGAAAACGACACATTTTTTTATACAAAAGAGCCATTCTACTTTAAGAATGGCTCTTTTTCTTTATAAATGCAGATTAAATACCCTGAACAGGGTATTGATTGAAGTTTTAGTTATTGATACCTTGCAGACCTATCATGTTGTCATATGCAAATGTCATTCTATTCCATCGCGTTAATTCTTGGGATTTTATTTGCCACACTTTATTTGTTTTTGGGCTTTCATCCTAAAGAATATAGAAAGATTAACTTTCTGGTATTATTAATTCTGTTTACGGAGTTACTCTCTGTAATCATATGGTCCAATTCATCTAAAGGTGGGAGCGAAAATCTCTTGCTATACAATTTACTCTATGTATATGTAAGGCCTACAGCCATGTTGCTATTGTTTAGCCAGCTTCCCTTTAGTTGTCAACTTCAGAAAACAGTCTTTCCTACTATTTTTGGTTTCTTGATAACCGGTGGACTTATCAGCACCTTTCTCCAACCCCTAGGTGGGGCCATACAGTCTTATAGTTATTTACTCGGTCACGGATTGGTGCTGTCCTATAGTGTTATCTTCTTTAAAGACATATTGAAGCAAAGCAAGTTTAGAGACATCAATTTGCTGTCTTTGCCCTATTTTTGGATGGCCTCCTTGATTTTGTTTTCCTATGGAGAGAGGTACATATTCTTTATTTTAACCTATTATTATCCCTCCATAGGTGATTATAGTATGGGTCATGTTTTTATTTGGGTTCAATTCTTGGCGGGCATAATGTACTTATCATTAGGACTTTCCTTTTTTGCCCCCAGGGTTTTCAATAGATACTATACTTAATAATTGTCGGCTTTTGAAAATATAGTTTTTAATTTATAACCTTTAAATGTAAATTTAAACTTTAATCAAAAAACGCATTGTATGTCCTATCTATTCACTTCGGAATCTGTCTCCGAAGGTCATCCAGATAAAATATCTGATCAAATATCAGATGCAATTATTGATAATTTTCTGGCTTTCGATCCTAATGCTAAAGTAGCCTGTGAAACACTTGTTACCACAGGTCAGGTTATTCTGGCAGGAGAGGTCAATTCATCTACTTATTTGGATGTGCAAAAAATCGCCAGGGATGTCATCAACAGGGTGGGATACACTAAAAGTGAGTACATGTTTGATGGCAGTTCCTGTGGTGTTCTTTCCGCCATTCATGAGCAATCCCCTGACATAAACCAAGGTGTGGACAGGAGTGAACCTGAGGAGCAAGGCGCAGGAGACCAAGGAATGATGTTTGGCTATGCAACCAAAGAAACCAGCAATTTTATCCCATTAGGGCTTGATTTATCTCATAGGTTACTGAAAGAACTGGCTGAATTGAGAAGAGAAAATGACCAAATCACCTACCTACGTCCCGATTCTAAAGCTCAAGTGACTATTCAATACAGTGATGACAATACCCCGGAAAAAATTGTTGCCATTGTAGTATCCACGCAACATGACGAATTCGGCGAGGAGCAGGCAATGTTGGAAAAAATTAAAAAAGACATTGTTGAAATCTTGATCCCAAGGGTAAAAGCCCAACTACCGGAAACCATACAAAACCTCTTTAATGATGACATCCTTTATCATATCAACCCTACAGGTAAATTTGTTATTGGAGGTCCTCATGGAGATACCGGGTTAACCGGAAGAAAAATCATCGTTGATACTTACGGAGGTAAAGGAGCCCATGGTGGCGGTGCTTTCTCCGGAAAAGATCCTTCAAAAGTTGACCGATCTGCAGCTTATGCTACTCGACATATTGCCAAAAATTTGGTAGCCGCAGGCATTTCAGATGAAGTATTGGTGCAAGTTTCATATGCCATCGGCGTAGCCAAACCCATGGGACTGTATGTCAATACCTATGGAACAGCCAATGTAGGTTTGACTGATGGGGAAATTGCCAAAAAAATAGAGAAACTTTTCGACATGAGGCCTTATGCCATCGAAAATCGGCTAAAATTGAGAAACCCTATTTATGAAGAAACGGCAGCTTACGGGCATATGGGTAGAGAAAATGAAGTGGTAACAAAAACCTTTATCGCGCCCGACAAAGCTTCTATAACTTTAGATGTGGAACTATTTACTTGGGAAAAACTGGATTATATAGATCAGATTAAGAAAGAGTTTGGTCTTTAAACGAATATTTAATATTATTTTAAAAGGCAGCTTCAACGGCTGCCTTTTTTATTTAACCATACCTACCCAATAGTTGGCCCTAATTGCATTTAACCTCAAAGATGCAATCAACCTATTATAAGTTCTTTATGGCCAAAAACGAGATAAAGCAATGGCTGGAATATTGCTTAAACTACTCACATGAATAAATTAACCCTTTATTTTGAAAATAATAAACTGTCCACAGGATCTTGCTAGCGACGCATCCTTATAAGGCATTTCCGGGAGATTAACTTATGCACACTAATTACGTAAATAATAAAGAGGGCTTATTCGGTAAATCTTTCAGTCAATGATTGCATAGCAAACGTTTGAAAGGGTTCAGGGGAAAGGTAATTCCATAGCCATTTGCCTCCGACCACGCTATGTAAGCCTAGGATATTTGCAGGCAGCCGTAGGTTTTTGTCTTATTGATTTATATCCAATGCTATGAAAAATAATGCACAAGTATTTCTAGAGAGTAGTCTCCACCTTTTTACCTATTACAAAAACTTAGGGGAGAAGGCGCTTCAACAAATCCCGGATGAAAAACTCTTTTGGCAATTCAATGAAGACAGCAACAGTGCTGCCACCATTGTAAAACATTTGTCAGGAAACATGTTATCCAGATGGTCTGATTTTATGAATTCAGACGGGGAGAAACCTTGGCGCAACCGAGATGCTGAATTTGAAAATGACCTGCATTCTCGAGAAGAGATAATGGAAGCCTGGGACCTCGGCTGGGACAGCCTTTTTCAAGCCTTGGAAAACTGTGGTGAAGATGACTTTGAAAAAAAAGTATATATCAGAAATCAATCCCATCATTTGATAGAAGCCATCAGCAGGCAACTTACCCATTATGCCACGCATATCGGGCAATTGATCTACCTTGCCAAGATGCTTCATCAGGGCAGCTGGAAAAGCCTCAGCATTCCAAAGGGAGCCTCTCGTTCATTCAATAAGGAGAAGTTTGATCAACCCAAAAACGATGGGAAGTTTACAAATGATTACTTAAAAGAAATAAAGAAGTAAACATGTCAATCAATAAAGAATACATCGACCAGCAGTATGAAGCCATTGCCCAAAAAGAGCTCAAAGCTTGGTTGGAAAAGCAACATCAAAGCCCTTCCATCCTCAACCGGATGACCAGCGGCACCCAAAGGTCTATCAATAAAATTATACCGGATAAAATTCATCAAGCCATCACTTACGCCATTGAAAAAATGGTAAAAGGGGTGCTCTTTGGCAACCAATTTATTGCCCCGAAACCCTTGCCCCAAGCTTCGCTTCGGTATAAGGAATTTAAGGCCAGAAAAAGCATTAAAACCTATACAAGAACGGCCTCTGTGGAGGGAGCCATTACAGGAGCCGGAGGTATATTGATGGGTTTCGCCGATCTCCCAGCCTTTTTGGCCATTAAAATGAAAATGCTATTCAATATAGCGGCAGCTTTTGGCCACGACACCAAAGACCTGAGAGAGAGATTGTTTGTACTTTATATTTTTAAGCTTAGCTTTTCTACGCAGAAAACGCGAAATGAAACCATAGGTATCCTTGAAAATTGGAACAGCTTCTCTCAAACTTTACCCGACAATTTGGATGACTTTGACTGGAGACAATTTCAACTAGAGTACCGAGATTTTATGGACCTTGCCAAACTGGCTCAAATGATACCGGTGATCGGTGCAGGAATAGGGGCAATTGCCAATTATAAACTGAGCCAGATGCTCGGGAAAAATGCCATCCTTGCTTACCGGCTTAGACACCTCCAAGAGGTAAAAGCAATCTCCGGAAATAACCCCGTCACCTAAAGCAAATTTGGGCTTACTTTTTTATTTAAGGTATATACGCTTTCCTTTTTTTGCACTTTCCTTGGCTGCATCTAAAATTTCTACCACCACCAAATTGTTTTCTAAAGAGGATAGATCTTTAGCAGTTACTTGAATTTCCCCTCTCACCACAGCTGCTAAATATGCAAAAGGGTCATTGTATGGATTGGTTCTTTTGGACAGGGTCTCTGCCTTTTCTTGTTTTTGTCCTTCAGATCTGCTCAACAAACTTGTACTGTTTTTAGCTACCATATACCCCGTCTTTCCATATACTTCCATGTCTTTTCTGCTAAAAGGCCAGTTCCAGGAAGCCTGTATTACCCCTTGGGCTTTGGGATATTCTAATAGAATGGTTGCTTCATCATCCACCTTGGGATAAATATCAGGTTTGATCTGTTTTAACTCAGCGGTAACCGATATGGGTTTTACCCCATCCATTAACCAAGTCATCAAATTGGCGCCATAGCATCCAAAATCAATGACAGCTCCCCCTCCATTCAAAACAGGATCTGTGAGCCAATCCAAAAATTCCTGATTGACACCAATCTCCATGGGTCCTTCATGCCCATCATTGACAATTACCCTTCTAACAGGACCTATTTCCTCTGCTTTCAGTCGCTTTTTTAGTTCATGGTTACTTGCATACCAGGTTGTTTCGTAATTGGTCAATAAATGGATCTGATATTTTCTGGCCAAATCTGCCATCTCTTTGGCATGTTCCATGCTGACCGCCAAAGGCTTCTCTACCATAACATGTATTCCTCGGGGAGCGCAAGCCTGCACTACCTCTAAATGCTCATAAATGGAACCAAATGCCGTGACAGCTTCAGGCTTAACAGCTGCAAAAAGTGACTCCATATCCGGATAAAGCAATTGCTTGTCTAAACCATGTTGAGACATCAAGCGATTGGCCAAATCTTTATTTGGTTCCACTATTCCTACAATCTCCACATCCCCCACATCTTCCCTGCCCAGTATCCAGTGAACATGGGAATGAGTAAGGCCCACCACCGCAATTTTCACAGCTGATTGTGCAAATAGACACTGAAAAGGTAGCAATATAAAAGCAGCAAAAAATATTAGTATTGATTTTTTCATGGTTTATTGTTTTTAATAGCGTCAATCAAATTATGGAAAAAACCATCTGAATTGCTTTTTCTTTTTCTTCTGGCTTTCTGTCGTCTTTTCTTATTTTGCTTTTTCCCCTTCACCAGGACCGATCTCACTGAGATCCCCACTTGTCCACTATACCAAGGTTGCCTACCAACAATATTGATATTGGGTTTATAATCTACAGAGAAATTTATCCCTAGCAAAGTAAGCTCTACACCACCAATAAAATCAACCCCTAGGGTTTTGTTGCCGTAGGTACGGATTATTTGCATGCTCTCGCTTACTTTCTGCCGACTTTCCTCTATTCCTACAGCAGCCCCAGCCCCGTAATAATAGTTTAGCCGCTTGGATAGTAGTGGCCGGTGTCTTTCCAATAGGGCATGGATGGTGGTATTGTACCCAAAATCTGACTGGACAATCCCCTCTAGGGTCAGTCTTTTTGTGAGTCGTTGCTGGACGGTAAAACCCAACATGCGTCCTTGATCATTATTTCCCAATCTCAATCCTGCGCTGGTGCCATAACTCTGTCCATAAGACCAAGAATAGCTTCCAATCAACATTAAACCTGTGAGTACAAGTGCTAAAGTGTATTTCAACATCACTATCAATTAAATATCAGGAACATCTACCAAAAAACCAGCCAGAACACGAAAATAAAACAGGAATTTTCTCGCTCGTAGCCATTTAGAATTAAATTAGGCAATGACAAAGCGCATATTTTAGGCTAATTTCTCTTTCTTTAAATCCTATTGTCTAAATAACGAGCCTTTCAAACAATAAAACATTAAAACTCCTAAATTATTAATCAAAAAGTGCTTGAATGAGAAGGATTTTCAGCCTTGCCTTGTGATAATGTTTTAATAAATAATTAAATTTAAGTTTAACAATGGAGCCTGAGTTATGAAATCAATTCTTTTATTTATTTGTTTTGCCATTTGTACCACGGTTTTTTCACAAGAACTGGAGGGTTCTTGGATTTTAACCCATCAAAATGGTGTTGCCATTACCGACCAAGAATTTATAAAAATATACCAGGATGGTTATTTTGCCTTTGGGGCAAAAGAAATAAAAGGAGACAAGTTTCTCTATGCCGGAGGAGGGGAATACGACTTGAATGGAAATGTTTACGAGGAACACCTCGACTTCCTAACCCTGGATCCAGATCAAATAGGGACTACCAATAAATACACATTGGACTTTGCCAATGATCGATTAGTCATTTCCACCAAGATAAAAGGGGAAGACCTGATCGAAATTTGGGAGAGGGTATCCCAGGAAAAAGACGAGCTGACAAGAAATTGGGTAATTACCGGAAGGAAACGTGGAGATAAGATAGCTGAAATGTCTCCGGGAGCGAGAAGAACCGTTAAGATTTTAAGTGGAGGGCGATTTCAGTGGATTGCCTTTAATTCTGAAACAAAAGCATTTAGTGGCACCGGTGGAGGTGAATATGAAGCCAAAGATGGGAAATACATTGAAAAAATCACATTCTTTTCCAAAGATGACAGTCGGGTTGGTGCTCAATTAGAGTTTGATTACAAGGTAATTGACGGAAAATGGCACCACAGTGGCTTGAGTTCAAAGGGCGATCCCATATATGAAATTTGGTCACCTTATGAAGAGGCCTATAAAAAGGAAAACAACTAAGAACAAAAGCCAATCAGGCTTAAGCCAAGTGTAAAGAAGCATAAATTTCTCAGCAAGCCAATAGGAGCTGTAATGGTAAAGCCATCAGATTTTGGGGTCAATTGGAACTTGTATTTTCAAGCCAAGCAAAAGGTAGGGTGCCATCTGACCATTTTTCAAAAAATCTGCTATAATCCGTACCAAATATCATTGAACCAAGAAGGATGTCAAGGTCGCCATCCCCATCCATATCTCCAGCATCCATAGCCATCCATCGTCCGTCTGCACTACCGGAAAAGGTGAAAGAATCAAAATTCAGGTCTCCTTTATTCTCAAGGTAAACAAAACTCTCCTCAGGACTTCTTTCATAATCCGGAAAAAAACTGATTGCCGCAATATCGACGTCCCCATCCTTATCAAAATCTGAAGGAATGGCTTTGTAGGCCCCATTAAGCGGATAAAAAAATGATTCTTTAAAATGGTTTGTTCCATCATTGATATAAACCCTGATCCCATGATAGGGCTTGAGTATTGGATCATAATCTGCATTATCTCCGGCAGTATAAATAATATCCTCTATCCCATCTCCATTAAAATCGTATAAATCAAAATAACTAGATCCATATGTTGGAGGAAACCTTAATACCGGTTCCTCTGCAAAATTGCCATTTCCTTGATTATGGTATATAAAAATACCCTCATCTCCCTGGCCAAAAAGCGCGATGATATCTTTTAATCCATCATTGTTCAAGTCACGGATATATGCTTTGGTAGCTCCCGGCTTATTCCTTAAAATAAACTTTTGAAAATTTCCAGTAGGACCTTGCTTCCACCAGCCCAGGCTTCCGGTATTTTTCCCGTATTCAGCAATGACCATATCTTCCAATCCATCCCCATCAAGATCTCCCATGTCCATATGTACGGGTCTTTGTAAATCTTTGGCCACAATTTTTGTTACCTCTCCGGCGGCATTTGGCAAGCGCATTACAAAACCCAGATCCATGTCTGTAGGGTTAAATGTACCGATTACCAAAGCATAGGAATACAGTTCCCCTTTATGCACCCATACTGTCCCTTCCGGGCTCGAAGCTGTTTTCTGCACTTTAAATTGATTGTTCATGATGGAAAAGGAAGACCTACCTGCATCACTAATGTACCAGCGATCAGGGCCTATGATTTTCACCATTAAATGCATTGGGTTCTTAGTCTTATTGGGCGGGCGATGGAGTTTAAAGTTATTTAAGCCGGTTTTAATTTCTTTGACTTCAGTTTCCGGCAATTTGTCAGGAGCCTTCTCCAAATAATAAGCTTTGATTTTGTCAAAGATCAAAGTGTCTATTGTGGGAGACTTTGGGAAAACATTATTTCTTTCTACAATTGCACCGGCTCGTCCTCCCTCCAAAAGATTTTCCCTGCTGCTGTCTGATTCATAGATACCAAAAAAATGACCCATTCGTGGGAGAATTGTTTTCCAGGTAGTTTTATCCAACTGACTGGGATCTGGGTACAAATGACATCCGGTACAATATGTTTTGGCAAGCATTTCTGCAGGCTTATCCAGAGGGTCTTGTAAAGCCTCCTTTTTCACTTCCTCCTTTGGGTTGGTAGGGTCCTCCTTTTGACTTTTTTTGTCATTGGGATTACAT
This sequence comes from Cyclobacterium sediminis, assembly GCF_054781075.1. Taxonomy (NCBI): domain Bacteria; kingdom Pseudomonadati; phylum Bacteroidota; class Cytophagia; order Cytophagales; family Cyclobacteriaceae; genus Cyclobacterium; species Cyclobacterium sediminis. The sequence continues at coordinate 398,894 of NZ_BAAGVC010000007.1, read as the reverse complement.
GCTTGGCCTAAAATGATAAAACAAAGGGCAAGAAAGTACAGGGCTATCCTCATGAATGCAAAGGTTTGGATCTGATAGACAATGAATCGTCAAAGATAACCAAGGACTGTTAAAATCAAGCCATTAAATAAAAATCAATACCAAATACATTGGTAAAAACTACCTAAGTTCAATAATGAGATGAACTAATTGGCTTGTTTGTTTAGCTGCTCACCCGGCCTCAAACAATGAAGAATGGCTGTCTCAAGCTTTTCAAGATCAAAAGGCTTGATCAATACATAGTTCATTTGTGATGATTTCGTTTTGGCCATGTCGGAAAGGTCTGCGGTTACAGCCAACAAGGGAGTATTTTTTCGTAATTCGCCACATGCTCCGCTCCTTATTGCTTCTGCCGTTTGATAACCACTCAATACCGGCATTTGAAGATCCATGATAACTAAATCATAATAAGATTGCTTGATTAGTTCCAAAGCTTGCTTTCCGTCACTAGCCATATCAATTATAATGTGATCCCAATTTTTCAACATTGACTTCATTACCATTCTGATAATAGGATCATCGTCAACGATTAAAAATCGTTTGCCTTCAAACTCTAAACTAAAGTTATTGGATTTGCTGTTATTCATTGTTAAAAAGTAGGCTCGCTGAAAATAAAGACATAATATTAGAAAAATATTATTTAATTACCAAATATTTATTACAAACGGCGTATTAGTAGAATTAAAGTTCATTTTTTTGTTAAAATTATATTGAGCCGATTCTAAATCTAGATAATTACATCTTCGGAAATTAGGTTTCCTTATATAGAGAAATTCACACAGAACACTAATCTCTTAAATAAAATACGTTAACCTCGTAGAGATACGTAATTTTAATAGTTTAACTAATTTTTATTTTTTAAGTTTACATTATGGAAGCACTAACAAACAATGAGGAGCAGGTCATGCGAATCATCTGGAAACTGCAAAAGGCATTGATAAGGGATGTATTGAATGAATTACCTGAGCCCAGGCCTCCTTACACCACATTGGCCTCAATCATCAAGCAATTGGAAAAAAAAGAATACCTAGATCACAAAACTTATGGAAATACACATGAATATTTTCCTTTGATAAGCAAAAAGACTTACCAACATAGCAGTTTTAATCAGATGGTAAAAAACTACTTCGATGGGTCTGCGAAAAATGTTTTGTCTTTTATGGTGAAAGAAGAAAAGCTAACTGAATGCGACATCCGGGAGCTGGAAAAAATTGTTGAAAATTATAAAAAGAAATCATCATGACAAGCCTTATCAATTACCTATGGGAAGGAGCTGTTTGTTTGACCATTCCTTGGTTGTTTTACAAGGCCGTCTTTGAAAAAAACACCTTCTTTGCATGGAACAGGGCTTATTTGCTGTGGGCAATAATCATGGCACTGGTTCTCCCTATTTTGGATTTTGAAGGTATAAACAGCATAAATTTGGCCAATGAAACTTACTTTTTTCAATTGCCAACTTTTGAATTTGACGGTTCAAATCAAGATGCAAATTTTTTCATGTCACTTTCCCTGAGCAGCATTTTGGTAGGCCTTTACTTTGTGGGAATGCTTTTTCCACTTACCAAATTTATAATAGGTATCCGCTCCTTAATACGCTCGGCAAAAAAAGCAAAAACCTCTCATAAGGGTAAATACACCCTATTGGAACATGCCTCTTTTGAGCCTTCTTCCTTTTTTCACTTGATCTTTTTGCCTCAAGGTTCACTTCAGTTAAGAAACAAAGTGGATTGGATAATAGATCATGAAGCAGCTCACGCTGATTTCAGACACAGCATAGACAAGTTACTGCTGCAATTGGTGAAAATTATCTTTTGGTTTTACCCCATTTATCTTTTGTACGAAACGGAATTAGAGGTGATCCATGAGTATCAGGTAGATAATAAAATGACCGCTAACTACCCGGTCGAAGAATACGCCTTGCTGCTAATTCATTTAGGAAGACCAAAAAGTGTAAATCAGTTGGCACATAATTTTAATAAATTTCAAATCAAAAAAAGATTAACCATGATGACACAACCCAAATCAAAAAGAATAACCAAAGGGCTTTATGCTTTGGCATTACCGTTATTTTTATGCCTCTTAGCATTGGTTTCATGTGAACAAAAGGATGAAATCGTGGAAGTAGAAATCCCGAAAGCTGAAACAATAACCGAACAAGCAATTCCAAATGCGATTTTTGAAATTGTTGAAGACATGCCGGTCCCTTATGAAGGTATGCAAGGATGGAACAAGTATTTAAGCCAAAATCTTAAATATCCTCAATCTGCCAGAGATCAAAAATTAGAAGGAACAGTTTACTTGCAATTCATAATAAACAAAGAAGGGAAATTAATTAACCCCACTGTAATAAAAAGTGTGGATCCGGATCTTGATGCAGAGGCACTAAGGGTAATAAAAAATTCACCCGATTGGACCCCGGGGAAACAAAAAGGAAAGGATGTAAATGTTAAAATAAATCTACCAATTCGGTTTAAGCTGAATTAATAATTCTTGGATTATTTGTGTTTGATTTTCCCGGTCGTGAGTAACAATTACCCGCGGCCGGGATTTTGGGTTTAAATGCCGTAAATGCTATTCTTTGATAAAATCAACCACTGCATGAATCACCTCCGGAGAACGTAACCGATGACCTAAACCGGTGGTCGTTATTAATTCCGATTGTGGCCAATGCTGATGAAGCAGCCGGGCATTACTAAAATCTGTCAACCCATCTTTTTGGTCATGAATAATAAGTCCGGGAATGGTCAAATTTTTAACCAAGTTAGGCAAGTTAACTTTGTTTAAATCTTCTTGAATAAAGGCTTCAAATTCAGCCGTAATATTTTTTATCGTGTGCAACTTAAGTCCCAATACTTGCTTGTAATACCCAATAAACTCTATGGCACTTCCCGGAGTTGACAAAGCGACAAGTTTCTTTACAGGTGGTAGCTTATACTTAGCAAAGGCATAAAAAAAAGAAAAGCTACCAATAGAATGGGTGACCACCGCCTCCACTTCTCCAACATCTTTTAATATTTGATTGATTAAAGCAGCATTTTCAGGTACCGTAAAGCGTCTACCTTGGCTTTGTCCATGTGCTGGTGCATCATAGGCCAATATTGTATAATCATTAGTTCCCAAAAGCACCTCAATGTATTCCTTCCATCTAAAGGAAAAGCTCTGCCAACCATGAATGAATAATATTTTCTTCGGTCCATTTCCCCATTGATATTGTCGAATCTTATTCCCTTTAAAAAGAATATTCGACTCCTTCGCGGTTCGAAGAAAGTCAATTTGTTTTTTACTTATTTTGGTACGAATCGGGGAGCAAAAATACTTGAAACCCAACTTTCCTCCTTGCTCTGGTGCAATACTATTCATGGTATTCAGAAAGAGTCCTGAAAACCTGTAGAAAAATCCACTTTTCATTTTAAAATTTAGAATTATTGGTGATCTGTTATTCGGGTTATATAAAAAGAATCGCTGTTACCCTCAAAACAAAAGTAAAATAAAATTCTTGATTTCTTAACAAAAACAAAAATTAAATCACGTATTTAAAAATAAACCAAATTATTAACTAATATTTTTTTACTTCGCCGGCACCAAATCCACAACTTTTATTCTTCTAATCAATGGTATACATAATAGGCTAATTACTATAGCGATATAACCAATGTACTCAAAATTCAAAAGTTTTCCATCTGTGCCTTCCACTAAAATAAGGCCTCCTATAAAAGAAGCTAAACCGGAACTTAATTGTTGAACAGCTGAATTGAAACTAAGAAAGCTTCCTCGGTTTTCAGCCTTGGCAGTACCGGTGATAAGCGCTGCAGCAGGAACCATCCGCCCATTAGAAGTAACAAAAAACAAGGTTGAAACCAGCAAAGCAAGTACAATGGGTGTGGTTCCCAAATGCGTAATTATGCCAATTGGAATAACATTTAAGCTCATAAAAATGGTGAAAATGGGGACTTTCCCATATTTGTCTGTTAACCTCCCCACCCATGGAGAAGTAAAAACCGTAAAAAAACCCCCTGCCATATAGATATAAGTCAATTGGATTTCAGAAAAGCCTACATTGGCTACCATAAATGGGCTCAAAAAAGGAATCACCATAAACTGCCCTAACATCATCATTACCGTTAAGGAAATGGCTCGCATTTGGTTGCCATTGTTGGCGACTCTCCGGATCACTTGAAGGGGATTTGGCTTTAAATTTCCTTCACTTTTAGGCACGGAGATAGAGGGAACGAATTTATAAATAAGCCCTAGTATTATCGTGGCAAGTAAAGCCAAAAAGAAAAATGGAGCGTGCCAATTGGACATGCTGGCAATAAAAAGACCAAAAGGAACGCCTACTACCGATGCCACTGAGAAAGCTGCCATTACCAAGCCCATTGCTCTACCTCTTCTTTGGTCAGGTATGGTATCTCCTATAATTGCAAAAATTAATGCTGAAGTTAAACCTCCAAATAGTCCGGAAAGAATTCTCGAAAATAACAAAAAAGGATAGTTGGGAGACAATGCACAAGCCAAAGTCCCTACCAAAAAGCCTAAAAACACCCACATCAGTATACTTCTCCGATCATATTTGTCTAGGATAAAAGCACCAAAAAAGCTACTTACCCCTGCACTTAAAGTGTAGGATGAAACCAATAAACCAAATTCTTGTGGAGATATATGAAATATTCGCATCAACTGAGGACCCAATGGCATTAAAATCATAAAATCCACTATATGGGTAAAATTGATGGCCGCCAAGGTCCAAAGTAGAAGTTTCTCCTTTTGCATTTCATAGAAATTTATTTTCTTAAAACCTTTCTCCCTTACTTAAAGTTCTTTGAATTATAGATATAAAACAAAAGATAGTAAAGCCTCACATTTGTGAATTAAATGGCAGGGAGCTAAAAAACGGACAACTAAAACAAAATTACTTAGGGCAGACCAAGCCATAAAGTAAAATAATAGGCCTTATAATATTATATACAAAATTTGCGATTGATTAAAAATTGGTGTAAGGCACTTCCAATCCAATAAATCTACCTACCTTTACAAACTTTATCAACTCCTATATACAATTGCGTTTAAACTTATTGTTTTTGAATTCAAGTAATTCAGGTGAATTGATAGCCTGATTTTCTTGGTATTTAGATTATCTATTGAACATCCACGATGAATGGTTTTGGTGATACTCCATCAGGGTAACCTTTGCAGAATTCAAAGCGAATTTGTCAATTAATCAAGCCATTTCGGGTTATATCTCCTTCAATCTTAATTCTAGCAATTTAAAACCCAATATAATTATATAGGTTAATATCAGCCGGATAGGCAAAAATTTTAATTTGCACTACAACACATAATACGTGAGGTGCAAAGCACAGGCATACATTGCCGCATAAATGAAAAAGCATGACATTCGAACAATTAGATCTTATAACGCCAATCCTGAAGGCACTTCAGGAAAGAAATTACAAAGAACCAACAGCCATACAGGCCCAGGCCATCCCTAAAATACTGGCCAAGCGAGACATTCTGGGAAGTGCCCAAACAGGTACCGGAAAAACTGCGGCCTTCTCACTTCCTATCATTCAGTTACTTCACACAGAGAAAAACAATCATAAAGGTAAATTAGCCATCCAATCCTTGATAGTAACCCCAACCCGAGAATTGGCCATTCAAATTGATGAAAATATAGCCCATTATGGAAAATACACCAAGCTAAGACATGCTGTAATATTTGGAGGAGTCAAACAAGGGGCCCAAGTAAACGAACTTAGGCGAGGAGTGGATATCTTGGTGGCAACTCCGGGCAGATTACTAGACCTTATCAATCAGGGATTTATAAAATTGGATCAAATCAAAATCTTTGTCCTTGATGAGGCAGATCGTATGCTGGACATGGGCTTTATTAATGACATCAAAAAGTTACTGAAGTTATTGCCAAAAAAGCGCCAATCACTATTTTTCTCAGCTACTATGCCGGACAATATTGTTTCTTTGGCAGGAAAAATTCTTACGGACCCGATTAAAATCGAAGTTAACCCGGTTTCTTCTGCCGCAGAAACAGTCAAACAAAAGGTTTATTACACCAATAAAAGCTCAAAGAAGGACTTGCTTTTCCACATTTTGGAAAACAAAGAAATCGACCAGGTTTTGCTTTTCTCTAGAACCAAACATGGGGCAGACAAGATTACCCGAAACCTCAAAAGCAAAAACATTCAGGCTGCAGCCATTCATGGCAATAAAGCGCAAAATCACCGACAAAAAGTATTGACCCAGTTTAAAGATGGCGCGATTCGTGTTTTGGTGGCCACAGACATTGCCGCTCGAGGGATAGACATCGACAAATTACAATATGTAATCAACTACGATGTCCCTGAGGATCCGGAAACATATGTACACAGGATCGGAAGATCAGGAAGAGCAGGAGAGTCGGGGACCGCTATCTCTCTTTGTGAGCCGGAAGAAAATGCCTATGTTAAATTGATAGAAAAATTGATCAGTCAGAAGATCTCCACGGTGGACAATAACCCATTCCCCCAGACAGATAAACCAATGACGGCTTCAGAAAAAAAAGAATTTAACAAGGAAAAACAACGTAAAAAACAAGCTTTCTTTGCCAACAGAAAAAGGTCAAGATAAAAGCTTTGGCAAATAAAATCAATTCCACTGCCCTTTAACAGCAGTGGATTTTTTATTTGCCCTCTTAACTCGGATTATAGAATAGCTATCACATCATTTTTAGGGAAGCTTACTAAAGGCAGAAAGGCAGGTCTAAAACAATACAAATAGCGACTGATTTTGAAGGAGCTTTACCATGCATTAGAAGGTTTAACCTCCTTTCTTATTGGGACTACTTTCACGAAAGAAGAGACTATTCCTTAAAAAAATCTTCAGGGCGACCATCAAAACTGAAACCACCATTTTCTAGAACCAACACCCTTTGGGCCATCCGGGAAATCTCGGAAGCATCATGACTCACCAAAAGCGTGGTCAAGCCATATTCTTGGTGAAATTTAACAATATATTCCTGCAGGTTTTTCCGCATCTTCATATCTAATGCAGACAATGGCTCATCCAAAAGTAAGACCTTAGGCTTTCTCACCATGGCCCTTGCCAAAGCAATCCTCTGCTTCTGTCCTCCGGACAACTTCACTGGACTGTGATCAGCAAGCTGCTCCATTCCTATGCTTTGCAATAAGTCCATAACAAAACTTTTGTCTTGCCTTTTTTCCAAGGCAAACACCAGGTTCTCAAAAACTGTCATATTGGGAAAAATGGAATACTCCTGAAAAATCATCCCAATATTCCGCTTTTCGGCTTTTAAAAAAACCTTTTCTGTAGTGTTTACCCAAGCCTCCTGATCTACGGTCAACAGGCCCTCATCAGGCCGCATCAAGCCTGCAATCATGCGCAAAACACTAGATTTACCCACTCCTGAAGGCCCATATAGCCCTACTAGCTCGCCCTTTTGAATACGGCAAGAAAGATCCAAGGCTATTTTACCTTCTGCTCCCGACAGCGTTTTTTTAAGTAACAACTCAATCATAGGAGAGCAATCGATTTTTCCTATGATTGATTAGGTAAGTCATCAGAAGCACTGAAAAAGAAAAGGCTATTAATAGCAAACTGTATTGGTTGGCCATCTCATAGTTCATCCCCTCCACCTCATTATAAATGGCCACAGAAATCACTCTGGTTTCTTCAGGAATATTTCCGCCCACCATTAACACCACGCCAAACTCCCCAATAGTATGTGCAAATGTGAGTACCCCTGCTGTGATCAAAGCATTCTTCATATTGGGCAAAAGTATATGAAAAAGGGTCTGCCAAGAACTTTTTCCCATCGTTTTGGCTGCATCAAGCCAGGCGTTTGGAATACCGGAAAACCCGGATCGCAGCGGCTGAACCATAAATGGAAGACTGTAAATAATCGAAGCCAAAACCAAGCCGTGAAAGGTAAAGACCAAGCGCAAATCAAAATAATTTTCCAAGAATTGCCCCAGCTTATTCTCTGGACTAAAAGCCAATAGAAGGTAAAAGCCCAAGACCGTGGGTGGCAAAACCAGAGGCATACTGACCAAAGCCTCTACGACATATTTAACCTTATATTTACTATATGCCAACCAATATGCCAAAGGAATTCCTACCAGAAATAGCAGGCCGGTGGTCAAAGTGGCCAATTTTAAGGTCAATATAAAAGGTTCAAAATTCATTATTCTTCTTCTTGAACAAAGCCATAAGTTTTGAAAATTTCTCTAGCTGTCGGAGATTTTAAATAATCGAAAAACATAGCCGCCTCAGCATTGCCTTTGCCAAATTCCGTAATGATGGCTCCTTGGTGCAAAGGATTATGGCTCTTTGCAGGCAATAGATAATAGCCCTTACCATATTTTTTCATGGTAGGAGCAAGGGCGAGGGAAAGGGCTATTATGCCAACATCTGCCGCACCTGTAGACAAAAATTGGGCAGTTTGAGAGATGTTTTCACCCAAAACTATTTTGGAACGAATGCCATCATATAACTGATAAAATAGCAGACTTTCCTTAGCTCGCTTACCATAAGGAGCATGGTTTGGGTTGGCAATGGCTACCTTTTTTAAGTTCAAACGACTTAGCCCTTCCAAAGTGGATGCATCACAATCAAACTTTCTGCTCCAAAGTACCAACCTTCCTACACCATAAATATGAATGTCAGACCCACTAAGTCCCTTTTTGATCAGCAATTTGGGATATTCTACATCTGCAGACATGTACAAATGGAAAGGTGCCCGGTTGGAAAGCTGCTCATATAGTTTACCCGAAGAGCCATAAATCGGCACCACCTCTTTACCCATGTCTTTAGTATAAACTTCAATGATATCGTCCAAAGCAAATTTTAAGTCCGAAGCAGCAGCCACACGAATGGATTGCTGGGCATGTAGGGAGTGAAAGCCTATTAAATAAAACAGCGTAAAAATTGCAAGATAAGGGTAGACACTCTTCATTGTACTGGTTTGGCAAAAGCGTTGTTTTGGGTCTGATTTGGCTTAGTTTCTAATTCATTTAAAGATAGATTGAATGCCCTTCTTTTCCAATTCAAGCCTATTTTTCCTTTTAATTTCTCTTACTCTGAAAGGGAATTTACAAAGGTAAGCATTTAAACCCAAAGCCAACCAACCGTGAGATTACAAGGTCAATTCCCTATCACAAGATTTAGCTTTCCCCACATCTCATCATGAAAGATTATCGGCACCAGGGCCTCATTAGGGGCTTCTCCCATCCTCACCACAACCAGCTTTTGCTCAGGCACTACCTCTACAAACTGACCATTTTTACCCATTCCTGCAAACAGATCATCCGGAGCATGATCTGACAAACTCTTATTAAAAGAGCTGGCAAGCGCCGGGAAAATGATCTTACTTTTGCCATTTAGCCACCATAAATAACCATAAGAAGGATTGAGTTCTTGGGAACTATTGACCATTTGTTGGTAATATTCCTCCGAATAAACTGCTTGATTATCTTCCCAAATGCCTTTGTTTAAGGTAAGCAAGCCAAATCTGGCCATGTCCCTAGCGGTACTCCAATACACATTGTTATATCCTAAAGGAACCCACCTTCCATCCATGCCGGTGATAGATTCTATTTTCTGATCAGTAAAACTATTGTAGCCCATACCCGAAGCATTGCTGATCACGCTTTCCAATAAGGTATAAGCAGCATTGTGATAGTACCATTGTGTTCCGGCATCTGTTCTATACTCCAAGCAAGAAGGTGCCGTACAATCCAAATCCGAAACCTCATAATCCAAACCCGTGCTCATGGTCAGCTGATGCTTTATCGTGATTAAATCTTCCTTTTCTTGATTCAAAGAAGTCCAGCCCTTGCCCAAATAATCAGAGGTTTTATCATTAATTGACAATAACCCTTCTATATCTGCTGTACCAACAAGCGTAGCGGTCAATGTCTTACCCGCAGATGCCCAATACCACATACTCCTTTCATCAAATGCTGCCGTGTTTAAAATATTGTTACCCCAGTATTTTTCAACGACAATTTTGCCATCCTTAAGGACAATAAATGCCCTGGTTTTATTGTCCTCCAAATAGGTGTACAGGTTTTCTAATGCCAAATCATCCCAGCCTAGGGTATTAATTGGAATTGATTCCCAGAAATCTGTTTCGGCGGGCGGAAAATACAATTCATTTTCTTGATCCTCCGGAAGAACATTCTTTTCACCACAGGATAAAAATAATCCTGCCACTAAACCAACTATTAAAATATATTGCTTCTTCATCTGTATCACAATTTCTGGAAGAGAAAAAAGCTTAAAGCCCTACCAATTCATACATCTTTTTAACCTTATCAAGGTCAATTTCAGCACTTATTTCGAAAAAATAATTCAATTGCCATTTTTGACTTTTCCTTGCTTGTGCATTCAAAATTGTTTCCCACTCAGGATAAACTCTAAACGCCCTTTTCCCTTCCTTTTCATGGGTACTTAGCAAGCCATATTTAGCCATTGCTGTTTTAGGGAAAACAAATTGTCCCAATCGACCGGCTGAGCAAATGTTAACAATTAATAATTCAAAAGGGTCCGCTAGAGTAAATGGAGCTATTGGCCCATCTCCATCTCGCTTCCAAATGGTAACAAATTGCCCGGATTTCTTTGGCGTAATTTTGGCTTGTCTGCAAATCACGGCTTTTCCATTCAATTTAAATTGACAAGCATGATAGGCCTTGGACTCGCTTTCCCACGCAAAGTCGCTTATATCAAGCCCACATTGTTCATATACATCTTGTTTTACCAGCTTGAGGATTTTATTCATCTACCTTACTTTACAATAGCCCTTTTATTACTTGCTGAAATCGCTTCAAAATTAGCCGTAAGTTGCTGATTTCAATTTCACCATAGCGATGTTAAACTAAAATCTCGAAACAGCGCATTTTTCTAACAATTTCAACCCTCTCTGAGAAAGTTTAGGAAATCCTTTTCTTCAATCCGATTTGAAAAAGCTGTCCAAATTATTCTACAGTAAATCTAACCAATACTTCCTTATCAAATAATATATTCGAAGACCAATTTAATTCACCATCACAAGTAGGGTTTTCAAAACGATAGAAATATAGCCTGTGTTGGGGCAAATTTGTGAATACTTTTCATCATCGAAAGATTTAATCATTAAGAAACCATTGAAAACAAATAGAGGTTTGTGATGATTAATTAGACGGAAAAAATTCTAAAGTCCTAAAACGCCTTATTCTCCATGAGTATTAAATGAATAAAATTTTTGAATCAGGAAGGCTCTATTAATAGTTCCCAATTATTTCAAAACACTTTTAATTACCTTCAAATCCCCATCTATATCCTTTGGAATTGGTAAGCCTAAGACCTCACACATCAAAGGAAAAACATGGACAATACCCAAGGGAGCTAGGGTGTAGGCTGATTTAAAAGCAGGCCCCTTGGCATAAAAAATGCCATGCATTGCCTTGTTTTTTGGCTCAAAACCATGCACACCAATGGCTTTAATATTGTGTTTGATCATCAACTCTTTCTTTTTACCGGGTAAAAAATAATAGCCGTAGTCCGGTATTAACTGGATCGCACCCCAATCTTTGCTCTTTGGTCTATTAACAAATCCCGGAATATCTTCCGGCGTATATACCTCAAAATGATCCCTTCTTTGCTTAAACGAATGAATCAATGCCTCTGTATTGACACCTTGGTGTGGGTAGATGTTAACCATCGCTCCATTGTCTACTGCCCGGTACAAACTGTCATTTTTAATAGAACCTATGGGAATGATATTGGAAGCAGGAAGGTCTACCATGCCATGGTCAGAAACAATCACTATATTTACAGGAAGTCCAGTTTCAGCCACTCCTTTAAAAAGTTGTCCTAAATGGTTGTCCAATGCATAGAGGGCCTCTTTTATTTTCTCCTCATTCCCCGGACCATAATCATGACCTGCCTTGTCCATGTCTTCAAAATACATGGAAATTAAATGAGGCCTTTTTTCTTCAGGCATTTTCAGCCAGTCAAGGGCTTGAGCTATCCGCTCCTCATTTTTTACTTTGGAATCATAGGAATGATAATAGGTTGGATGTATTCCTTGAATATCGGCTTCTGAGCCTACAAAAAAATAACTAGCGGTTACCATATTGGCCTTATTGGCTTCCTGCCAAATTGGAGAACCTTTATAAAACCTGCCATCAGTAGCCGTTTCTACATTTTTATAATCATACAGCTTTTCTTGTTCATGACTATAAAACGAATTTCCCAAGATCCCATGGTTGTCAGGATACATTCCGGTAACTATGGAATAATGGTTTGGAAAAGTCTTGGTCGGATAAGCGGGAATTAAAGCTTCCGAACGAACACCTTCTTTAACAAAAGCATCTAAGTTTGGAGGCTTGTATTTCTGCAAATAATCCCATCTAAACCCATCCAATGATATTAATAATAAATAAGGCTTTTTCAGAGAAGTTTTAGAATTGACAGTCGTAGCAGTTTGTAAAGAACCATGCATTTTCCGACTACAGGAAAAGATACTTGCCATTCCTATTATCAGTATCAAGAAACCACCAATAACTCCCTTTTTCATAAATACTAAAATATGGATTATGCTATTTTGGACAAATGTATGAGATTTTAGTTTTATATAAACCGGCAGCAATTATTCATTCTTACTCCTTAACTTTTTTAAAGATATATCCCGAAGGGCTCTTGGTATAGGCAATGCCACGTCTTTTGGTAATTATTTCCTCCCGTGTTGGTATTACTCCGCTCTTTGGAATCAGGTAATCGCTCAGTTTATTTTCTAAAATGGAAAATTTATCATCCGCTAGTCTTCTATAAACAGCAGTCAATTGATAAGAAGGGTCTAATGAAGCAAGGCTTGCATCCCCATGTGAATTGTTACATACCAATAGACCTCCAATTTTTAGATAAGACTTGACTGCTTGCCCTACAAAGCCTGCATATTGAGAGATCACCAAATCAAAATCTTTGGCAAGCCCATCAAAACTTTGCTCATAATCTTGTTGATAAAAATGGAATATTGCCTCTTCTTTATACCTTTTATTGGCTGAAACAAAAGCCAAGGTTTCCGGATCTTCAAAAAACTTGAAAGTATTTTTAAAGGAATCTGCATAAATCACCTCAGAAAATACCAAAGAGGGTGTAATATGTACATGTGAACCGGGGTAGAATACCTTATCAATCGAATATTTCTCGTTTAAAGCAACAAAAAGACCGATGGACGTATGCCCTTTGTCAACATGAAACTTTTTATATAGGTTGGGAATAACCATTGGTTTTTAACTTATGAATGGAAGTGAAACATGCCCCGCATATTACCACTGATTACCATTACTAAGCTAGAGGGATTTTAGCAAAATTAAAAACACAATATTGATTTAAGAAAAGTAGCGAGGCCTAACTATCCCATTTAGCTTCGCCGAAATAGCACTTTTACAAAAGTGAACCAACAAGTTGTATCATTTCAAAAATTTAATAATTAAAAATCCATTTTATGTTGGCTTGCTTTAAAAATCAGAAATAGGCCGAAGGCTAACATTCCTAAGGCAATCACTCCTAAAACAACCCCTCCAAATTCATTTTGGATAAAATTAAAAGCATCTTTTGTTCCTCCCGATTTCGAGGCATCATAGGTAATGGCAGCTCTTACAGTGAGGTAGGCTATTACGCCCACAACTATTCCTCTAGAGGTATAGCCGACACGACCGGAACTAATCATTAATTGCTGGGCTCTGTCATTCATTCCTGATTCTTTGACCTTGTCTTTAAATTTACCTGAGAAGGCAATAAAAATCTGTATGATGGCTCTTATTAAGAAAATTAATGCCACCGAAGCAACGATCCACCGCCCATATTCCTGTGATAAAAGCTGCTGAATCATTGACTCTTTCCCTCCTCCACTGCCACCGCTTCCGCCGCCAATCAACAACTGAAGGGCATTAAAAATGATAAAAAGGTAAAAAATACCACTGGAAAAATATCCCAACCTGTACATTATACCTTTGGAATCGTTTCCCTTATCCTCAGTATCTTTAAAGGTTTGATACATTCTCCAAAAAACATAACCTGCCAAGCCCAACACCACAAGCCAAAGTAAAACTTGCCCAAAGGGTTGATCAATTACGAACTTTAGGGCACCATTGCTTCCGGTTTTTTTACCTCCCCTTCCAAAAGCTTCCCATGCTGTTAGCCCTCCAATTAAAAGATAAACAACTCCTTTGGTACCTATTCCAAGACGGGCAATTTTTTTCTTTTTCTGCTTGCTCGGATTCAAATCTGATTTTTCCATATATGGGTTGGTTTATCACAAAAAATTCAAATTTGATGCCAAAGAATATTGATCCCCAATTATTTATAAAAAACCTCCAATTTCAATTGGTTTTGGACCGGATTGAATTGGAGGTAGATAACCCAATGTTTTATTGTTCCTGGTGAGTACTAGTCATTATATCTGTCAATACCTTCTTGAATACCTCAACTGGTTGGGCTCCCGTCAAAGCACTTTGCTTGTTAAAAACAATGGTTGGAACAGACCTGACACCCGCATTTTGCCAATATTCTTCCTTGCTTTTTACTTTCTTTCGAGCTTCTACATCCTCTAATCTGGCCAAAGCCTCGGAGGCATTAAAGCCAACATCCAGCAAGGCTTCCTTTAAGACTTCCCTGTCGGAAACATCTTTTCGCTCACTGAAAAAAGCAGTGGTCAAACGCATCGTTAATTCTGTTTGTTTGCCAAACTCCTCGGCATACTCCAATAAGACATGGGCTTCAAAGGTATTGGACATGCGCATTCCTTCAAAATAATCGAACTTAAATCCCAACTCATCTCCGGCCTCTGTCATCATTTCCTGAGACTCCTTTTGTTGTTCTAGCGTACTGCCATATTTTTCGGCAATGTGCTCATGAAGATCCTGCCCTTCGGCAGGCATATTGGGGTTCAACTCAAAAGGCTGCCAAGTTATGTCCACCTTATCCTCAATGCCAAGTTCACTTATGGCCTTCTCCATACGTTTGTAACCTATGGTGCACCATGGACAAACCACATCCGAAACAATATCTATTTTCAATTTTTCTTTCATCCCTTTACTCCTTTTTTGTCAATGGCTTACAATCTTACACAAACATATAATATAAGCAGTTTGTTTTGTTCAAGGCAATTAGTCCATTATCAGTCTCTCAGATCCAATTTTCTCAGGAAATCACCCAAAGTTGGAATGAATACTCCATTTATGGATCGGAATTTACCGGTTAAATGGGAATAAACTACCTTTCGAAATTAAAGTGAAAGGTAGGTATCAATCGTTTATTTATCGCTAATGTATAAAAGCCTACAGACTTTACACACCTTCAGCATTTTCCTTCTCCCAAGCAAACTTTTGAAAAGGCGCATCTACAGGTGTATTGGCAATATGATTGGTATAGTTACTGATTACTTTTTGTGACAAGCCCAAAATAATCTCCAACACTTGTCTTTCACCATATCCGGCTGCATAAAAGGCTTGCAAATCTTCTGAGTTTACATGTCCTCGGTTACGAACGATCGTTAAGGTCATGTTCCGCAAGGCCTCCAATTTGGGATTTTCCAAAGGAGTCTCATTGCGCAAAGCATCTGTAATGTCATCATCTACCTTCATCATTTTGGCAATACCTGTATGGGCAGGCACACAATAATGACAAGCATGTTCCACATTGATTGTTTGCCAAACGACAGTTAATTCTTCTTTATCAAATGAAGAGTTAGTAAACAATTTATGGATCGTCTGGTAAGCCTCAAGTAATCCCGGAGCTCCTGCCAATACGCCATGCAAACCGGGAATCATTCCATTTGCCTTGTTCGATTGTTCCAATAGTTCTTTGCTACCTTCCGGAGCGGTTTCGATGTTGTGAATTTTTAAAGTTGTCATATTATTCATTTTAAATTATTTCTAAATGATTGTTTAGATTTAGTGTAAAAAAAAGGTCAAATGCTGCTGAAGGTCATTTCAATATAGTCTTCGATCTCTTCCCGACTATTGACTCTACTCGCAGCAGCCAAACCATGTTTGGCAATGACCAGAAAATTGGCTTGTTTCAAAAGAAGGCTATCCTCTTTTTTAGAGCCTATCCTAAGTTTTTCCAAGAAAAGCAATTTCAAATTGTCCATAAAAGACTTTACCTGGGTTTTAATTTCAGGATCATCACTTTCAGAAAATTCATTGTAGGTATTTGTCAATAAACAACCTTTCTCATTTCCTTCCACAGCACATATGGCTACGGAATCATAAAAAAACTGTTTAATGTCTTCTACCCCATTGCTGGCTTTCTTGAATTTTTCAAACATGGCAGCTACTTTTGATTGGTAACAATTGAGGCTTTCAAGAAAAACGCCACGTTTGCTACCAAAACTCGAATAAATAGAGAATTTATTGATGCCCATTTCTTTTTCAAGCATTTGCATAGAAGTCCTTTCATAGCCATTGCGCCAAAACAAACGCATTGCTTTATCGATGACCTCTTCTTCCCTATATTCTTTTTTCCTTGCCATTGTCTGAACTACAATACAAACCTAACCGATCGTTTTGATTAAAGCAAGCTTTTCTTTAATTTATATTTATTCAGCCAATTAAGGAGGTGTATTCCCGTGTAAACCGAAGATTTCTGATAAAACTTAGAAAATAGATTTTACCTTAATAAAGGTCAAGATTTGGTAACAATTCCTTTTTGCTCAAAATAGTAGCTTACAGCCTCGTAAACAGCTTCAAGGGAACTGTATCGAGGTTGATACCCCAATAAATCCTTTGCTTTCGAAATGCTTCCACAGGGGCTGTGGGCAATGTGATCCCATGTAAACTCCTTATCGGTATTGCTCACGGTCTTTTCCCAACTTTCCCAGGGGAGAAATTGTAAATTGGCCTCTTTTCCAAACTTTGCAGCCATGGCTTCAGCAAATCCTCGCAAGGTCAGGGCTTGTTCGGAGACCACATGAAAACTTTCTCCAATGCCATAATCTCTATTTTCAATAGACTTAATGAAAGCTTGTGCGACATCAGCTGCATGTACATGGTGCACCGTTTCCATGCCAAAATTAGGTAATTGCACCTCTTCTCCTGTGGCCAGACGAACAAATACTTCGGGATTAAAATTACCTGCAGGATTTACAGGAAGCCAACCCGGCCCCACAATATGACCGGGATGTAAAATGGTAACCGGAAATCCATTTTCCTGATGAAAAGCATGGAGATAGGCTTCAATTTTGGCTTTATCTATACCATATTCACCAAATGGTTTGCGTGTTTGCTCTTCGGTGGTTGGTACTTGCTCACTGTGCCCGTGTACCCACATGCTACCACAATGGAGAAAATGCTTGATCTTTCCGTTCAAGGCTTCAGCCAATTTCCGTGCACTTTCTTCTGTAAAGCAAATTAAATCAATTACGATTTCCCCTTTTAGTGCTACTATTTGCGTACAAAAGGTGCCGGATTCTTCAGCTTTTTCCCGATCAATGGCTACATGTTCCACTGATTTCCATGCCGGGTGTTGGTTGTATGGATTACTTTGTTGCCTACTTACACAAACTACACTGTGGCCTGCCTCCACGAGTTTAGGAACCAAATAGGTCCCAATATGACCTGTACCTCCTATAATTATTACTCTCATTTGGTGCTATTCAATTTTAGATAAGACATAGACTCGCACCTATGCCAAAAAGAAATACCCTGCAATCGCGCAACAGGCCATGGCTGAGCCCATGTTTTGAAAGAAAAATGCCAATAATTAGCAACATTTCTACTTTGGTCTCAATAGGGTTCAATAAAAATAACGCAATTTATCAATGGTTAAAACCACTATTGGTCTCGTTAATAAAAATTATTGGTATTGCGGCCAAGCCCTATAAGCAAGCACCCCTCCACTAAGCAACAATAAAACTTGCAAGAACAAACTTGGTGCTGTTTCTAAATGCCTCCCAATGACGAAAAGTAAAAATACCATGGAAAAGAAGGCCAATAAGCCGGTAACTTCTTTTTCCTTTTCACCGACCTTCCTGTTGTAAAAAATCTTAGCTACCAAGCCTCCATACAGAAAGGTAAACCATATCAAGCGATGCCTGAGTTGTTTGACCACTAGGCTAAAAGTGGGAAAATCTTTCCCTTCCAGCATCACCAACACGATATCAATGACTACCATCAAGGCTAGCAATACCGCCACCACGATTTTAATGGTACGGATTTCTGACAGGTGCTTTTTTAAAAACTTTTTTAGCTTGCTCATGGGCTGACTATATAGTTCATGGACCAAAAAAAGTGACCGTATAAAAGGCCTGCTATTAAAATAGCCGTAAGAAAGGATTTGGTTTTTTCAAAGGGAACTTTGAAACCTATGATAACCATAATAATTGTCAAGCCAAACAGGATCAAGACGGGAAATATTCCGTTAGCCATTTTAAAAGCAGCATCGGTGGTGCCCAGAAAAAGGTGTCCGGCAATTGCTCCCAGGGCAAAAGGAATAAAAAAAGACTTACCCTTGGACCATTCCAGCAAGAGCACATTGGAAGTATCGTCCTCAACATCATTAAGAATAAGCATGATTTCAATAATGAAATAGGCAAGCGCCAAGCCTATCATTATATTGACAACTATGGTATAGCCTGTACTTTCCATCATCTCTTGAAAAAACTTAGCATAATTTAAGAATTTTTTACCCAAAATAAAATACCCAAACAAATTATTTACACCAAATTGCATATGGGTAACACCCGCCAATTGGCTGTTCAACCCATTGTAATTCTAAATGACTTACTTTAAGTGAAATTAATTTAAACCGAGAATCTGGGCTTAAAATATTCACCTAAATTCTACGAGTGAGCAAGATTGAGGCAAAAATCACTGGTACAGAAAATCAAATTTTGCTGAAGCAGACAATTCGAATTATATTTATAGCTGAAAATTTAAATCTATAATATGAAACAAATCATTTATTCCTTACTTGCTTTGGTAGCACTCAATGCTTGCAGCAGCAATACCAAGACGGAAAATAGTACTGAAGTCCAAGAAAAAGACGACTGGATAATTCTTTTTGACGGAACGACAACTGAGGGCTGGAGAGCCTATAATGGCGATGAACTCCCTCCAGGCTGGGTAATAAAAGACGGAGAACTAACCTACGACACCGAAATGGGTTTAGAACAAGATTATACTGGAGGTAAAGACATTATTTACGGTGCGGAAGAGTTTGAAAACTTTGAATTGTACTTGGAATGGAAATTACCTAAAGGTGGCAACAGTGGCATATTCTATCACATTCCTGAGGTAAAAGAAAGTTCTGGACCTTCAGGATTGGCTCCTGAATACCAACTTATTGATGATGAAAATTATGCTTCCATACATGATCTGACTGCTTACAATAAAAAAATGGGTGAAACCGAAAATTTGGACCAATTGCAAGATTGGCAAAAAACTGCCTCTGATTATGCAATGTATCCTGCCGATCAATCTAAAGTAGATTTAAATCCTGTAGGTGAGTGGAACAGCTCCAAAATAGTTTATACCCCAGAAAAAGTAGAATATTGGCTAAACGGTAAAGTTGTGGTTTCATTTGTTCCCGGGTCTGAAGATTGGGAAACAAGGAAAAACTCCGGCAAATGGAGCGGTGCACCTGATTACGCGAAAGCCAAAAAAGGATATATCGGCCTTCAAGATCACGCAAGTCCGATATGGTTTAGAAATATTAAAATCAAAAAATTATGAATCAAAAATTAATAAATAGAAGAGACCTATTGAAAGGTGGGGCTACTGTGGCCATTGCATCCATGCTTCCTTCTTGGGCCTGGGCATCAAGCGAAAATGGTCGATTAAGAACCGCACACGTTGGTTTAGGTGGTATGGGAAAAGCCGATCTTAAGGCAATTTCTTCCCACGAAAAAGTAGACGTGGTGGCCCTTTGTGACGTTGATTCAAAGATGCTTGAACCCCTAAAAAAGGAATTCCCTAAGGCCAAACTTTATTCGGATTACAGGGTAATGATGAAAGAAATGGCAGACGGTATCGATGCGGTTGTAGTCTCCACTCCGGATCATACACATGCTCCTGCCTCTATGATGGCCATGGATTATGACAAACCTGTTTATTGTCAAAAACCCCTTACCCACCATGTCTCTGAAGCGAGAGCCATGAATAAGAAGGCAGCAGAAAAGAACTTGGTAACTCAAATGGGTATTCAAGTGCACTCTTTCTATGATTACAAATTGGCTACATTGCTTATACAATCAGGCATAATTGGCAAGGTGAAGGAAGTAAGGGCCTGGTCACCCAAAAACTGGGGGACTGATGATCCCAAGCCCCAAGGATCTGATCCGGTTCCTGAAAACCTAGACTGGAACCTTTGGTTAGGAACTGCGGCAGATAGGCCCTATAAAGAAGGGCTGTATCATCCCGGAAACTGGCGTAAAGTCCTGGACTTTGGCTGTGGAACCCTAGGTGATATGGGCGTTCATATTTTTGATACGCCTTACAATGCCTTGGAACTGGATGTACCAAAAACCATCAAAAACAAGTGCAGAAAACCCACAGGATTTGGCTTCCCGGAAGAAAACACTGTAACCTATCAATTTCCCGGGACGAAATACACCACTGATAAATTCAAATGGGTATGGTATGATGGTGTAAACGCACCTAAAAAAAGCAAAAAACTTAAGCTACCCAACAATGAAGAGCTGCCGGACCAAGGGGCCATGTTTATTGGTGAGGAAGGCAACCTTTTGCTACCTCACTTTATGCAATTGCCCAAACATATAGTGAAAGGCAAATACCAGGAACTAGACCTTACTGAACTCAAAAAGTCCGGAAAAATTGGTGAAGTGTTTAGGGACTATGAAGTGGAAGGCAAACGTCACTACCACCAATTTGTGGATGCATGTCTAGGAAAAGACGAGTGTTCTGCTCCTTTCTCTTACGCTTCCAGATTAACGGAAACAATACTATTGGGCGTAATTGCAGGAAGATTTCCAAATAAAACCTTGCATTGGGACAGTGCCTTGGCGCGTTTTGAAGAAGACGAAGCCAATCAATATTTAGATGGCAGTTACAGGACCTTTTAAAAAATAACAAGAAGCTGTTTGAATAAATTATTTTGCCTACCGGCGAGCAATTGATAGAGTACCACAGATTACCTAAACCAAAGTTTTCCTTCGGTTTATTAATGTTTTACGAATGTGGAATCGAAAAAGTATCAAATTGGATATAAAGTCGGTGGAATATTAAATAGACTCATTCAAACAGCTTCTACTTTTATATTTGGTGTTTTAATGCTTGTTCTTTTTCATTTTTTCCACTTCTATTTTAAAGAAGTCCCCAAGCTTATGGTTTCCATAAGAATCAGCAATATTATCGAAAGCCATGGCTGTCATAAAAAATTCAACAGGTCCATAGGTTTTGGATGAAGTGAATGTTCTTAAAAGCCAAATCGTAAACCGCCTGGTCCAGTCCGGGAGATGAATTATTTTAATTGGCTTTTGCCAAGCTTTCAATGCCAAAGCTGCCAGGTCATTTTGGCTTAAAATATCCGGTCCACCTACGGTTGCCTCCTTAGTCCCTAACTTCATTTGATCCACGCAGACTTTGGCCAAATCCTCACCATGTATGGGGTTTAAGCGTTTAAGTCCATCACCAAATAAATAAACCCTCCCAGCTTTGGCCATGCTTAAAAAATCTTTCATATCGGAGAAAAATCCATTGGGCCGAAGGATGCAATATTGCAAACCGGATTTTTTCAATTCATCCACAAAACGCTCTTTGGCTTCAAAAATTTTAAGCTGTCTTAACTTGTCTCCATTAATGGCTGAAATGTACTGAAAGGCCTCTACCTTTTCCTTTATCGCTTCCTTCAAAAGGTTTGAATTGCCTTGGTAGTCAACATCCATATACCGCATCCCCTCTTTTTGCCGGGTGATGCCAATGCTAGAAAAAACCCAATCGATACCTTTTGTTATTCCTTTAATTGAATCGGGATCGGTGACCTGACCTACAAAAAAATCATCCACTTCTTTAAATAGACTTTTTTGTGTCTCTTTTCTGATCAATACCCTGACCCAGTAGCCTCTCTTCTTTAGCTCCTTTACTAGAAATTGGCCCAAATATCCGGTGGCTCCAGCCACTAATACTTTCTTTGCGTTCATCTTTTTTTATTTACAAAGAAAGCCGTCTTCTGCCTCATGGCTCTTGACGATCGTCAAGAAATTCGCTTATTGAATACACGGGTTTTGATTCTGCTTAAAGTTTCCGGTGAAACGCCTAGAAAAGAGGCAATGTATTGCTGTGGAACGCGCTGAAATAATTCTCCTTGGGTATTCAACAAGTCAACATACCGTTCTTCTGCTGATTTGGTCACAAAGGAAGCAATTACTCTCTGACAGGTGATCAGCTCATTCTCTGTGGCAATTCTAGCAATAACCTCAAACTTGGGCGCTAGTTCTAATAGGCGGTTAATTCTTGATTTCCCAAACACAAATATTTCGGTATTCTCTATGGCTTGATAATTCTCTATGGCCGGTATATTGAAAGTATAGCTCTCTCCGGCACAAATAAATTGCCCCTCGGTGTAAAAAAAAGCGGTTTTGTCGTTCCCATCCACATTATAAAAAAGCCTTACGCATCCTTTGGTCACAAAGAATATATCGTTGGCAATTTTACCTTCTGTAAAAATCATTTCATTCTTCCGGAAGGTTTTCTTATCTACAGCCTCCCGAAGCAGGTCAATTTCATCCTTATTCAGCGAGGTGTAAAGCTGAATATTTTCAATCAGTTTTTCCATTCAATTGGGATAATTTAATTTTAGAATTTCAGCCCATTGGACTTGCCGGTTCCCTTTTTCTCCAAGCACAATAAAAATCTAAAATACTGGTTTTCTTATGGATTGGTATAAAAAATCACCCAAAATAAGTTTGTAAACGCTAGAATTGCCTACTTCCGGAAAAAACCAATCACCTCAAAAGTCAATATAGCCTCATTCCTAGCGGGGGCCACCAGCCAACTGGTTTAATAAAATCAGAAAGCAAAATAAAAAGCCCCAGCTAGCTTAATGGGACAGGTATGTCCAAAAGGGAAAAACCACCTAATAATCACGCATAAAACATCGTAAAAGTGACTTTAGCCTCCTAAAAAAACAAAACTACGTAAAGGATAAACCTATAACTACCAAACTTTTTCATCCTCCAATCATTGAAAAATAAAACAGGGAAAACCATTCCCCATAGTAAACCAAGTTCCCAACACCCTGAACTGGTCCCTGAACACGGTCCCTGAACCTGTGGTCCCTGAGCGGAGTCGAAGGGCCAGCTGTCAGCATGCTTAGCTATTAGGCAACGTTTTTTATTAATAATCTTGAACCAAAACTTCAGTCGGAATATGAAGTGTTGAATTCAGTTTTCTAATCATTCCTAAAGTCAGTTTACGCTTTTTACTTAAAATCTCACTAACTCGACTTTTAAATCCAACAACTTCTGCTAAATCCTTTTGTTTCAATCCCAACTGTTCCATTCGGAATTTGATTGCCTCAATTGGATCAGGCATTCCAATTGGAAAGTTCTCATTTTCATATCTGTCAATTAAAATTGAAAGAATTTCCAATTCATCTCCTTCATCAGTTCCTTTTTTTGCTTCAAAAACCTCTTCAAGTCTATTCAGAGCGTTTTGATAGTCTTTTTCGTTTCTAATTGGTGCTATTTTCATAATCAAATGTTATTTGCGTCTATTTTATCGTATTCTGCGTGAGTTCCGATGAATCTTATCCAGCATATTTGATATTCAAAGTTGAACTTTACAATTAGTCGGTAGTTATTTCCTTTAATGTTGTAAACAATTCTGTTTTCTTTTAAAATACTTGCACTTGGATATTCATTTTTTAATTCATTAATATTTTTCCATTCTGATTTTTCGGTTTCTCTATACCAAGACTTTAATTGTTCCTCGCAGTCAGCGTGTTTTTCCCAAAAATCTCGTAATGTTCGTTTCGCTATTACTCTCACATATTACTTGTTTGTCGCAAATTTAATAAAAAGTTACCAAATTGGTAATAAAGTTTGTTTTTTAGCTTGCTGCCAATGTTCAGCATATTTTAAGTTGGGAATTCATAGGCGACTTCCTTCCAAATTACCCCTTAGCCAAAAGCTGTATTTTATTTTTAATTTTACATATCCAAAAGCCAAATCAGCGATTTGGCGGTGTTTATTTAAAGTCGAGAACTTTCTTTTAATCACTTAGCCCCCAAAATAATATATGCCTTGTTGGCCACCGTTTTCATTTTTTATGATACCCACATATTTCTTTGTCCGACAATTTTCCATTCTGCATCTTTTCGTTCGATAAACACAAGACTTCCCCAACCACATAAACTTCCACATGTAAAAGTATAGTAGAACACACCTCTTTGTTTGGCAGGGCTAAATGCAACACGAGACATGGTCATCATACCAATCCTGCTTTTATTGTCAGTAGTATCATTAAATTCCGCCTTGGTTACTATTGTGTAGTTACCTGTCTCCGTGATTTGATTAATGTCAAACCCTTTGGGATCTTCAATTCCGTTTAGTTTTCTTATTAGCTTAATCCAAGTTGTGTCAACAGGAAAATTGGCCTCAAAATTATTAGGGCTTAAAATCCCGTCTAAAAAGTCGTTGCTTTTATAAGTTGTCAGAGAGTCATACAGGTAAATTTTAAGCACGGAAGTGCCAAGTTTTCTATTGTTTAAAAGATTTTCAAATTCAGCGCTTTCTTTTTCATATCGTAAACTGTCTTCTCGAGTAGATTCTTCCCAAAGTGGCATTGGCGGAACAGGGAGAGGTTCATAAGAACCCTCAATACCAATCAATTCAATTAACTTTTGATTTAGAATATTTAATTCTTCATTGTCCATTTCGGTTGTATTCGAATTACAACTTGTCAGAAGCCCAAGAATTATGATTATTAACGATACTTTCATTTTTTAATGGTGACCTATATAAACAAGTTTCCCGGAGGGGTTACGTATTTATCGACTATATACCCAGCATCTTTACTTGTTTTCACCTGTCAAATTAAGGATCTCGGTCAAGGAATCTAAGGGACTGACCACATTTTTATTTGAGAGTGGCTGCAAGAAGTAGGGGAAAAACCACCTAATAATTACGCTTAAAACATCGTAAAAGTGACTTTAGCCTCCTAAAAAAAACAAAACTTCATAAAGGATAAACCTATAACTACCAAACTTTTTCATTCTCCAACAATTGAAAAATAAAACAGGGAAAACCATTCCCCATAGTAAACCAAGTTCCCAACACCCTGAACTGGTCCCTGAGCCTGTCGAAGGGACATTGAAGTTTACCCTGAACATTTCTCAGGGTTCAACACTGCATTCAGACTAGGCTGTTCCAGCCGTCAGAATGCTTAGTTATTGTAAAACGTTTTTTCAATAAATAATTCAATTTT
Source organism: Cyclobacterium sediminis (assembly GCF_054781075.1). Taxonomy (NCBI): domain Bacteria; kingdom Pseudomonadati; phylum Bacteroidota; class Cytophagia; order Cytophagales; family Cyclobacteriaceae; genus Cyclobacterium; species Cyclobacterium sediminis. The sequence continues at coordinate 373,416 of NZ_BAAGVC010000007.1, read as the reverse complement.
TTGATTGTTCAATACTCTTTATTTTCACAATGACACTTTTTCTTAATGCCGTATCGATATTTCTTTTGAACTCTTCTGTTGTTAAAATTAGTGGATTTTCTTCTGTTGGTTTTCGTAATCTAAGTAATTTCATATCTTCTAGTAAATTATTTACAAAAGGATGGTTTGAAATTTGAGCATCAACACCGTTCTCAATCGCAAATGATTCAAAATAATTAAGCGATTTCAAATATTTTCTATTTTCTTCTAGAGTATTAGGCAATCCTGTTCCTCCCCAAATTGAAACCACGTGATCGATATTATTGTCAGTTGTGTTGATTATTAATGAAATAGCACCTTTAGTATGACCTGGCGTTAATAATACTTTTATGTTTGTTTCTCCAAGAGATATAACTTCTTTGTCATCTACTTTTTGATAGGATTGAGGTAGTGGTAAATCACTTGATTTATTTCCAAAAGGATCTACTAAAACGAGTGCATTGGGATCGTGAATACCATTCCAAGAAACTTCACTCATTAGAATTTTGGATTTATAGGTTTTCTCAATATAATTAGCGCCACCATAATGATCGGCATGCTCGTGAGTAACCAATAGGTACTTTATATCTTTAGGGTTTAATCCAAGTTTTTCTATGCCAGGAATAATAACATTCTTTGCATCAGCATTAGTCCACATGGCGTCTATTAATATTATTCCTTGTGTAGTATTTACAATAAATGCTCCCACACCTCCATAACCAACAAAGTAAATATTATCAAACAATTTTGTAGGTTCAACAATTTCTGTATTGAATAGTGGTGAATCACTAAGATCATTTTTTTCGTGAGAAGTTGGAATAGTTTCTTCTTTCTTCTTTTTAGAATTACATCCCAATATAAGTACTGTGAAAACTAGTAAAATTATGTTTTTCATGTTGTGACTTTAAATGTTTTACAACGGCTCGGCTAAACGCAGTATGGGCGCATAGCCCATATTGCCGTTTTAGCCATTGTTAGCGGCATCTTTGTCTTCTTCTTCAAAAATACTTGAAACTATTTTATCTCCTTCTTCATACAGCTTTGTTTTTAAATCCTTCACATTACTAAGGATAGTATCAAAAGTTTTTGAGTATTCTTTTAGAAGCATTAAAAACGTTCTGTACGTTTTAGATTCAGATTCACTTAGTTTAAGTTTTAAAATTTTTTTTCCTGTTTCAAGGCTACGATTTTTGAATTCTTCTTTCTGTGCGTTTGAATTATATTCACTTAAACTAAGTAATTTAAAATGAATATTTCCTAATAAATTAAATAAGGTATTGGAAAAAAGTAAAGATAATTCTTTAGAGATATTTAGCCCTCCTCCCATTACAGTTTCACTATTTGAATTAAGTAATATTGAAATAGCTGTTTCATCCGCAAGGTATTCGTCAGGAGTAGCCCCGATTTTGTGTTCATTATTTATAATATGAGCAATTTCATGAGCTAAAGTAAATGATTCACATCCATATGCAAATCTTTGATATAAGCCTGTAAACGTATTTGGAAGAATATCACCATGAGCATCTTTGAAAAATGAGACTTGTTTCTTTAGTCTAATTGAAAGTTCAATTTTTATTAAAGCAGCCATGCTTTGGCTTGTTGCAAGGTGAAAATTTCTTAAAAGATGCTCCTGCAATATCTCATCAGAAAAAAATCTCAACTGTAATTCTTGAATTGATTGTTCCAGTTTCATAGTTTTCTTTTCATTCACTTGCTTAATTCCAAAGCCTAAATAATTATTCATATCAAGCCACCCCATAGGTAAGACTATAAAACTTATTTCATCTAAAAAAATAGCAGTAGGGAAAGACAATCTCATTGTGGGTACAACTGCTTCTCTAACAACAATTGGAGGAATGGAAAGTATATTTTTAAATCCGATATAGTTGATTAACAAGGTTAATACTCTAAACTGAAAAAAAACTTCAGCTCCGAATGTATATGATTTTGGGTCAAATAACCATTGATAATTCTTGTGTTCACTTAACGAGAGAAAGTGTTTTTCTTTTTTGAAAAATGATATATTATTTGATATTCTTTGACTATGTAGTCGGTCGAGTTCGATAAATTCATTAAAAATGGCTTTGTCACTTCTAATGGCATCATTAAATCGAAAAATATTATTTTTCCAAATTTGATGTATTTTATCTGAATTCATTTCTTTAATTAGCCCATACTTTTTGACAAAAATGTCTAATTCCCATTCTGCTAATAATTACAGATATTAAAGGGATATTAATTCCTGCTGTCATTTTTCCTGTTAACCCTCCAGCGATGAGTGCAGCGACAGTAAAGATGTCTACAAAAGTAGCATTTGTTGTGTACTGTTTTAAAGCATTAATTTTACATATTTTCGGTTGAATTTTTGCAATTATATTTAGAAAAATTTTTGTGCCTGCATCTTTTATATTTTGACCAATTGCCCCTGCTCCATATTCTGCTCCAAGTAATTCTAATAAGTCAGTTTCTCCCTCATAATTATTTACAAGGTTATCAATAGCTACTAAATCTTGCTCTGAGAGATATTCAATATACTGAAAAGCTTCTGTTTTAGAGTTTAAATCTAAATTAGATAGTTCTAAATTTAATTTTTCTTTTAGCATATGGTTTAATTTTTCATTTTAGTTGCAGCGTAGAGTAGAGCCTGATAGCCTACCCTATTTAATTACCTATAAAGATAATAATAAGCAGTAAAGAATCAGCAACCCTTCATCAAACCGTACCCTGTTAATTACAGGGCAGGCCCCGGATAAAAACGGGGTAAACAATGAAGTTTTCCCACTGAACTCGTAATGTTTGTCATACTTCAAACACTTTTGACAGAATGTAGCACTTTCTCGACACTTCATCAGAGGTTCATTTGCATTCATCTCCTTTATCCTTACCTGACCACGCTCTTGACGTGGCCTTTTCCATAACGCTCAATACCTTGACTCTTTACCAAAGCACCTTATGGTGGTTTGATGCTCTCCCCTGTAGGACAACACCGGTGGGTCGGTTCCACCATCTTATAAACAGTTGCGTAACGATTTTCAGCCGTTCGTTACTCTCGGCACACATAAGAATAGTAGCCGAAGGCGTTGCACTTTCCTGTCAAGTTACAAAAAAGTTGAAGCGGGCTACAACCCTTAAATTTACAACTGTCTCGGCTATTATTTTTATACATTGTTAGGGTTTCGTGTTTTATTTCTGTCATCTAGTCAGTGCGTTGGGCATACAAGCTCTTTGGCTGGTTTTGGTTGTGTGTTGGCACGTGCGACCAGACAATGTGCTTGAATGCGTGTGGTGGCTTATCTAAAATCATCCAAAAATTCCCTTTTCATTTCTCTTTTAATATTCATAGAACAATATTCAATTTGTCGATTAACAAATTCTTTATGCTCAATGAAGTCTATACGATTTGGCATTTTATCAATTACAGATAAAACCTTTTGCCAGGATATTTTATCATTCTCATAATATGGAATGCGACTACCAGTAAATACTCCTCCATTTTTAACCAATTCAAGATTCTCAAATAGCTTAATGTCAGTATTTTTTGTGAGAAATAAACGTAGTAAATCATCTCGCTTATCGGGATTAGTATAGCAAATTATATTGAAACAAACTTCCATATACTTTTCATTATCAGAATAATTTGAAATCATATTCTCAAGAAATATTACTGGCTTATTACCAAATTTATTATTGTCTTTTGGGAAGAATGCATTTATTGCTCTTTCCCAAAACAAATAAGGATTATTCTTTAGAAAATAATCAATTAATGACTTTACAATTTCTTCGTATTTATTTAGTTCCCAAATGAAATCAAAATTTTCATGTTCTAAATCATGATATGAAAGTCTTTCTGGTGAATCAAAGCTTAGAAGTTCAAATAGAACATTATGCTCCTTTTCCATAAGTTTTTTCAACAATTCCTTTTTATAATCAAAGTGTCTTTCAAATTTATGAGCATAGAAATATGCCTTTTTAATTTTTTCAAAAGGGAAGTCAGGAAAAGATAAGCACATTTCAATAAATCTCGCACCTACACTAATCTTAACATTTTCATTATCAAGTTTATTGAGGATTATGTCTAATACCCCAAGATATATATTGAACTCAATTTCATCTTTAGCATATTTACTTATGAAAGTTAAATCCCTAAAAAAGTATTGGTTTTCTATTGATTTTATTGTTGAGATGAAATCTTCATAAATAGATGCCATATCATCTAAACTAATTTCTTCCGTCAGTAAGACCTGATGATAATCAAGCTTTATTGCAGTCCTGAAATTTTTAATAGAAAGAAATAGTGTATTATACTTCTTAGGATTGAACTTACAATAGTTATAAAAGATATAAGAATAATTAATGTTATAGTCAAACCTAGATACGCATTTATCAATAAGTTTTATAAAAAGTTTAGAATTTTTTTTAGCAATATCCCCAATAATTATATTCAAAGAATTGTAATACTGCCATTCGATATGGCTTTCATTAGTTTCTTTTAGAATCTGACCTACATTGTCAAACAAATCGATATAATCTAAATATTCAAAACCTTCACAATATTCAATTAATTCTTTTTCATGTAATTTTTCTTCCTCTTGCCATGGAATTGTACGTTTTCTCTTTCTATCACTTTTCAGAATCTCAGCTAGCCTATAAAGCTTATTATTAAATTTACTATTAAGTTCATTTGGATATTCAAATTCCAAAATGTCTAAATTTTCAATTAAGCTTTGTAAAACATGGCAATGCTCGAACAATTCAGGATTAAAACATTTGTCAATTAGAGGAAAAATATACTTTACATCATACTCATATATTTCTTTTGAATTTTTGTAATCGAAAATATTCAGACTATTTATTGTCTGAACAACTAATGACTTATTTGCATCCGCTTTTCTATCTAAATATTCAAAACACTTTTTTCTAAATTCCTTAATTGAGTTCGAAAGCCACAATTGATACGTGTAAATTGTAATTCCTCTACCATTTCCCTCATAATCTGTATGTTCAACTTTTAAATAACTCGGAATTAATTTTAAAAGAATATTTTCAAATATTGTTTTCTCCTTACTATTTTCAGCTTTATCAATAAGGAAGTCAATAACAATATGTTGTATATAATCACCGTGACGATACCCAAATCTTTCAAAATTGAATTTCTCTTTTAAAGTATAAATGATGGCTGGTAGTTTATCTGGTATTCTAATTCCATAATAAGATAAAAGTTCTAATGCATCTTTAAATTTGTCAGGATGTAGGTTTTTGAATCGAGAGAGCATATCAATATCTTTCCCCACGCCATATGAAAATTCGTTCGTTTCATATGTATATCTATATTCTGGATTATCGGGCTTGTCCTGATTGTCAATTTGCCTTTTGAAGAAAACTAAAACTTGTGACGATAAGTAAAACCAAAATAAGTCTAGGAATTTTACTGATTTTTCATAGTTGTTCAAGGAGTTAATATCATTCCATTTTAACAGAATTATTGGCTTCAGCTTTTCTTCTATCTTTTTGTAGTTGAATGTATTTAGGACAGGTATTATTGTGTCTGAGATTCTTAATTCATACTCCAGATAATTATCTAAAAAAAAATTGAAACTAACAATCTCTAAGTCAATAACAGCTTTGTAAAAAATATACGTTGAAAATATCTGGTCAGAAATTTTCACAACTTGTTGTTCAAATAAGTCTACTAATTCATTCGCATTTAAAGAATAGCATACTTCCCAAAACCTCTCTTCTTCTAATTTTAACTTTTGAAATATGTGGTTACATAACTCACGGTTGTCTTTGTCAATTTTACCAAAAAATGAAATTATAGCTAATGCTTTTAAAGTTTCTGACTCATTTAATATTTGAACTTCGTTAAAAATTGGGGTAAAATATTCATCGTATATCTGGGATGCATCATTGAGTGTTAAAATATTCTTTGATTCAATTGCTACTTTAGCGCACATAATTGCAAGCCTTGCATTGCCTCTTGCAATTTTTAAAATTCTGTCAATATCAGCAGGCTCTTGAATATTGAAGTCCTTAGATTTTATTATTTCTTTAATTTCATCGTCTGTAAATACATTGATTTCAATTGATTCATAATCGAATTCTTTAGAAATATTTTGCACTTGTAAAAGAGCATAGTCCCTGACGGTCACGACTACTTTAAGATTACCATTAAAGTTATCATCTAACAAGCTTAAAATCCATTGGTAGTTTTTTGCTAATCTATTGGCATCATCAACAAGCAAAATATATTTTTTGTCTTTTCTTATATAGGTTTTCAGGTCTTCCCAGATTGGTCTTCCTTTATTTCCAATACAGAGAAAGATTACATCATTTTTTGTTTGCGAATATTTTTTCGATAATTCAATTGCATATTTTGATTTACCTGTGCCAGGTACTCCATGAATCAGTAATACATTATGCTTTTCAAGTTTCTTTAGTCCATTTTCTATTTCATCTTTTCTTCCATAAAATGTATTACTCAATGGCGTTGACAACTTACTCTTTTCGTAATCAGCTATAAAATCAGAAGGCTTTTGAATTTGTTCTGTACTTAACTTGATTCCTAAATAATCACTTAGTATTGGATAATCTAAAACAGCATACGATAAATCTCGAATACCAATTAATTCAAGGATACACTTATGATTAAAGCTCTCGCATAGATTTTTTAATTCTAATCTTTCACTTGGATTTATACGTGATGTAAAACAAAGAAGTACTTTGTTAATTTCATCTGGCTTCAAACTTGTTTTGGATTGGTCAAAACAATTTTCAATATCTGATTTTAGTTTGACCAAAAAGGATTTACCGTTTTTCAGTTTCTCTTTGGTAGTATATTCAGCAAAAATCAGCTCTCCACTTTTTGTCGTAAAGTATGAATCGGGGATACCTTTTCTGCTCTTCTCTTTTCCAATTACACTGCCGATAGGGTCTATGGAATTGGGATTAAGTTTATAGAATAAGTAATGATTACAAAATTCTTGAAAATTATCTCCATTAATTCGTTTTAAAGCATCTTCTATTTCAATAATCTTACTCATATCAATTTGGAATTAGGGAGGCAAGAAATAGCTCTTTTGTAAGCTGAAGAATCAGCTTGTGTGTTGGGGCTTACAAATGTGCTATTTGTGAGTTGGCTTTTCATTGGTTTAATCTACGTTTTGTCGGTTTTTCAACATGAACGCTAACGTTCCGGCTAAGCTTTCGGGCGGATTTTACAAGTGCTAAACTATCGGCCGTGACCAAAGATAGCAGATAAGCAAAAACCTTGCGGACTGCCGTCAGCCCGCCTGAAGCTTAGGTTTTGTTAGCAAATGTTTTTTTATTTTTTCAAGACCGTTTTTCATTTATCCGATTCCGCAAATTCTTTAATCACGGAATTTCGTTTTATCAGAAAGTTAGTCATGTATTTTTTAATTAAAAGTCGGTCAGCCAAATTACCTAAAATTCCAAATGGAGATTCATAGTCAAACTTGTCAACCATTTTCGTTTCTGTCGAAGTTTGGTCAAAATAGTGATGGTGCTTGAAATATTTGAATATTCCTTTTTCTTGATAGTCAAGAAAGTAATTTGGTCTTTCAAAATCTGAAATCTTTGAAGTCAACACTTGATAAACACCAAAATGCTTTGCTTTCCAAGTAACCGATTCATTTAATTCCATTAAACCTCGGGTTCTCCCAGAAATTGCTTTTTCATTCGTGTGTTCTGTCGATATTTTGTGAAGGTCAACACTACGTGAAAGATCAAAAACGATTTCTATGTCAGCTTGAATATATGTCTCGATCTCAATTAAAGGCATGATTGGTTTTAAATATTTGCTAACAATTGTATATAATCAAGTTTATGGAAGGAGTTACGTATATATCTACTATGTACCCAGCTCCTTTCCATTGTTTTCACCTGTCAAATTAAGGATTTCGGACAATGAATCTAAGGGAGAGACCACATTTTTGTTGGAAACGGCTAAAATATGACTGTAAATTTCGGTAGTAGTGGAACTGCTATGCCCCAATAATACCTGAATCATTCTTAAACCCGAAATAAACCCTCATTTCACCGAATTGCTTTACTTTAAACCTTCTTTCTTGTCAGTTTTTGGTCAAAACCTTTGGTTAAAACTTAAAATCCCTGCCAAAAAGGCGGAAATTTCCGGATTAAAGGTTCAATTACCCACTTCCAAATTGGAATTTTGAAGTAAATATCTGCAACGGGTAGGTTAGCTTCGACAAGCTCAGCCTCCGGGAGGGTAGGTTATCAACATTTTCAATTCCTACGGCTTCGACAAGCGCAGCCTCCGGGAAGGGGCCCACTGGTTCAAGTTTAACGTAGCGTAACTTGGACCTACAATGCAGAAAGTTTTCGAATTAATTCAAATTGATTAACGAAATCTGCTCAATAGTAATGGGCTTTAGCCCATTTATTAATGCCATAACAATTCACCCGGCTTTAGCCAAAATTTGGAGGAGAGATGGGTGCTGGAAAAATAAGCCATCAACCTAGGTTTAGCGCCTAATTAATCTTTTTATTCTTGAAAAGTGAAGATTGGGCTAAAGCCCCGAAATATAATATTACATTCTAATCCCCCGGCTGAAGCTGGGGGCTATTGATAATCAGAAATCAATTCGATTTGAAATTGGATACTCAACTCCGCTGGCTTCGACAAGCTCAGCCTCCGGAAGGGTAGGTTATCAACATTTTCAATTCCTACGGCTTCGACAGGCTCAGCCTCCGGGAAGGGGCCCACTGGTTCAAGTTTAACGTAGTGTAACTTGGACCTAAAATACTGAAAGTTTCCAACTTTCTTAATCCCGAAATAGGCAATAAACCTTCTATTCCGAGTTGAAACCCCGTAATACATTGGATAACAAAAAAAGCCGAACAGTATCGAACTGTTCGGCTTTTAGTATTTTATATTAATCATCCCCTAAATGGAGCGCGCAATGGCTTTCCTTACCAGCTTCTGGCCCCACCTGGTCTTCGATATCCCCCTCCTGGCCTTCCTCCACGGTCATCCGCAGGAAGATCTGATTTCTTGAATTTACCAATGATATAGGTAAAAGAAACCATGGCATAACGGGTCATTACATTGGAATACACATCGGAAACAGATACATCAGAGATGGTTCTTGACACACTGTTGTTTTGTTTCAGCAAATCAAAAACATATACCTTAAGCTCTCCCTTATTGTTTTTAAGGAAACGGTAGCCTGCTTCTATGTTCCACAACCAAATCGATTGGTCAAAACCTTCTGCAAGGCCACTGTAGAGTACATGACTTACATTATTGCCGATAAAGGTCTTTCCATCATTGGGAGAATAATAAAACTTCAGATTACTCGTCTGGGTATAATAGTTGTTTTCTAGCGTGCTCTGAAGACTACTGTTTACAATGGAATAACTTCCCCTTGTAGAAAGGTTAAAATCTACATCCTTGGAAATATTACTTGCAAAAGTAATCCCTTGACTGATGTCTATGTTTTCATTGATATTGGTTTGTCCATTGATGATACCCGGCGTTCTGCTATAACTGACACCCGGGTTGAAGTTCACCTTGGTTTTCAATTTCGGAATGCTGGTTCCATAGTTGATGAAAAGTCGGGTGCTCATTTGCCCGCTTAGGTTCACCGGAGTAGTAATCTGCCCACCTCTACTTAACATAACCTCATTGTTGATCAGGGTATCTTGAGGAGCAACAAAGGTGCTTGTTCCAATATAGTCACTGGTAAATGAACCCAATAAAAACATAAAGAAGGTTCTATTGGTCTCCATGTCAAACTTAGAAATATTAGCAAAAATACTATTGTTATAACTTTGACCTAAGGATGGATTACCTACAGACAAATTCAGAGGATTGGTGTTGTCAATCACATTTTGCAGCTGATTTACACTCGGTTCATTCGTTCTGGTTCTGTACCTGAAGCGAAAGCGGGTTCCACCTTCGTTTCTATAATTCATGGTCACCGTGGGAAGAATGTTTTTAAAATCCCGGTTGAAAACCCCTTCGGTAGGAAACACACTTACATTATTTAGTTTTGCATACTGATAGTCTACCTCCATATTAAGGTTCAGGCCATTATTGTTATAACGGTAACCCAATCCTGTTTTTTGAGTAAGAAACTTATTGTCAAATTCATTACTTAATGCCGTATCCAATACCATGATGCCTTGCTCATTGGCCAGCTGAAAGGTTTTTTGGTCTGCAGCACTTTTGTTGTTTCCTATTTGATAGGAAGCAGTGGCCACTGATTTTTCACTTATGGGTTCTGTATAGGTAAAATTGGCCGTGTAATTAAATCCATCAGACAATGCACTTGACTGCTGAACAAGTGTATCGAAGGAATTTCTTACATAATCCTTATTGGCAGAAATCAAGTCTGTTAGTTGGTCTCTTTCATTCCAGGCCGTGCTAACATCCGTAGAAAAAGTCCTTCCTTTCTTATCAAATTTATACCTATAAGTAAGATTGTTGGATAGGGTGAATCCATTGGTATTTATCCCTGTTTCATTTCTAGTATCACTCAAGCTATCCAAATTTTGGTCCAGGTTCAAACCTCCAAGATTTGTAAATCTACTATTGTCCTGAAAATTGATACTTGGTCGGATGATCAGCGCATTCTTATCATTGATATCGTATTCCATCCTGGCATTTGCACGGTGGTTGTTATTGGTAATATTACTGATCTGATTTTCCTGATAAATCTGACTTACATCTTCCGAAACCACCGTTTGTCTGTTGGTGTTTTCCAAAATAGAGTTCTCCGTAGCATTGTAAAAATAACTACCTGTAAAATTGATCTTTTCCCCCCATTTATCACTATAGTTCAACCCTAAAGAATTGGTGTTTACGATTCCATTGTTTTGGGATACCCCAAAGTTCCCTCCACCTTGTCCCCCTCTTCTTCGGCCTCCGCCTCCTGTGCTTACTCCCAGCATATCGTCTGAAGAGAAATTTTGTTGGTTGACATTATTGGACATGCCTATAATAGAAATCCTTCTCGCTCCGTTGAAAAAATTAATATTACCGCCTACAGAATACCTGTCATCAGTTCCATAGCCACCATATACCCTACCAAAGTAGCTATTTCGCATGTTTCCTTTGGTGATGATATTGATGGTTTTGGCATAGTTGCCATCATCTAGACCAGTAAGCCTAGACTGATCAGATTTCTGGTCAAGCACCTCCACGCTGGAGATGGCATCGGCAGGCAAATTCTTTAAGGCAATGGAAGGGTCACTTCCGAAAAATTCTCGCCCATCTACCAATATTTTTTGTACATCCTCCCCTTGGGCTTGTACTTTTCCATTCTCTATGGTTACCCCGGGAAGTTTACCTATCAAGTCCTCTGCCATCCCATTTTCTCTGGTTTTAAAAGCACTGGCATTAAAGACGGCAGTATCACCCCTCATTTCACCCACCACATTCTCTCCTTCGATGGTCACCTCTCCAAGCAGTTGGCTATCTTCACCAATGCTTATTTTACCGAGATCCAAGGTCATCCCGCGGCGAAACTCCTTGGTTACTTTTTCGAAACCTACATAAGAAACCTCCAGTTTAAAAACAGGAAGGCGAGGATGAGCGATAGTAAAACTACCATCTGCCCCTGTAGTGGTATTGCTAATCAAAGAGTCCCCCTGGGTTTTTAGCAATACATTGGCCCCTATCATTGGGTCCTGGCTATTTTGGTCTACAACAATCCCTCGAATCAAAGGAGGGCCTTGTCGGTCTCTTTGGGCTAATAGTGGCGTAGAAGCCAACAATAGGGCAAAGAAGGTAAGAAAAGTAAAAATCCTCATATACATATCTTTTTAAATATGAGGGTTAGACTTATTCCATTACCAAAGGTTTAATGGAAAGACTGAAAAAGTTTGAAAGGAATTTTTACCCAACAAACGGTAAATTTAAGGGATTAATAGCCAACCAAATAGCACAAGCCATCCAAGGGTTTAAAACCCTTGGATGGCTACAAAAAGTCAATATTTCTATACCTCCAATGAAACCAATTCATTATAATTGATTCCCATATGGCTATTATTATAGACCGCTTTTCCACCCTTCACCACAATTACTTGAGGAGAAGCATGGGTTACATCAAATTCCTCTGCTATGGCATTGGACAAAGCCCTGTAAGATAAGAGGTCAAGGTAATAAGGGGTAAACTTTTCACTATCTCCGTCTTTCCAGTTTCTTTGCAATCTATTCCAAGCCATACCGCTAATGGAACAACTCGTGGAATGTTTAAATATCACCACCGGTTTTTCATTGCTCTGCTCTTTGATCGCATTCAATTGAGAAGCATCCTCTAATTTTATCCAACTCATAATTTATTTCGACTAATATTGAAAACCAATAACCAAAATAAAAGTGCTTAAAGTTCAAAGGAGGCTCATTTTTTTTGAATTGTCCTATTTTTCTCTTACCTCTGCATTAAAATCCCATTTCTTCACCCCCAATCTTTCCATTTAGACGTTAAAGTCAATATGCCAAGATATTCATTGCTAATAATTGCTCTTCTTATTGCTGCCTTTTCTAGTTGTAGTAGTTTAAAATTAAATGGTCCTGAGGCCCAAGCTCCTCCACCTGCTTTACCAAAAGCAGCCTTATCCATAAACCTGGGCCTTGAAATCCCTTTGTCCTACGTTCAGGGAAAAATAAATGAAAGCCTCACTGAAAAATTATTTAAAGAGGAGGGATTGGAACTGGGGAATGGGCTGTATGCGGATGTGGATCTAAAGAAAAATGGGCGCTTCAGCTTGTCAGCCACAGATGAGGGCAAAGTATTGGTAGGGCTACCTGTTTTTTTGGACGGCAAGGTAAGGCTGGAAAAGAAAATATTCGGACAAAAGATCTCTTCTGCCATTCCCTTTCAGGAAAACCTCTCTCCACAAGTCAGTTTTATTCCTCAAATCAATAGCGACTACAGCTTTGGCATAGAGGAATTGGATATTTTATCTTGGGGCAAAGCTTTACAATATGATTTTCTGGGTTTTAACATCGATTTCGAACCTCTGGTAAAGAAGAAAATGATAGGGGTAATGGAGGATCAACTGGCCTCCGGATCTTTAAAGTCTCTGGACATCAAACAAATAGCCAATAATTTCTGGGCCACCTTTGGACAACCCAGGTATTTGGACAATGGACTCTCTGCCAGCTATTTGTATACAAGGCCTGACAAAATTGCCGTGGAAAACCAATTTACAAATGATCAAAAGCTCTTGCTCAACATTGGGTTGGAAGGAGAGGTTTTAAGGCAAAAAGAAAAACCGCTGCCCACACAATTGGCAGCCCTTCCTCCGGTGAGCCAAGAAAATGTGCAAGGAAATGATTTTAACCTAACCTTACCTATCTATATAAGTTTTGAAGAAATGGCGGCTTACCTTGAAAAACAACTCAAAGGAAAGCTCCTAACTGTAGACAAACAAACCAAATTATTGCCGAAGAAATTTAGCCTTCGCCACTTCGGTGAAAGAACCCTGATCACCATGGAATTCACCGGAAAAAGAAGCGGAAAAAAAGATTTAGATGGCACTTTTTATTTGGCCGGAAAACCGGTTTTTGATCCTCAATCCCAAAACGTAGTACTTGAAGCTATAGACTTTAAGCTTTCTACCAAAAACTTTCTGGCAAATACCACCAATTGGCTAAAGCGAAGAAAAATTCTGAAAGCTATTCGAAAAAAAGCGGTGTTTCCGGTGGAAGAACAACTGGCAAAAGCAAAAACGATTTTACTTCAAGAAAGTCAATTGGACTTAAGCTTATTTGCGCTTTCCCTCCAATCTCCTGAAATAGTCATTGAAGGCATCTACCCATCTGAAACAGGTTTAAATATTTATGTAAAAGCCGCTGCTGCCATTGATGCCCGTTGGAATCCCTAAGTTTAGGGTCATGCCATCAACTCACCAAAGGTTTTTATTCCCTTTTTATCAGCCATTTTCAGAAGTTTTATTAAAAGCTGAGAGGTAAGCAAGGCATCTCCTGCCGCCGTATGCCTGTCATCCAGCGAAATCCCATACCGCTCACAAAGCTTGTCCAAGGAGTAATCCTGAGAGGCTATGGTATGTGGGTTATAAAATTTCCCTACCTCCATCCTTACTGCCAAGTCATAGGTATCTAGACCGGGCTGGCGGATTTTCTTCAAGCCAAGTTGGTAGCCAACCTTCTCCAGCATGGCAAGGTCAAATCCCAAATGATGTCCTACAATAATTCTATTGGCTGCATCAGCCAGAAAGCTCCTTATCAATTCCTCTCGGCTGATATAGGGCCTTTCCTGAACCAAGCCATGTACTTTTACAGCTTCTTTGCTGCGTTTTTTTGGCCGCAAATAAAATTCCTTGGACTCGGAAATCCGTATGCTATTGTTGCTCACAATCACTGCTCCATAGGAAAGCACATAATCTTTTTTTACTTCCAGTCCCGTTGTTTCTGTGTCAAAAACCAGAAACTCCAGTTCTCTGATTGGTTTACCTTTAGGGATTTTTTTGAGTAAGGTCTGTTCATAAGCCTTGATATAGGCAGGCTTTGGTAGGGGACGAAGGCCAAAAATTGATTTCCATTCCATATCATTTGCCAAAATAATCCAGTTGAAACCTTACCCGTAAAATTTTCTGTATTTCATCAATGGGAAAAAATGCATTTTTAAGCAATTGGCGTTGAAGTTTACCTAAAGAGTCGGGTTGGATAAACCTCCCGGAAGAGGAAGAAGACAATCCTTCCAGGGCCCTGATGCGCATAAATATTTCATAGGCTTTCCCTGCATCCTTAAACAATGCCGCTTGATTGGGTTCAAGTTCGGCAAGTTTTTCATACCGTTTGAAAGTATTGTTGATTCCCACTACCTGATGGTTTAGGATCAATACCCTTGCAGCATCAGCCAGCGGCATCATGGCCCTTAACTTTATGTCAAACTTCTCTGCATGCTCTCCGGATTTTTCAATAATAAAGTTCCGAAAGAAGCCCAATGGGGGAGGGTTTAACAAGGCATTTTTGGCAAAGAAATTTAGGAAAATTTTCCCTTTGCTAATCTCTTCATACACATGCATTGTCAGCTCTTCCGCAAGGGCCATTTTTCCGGCCACTGCCCTAAAATCAAAGAATATAGAAGCCATTAACAAAGAAGGCTGGTCAGATTTCCTGATCCATTGACTGAAATAATCTTTCCATTGAGACATGGGTTGGCACCATTTGGGATTGTTTGCCATCATCTCTGCAGGGCAAGAATGAAAACCACAGGCAAAAAGTATATCCATCACATCCCTTGCCAACAAGTGCATAAACCCCCTGGCCTTTTCTTCCAGGGAAGCCGAAACATCCTCATAAACAATGGCATTGTCTAAGTCTGTACGAAGCAATTGTTCCCCTCGACCCTCTGAGCCGAGACCAAGAAAACAAAAGGGAGTATCACAAACTTCTGGAAATTGAGGCGAATGCCTGCTTTTAGCAATGTGAATGGCCCGCTGAATGATGGTATCATTGATTTCCGTAATGATCCCGGCAATAAAATCAATGGCCAGTTCATTTTCCAAGAAATAGATCAGCATTCCTTCTGCCTGATTCCGTAATTTGGCAATCTCATGCACATCCTCACTGTCCTGCAAAGCCTTGATAAGCACTGCCGGGCTATTGCCCTGTGAAAGAAGCACATCATGGTCTGAGATAATTCCGACTATACCGGATTGATCGGTCCCATCTTCGGTAAAAACCAGGTGGTGCAGCCTGTTTTTCACCATGTTGAGGTATATCTGTGAAAATTCGAGGTCCTTTTTTGCTGTCACCACAGGGTGACTCATGATTTTCTCAACCCGGGTATCATAAGGCAAGCCTTCAGCAATCAGTCGATTTCTGAGATCTTTGTCCGTAATGATGCCTTGTGGGAAATTATCCTCATCCACGATAATAATCGAGCCTACCTTGGCTTCACTCATTTTGGCTACAGCACGGGACACGGTATCACCTATATAACATTGGATAACAGGCTGTGAATAATTTATAGAAGCCTGTCCTGGAAATAGCAATAGTCCATTCTGCTGCGCACTTTTGCCCAAAAGGGAACGCACTTTCTGTGTTTCTGAAAGGTCTGAACGGATCACCACCTGGCCGGAGGCAAATCCCGAAGCAAAGTAAAGACTTACCTGGCTGTTTTCTTTGAGAATCTTATCGAATACTGCCACAGGGACAGCAATAATTAGGCTATTTTCATTGGCTTTGGCATCTAGGATATAAGGCCGTTTGCCCAACAGGGCCAGCACCCCAAAGACATCCCCTTCATCACAAAATTCCATGGTTTGCTCCTTACCATCAATAATGTCTGTTAGCTTGATGGCACCTTCTCTGACCACGAAAAAGTATTTTTTTGCCGGCTCTCCTTTTTGAAACAAAAATTCATCTTTTTCAAAATAAATAAGGTCTACCTGCTTTGCGACCTGAGTTAGCAGTTCAGGAGACAAAAAGCTGAAAGGGGGGAATTTTTTCAGGAAATCAACAACCCTATTAACGATGACATTGCTCATATGGGAATTGGGTCAAAGGAATAGCAATGTATAGCAGAAAAGTCCTGCCATACATTGCTTATATAATAACAGAAAATTAAGGATTTACTCCTTCCTTCCTGCAATAATCTTATCTACTACATCCGGATCCAGCAAGGTGGAGGTATCTCCCAAATTATCCATGCTACCTTCTGCAACTTTTCTCAGGATCCTACGCATGATTTTACCTGAACGAGTTTTAGGAAGCCCCGGAACAATCTGAATTTTATCAGGTTTGGCAATTGGCCCAATGATATTGGTAACCGAAGCTTTGATCTCATTGGTCAGGTTTGCTTCTGTCCTATTGGACATGTCACAGATCACATAAGCATAAATGCCTTGGCCTTTAACTTTGTGCGGATAACCTACCACAGCAGATTCCACTACCAAAGGATGCTCATTGATGGCATTTTCTACTTCAGCAGTACCCATCCTGTGCCCTGACACATTGATCACATCATCCACACGACCGAGGATACGATAATAGCCGTCATGGTCTCTTTTTACTCCATCACCTGTAAAATACATGCCTTTATAAGCGGAGAAGTAAGTTTGTTTACACCTTTCATGGTCACCATAAGTGGTTCGGATCATTCCTGGCCAAGGGAATTTAATGCAAAGGTTTCCTTCTACAGAATTTCCTTTAAGCTCTTTCCCATCCGGATCCATAATCGCCAGCTGCACGCCCGGAAGTGGAAGGGTAGCAAAAGCAGGTTTGGTTGGTGTAATGCCTGCCAACGGAGAAACCATAATCCCCCCGGTTTCAGTTTGCCACCAAGTGTCAACGATTGGGCATTTTGTTTTTCCTATATGGGTATGGTACCAATGCCAAGCTTCTTCATTAATAGGTTCTCCTACTGATCCCAAAACTTTAAGGGAATCAAGTTTATAAGGGGCTATCGGCTCAGTACCGTGCACCTGCAAGGCCCTAATGGCAGTAGGTGCGGTATAAAATTGATTGACCTTATACTTGTCCACAATTTCCCAGAACCTACCTGGGTTAGGATAGGTTGGCACTCCTTCGAACATGATGGTGGTGGCTCCGGTCAAAAGTGGTCCATACACAATGTATGAATGCCCGGTAATCCAGCCCACATCGGCCGTACACCAGTACACATCTCCGGGGGTATATTGAAATACATTTTCAAAGGTAAACTTGGAATAAATCATGTATCCACCACAAGTGTGTACCACACCTTTAGGCTTTCCTGTAGAACCGGAAGTATAAAGGATAAACAATTCATCCTCACTGTCCATTTCTTCTGCTACATGGCTGGTACTTTGACCTTCAATGGCTTCATGCCACCAAAAGTCTCTGCCGGCTTTCATGTTTACTTCCTGTCCTGTTCTTTGGAACACAATCATGGTTTCTACCAGATCGGTGCTCTCCAAAGCCTCATCTACAACTGATTTTACGGCAATTTTTTTCTTCCCTCTATAGTTTCCATCTGAGGTAAGCACCACTTTGGCTTTACAGTCTTCAATCCTATCTGCCAAGGCAGAACTGGAGAATCCTGCAAAAACGACGGAGTGCACTGCTCCAATACGAGCACAGGCAAGCATGGCGATTGCTGCCTCCGGTACCATGGGCATATAGATAATAACCTTATCTCCTTTACCTACACCTTTTTCTACGAGAACATTAGAAAAACGACAAACTTCCTCATACAATTCCTTGTAGGTAAGGATTCTGTTTGGATCTCCGGGTTCGTTAGGTTCCCATATAATCGCAGGCTTATCGCCCATGATAAAAAGATGCCTTTCCAGGATGTTTTCGGTAATGTTAAGTTTCCCATTTACAAACCACTTTACATCCGGACCATCAAAATTCCAATCCAGGACCTTATCCCATCGTTTTTTCCAATGAAAAGAATCGGCAATTCTGGCCCAGAAATTTTCCGGATCTGCTACACTTTTTTGGTATTCATGGAAATAACCACTCAGGCTATGAATTCTATCGCTCATATCTCGATATTTTAGGTTTTATTAAACTTTAGGTGAATTAAATAATGCAAAGCACTTGACTCCAACAAATCCCCTGCATTGATTTAGGTTAATGGTTATGGGCTTCTCCGGCTCCTCTAGGGATCCTAATTTCTTGAATCATTTCCTGCACATCCTCCGGTGGTGGTGGGGTAAGTTTGGAAACAACATAACAAACAACAAAATTTATTACCATTCCCATGGTGCCAATTCCTTCGGGCGAAATGCCGAACCACCAATTGTCCATGGAATTGGATTCTGGTTGAATAAATTTAAAATAGATAATATAGGCAAGGGTAAAAACCAATCCGGTCACCATGCCTGCTATTGCGCCTTCTTTATTCATTCGGGTAGAAAATATACCCATAATTATGACAGGAAAAAAGGATGCCGCAGCCAACCCAAAGGCAAAGGCCACTACCTCAGCCACAAATCCCGGTGGGTTGATACCAAAGTAACCGGCAATAATTACTGCTAAAGCTGCAGAAACCCTTGCGATGATTAACTCGGTTTTTTCGGTCATGTCCGGAACAAATGTCCTAAACAAATCTCTGGAAACTGAGGTGGAAATAACCAATAGCAGACCTGCTGCGGTAGATAAGGCAGCGGCCATCCCTCCGGCAGCAACTAGCCCTACCACCCAGTTGGGCAATACTGCAATCTCCGGAGCTGCCAATACCATAATGTCCTTGTCTATATTGAGTTCATTGGTCTCAGGGTTTGGCGTATACTGTACGATGCCGTCATTGTTTACATCATCAACGGTTATTAAATTGGTTTTTTTCCAATTTTCGACCCATACAGGCAATTCATTCACAGGCTTATCTGCTACAGTATCGATGGCATTGTAAATTCCGAAAGCAGCAATGGCTGGGGCTGTAGTATACAAAATGGCAATAAATACCAAAGCATATCCTGCAGATAATCTTGCATCTTTTACCCTCGGCACGGTAAAAAACCGAACAATCACATGTGGTAAGCCGGCAGTACCAACCATCAGCGCCAGCGTAATGGCAAAAATATCTGTCATTGATTTCCTTCCGGATGTATATTCCTCAAAACCCATGTCCAACAACACCCCATCCAACTTATCCAATAGATAAGTTCCATCTTGAACGGTGCCTCCCAGTCCCAATTGAGGAATTGGATTACCGGTCAACTGGATAGAAATAAATATGGCAGGTACCATAAAGGCAAAAATCAGCACACAATATTGGGCTACCTGAGTATAGGTAATTCCTTTCATTCCTCCCATCACGGCATAGAAAAACACAATGGTCATTCCTATCAATACTCCAGTTTCAATATCCACTTCCAGATACCTTGAGAAAACTATGCCTACGCCACGCATCTGTCCGGCTACATAAGTAAAAGAGATAAAGAGGGCACAAAATACGGCTACCACACGGGCCTTGTTGCTGTAATACCTGTCTCCTACAAAATCAGGGACGGTAAATTTTCCAAACTTCCGAAGATAAGGAGCTAGCAATAATGCCAAAAGCACATAGCCTCCGGTCCAGCCCATAAGGTATACAGATCCATCATATCCGGAAAAAGCAATAATTCCGGCCATGGAAATAAAGGAAGCGGCTGACATCCAATCGGCCGCAGTGGCCATACCGTTTGCCAAAGGGGAAACCCCTCCCCCTGCTGTATAAAATTCTTTGGTTGATCCTGCTCGGGTATAGATGGCAATGCCGATATACAGGGCAAAAGACAGACCTACCAGAATGTAGGTCCAAGTTAAAATATCCATAGGTAGGTGATTATTTATAAGGGTTACTTTTCATTGACATCAAATTCCTCATCTAGCTTATTCATCCGATATACGTAAACGAAAATTAATATAACGAAAGAAAATATGGAGCCCTGCTGCGCAAACCAAAAGCCCAATTTATAGCCACCAATCTTGATAGCATTAAGCGGTTCAACAAGCAAAATTCCAAAGCCAAAAGAGACAATAAACCAAACCGCAAGAAGAATCAATAAGGTTCTAATATTGCGCTTCCAGTACTTTTGCATTTGTTGCTTATGGTTATCCATGGGTAAGTATGTTTGAGTTTATTTGGTAAAAACAATCCTGAAATTATTTAAAAATTCCGTAACTATCAGCAAGAATCCGTTAATCTATCAAAAAAAAGATAGTTTCGGTACCTGCAATAGATGATTGGTTAAATTGGGAGAATAAAATAAGCATGAATTTATGAAAATTTCTATTGATCCAAAGACTTTTCAATAAAATCAATGGCTGCCTGCAAGCGTGCTTCCTCTTCTCCTCGAATGGTTTTCCAAGGCAAACCTGAGGTGCGTACCTCATTTTCATAAATCTGCATAAAATGCGCGCGCATGGCCGGATCAGCATGTTCGCGCTGGGGGTCATCTTTCCAAGGAATGTCTATTGCAGTGAGCAGATAAAGGGTATATTCTCTGCTTTCGATTTGCTTTTTTATCCAATCATGGGTTTGCCTGAACTTATGCTCACTCCACACCTTAACCACCCTAAGGTCTGTATCACAAAACAATTTACTTTCAGCCTTTTTTGCCAGATCATCTTCCAGTTTTACCTGCCCCTTCGCTATGGCCAACAAATCGGCATAGGTATAGGATCGGTCCAAACCATCAATATATTCTCTGGCGTATTCCCTTACCCAAGGTTCATTATAATGGCTTGCCAATTGCCGGCTTAAAGTGCTTTTCCCGGTTGACTCCGGTCCTATGATTACAATTTTATGCATCAGGCTTCAGCATATTTTTTTGCAGCCTTTACCCAGGCTATCAAACCAAGCACTGCCAAAACTGTGAAAACAAAAAACTGAAAAGAAGTAAGCACCAAACCCTTGTAAAAATAAAGAGGTACCGAAACCAAATCCGTAATGATCCATGCTATCCAGTTTTCCACCTTCTTTTTGGCCATCAGCCACATTCCTACAAAAGCGGTGGAAGTGGTAAATGAATCCCAATAAGGCACATCGCTGTCTGTAAAATTGGTCAAAACTAAATACAAGCTCAGGTAGGAAATTGCCCATAAGGCCAAAGATTGATACACTCCTGTTTTACTTAGCCAGGTGATGGGCACAACTGCTTTCCCGGGTTTAGGATTGGACCAAACATACCAACCATAAATGGACATGGAAAAATAATAGGCATTGATGCCCATGTCTGCATACAGTTTTACTTGCAAACAAATCCAGACATAGATCAATGTACTGATGATGCCTGTGGGGAAGACCAATATATTTTCCTTCATCGAATAATATACTGAGCTTAGCCCAAATACAACTGCTATGCCTTCCAGCCAGCTCATGGCTGCTAAACCATTTCCAATACCTTCTATTATATATTGCCAATCCACGGCCCGAAATTGCGATATATTTTTAACAAAAAAAATCAGCACCAAAGTTTGTGAAAACTCCGGTGCTGATTTCTCTATTTCCTACTACAGCTTTATTAGCCGATATTTTTCTTCTTAAGCTGATCTACGATGTACTCAGATGTTCTCATAGAGAGTGCCAAAATCGTCCAGGTTGGATTTTTATCTGCCTGAGAAACAAATGGCCCGGCATCTACCACAAACAAATTGTCGCACTCATGTGCCTGAGAATACTTGTTCAAAACAGAAGTATTGGGGTCATTGCCCATTCTGGTAGTTCCTACTTCATGAATAATTCTTCCGGGAGCTTCCAAGCCGTACTTGGTGTCGGCTCCGGGCTTCTTGCCCATCACTGTAGCACCCATGGCATCAAACACTTCCTCAAAAGTTTCCTGCATGTGCTTGGCTTGTTTGACTTCATAATCCGTCCAATTGTAATTGAACCGAAGCACAGGGATACCAAATTTATCTACAACAGTTGGGTCTATTTCACAATAATTGTCGTACTGAGGAACGGATTCTCCTCTGCCTGCGATCCCAACAGTAGCCCCATAAATATTTCTGATGTCTTGTTTTAGTCCTGCACCATAGCCTCCATTTGGTCTTGGTTTGCCGAACTCATCTTGCATGTATTTACGCATGGACTCCATACCAAATCCAAATCCATAATTGGGTTGGCGCATGCCACCCCCAAACTCAAGGTGGTAACCTCTTGGGAAATCAAGTTTTTTGTTGTCTAGCCACCATGGAGTATATACATGAAGGGATCCCACACCATCCTCATTGTACTTGTCCCTTGCTAAGAAATCTGTCATCAATGCAGATCTGCTTGCCCCTGTAGAGTCATGCAAATACCTGCCCAATGTTCCACTGCTGTTGGACAATCCATTAGGGTGTTTGGTAGAAGCTGAATTCATCATGATTCTAGCCGTTTCACCGGCAGAGGCACCTAAAACCACCACCCTGGCTTTCAGCTTGTACTCTTTCATGTCCACCTTGCTAACATAGGAAACACCCGTCGCTTCTCCTTTGTCATTGGTGGTAACCTTACGCACCATGGCATAAGTATATAAATCTACATTACCTTTTTTGATTGCCGGTTTTACCAAAACGGTTCCTGCAGAGAAATCACCATAAACCTGGCAACCCCTGTTACATTGTGCACAGAAAAAACAAGCGCCTCTTTCATTGTTGACAGGACGAGTTAACACTGACACCCTTGAAGGCAAAACCGGAAGGTTGATTTTCTTGCCGGCCTTGGTAAAGGCTGCTTCGTGCAACCTTGGCTTTGGTGGAGGTAAAAAGTTTCCATCAGGTTCATTTCTCATGCCTTCTTTAGAACCGAAGACACCGATCATTTTATCTACCCTGTCATAGAATGGTTTAACATCATCATAGCCTATCGGCCAATCATCTCCTAAACCATCAATACTTCTTCTTTTAAAATCATCCGGCCCAAAACGTAAGGAAATCCTTCCCCAGTGATTGGTTCTTCCACCAACCATTCTGGATCGAAACCAGTCAAACTCAGTACCGTCTTTTCTGGTATAAGGTTCTCCTTCTATTTCCCATCCACCATAAGCAGCATCAAAATCACCAAAAGCCCGCACAGTATTGGCACCTCTTCTCGGTGATTCCCAAGGAAACCTCAATTGGGTTCTGTATTCTTCCATTGCAGGGTCAAAATCACTACCCGCTTCTACAACAGCTACACTTAAACCGGATTCTGAGAGAATTTTGCTTGCCATTCCGCCTCCGGCGCCGGAACCTACTATGATCACATCATAGGTGCCCATGGATGATTTTATTTCAAAGCTCATTGATGATTGTTTTGAGTTTATTGTTAATTGACCTCCCAAAATAGGAGTTTAAAGCTAATTATTCATCATTTGCAAAACCAACTAAAGGTTGATTTCTCAATAAAATGTCGGTAAATCCAAATTTTATTTGCTTACCCCCTTATACCCATGCCCTATCCATGAATATAAGACTGATTCACTTGCTTTTACCGACGAATATTTTTATTAATTATTTTGAAAAAGAATTCGCCTACTTTAAGATTCATTTATTGTCGACTGCAATAAAGGTTTTTAGATGTTTAAAATTTTATTTTGGCCAAACATTTACTATCCTTATACTTTAAATGGATCGAAAAGTACTACCCTTGCCGGGTTGTTCACTTTTTAGCAAAAATTAATATAACCCAAAAATGAATAAAAAGGAAAGAAGAAGCCAAGGCTGGTTCGGAAAAACTGGCAAGGATGGTCTAATTTACAGGTCATGGTTTAAGAAACAAGGCATCCCAACCCACGAACTGGGAGGTAAACCAATCATTGGCATCTGTAATACTTGGTCTGAGTTAACACCCTGTAATTCTCATTTTAGAGAATTGGCAGAATTTGTAAAAAAAGGCATCTTGGAAGCAGGTGGCTATCCGGTAGAATTTCCGGTAATGTCATTGGGTGAAACAGTGATGAAACCTACTGCCATGCTTTACCGAAACCTGGCAAGCATGGATACAGAAGAATCCATCCGTGCCAATCCTTTGGACGGGGTAGTCTTACTCTGCGGTTGTGACAAAACCACTCCTTCATTGGTTATGGGAGCGGCAAGTGTAAACTTGCCCACCATCGTGGTTTCCGGCGGGCCAATGCTCACAGGAAGGTATAGAGGCAAAGAAATTAGTACCAGTGATATCTGGAGATTTAGCGAAAGTGCACGTTCAGGTGAAATCAATCAAGCAGAGCTTTATATCGCAGAATCAGGCCTTTGCCGAAGTGACGGGCATTGTGGGGTCATGGGTACTGCTTCAACCATGGCTTGTATGGTGGAATCTCTCGGCTTGTCACTTCCCGGAAACGCGGCTATTCCGGCTCCGGATACCGGCAGAAAAGTAATGGCCCATATGTCCGGAATGGAAATCGTCAAAATGGTTGAAAATGACCTGAAGATGTCTGATATCCTGACCAGAGAGGCCTTTGAAAATGCCATCATGGTCAATGCTGCCATAGGTGGTTCTACCAACTTTGTCATCCACCTATTGGCCATTGCAGGCAGAATGGGCATAGAACTTAATCTGGAAGATTTTGATAAATATTCGGCAGAAATCCCTCTTCTGGCCAACTTACAGCCTTCAGGAAAGTATTTTATGGAGGATTTTTACTACGCGGGAGGTTTGCCTCCGGTTATTCGCCAGCTAAAAGACCACCTGCACAATGAGGCCATGACGGTAACTGGGCAGGGCATAGGTAGGAACAATGAAAAATTTGAAAATTATAACAAAGAGGTAATAGCAGCCATTGATGAACCTTTCAATCCTTTGTCAGGAATTGTAGTGCTCAAAGGAAACCTTTGCGAAACAGGCTCCATAATCAAGCCTTCGGCTGCCAGTCCGGAATTGATGAAGCATACAGGTAAGGCAGTAGTATTTGAAGACATCGATGATTACAAAAATAAAATTGATGATCCTGATCTTGATATTGACGAAAATTCCATAATGGTGCTTAAGAATGTCGGTCCTAGAGGCTATCCGGGAATGCCGGAAGTGGGCAATATGGGATTGCCACCAAAAGTACTGGCCAAAGGCATCAAGGACATGGTCAGAATTTCTGATGGAAGAATGAGTGGCACCGGCTTTGGAACAGTAATCCTTCACGCCACTCCGGAAGCAGCAGAAGGAGGGAATTTTGCCGTGGTTCAAACAGGAGATGAGATAGAGCTTGATGTAGAAGCCCGAAAGCTAAATTTATTGGTATCAGATGAAGAGCTGACCAAAAGAAAAGCAGCTTGGAAAAAACCGGCCAGCCCTACAGAAAGAGGTTATGTAAGCCTGTATGTAAAAACCGTTGAACAAGCCAATTTAGGAGCCGATCTGGATTTCCTAAAAGGCAATTCAGGAAGTGAAGTCACCAAAGACTCTCATTAATTCATTCCCATTATTACCGGAAAGCAAAGTTGTTTTCCGGTGATTTTTAAACTTTACAAAACCCGATGAATAAAACCAACACGGAAGCTGCTCCGGTAGCCTTAGTGACAGGAGCCGGTGTGGGCATAGGCTTTGAAATCGTTTTTTTACTGGCTTCCAGAGGGTATAAGGTCATGCTAAATGACTTAGATGAAGCTGCCACCATCAAAGCTTGTGAAAAGATCAACGACAGTTTTCCCCAGTCCTGCCAAGGCATTTCCGGAGATGTGTCAGATACCCATTTCATTGAAAAAATGGTGCGACAAACGGTGGCAACTTTTGGCGCCATAGACGTGGCCGTAGCCAATGCAGG
Source organism: Cyclobacterium sediminis (assembly GCF_054781075.1). Taxonomy (NCBI): domain Bacteria; kingdom Pseudomonadati; phylum Bacteroidota; class Cytophagia; order Cytophagales; family Cyclobacteriaceae; genus Cyclobacterium; species Cyclobacterium sediminis. The sequence continues at coordinate 347,247 of NZ_BAAGVC010000007.1, read as the reverse complement.
CATCACTGTTTTTGGGGATTTCCTATCTTACAAAGAGGCGGATTTTCATAAAGTCATGCAACTTAACCTGGCAGGGAGCTTTTTCCTCGCCCAACAAGTATCCCTGCAAATGATTAAGCAGCAAACAGGAGGTAGCCTGCTCTTTATGTCTTCAGTTACCGGCCATCAGGCCCACAAAAATCTGGCAGCCTATGGCATGAGCAAAGCCGCATTGGAGATGCTTGCCAAAACCTTGGTGGTAGAACTTTCTCCCTATAAAATCAATGTAAATGCCGTGGCTCCCGGAGCCACCATGACCGAGCGTACGGCTTCGGAAGAAGGCTATGAAAAAACCTGGTCGGAAATAACCCCCATGGGAAGGCCTGCTTATCCAAAAGACATTGCCGAGGCCGTGGGCTTTTTGGTCTCCCCTGCCGCAAGGCATATCACGGGACAAAGTCTGGTCATCGATGGAGGCTGGACTTCAACAAGTCCATCTCCTTATCGGTAGGGGATCGGTAATTAATCCAGACCTATAAGGTTTTTAAAACCTTGAAGGGCTTAATAAAAAATACGAACGTAGAGGAGCACTTTGGATAGACTTTACGAAGCGATAAAACCCGAAATATGCAATAGACAATCTATTACGTGCTGAAATCGCTTTAAAATCAGCCACTTCGTTGCTGTTTTCAACCCTGCCTGTGGGTAGACAGGTTCACCATAGCGATGCTATGCTAAAATCTCCAAACAGCCTGATCTTCTTACGATTGCAACACTCATCACGAATTCTATCACATAATCCGGGTTAAAAATTGAATCAGGTAGTTACCTTACTTCGGTCATTAATTATATTCACCAAAACCCCGTAAAAAACAGATTTACAGTAGATTTACGAGATTGGCGTTACAGTTCTTACTGGTCTCATTTTTCAGAAAAAACTACTTTGCTCGCAAGAAAGGAAGTAATAAATTGGTTTGGGGGAGCAAAAGAAGTTGCTAATTTTCATACCTCAAATAACGAAGGCCTTTTCGAAGAATGGGAATTTTAAACCCGAAGCAAAAACCAATCACTTTGTGTAGCGAATTTATGACTTGACGCCAAAAGAGAACGGAATATTTGACAACTTGCCATCGCCAAGCCTTGCTCCGCACTAAATAAAACACTTATGAAAAACAGCATCTTACCACTGATGGTTTTATTCCTTTTAATTGGTTGTGTTACAAAAAATAACACTAAAATTGATGAGGTGTCTTTTAGTTATTCGGTTCTTAAAGGTTTAGAGCCCGAAAATGGGATATGCCGAAGAGACCCATCCGATGTTATGTTGGTTGATGGAGTTTATTACTTATGGTATACAAAAACAGACAAGCAGTATAGCGGGTATGATGCCTCTATCTGGTATGCGGTTTCTAAAGATGGGGAAATTTGGGAAGAAAAAGGAGAAGCAATTGGCAGAGGTGAAAAAGATAGTTGGGATGAATACAGTGTATTTACGCCAAATATTCTCAAAGCTTCCGGCAAATATTATCTTTTTTATACCGGTGTGAAGCCTACTCCCGGAAACCCGGATAGAAAATTTGAAAACAATGCTGAAACAGACATTACCGCCATTGGACTGACCGTGGCTGATTCTCCTGATGGCCCATTTGAACGGGTTTCTCCAAAACCTGTATTAGAAATAAGTGACCTCCCCGATGATTTTGACAGCTACAGAATTGATGATGCTTGTATTGTTTACAAAGACAAGCAATACTGGATGTATTATAAAGGAAGAAGTATCAAACATGGAAAAGAAGGACCAAGAAATACCAAAATGGGAGTGGCTATCGCTAAAAACCCTGAGGGACCTTATGCTAAATACAAAAACAATCCGATCATCACTAGCGGACATGAGGTAATGGTTTGGCCTTATAATAACGGCGTCATGGCTTTAATTTCTGAACATGGTCCTGAAGGCAAAACCCTTCAATTTGCTTCGGATGGGTTGAGGTTTAGCAGAGTTGCTTCTTTTGATGCCGATTATCCCAAAGCACCGGGATCCTATAGGATAGGAAATTTTACAGATGCCTCAATGCAGGAAAAAGGCATTGATTGGGGCGTCTCTATGGATTATGGAAACAAAGAAAAATGGCCTCACTTGTTAAAATACACAATGAGTTTGAAAACATCGGAGGTTAAATAACTTAAACAGATTATGTAGTAAGCCATACGCCCGAGACATAGCCCAAAGCAACCTAGGTTATTGCTACACAGCTAACTTGCCTGCTATTTTTTCATGTGGAAATTTTAAATGGGCGAAAAAAATAGGAACTTGAAGCTTTACAGCATATGTTTTTTTTTAATCAAGAAATACTCAAATGAAACTTCAGCCATTAAGAATAGAAGCGGGTTGGCAAGTAAGTTATAACCAATTTTATGAAGTTGACCCAGCTCCGGGTTATGAGCATTATTTTGAAGGCTCGAGTTTGCTTATCCTTCATAACAACTCCAGGCTAAAGCTTATTGACCTTCAGTGGCGACCTGAAAAAGACCTAGAGGGAGAATATCAAGTGGAGGTTTTAAACTTTTTAGAAAATTTCAACGCTAAAACAAACGTATTTGACATAGTCCCTAACTGGGAAAATCCATTTCTAACCTTCACTTCAAAGTCCAGAGTCAAACTTGTAGAAAAATTAGAGGAATTGATGCGGGTCCTGCCAGTATACGAAGATCCTAGAATGACGGAAAAAAGAGGCCTCGTGGATGAACTTTCAGAATCTTACCGATTGGAGCTATTAGAAAATGGAATTTCTACAACCCTGGCTCATAAAATATTAAAAAATGGAAACCCAGCCATTCAAAGCCACCTTTTAGACCTAAATGAACTCACAAGAGAAATAATTTTGATGTTGGCAGAAAAAGGTAAAACTAAAAAAGTGAGAAATAAGGCCAAGCAAAAATTAAACAGCAAACAATTTAAGGAGAAAAAACCTCCAAAAAGTGAATAGTGAGTGGTTTTCTGTATTTATCTTTCAAAACATAAGCCCTAGTCAACTCCAATAGGTAAAACATCGTTAAGCAAAGAGATTATTAACTTATAAACCAAGCCCAAATGAAACAGTCCATAATCCTTCTGATTATGCTTTTGAGCCCTTTTGTTACCTTTCCGTTTCAAGAAAAATCCGATAGAAATGGGCTCCCAACAGAAGTTGTTGAGACCATTGAAAAACGAATCGAAGAGGGGGTTACCCCAAGTATCGCCTTGGCGATTATTGATTCCACAGGCATTCAATATTTTAATTTTGGTCTAACTGCTGCAAAAGGTAAGAAAGTAAATGAAAATACCATCTACGAAATAGGCTCCATATCAAAGGCCTTTACTGGAATTCTACTAGCTCAACAGGTTGTAGATGGTGAACTCAAACTAGATGATAAAGTAAACGACTTTCTTCCCAAAAATATTAAAATTCCGACAAAAGGTCTTAAAGAAATAACATTTGGCAACCTTTCAGACCACAGCTCCGGCCTTCCCAGAATGCCCGACAACTTTACCCCTGCCAATCCTAACAATCCATATGCAGACTATACCGTTGAGCAGATGTATGATTTTATTTCAAATTATAAACCCCTGAGAGCGGTAGGTGCTGCGTATGAATATTCAAATCTTGCTCAGGGCTTATTGGGCCATTTGCTCGCAGTGAATAAAAACAGTAATTATGAAGATTTAATGATCCAAACGATTGCAGCCCCATTAGGGATGATGAATACCAAAATTGAGTTCACTAGAAAAATGAAAGAAAATTTGGCTTTAGGTCATGCGGGTGGTAAGCAGGTCGAAAATTGGGACATCCCAACACTTGCCGGTGCCGGTGCAATTAGAAGCTCAACTTCTGATATGTCTAAATTTATTGCAGCCAACTTAGGCCATGTTAAAAGTCCATTAACAGAAGCAATGGAGTTATCCCATAAGGAGAGACACCATAAAGCCGGTGAAATGTCAGTAGCATTGGGTTGGCATATTAAGGAGGGGGAACTTGGTGAGCTTATCTGGCATAACGGGGGAACCGGAGGTTATAGGGCTTTTTCGGGATTTGTCAAGGAAACAGGTAAAGGGGTGGTTCTCTTTTCAAATTCAACAGCAGATATCGATGATATAGGCTTTCATTTACTCGATCCCGGAATGGATTTAGCTTCTTTCACATCCAAAAATGATGCCGTTGAAGTCTCTGAATCAACGCTGGAACAATACCTTGGTTTGTATGAACTACAACCCAAATTCACAATAACAATTACAAAAGAAGGTAATCAGTTATTTGGCCAAGCCACAGGACAGGATAGATTTGAAATTTATCCTGAAAATGATACTACTTTTTTCCTAACGGTTGTCAAAGCAAAAATTACATTTCAACTAAAAAATGATACTGTTGAGAGCCTGACACTTTTTCAAGGAGGGCAAGAAATAAAAGGAAAGAAAATCAAATAGGCCTTCCTTTAAAAGTATTAAAACATAGTCTTCTGCTTAATATGACCAATCAATCTCCTCCAACGCAACCTATTCAATTTGTAAATACTTTTCGTGATCTTGTTACTACGCCCTTTCAAGGAAACGTCAATGCGCTTTGTTGGAAACGTCAATTAATAGGAGATTTTTCAGAGATTGTTAATCAAATAGCGCTTAATGAAAATATGACCGAGCTTCATCCAGATGAGCTCCATGGACTGAAGCTAAGTGAACAAGGGCAGCTTGCCCGTGAAATGCTTTTACAAGATTTGAAAACCCTGGAAGCGCATGGTGCCTCGCCAACACTTAATGTGATTCATTCCTATGAAAGGGACGATAGCTACCCCTTTTTTCCAACCGATGTTTACTCATTTCATGTAGATCGCTCTCCTATTCCCGTTGATACCTATTTATGCACGTACTATGGGGACTCAAGTGAAGTATTACCCAATGCACAAGCCGAACAGAAAGTCCTTGTACCCGAAATAAGAGCGGAGCTTAAAAAATTATTTGGTGGACCGGATAAATATTTTGAATTATTTTTAAATGAACAGTATTTTGACCTCCACTATCAGCCAAAATCCAATGCACAGCCAATAAGCCTGGGCATTGGCCATATGTGTAGATTGGCTACTGATCACCCTAATGGCAAAGTTCCGCCTTGTATTCATCGTGCTCCAAAGGAAAAGAACGGAAAGAAAAGGTTGCTGCTAATCTGCTAAATAGCAGGGGTCAATATTCCTTTTTCAAGGAATAATCCTGTTATTGTAAAAAGAATGAAACCCGGAAAAAATAAACTGATCCTACTTGTTCTTATTGCCCTATTGATAGGTCTGGTTTTTGGTAATTTCCAAAAAGAACCAAAACCTACTCTCAAGCCCAGAAATATTGAAGTTCCACAGAAACGGAGCATACAATGGAATAATGACTCCGAATTTAAAGATTCTATTATTGGCCTCTGGGTAAAGAAAAAAGTGGAATATGGCTCAAAAAAAGGAAAGGTAAGCAACCCAAGAGTTTTGTTGGCTCGGCTTTACTTCATAGGAAGACCTATTGATGCTTTGTAAATTCCCTTAGCTATTTAACAACGGTCAAACTCTTGGTTTAAAATTTAAATCCTTTAAACCTGACCCATACACAATTTCTTATATTGACATCTTTGGGTTGATTTATAAGGGAAAATGAACTTGTTACCCAAGTGGATATTGCCAATCAAGGCAATGCAGCTAGGATGATGGTTTCTAAAGTTTTGAGAAAGTATATTCAAAGACATGCACATCCAAATGACAACAGGGCCAAAATAATCAAGTTAACCGAGGAAGCAGCCACGGTGCTTCAGAAGGCTCTCAGGAAAATTGAGAAGACAGAATTGGATTTCTTTCCTGTTTTAGGAGATGAACTTGAATTCTTCAACAAAAACATGAGGGAATTGATGAGTAAGAACCAAAATACAAGCCATTGAATGTAATAGATAAACTAAATTGGCACTAGCCAACCAAATTATTTGGAGCTTCCCCAAAGTATGGTCAATTAAGCGACAAGTCCCTTTTGACGGTTCAGCATTTAGATTTATCTTCACCGTTTATAATAAACGGGTCCAAAAACAACGGTGATCCCAACAAGACCAGGTGGTATTTAAAACTGAGGTCGAATTCAAGAAAAAACTAACCTATGAAAAGTCTTTTTTACCTAACCCTACTATGTATGGTTTTTGGAAGCTGCAAAAATCAAGCAAGTCTCGAAGCTTCAGAGCAACCAAATATTGTTTTATTTTTTGTTGATGATATGGGTTGGCAGGACACTTCTCTTCCTTTTTGGCATAAAAAAACCCCTTTTAATGAGCGCTATCATACACCAAATATGGAAAAACTAGCAGCTGAAGGGATGAAATTTACTCAAGCTTATGCCACACCTGTTTGTTCTCCCACACGTATAAGTCTAATGACCGGCATGAACGCTGCACGACATCGTGTAACCAACTGGACCCTACACAAGGACGCCCTACAACCTATGGAAACCAACCATAAAGCGTTGTCTTTTCCTGCCTGGAATGTAAACGGAATGAGTCCGGAACCGTTGGATCTGGCAGTATATGCAGATGCCCTACCTTCCTTGCTTCAAAAAGCAGGTTATTTCACCATTCATGCCGGAAAAGCACATTTTGGAGCCATTGATACTCCTGCCGAAAACCCTGAAGCCATCGGTTTTGATGTCAATATAGCCGGACATGCTGCCGGAGGTCCAGGTAGCTATTTGGGAGCAAACAATTTTAGTGCAAATTGGCGTGGAGGCAGTGCTGTATGGGATGTCCCAGGCCTTGAAAAATACCATGGGCAAGAAATCTTTTTAACAGAAGCGCTTACCCTTGAAGCCAAAAGTGCTATGGATGTAGCTCTTAATAAAAACAAACCCTTTTTTATGTATATGTCGCACTATGCAGTGCATGCCCCTATAGAAAAAGACAAACGTTATTATCAAAAATACCTGGACAAAGGCCTTGATGAAAAGGAAGCCAGCTATGCCGCCCTTATAGAAGGCATGGACAAAAGCTTGGGAGACATCATGAAATATCTCGAAGAAAAAAGTTTGATGGATAACACCATCATCCTCTTCATGTCAGACAATGGTGGCCTTAGCGTTCATGGCAGAGGTGGAGAACCTCACACCCATAACAAACCCTTATCCAGTGGCAAAGGATCCATCCATGAAGGTGGCATCAGGGTTCCTATGATCGTAAAGTGGCCCGGCGTAACGATTCCCGGATCAAAAAATGACAATTACCTGATCATTGAAGATTTTTATCCGAGCATTTTGGAAATGGCGGGAGTAGAAGACAAAACCACCGTTCAGAAAGTTGATGGAAAAAGTTTCACAGGTTTGCTGAAAAACAATAGGCCGGGACAAGTTGAACAGCGGTCTTTGTTCTGGCACTACCCCAATGAATGGGGGCCTAAGGGGCCTGGGATAGGCGCCTTCAGTGCTATTCGAAAAGGGGATTTTAAGTTGATTTATTACCATATAGATGAAAGTTTTGAATTGTTTAATATCCGTGAAGACATAGGAGAGCAAAACAATCTGGCAGCCACAAAACCGGAAAAAGTAAAAGCCTTGGCCAGTCTTTTGACGGCTCACCTTAAAGAAGTAGCGGCACAAATGCCCATACACAAAGAAAGTGGAACCCCTGTAGCCTATCCCGGAGAGTAGCCATTAGACACGAATAATGACGGAGATAACGTTTAGACAAATAGGAATAAAAGACCTAACACTGGTTTTAAATTTACTGAAGGAAGCAGCCGAAAAAATTAACCGGATGCAGATTGACCATTGGCAATATTGGAAGAACCCTCCACAAGAAAAAGTACGATGGATTGAAGAGGGTATTAAAAACGGTGAATTCTTTTTCATCGATGACCAGGATAAAAACAATATCGGCATGGTGAGAATGTTAAATGAAGACCTACTCTATTGGGGAAAGCAAAAAGATAAAGCCATCTATGTGCATTCATTAATCGTTAAGGAAGCCTATAACGGAAGAGGAATTGGGCAAAGAATCTTAGAAGAAATTGGACATAAAGCCAAAAAAAATGAATGCCAATACTTGCGATTAGATTCAGACTCAAAAAACCCTAAGCTTTGTAAGTACTACGAAAAGTTAGGCTTTAAGAAAGTAGGAGTAAAAGACTTACCATTGTCTACCTACAATCTTTATGAAAGAAAGATACAATGAACTAGTGATCAATTTGATAAAATACTAGAATGCACACCTATAATATTCAATTGCCGGGGTCAAAATTTCCTGACTGTTTTTTTAAATTTTATATTAACACCCCCTAAATCGACATACATAAAACACACTATACGAGCGAATTAATCAACTTTTCATTTGCCAATCTCAATATTTTTTATTACTTTAAATGAAGCTTTCTGTGAATCCTACCTCCCAAGTCATGCTTCTTACAACTTTCCATACAGACGAATTTTTCCAAATTTCATGTTCCTGCCCATCTGTAATACAGCCGGGAGAAGACCTTGAGGTTGACTTACACATGACTGCTTTAAAAACGTGTAAGCTGAACAAAATAATTTGGAATCTTGAAGGGATTACTAATAAGGCCGCCAAAAATGACGAGGAACACTTGGCGATAAATATGGATGTACAGGAAGGAAAATCAGTTGACCGGAAAGTAATCTTTAATACCGAACTCGGGAAGGAGGGATTCGGGGAAATCCAAATGACGCTGCATTTTTCCATCGCCGGGGAGGCTGAAAAAACTTTTCACTGGAATTTTTGGGCGTCGGTATTTAAAAAAGTTACTGCGGATAATGAAAAGGCCTTGGACGATGACTTAAGAAAAAGGCTGGTCGATGTCGTTAATGCCAGAACAAGAAACGGACATATTTTTATGGCAGACCATGTTCGTTTTTTTTCCGAATTCCTCAACATTGACGTTCCTGATGAAATTGCTAATATTTTAAATGATGAATTGCTACTAGAAGAAGAAGGCTTACCAGTAAACGAAGAACTCTTCTATTCCATAGCAATCGGCCAAACTCAATTTTACGGATTAGAAAAACTGAAACTGATCTATGAAGAAAATTGCACTGATAGTGATGATAAGTTTGATATGGATGATGCAAGGGAAGTTCCTGCAAGCGTCATATAGGAATTCTAAAACAAAGTAAATTTTGGCTTTAAATACAAAATGGTATGTCATGGGCAGCAGGTTTTTCTTTAGCGCTTGAAATTAATCAAACCATTCTCAACCTTGTATTGGATAAATTCTTGCAAAGTTTACAGGCGCAATTAACTTACCAGGCAAGACTTGGGAGAATAGGTTCATTCGAAGCATCAGTTAAGGATCTGGAGATATTGGATTTGGAAGACCCGGCGCCATTGGGTGGGGTGTTGACAGACTTGCAGGCAAAGGCAGATTTTAAATTAAGGCTATTTGGAATTCAGCTTGTCAATACAACCATGGCATTTACGATCGACAATGTCGAACTCAACCTTTCAAGAACAGCCGCCGGTCAACCTAAGGGGATTGTCATTCAAATAGCCCCTACACTTTCGATAAGAATTAGTTTTACTGGTGGAAATTTTCTTATCAATTGGATATTAAATGGCATCATTGCCCCACTGATTACTTTTGGTGTCTGGCTGGCTTTTAAACTGATCCGTAAAGTCGAAATCCCTGTTTGGGACCTGATTGATATTTTCGGTGTGTTGGGACTGAGATTCGCTCCAAACAGTCCATTGCTAACAGCTCAGAAAACCGTCCCGCCTACATCAATACTCATGGCTTCAGACTTTAACCTAACAGCTCCGGCAATGGGTATTGGTCAGCAACTGAAGCATTTCAATCCGCCAAACACAAGTATAGGTGCGGTTGTCAATGACAAGGTTATCAGCGCAGCTGTACAAATTGCATTTTCGAAGGGTTGGGTTCCATCACAATTCCGGGTATCCGGTTGGAAAATCTACATCAATTCCATTCATGTTAAATTTGTTCAAGACAAGATCGTAGCCACGGGGTCTTTAAAAGCCAAGCGAGGAAAATGCTGGTGCCGTGTAAAAGCCAAAATTTCCTTCAAGGCCGAAGTTACTCCAAAAATAACCGGTGCACCTGCTCAGCCTCAACTGAAATTTACTTACGATGCCAATGTCAATACACAGCTATCCACTTCCGGCATGCTCGTGGTTTTAGGTGTCATCATGTATGCCCCGATTTTTATGGCATTGACCATCTCCATGTCTTTCCTTATCAACATTGTACTGAATCAGTTTTTACCTTTTACTACCGGCTGGCAACAGAACGGACTCCAACTAAAAATCACTGCTAATTCTGTCAATTATTCAGGTTTCACTCCTTTATCTATGCAGTTCCCACTGGAGTTAAGTGGAAGCGGATCCTACGATCTTAGTAATTTTAGGCAATTTTCACTCCCCGGAAATGGCCCACAATTTCAGGTGAAATACACCAATGAAAGCCTCACAATTCAACCGGAAGAATTAAGACTTGCCATTGATTTACAGTAGCAATCTGTTTACTTCATTTGAAGAATGATTTTGATACATGAGGATTTGAAATTCCATGGTTTTTATTTTTACATTGAGCTTTTAAAAGGAAATTTAACTGTAATAACTAAATATCAATCGACCCAAATCCATGAAGCAATTTGCGCTAATCCTGTTTTTAATAATTTCCTCCAACCTGGAGGCCCAACAAATAATGGATTTATACCCAGAGAATATTCCTAATAGTAAGGCTTATGCCATGCAGGAAGAGGTCATTGAGGACAATGGCCGTATTGCCTGGTTAAAAAATGTTTCCAAACCTACCCTCACAAGTTATCATCCTAGTGAAAAAATAGCTACAGGGGCTGCAGTGATAATCTGCCCTGGAGGTGGATACTCAGGCGAGAGCTACCTCCGCGAAGGAACCTTGATCGCTGAAACATTTGTAAAAAAGGGAATTGCTGCATTTATTTTAAAATACCGATTGCCCAGTGATTCGATTATGATTGACAAAGCTATTGGTCCTCTTCAGGATGCCCAGCAAGCAATTAAAACGGTAAGACAAAACGCCTCAGCATGGAATATTGACCCGAGCAAAATTGGAATCATGGGCTTTTCGGCTGGAGGACACTTAGCATCCACTGCCGGAACACATTTTGACAAGTCTTATATCCTAAATAAGGAGCAAATAAGCTTAAGACCAGACTTTATGGTCCTTATCTATCCGGTCATCAGTATGACAGACGAAATAGGTCATTTAGGTTCAAGACAAAATTTACTCGGCAAGTCTGCTTCAGAAAAACAAAAGCAACTGTTTTCTAATGAATTGCAGGTCGGCCCAAACACCCCACCCACTTGGATCACCCATACCGGAGATGACAATGTGGTACCTGTGGAGAACAGTATCCGCTTCTACCAAGCACTGATAAAAAATGAAGTTCCCTCAGAAATGCATTTGTACCCGAAAGGCAATCATGGATTTGTTTTGAGTATACCAACCGAAGAATGGATGCAACCGCTGTTTGACTGGATGAGCAATAGTGGAATAAGCCTTTGACACAATCCATTCAATCCCGTGACTCTTTGATGAGCCAAGGGATGATTCATTCAAATTACCCATTTTTCATTGAATAGTGACTTCTTAAATTTTTGTGATTTTAGAAATATTCTTGCCTTATTTGTAATTAGGACGAATTTAAAAGTTGCGGTTTTCATTTTCATTCCTCCGGTATTGGGGTTTTATTAAACCTTGTTAAATTTTAATAATCGAAAAACAATAATTTCTTATCATTGTCTGATTTTTAAGACAGATTATCCGAAAAAATGGCTCATTAGAGAGGAAAAGTATAGTTTTTTGACAGATTAATGCTTTTGTAATGGGTAATTTGCCATTCAAACAGCATAGAACAGGACAGTTAAAATTTTTGAATAAGGTATATTCGCTAAAATATTAAAAAGGAATTCAAATTTATTTAAAATATGGCAATTACAAAAGACACTTTTAAGCACGTAGATTATCTATGGGATGATGAAAAAGCTAAGGCTTTAGGGGACGATCAAGTAGCCCTTTTGCTTTACCGCTCTAACATTTTAGGTGCAGACCTAAGAATCACCAATTATGGAGGAGGAAACACAAGCTGCAAGACCATAGAAAAAGACCCACTTACCAAGGAAGACACGGAAATAATGTGGATCAAGGGATCAGGTGGAGACATTGGAACTTTGAAAAGAAGCGGCCTTGCAGGGTTGTATATGGACAAACTGCTAGCGCTTAAAAATGTCTATCGCGGATTGGAGTTTGAAGATGAAATGGTGGCACTTTTCAACCACTGTATCTATGACTTGGACTCTAAAGCTCCTTCTATAGATACTCCATTGCACGCTGTATTACCTTTCAAGCACATTGATCACCTTCACCCTGATGCTGCCATAGCCATCGCAGCAGCCAAGGATGGAGAAAAAATTACCCAAGAGTTATTCGAAGGACAAATTGCCTGGGTTCCTTGGCAAAGACCTGGCTTCGACCTTGCCCTTCAATTGGACAAAGCGCTTAAAGCCAATCCAGGAATCAGGGGAATTATGCTTGGAGGACACGGACTTTTCACTTGGGGAGATACTGCTTATGAATGTTATATCAACAGTCTTGAAGTAATTGACAAAGCTTCCCAGTACCTGGAAGACAATTATGGCAAAGATCGACCTGTATTTGGTGGACAAAAAGTTTCCTCCCTTCCTGAAGAAGAAAGAAAAGAGCAAGCTTCAATCATTGCCCCACATTTAAGAGGATTGGCCTCTAGTTACAATAGAATGGTAGGTCATTTTTCAGACGATGAAAGGGTTTTGGAATTTATAAATAGCAATGACCTGGAAAAACTAGCTCCTCTTGGAACCAGCTGCCCTGATCATTTCTTGAGAACAAAAATCAGACCTTTGGTATTGGAAATAGCTCCGGATACGGACCTGTCTGACATGACTGAGGTAAAAGCTTACCTTGAAAAAGAATTTGAAGCCTACAGACAATATTACACCAAATATTATGAAGACCACAAACGTGACAATAGTCCCGGCATTAGGGATTCAAACCCTGTGGTTATCTTATGGCCTGGTGTAGGAATGTTCTCTTATGCCAAGAACAAACAGACGGCAAGGGTAGCAAGTGAGTTTTACACGAATGCTATCAATGTAATGAAAGGTGCTGAAGCTGTTTCTTCTTATGTTTCATTGCCTTTACAGGAGGCTTTCGACATTGAATATTGGTTATTGGAAGAAGCCAAGTTGCAAAGAATGCCTAAGGAGCAACCGCTTTCCAGAAAAGTGGCTTTTGTAACCGGAGGAGCCGGAGGCATCGGAAAAGCAATTGCCGATAAACTGGCCAAAGAAGGTGCTTGTGTATTCATTACAGACATCAACAAAGACAACCTGGATACTGCCCTGGCGACCTACGGCAAGGACACCGGATCCGGAGCTTTAATGGATGTGACCAAAATGGAGGACATAGAAAAAGCTTTGAAAGCTGCTTGTCTGAAATTCGGAGGTGTAGACATTATCGTCAATTGTGCAGGACTGGCCATTTCTAAACCAATCGCACAAACTACAGAAAAGGATTGGGACATTCTTCAATCTGTGCTTGTAAAAGGTCAGTTTGCCGTTTCTAAAGCAGCCGTTGCCATTTTAAGGGCTCAGGATAAAGGAGGAGACATCGTCAATATTGCAAGTAAAAATGCTTTGGTTTCCGGACCTAACAATGTTGGTTACGGAACGGCCAAAGCCGCCCAAGTACACATGAGCAGATTGCTAGCTGCTGAACTGGGACCTGATAAAATCCGAGTGAATGTAGTCAATCCGGACGCGGTAATTGAAGGAAGTAAAATCTGGGAAGGTGAATGGGCCAAAGGCAGAGCCAAGGCTTATGGAATCACTGTGGAAGAACTTCCTGCATTCTATGCCAAGCGTACCATCATGAATGAAATTATCTCAGTAGATGATATTGCCAATGGAGTTTTTGCCTTTGTTGGAGGTCATTTAAGTAAGAGTACCGGAAATATTTTAAACGTTGATGGAGGGGTAGCTGCTGCCTTTGTCAGATAATTTATTATCATGAGAATTGATAAAAATCAAATCAATACTATCAATAACAGAGCTCTCCCGGATCACCGGGAGAGTTTTGAGTATCTAAGCAATAAATTAACCACCAAAGGTCTGGAACCTGAGCAACTCATTCAGAAGATTCAGGATTTTCAAATTGCCATTCCAAGCTGGGCTCTAGGCACTGGAGGCACAAGATTTGGCCGATTTCCCGGTGGTGGTGAACCTCGGTCTTTAGAGGAAAAAATTGATGACGTAGGCCTTCTTCATGCATTGAATGCCGGATCAGGTGCTATTTCCCTACATATCCCTTGGGATATTCCCGAAGACATCGATGCAGTGAAAGCTCATGCGGCTTCTCATAACCTGCTTTTTGATGCCGTCAACTCAAATACCTTCCAGGATCAAGAAGATCAAGCTCTCTCTTATAAGTTTGGCTCTTTGTGTCATACAGATAGCAAGGTAAGGCAACAAGCCATTGATCACAACCTTGAGGTCATCAAATACGGAGACCAATTGGGATCGAAAGCCTTAACCGTTTGGTTGGCAGATGGGTCTTCATTTCCCGGACAAATGAATTTCAGAAAAGCCCTGCAACACACGCTGGATTCTTTAAAAGAGATTTATCAGGGGATGCCTGCAGATTGGAAAATGTTTGTGGAGTACAAACCTTATGAGCCCTATTTTTACCATACCGTTATACAGGATTGGGGAACATCTCATTTACTGGCTTCCCAATTGGGCGAAAGGGCCTTTACATTGGTTGATTTGGGTCATCACCTGCCCAACACCAATATTGAACAAATTGTGGCCACCCTTATGATGCAGGGAAAACTTGGGGGATTTCATTTCAATGACTCCAAATTTGGTGATGATGACCTTACCGTAGGTGCCATGAAACCTTACCAATTGTTTTTGATATTTAACGAATTGGTAGAAGGTATGGAAGACAGTGCTTCCAAAAATCCTGCTCCGGCATGGATGATCGATGCAAGCCACAACTTAAAAGACCCAATGGAGGACTTACTCCAATCGGTTGAAGCCATCCAGTTGGCCTATGCCCAAGCCTTAACTGTGGACAGAAATGCCTTGGAAAATGCCCGCGAATCTAATGATGCGGTATTGGCCCAAGAAATTTTACAAAATGCTTTCCGTACAGACTTAAGACCTCTAATTGCGGAAGCCAGACTTCAGGCAAATGCGGCCCTGTCACCGGTAGAAATTTACAGAGACTTGGCTGTAAGAAAGCAATTGGTCAAGGAAAGAGGTGCCAAAACACTTGCCACCGGCCTTTAATTTAAATCAATCCATTCAAAATAATCCGACAATACAATGTCCATACCGGTAACTGCCATTTTTGATATAGGAAAAACGAACAAGAAATTTTTTCTATTTGATGAAAATCTAAATGAAATCAAGGAAGAATATGTACAGTTTCCAACGATAAAAGATGACGACGGATTTGAATGTGATGATTTGGAAAAAATTACTAAGTGGGCCAAAGAAAATGTAGAGAAATTGTGCCAAGATCCTCAATATGAAATCAAAGCATTGAATTTCTCTACTTATGGGGCCACTTTTGTATCGATTGGAGAAGACGGAAGGCCAGTTACCCCGATTTACAATTACCTTAAGGACTTCCCTGAAGATGTGCATAAGGAGTTTTACAGCAAATACCCTGAGGAAAGCATCAATCAAACCACTGCCTCTCCAACTTTAGGTATGCTTAATTCAGGTTTGCAGCTTTACTGGCTCAAAAGAAAGAAGCCCGAAGTATTTAAAAAAATCAAATATTCTCTACACCTTCCACAATACATCTCTTATCTTTTTACCGGGGAGGTTGTAAGTGAACCTACTTCCATTGGTTGCCATACCAAATTATGGGATTTTCCTAAGGGCGATTATCACCAATGGGTTTATGATGAAGGCATAGCGGATAAACTTCCACGCCAGGTCCCCACTACGCACAGCTTTGAAAAAGAGATCTGTGGCCAAAAGGTTAAAATTGGCGTGGGTATCCATGACTCTTCTTCAGCGCTTGCTTCTTATTTAATTAAAATTAAAGAGCCATTCCTATTAATATCTACGGGTACTTGGAGCATTTCACTAAACCCTTTTCCCCAAAGAGACCTGTCATTTTCTGAATTAGAAAATGACTGCTTGAATTTCTTATCCATTCATGGAAAAACGGTCAAGGCCAGTCGCTTCTTCCTTGGCTATGAACTGGATCATCAGCTCAAGAAAATGAACCAAGCCTTTGGAAAAGAGCCCAAATACTATAAAAATATTGTTCCTAATGAAAAATTGGTTAACCAACTTTTAAGTGGAGAGGTTTCCGGGACTTTTTATCCTGATGCCATAGCAAGAACCCCTTTGGTGGCTCAAATCTTCCCTGAAAATAACTGGGACATCTCTTCCTTTTCAGATTATGAAGAAGCCTTTCACCATTTGATCTTTGGTTTGGTAAAAATGCAGGTGGCCTCATTGATGCTCGCTAAAGGTGCAACAGCTATAAAAAAAGTGTATATTGATGGTGGTTTTGTTCATAACAAGGTCTTTATCCGTTTTTTAAATGCGCTTTTAGAAGGTTATGAACTCGAATTTTCAGACTTCCCTCTAGGCTCAGCTTATGGGGCAGCCTTAATGCTAAACGCTTTTAAATAATAAAAACATTTAAGCTCAATGAAGCAGTTTATTCTAGTACTAAGTTTCTTTTTTATCATGGAAGCCTTATCTGCCCAAAATCAATCCATCATAATGGACATTTATCCGGGAGAAATACCCTTTCAGAAAGTTTCTCAGGTGAAAGAGGTGAGCGAGGTTGATGGAATTACCCGGATTAGCAATGTGCAAGTCCCCCAAATTCAAGTATTTTTACCAGCCAAAAGTTCTGCTACAGGACAAGCAGTAATCATTTGTCCCGGTGGAGGATATGGTATTTTAGCATATGATTGGGAAGGAACAGACATTGCCAAATGGCTCAACAGTCATGGCATTGCCGGCATTGTGCTGAAATACCGCCTGCCTTCAGCGGTAACTCAAACAAGCCCTCACTTGGTCCCCAT
Source organism: Cyclobacterium sediminis (assembly GCF_054781075.1). Lineage (NCBI taxonomy): Bacteria > Pseudomonadati > Bacteroidota > Cytophagia > Cytophagales > Cyclobacteriaceae > Cyclobacterium > Cyclobacterium sediminis. The sequence continues at coordinate 330,122 of NZ_BAAGVC010000007.1, read as the reverse complement.
GTCGGATGGCCAACAAGCCATTAGGCTGGTAAGACATCATGCCGAAGAGTGGAATATTGATCCGGATAAAATTGGTATTATGGGTTTTTCTGCCGGTGGTCATTTGGCCTCCACTTTGGGCACCCATTTTGATTCAGGAAACCCCGGCGCCGATGACCCCATACTGCATCAATCAAGCCGTCCTGATTTTATGATCCTTGGATACCCTGTCGTTTCTTTCAATAAAACCTTTACACATATAGGCTCAAGAAACAATTTACTCGGTGAAAACCCGGAAGCGAAATGGGTCAGTTATTTCAGCAATGAAGAACAAATAAGAGCAGACACACCACCAACCTTTATCTTCCACTCCCAAGATGATACCGGAGTCCCGGTCAAACATAGTTTGATGTTTTATCAAGGATTGGTAGAAAAGAACATCCCTGCAGAGATGCACTTGTACCCATTAGGTAAACATGGGTATGCCCTCTCCATCAATAAAGAAGGCACCCAAAAAGACTGGCCAAAAAGTTGTATTAACTGGTTGCAGCACTTAGAATGAAAGCAAATTTACAACCCTTGAAAATAAGCCCTAATGGCAGGTTTTTAACCCATCAGGATGGAAGTCCTTTCTTCTGGCTGGGAGACACTGCGTGGGAATTGCTTCATAGGTTGTCACTGGAAGAAACCAAATTTTACTTTCAAAACCGTCTTGATAAAGGTTTTACCATTATTCAAACGGTTATTTTGGCAGAACTGGATGGGCTCAACAGCCCCAATGCAAATGGGCATTTACCCTTGAAGGAGTTAGACCCTTGCCAACTCAATGAAGAATATTTCAAACATGTAGAAGAGGTGGTCGCCTTGGCGGAGGAAATGGGACTATACCTTGCCCTACTACCTACCTGGGGAGACAAATACAATAAAAAATGGGGAACCGGCCCCGAGATTTTCACCCCAGAAAATGCCGGAACTTACGGTGAATTATTGGCCAAGCGCTTTGCCAAATACCGGCACTTGGTATGGGTTTTAGGTGGAGACAGGGCCCCGGAAGACCAAGAAGATGAGGAAATTATTGAGCAGATGGCCTTGGGCATTAGGGCAATTGATAAAACAAGCCTAATCACCTACCATCCCGGAGGAGGAACCATTGCAAGTGATCTTTTTCCCAACGCATCATGGTTGCAAATCGACATGTTTCAATCCAGGCATCAAAAAAAATTTCGGGAATACAGATTTGTAAACAAGGCCAGAAGCAGAAAACCTATCCGACCTGTAATCAATGGAGAGCCCGGTTATGAAAACATTCCCAACTTACTAAATAAATGGCATTTTCAGCGATTGAATGCCGCTGATGTTCGGCTATCTGCCTATTGGAGCATGCTGTCCGGCGCGGCCGGTTATACCTATGGATGCAATGAAGTTTGGCAAATGCATTCAGAAAATGTCCCCCCCCTATTTGGCGCTCAAATGTCTTGGGACAAAGCCCTGGACTTACCCGGAGCCTCACAGATAGGTTTATTGCCAAGGCTTTTTGCCAGACTACCCTGGCAGGAAATGCGGGTTTCAACAAAAGTTTTGGCAGGCTTAAGGTGGCCTTTCCATCAACAGAAATTAGCCTTAACGACGATTGATCAAGGCTGTATCCTTATTTACCAACCTCGAGGAAGCAAGATAAAAACACGTATAAAAAAGACCATTTTGAATAAGGCTGAAGCTTATTGGATCAACCCTCAAAATGGAAAAATTGAAGCCCTCAAAGGGCGGATTTCAAATACTTTTCAGACACCAAATAGTTTACAAGATTGGTTGCTATTGATCCTATCAGGCAGCTACCAGGAACAGTGGAAATCTTACAAGCCTGAGATTTAAACAGTTGTTAAATTGCTGTGGATAAAATTGTGGATAAAGCAATAGATTGCTGTTTTCTCTTCATTATTTCATTAATCACTCAAAATAGCTTATTCTCCCATTACTGTAAGCACGAGATTTCTCTTTCCTCCATAATTGCGATACTCTCCAAGGTAAATGCCTTGCCATGTCCCCAGATTCAATCTACCACGAGTAACGGGAATTTGTACTGAACAGCCAAAAACACTTGATTTAAGGTGTGCAGGCATATCATCAGGGCCTTCCATGGTATGTACAAAATGGGGGTAATCCTCAGGAATCAAGTAATTGGTAAAGGTTTCGAAATCTACTCTTACAGTAGGATCAGCGTTTTCATTGATCGTTAAACCTGCGGAAGTATGTTTTATCCACACCTGAAGCAGTCCCCGATCAATTTTATTTAATTCAGGAAAGTTATCCACAATATGTCTAGTAATGAGGTGAAAACCTCTTTTGTATGCGGGCAATTGAATTTCTTTTTGAAAAGTTTTCATTGAATTTTTTACCGATTTGTTTCTTACTCAAATATAAAAAATTTAAGAATTGCAGTTTATTAATTATATTTAAGATTAATCCTTTTAAAACTTAAATTCAATAAAATGCAGAAGCTAAGCTTTTCAATTTTAATCTTGTTATTCACCGTGGTGAGTTTCACTACCAATGCCCAACAGATGACAGAAATCCTTAGCCTTAAGGATGCTCAGGCAATTGCAGATGCTGCTGAAGCTAAAGCCAAAGCAAACGATTGGAATGTAGTCATAGCTATCGTTGATGCCGGCGGACACCTGGTCGTCCTCAGAAGAATGGATGGAACCCAAAGTGGAAGCATTGACGTGGCCTTAGAAAAAAGTGAAACTGCCGCTAAGTTTAAAAGGTCAACTAAAGAATTTGAAGACATGGTCATGGAAGGGCGATTAAATATTCTTAGTCTACCCGGAGTACTGGCCATGGAAGGCGGGCTTCCTATAATTTCCGGAGATCAGGTTATCGGAGCCATTGGGGTGAGTGGAGCTGCCCCACCTGAAGATGGGATTATTGCTGAAGCCGGAGTTGCAGCTTTCAAATAATTTTCACTTTTCCACATTGGGAATAATTCTGATGGATCTTTACAAATGATGACAAAAGCAAAAAATCTACCCTCTAAACTCCCTTATGTAGGCACAACCATTTTTACGGTCATGTCCAAATTAGCGACAGATGAGGGGGCTTATAATTTATCTCAAGGCTTTCCAAGCTTTGATTGTTCTCCAAAGCTAAGTGAATTGGTTTGTCACTACTTAAAAAACGGCTACAACCAATACGCTCCCATGTCCGGTGCACCGGTTTTTAGGGAAAGCATCGCCCAAAAAACCGCCGATGTTTATGGAACAGCCTACGACCCTGAGACAGAAGTGACCGTCACCTCGGGAGCTACAGAAGCCATCTTCTGTGCAGTTACTGCAGTAGTCTATCCCGGAGATGAGGTAATTGTATTGGAACCGGCCTATGACAGCTACGTGCCGGCTATAGACCTTAATGGTGGCATTCCGATTTTCGTCACCTTAGACGCCCCTGATTTTAAAATAGATTGGGAAATGGTTAAAGCCAAAATCAGCCCCAAAACCAAAGCCATTCTTATCAACACTCCCCACAACCCCGTGGGAACGGTTTTCAGCAAAGAAGACCTTGATAGCTTAGCCGATATTATTCGGGACAAAGACATTTATATCATCAGTGATGAGGTTTACGAACATATTGTTTTTGATGGAGGGGTTCACCATTCCATGATGACGCATCCGGAATTAAAAGAAAGGTCTTTTATTTGCAATTCTGTGGGTAAAACCTACCATGTTACAGGCTGGAAAATTGGTTATTGCCTGGCTCCTGCTGCACTCACCAAGGAGTTTAGGCGTATCCACCAGTACATCACTTTCTGTACAGTGTCTCCCATGCAATATGCCTTGGCAGATTTCTTAAAATTGCCTGAACATTATGAAGCCCTATCTGAATTTTACCAAAGGAAGAGAGATCGTTTCAATGAAGCTTTACGTGCATCGAGATTTACCTTTAAACCTTCTAAAGGTAGTTTCTTTCAAATCGTATCTTACGAAAATATTACAGACGAAAATGATTATGATTTGGCCATAAGGCTTACCAAAGAAATCAAGGTAGCATCTGTACCTGTATCCGTTTTTTATAAGGATAAAAAAGATGATAAATTATTACGGTTTTGTTTTGCTAAGGACGATGACATCCTGGACAAAGCCGCTGAATTGTTATGTAAATTATAAATTGTTTCCAAGGAATGCTTGAATTAGGTTTTGTAAGTGCCATCCTGGCTGAAAAAAGTTTTGAAGAAGTCATTGACTTTGCTGCCAATGAAAAATTTTCATGTGTAGAAATCATGTGTTGGCCGAAAGGCAAGGCAGAAAGGCGTTACGCCGGAGTTACACATATTGATGTGGGCAACCTTGATGACAAAATGGTAGCACATATCAAAGACTACCAAAGAAAAAAGAAAGTCTATGTATCGGGACTGGGCTTTTATCCCAACCCAATGGATCCTGATGAAAAAGTGGCAGAGAACGCACTCTCTCATATTTTGGCAGTAATTGATGGGGCCGAGAAATTGGGAATACCCGTAGTCAATACCTTCATTGGAAGAAATCCTACTCTAAATATTGCTGACAATTTGCGCCTATTTGAAGAGCGTTTCCCACAAATCATTAAGCATGCATCAGCGAAAGGCATTAAAATAGGGATAGAAAATTGCCCGATGTTTTTTACAGATGATGAATGGCCCGGAGGTAAAAACCTAGCCATTTCTCCTGCCATTTGGGACAAAATGTTTCATATAATTCCTGATGCCAATTTTGGGTTGAATTACGATCCTTCTCATTTGGTTTGGATGCAAATGGACCCAGTACAGCCCATTTATGATTACAAGGAAAGATTGCACCACATTCACCTTAAAGATGTAAAGGTCTACCAAGAAAAGCTTAACAGAGTAGGCATTCTGGCCAATCCGCTGGAGTATCATTCTCCCAAAATACCCGGGTTGGGAGATGTGCCTTGGGGGAGGTTTTTTGCTGCCCTTACGGATGTAGGGTATAGGGGGCCCTGCTGCATTGAAGTGGAGGATAAAGCCTACGAAAAATCAGAAGCCGATGTAAATATGGCTATTTTAACCGCTAGAAATTACCTGCGCCAGTACATTCCATTTAGAGCCTATTAAGCTTCAAAAAAGCCGTATTTTTTGCCAACAATACGGCTTTTTTTTCCGGCTTATTAAATGGTTAAAATCCTAGGATTGGCTTTATCAATGGTATCTTCTTTCCAGTCTTTTTCATCCTCTTCCAGTGCCTCTTTTTTATCATCCTGATCGTTTTCAGGTTTTAATTTAAGTTTGATATATATTGGAAAATGATCTGAGGAGATGGAGGGTAGCCGTTTTATCTCCCTCAACAGGAAATCTTCGGTATGAAAAATATGATCCAGTGGCCATCTAAACGGAAAGTATTTGGCATTATAGGTATTAAAAAAGCCCCTTCCTTTTCTAGGATCCAAAAGTCCGCTGATTTTTTGAAACAAGCGGGTGGTTCTCGACCAGGCAACATCATTCAGGTCACCAAAAACCAAAGTGGGCAGCCCCGGATCTTTTACATTTTCTCCAACAATTAGCAGCTCTGCATCCCGAGAAAGTGAAGTATCACTCTCGGTAGGACTGGGTGGCTCAGGATGGATGCAGTGGATTTGAATGGCTTTACCTGAAGGTAAAATGACACTGGAGTGAATGGAAGGGATATCATCTTCTACCAAATAATGCACCTTTGTATTTTCCAGTTCTAGATTAGAGTATAGATGCATCCCATAAAGATTATCCAAGGGAATCTTCACCTGATGTTTATAATCTTTTTCTATAACTTCCAATTGATCTTCCCACCATTTGTCCGACTCAAGGGTCAAAACCAAGTTGGGTTTCTTTTTTTTAACTAGCTTGATCAACTTTTCTACATGTCTATTGGGTGTAAGCACATTACTTACTAAAATCCCTATTTCATTATCAGGAGAGGCTTTTTTATCTCTTTTTACTTCTTTTTTGGCCAGTAAGGTATAAGGAAAAATCTTTCTTGCCTGATAAAACCATGAAAAGACCACCAACAAAAAACCAGTAATGTTCAATGCATTAAAGGATAGCGCAGGGACTACATATATTGCTATTGCCATAGTGGCCATAATCAATAACTGTATTCTGGGAAAGTCAAAAACCCTTATCCACCAATTGCTTAACTTTAACTTTGAAGCGATGACAGCGAAAACACAAATGATACTTAATATAATTTTGAAGATATTTAAAACCAATTCCATTTAATAAGGAGGTTAAATTCTATACCCAAAAGGTATTTTTGTTTTAGGAAATATTTACAATATATACCAAAGCGGGAAAATAATTAATAATTTTAAGCCTCAATTTAACAAACATTTTGCCTCATGTCTTTCTTAAAATCATTTTTTCGCCAGGAATTTGAAGCCAAAGGATTGGACATGACCAATGAACCCTTTATTCAGGCACTAGAAATTGCCCTGTACACCAACAAATCATTATTTTTGACAGGAAAAGCAGGCACAGGTAAAACCACCTTTCTGCATACCTTAAGAAAATTTAATGCGACCAAAAGCATGGTGGTTGTGGCTCCTACTGGGGTGGCTGCCATCAATGCAAAAGGGAAAACCATTCATAGCTTTTTTAAAATTGATCCCAGACAAATATTCCTCCCAGGAGACCATAGGCTATCCCCCAAAGGATCCAAGCAGAATATCTTCGACACTTTCAAATATACCAAGAGCCGCTTGTCTGTAATTCGCAACCTGGATATTCTTGTTATTGATGAAATTTCCATGGTACGTGTAGAGATTCTGGATATCCTGGATCAGATCCTCCGGGTGTTTAGAAAAAAACAGCATTTGCCTTTTGGAGGTGTGCAGCTTGTCTTAATAGGCGATCCCTTTCAGTTGCCCCCGGTGGTAAAAGACAAAGACTGGTCCTTATTATCCGGCAAATATGAAAATCGTTTTTTCTTTAGCTCTTTTGGTTTTAGAGAACTGATGCCTTTTCACATTGAGCTTCAAAAAATATACCGTCAAAAAGATGCCACGTTTAAAAACCTATTGAATAGAATTAGAGAAAGCCGGCATACCTTTGAAGACATCCATTTTCTGAATCAGCGAGCAAATGATTATCATTTTGATCTCTTGGATCAGGGGTATATTATACTGGGTACCCATAATCATAATATCCTCCAGATCAACAAAAGGAAACTTGAACTTATAGAAAGCGAAGAGCGGATCTACAAAGCCAGCATTGAAGATGATTTCCCTCCAAACATGGCCCCATTTGAACCATTAGATATTAGGCTGAAAGTAGGTGCTCAGGTGATTTTTATGCGCAACAATGCAGAAAAAAACTATTACAATGGGATGATTGGTAAAGTAATGGAAATGCATGATAACAAAATACTTGTGGAGGCGAACAATGGTACTTTTTATGAGGTGGAAAGAGAAGTTTGGGAAAATGTAGATTACCAATACAATGAATCAGAGCGAAGAGTAGATGCCAAAGTTATAGGCAGGTTTACTCAGTTTCCGTTAAAACTTGCTTGGGCCATAACCGTCCATAAAAGCCAAGGACTTACCTTTGAAAAATGTATAGTAGACATTGACCGCTCATTTGAAGCGGGTCAGGTATATGTGGCCCTTAGTCGCTGCACAGATTTGGAAGGATTGGTTCTCAAAAATCCCATTGGGATGCAAAGTGTCTTGGTAAGTTCCGATAGTTTGAATTTCAGCCTTCAACGACAAGAGGAGGGGCAGATTGAAGAAGACTTAAGGCTTCAACGAGCCTTTGCTTCGTTGCCTTATGCCTTCGACGCTTACCGAAAAGGGGATTTAAACAAAGCCAAGGCTATTTTTAATGAAGTTCAAAGTATTCATGACATCACAAGTTATGCAAAATTCAATCAATTTCTACAGTTAAAACCTAGGCTAGATCAGAAAAATAAAGACAGATAAATGAATTTTAAATAACTTTTTTAGCATTTTATAAAAATTTTTTCTCCATTTTGCTTGCCTATTAATCTCAAATGCATAAATTTGTATTTTAACAGCAATTTAAGAGCCTTGTCAACATTAAATATTTTTAAGAATGGAGGGGATTTTGAGAGGAGCAAATCAGGACAAAAGCTATTTTAACAGCGTAGTTTTATCCATCGTATTGTTTTTAGTCATTACGGGTCAAACTTATGGTCAATTGGCTTGTACCAATACTGAACCAATAACACTAACAAAGCCATGGCAAAATGGCTGGCAAAATGGTTATCCCATCGGTGTATGGAATGCCTATGTTTACCAATTGACCGAAGAATACAACCCAAATGGTGCCAATGCGGGCCATAATGAGCCGTCTGAGTTTAAAAAAACTTATGACGGTGTAGGTGGACAGTATAAGGGCATGCTACGAAGGGATGGAAACAATTTCCTTCCGGTTTCAGGGGTAAATTTCGATACTTATTTCAGTGATCCCAACCCCGGTGATGGCTATTCCTCAGATTCATTGTTTTTTCAAACCGGAATAGACCCTTCTACGCCCGGAGGATGTGATACCCAATTCAATTTATTTGGCGTGCATATGCGTGGCAGGTATATTCCCCAAGCCAATGGGATCTACCGCATTAGCATAGGGAGTGATGACGGCTCTCATTTCAGTATGTTTTCAGACATTGATAACGCTAGTTCAAGTGGTGCTGTGGATGTAAATGGAAATGACCTGATTCACAATAACTGGGTAAAGAACGAATCAGATACGCTATTGTATGACGGTGTTGATAATTTCATATACGAAGACAATATCAGAAATTATTATATTGAAATGGAAACCACCCAACAATGGTACATGACATTGAACTATTATGAAAATGATGGAGCCAATAGATTTTCTTTCAATATTGAATTGTACTTTGGCCCGGGTGAAATAAAAATGGGTAATGATGCCTCCGGATCAGTTACTTTTTGTGGAATTAACCCGGATCCAACCATTATCAGCTCCTTAGGTCCTGCGGTATTTGAAGATGGGGAGGTAACCGAATACTTTTGGCAGTATGCCACCACCAATGATGAATCCACTGTTTGGACCACCATCCCCGGTGCTACCGGCAAAGATTATGACATCCCTGCTTATCAGGACGATAGCTGGACAGGAACAAGGTACTATAGAAGAGGTGCAACCAATACCATCGTGGACGATGAAGGGGTAAGTACAGATGTAGATGTGTTTACCAATGTATTGGAAGTAATCATGAATCCTATTCCTGATTTAGACCGAACAGAATTTGGTGACAATGAGTGGATCGGTCATACCTATGATGCACCTAGGAATTTCGCTACTTCTAATTATGCCGGAAGGGTTTTTGAAGATGCTGAATTCAATCAAAGCTTTCCTTCTGGCGTAGGTTGTACCAGCCAGACTTCTAACTTCACGGTTCAATACAGAATGCGCTTGGATGTGTCTCCGGGAACTTACGACTTTTATGTAAATGGAGACGATGGATACAGGTTGTCAATCGACGGAGTGGCTGTAATTGATGAATGGACGAAAGAAGGTGGAAAAAAAGAGGCTCCGGGGGATACTTATCAAATGGAGATTTTGGAAGCAGGGGTATTAGAATTAATTCTAGATTACTACGAATTAGGTGGTGATCAATCCATTTCTTTTGACTATGAGGAAACCCTGCTAGTTCTGCCATTGGAGTGGGGAGATTTTCTAGGACAGTCTTGCGGTGAGAAAAATTGCCTGAACTGGAGTACTCTTCAAGAAAAAAATACCAGTCATTTTATATTGGAAAGGTCTCATAATGGTTTTTCTTGGGAGATCTTCGGAGAAACCATAGAAGCGCAAGGCAACAGCAACCAAGAAGTGTACTATGATTTTGCAGACCATTCCATTACCAACGATGTTACTTTTTACCGAATCAAACAAGTGGATTTGGATGATACTTTCAGTTATTCAGACGTAATCAGGGTAGAAAACAATTCAAATAGAGACAGGCTTATGCCTTTCCCTAATCCAACCACAGATTTGTTATTCGTTGATTCTGATGAGGCCATACTAAGCGTAGAGCTAACCAGCCAAGATCAGAGAGTAAGGGCAAACCCTCTACTCGAAAAAGTGCGTGACAACAGGTATCAAATAGACATGCGACAGTTCCCAAGCAATCACTATCTGGTAACGATCCAAACTGAGAAATCAAAGAAAACTTACAAAATCATGAAACGATAAGTTTGAAGAATAACAATAGATTTAATGAGCTTATTGGTGGCAATCGCACTATTTTTAAGAAGCCGACATTCAAACAAAGGATGCCGGCTTTTTAATTTTTTAATAACATTTTATCATTTGTAGGGTTGGGTTGGTATCTTTGCACATTATGGGTACAACTACTGTCAATACAAACACTTCACTCGAGCATCTGGATCCTAAATCTTTTATAATTATAAAGAATGCAAGGGTCAACAATCTCAAAAACCTGAGCATAGCCATTCCCAGAAATAAACTGATTATCATAACCGGTTTATCAGGTTCAGGAAAGTCATCTCTGGCATTTGACACGTTATTTGCAGAAGGCCAAAGAATGTATGTGGAGAGCCTTAGCTCCTATGCCAGACAGTTTTTGGGTAGGATGGAAAAACCCGAAGTAGAGTACATCAAAGGCGTATCCCCTGCCATCGCCATCCAACAAGGCGTAAACACCAAAAACCCAAGATCTACGGTTGGTACTACCACTGAAATTTACGATTACCTTAAGCTATTATTTAGTAGAATAGGGCGAACCATCTCTCCCATAAGTGGGGAAGAAGTAAAACATCATACCGTAACTGATGTGGTCGCTTACATCCACAGTTTCGATGAAGGAGCCAAGGTAATGATCAGTTGTCCGCTTCATTTTAATCCGGAAAGAGCAAAAGAGAAAGAGTTGGAGATTTTGTTACAGAAAGGGTTTACCAGGGTGCTTATTGACGGTCAGGTATCATTTGTGGAGGATTTACTTGAATTGGAAAAATTACCTGAAGGGGACTTTGAGATACTTGTAGACCGGGTATCCGTTATGAAAGAGGATGAAGGCAACCAGTTTAGAATCGCAGACAGTGTGCAAACTGCCTTTTTTGAAGGCTTGGGAGAATGCAAGGTTATTATTCCGGATATTGCCTCCAGGTCCTTTAGTGATAAATTTGAGTTGGATGGTTTGCATTTTGAAATACCAACCGTCAACTTTTTCAGCTTCAATAATCCATATGGTGCATGTAGAACTTGTGAGGGCTTTGGTTCAATATTGGGAATTGATCCTGATTTGGTCATTCCCGATAAGTCCATTTCTATTTTTGAAGGAGCTATTGCTCCATGGCGTGGGGAGACCACCAAAAAATGGTTACAACCTTTGTTAAAAGATGGGATAAAGTTTGATTTTCCAATCCACAGGCCTTATGAAGACTTGGACGAGAAAGACAAGGCTGTATTATGGACGGGAAATAAATATTTCAAAGGCTTAAATGATTTTTTTGCTTTTCTTGAAAGCAAACTCCATAAGATTCAATACCGGGTGATGCTTTCCAGGTTTAGAGGGAGGACCGTTTGTCCGGACTGCAAAGGAACCAGGATTAGAAAAGATGCTTCTTACGTAAAAATCTCAGGAAAATCCATCACCGATATGGTTTTACTTCCTATTGATAAAGCCCTGCCTTTCTTTAGGTCTATGGAACTTACTGCAACAGAAAAAAACGTATCCCAAAGATTACTCAAAGAAATCATCAACAGGTTGGAGTATCTTGACCAGGTAGGCCTGGGTTATTTAACCCTAAACAGATTGACATCCTCTCTTTCCGGAGGTGAGTTTCAACGGATTAAGTTGGCAACTTCCTTGGGCAGCGCACTTGTGGGTTCCATGTACATTCTAGATGAGCCAAGTATAGGGCTACACCCAAGAGATACGGAGCGTTTGATTACGGTATTAAGAGCGCTTAGAGACTTGGGAAATACGGTGATAGTGGTGGAGCATGAAGAGAAAATTATCCTTACTGCCGATCAAGTCATCGACATAGGTCCGGATGCAGGCGTACATGGCGGAGAATTGGTTTTCCAGGGTAACTTAAAGGAACTGATGGACGCAGGCAATACGCATACATCTCGGTACCTTAGTGGAGAAGAGTCCATCAATGTCAAGTTGCACAACCGAAAATGGAAGGAATATATTTTGATTCAAGGCGCCAGAGAGAATAACCTCAAAAATATCACTGTAAAAATACCTTTAGAAGTATTGACTGTAGTGACAGGTGTGAGTGGCTCAGGAAAATCTACTCTGGTAAAAAAAGTATTGTACCCAGCTTTAGGAAAAATACTGGGTAGTGTAAATGAAGAATCGGGGAAATTTGATAAAATTGATGGAGATTATAGAAACGTAAATCGGATTGAGTTTGTAGACCAAAATCCAATAGGGAAGTCCTCCAGGTCAAACCCCGTCACCTATGTCAAGGCATATGATGGAATTAGGGCGCTGTATGCAGAACTTCCTATTTCCAAGCAAAGAGGTTATAAACCTGCATTTTTCAGTTTTAATGTAGATGGTGGCAGGTGTGAAGCCTGCCAAGGAGAAGGAACGCAGAAGATCGAGATGCAGTTTATGGCTGACATTTACCTTACCTGCGAATCTTGCAAAGGAAAGCGCTTTAAAAATGAAATCCTGGATGCCAAATACAAAGACAAAGATATATCCGAGGTTCTGGACTTAACCATTGATGAAGCCATGGATTTTTTCATTGAGAAGCAGGGCATCATTCAAAAATTAAGACCTTTACAAGAGGTTGGTTTGGGTTATATAGGACTGGGACAATCCAGCAATACCTTAAGTGGTGGCGAAGCACAGCGGGTTAAACTCGCTTCTTTCTTAGGAAAAAATGACACAAAAAATAAGGATAAAATTCTTTTTATCTTCGATGAACCTACTACCGGGCTTCATTTTCATGACATAAAAAAATTACTATTTTCTATTAATTCCCTGATCGATCAGGGACATACCGTATTAATAATTGAGCACAATACAGAGGTAATTATGGCTGCAGACTGGGTGATTGATTTAGGGCCAGAAGGCGGGGAAAAAGGGGGCAATGTAATTTTCGAAGGTGTACCAGAAGATTTAATGAAGGAAGAAAATAATTATACAGGAAAATACCTCGTGGAGCTCAGCAAGGCCTAATAATATAAATATATATAGGAATAGATTTATTTTTTCTACACAAAAAGTGATTTAAATGAATTTTATACATAGTTTTGTGCTATATATAAAATTTAGGCCTCTTTTAAATGGTATTTTTAAGGAGCCTAAACAAATCCTTTGAAACTACCTAATTCCTATTGCCATGTTATTCAATTCAATTGAATTTCTGATTTTTCTACCGATTGTATTTTTCATTTATTGGTTTGTCTTCCAGAAGAATTTAAAGCTTCAAAACCTATGGGTATTGTTTGCCAGCTATGTCTTTTACGGCTGGTGGGATTATCGTTTTTTATCACTTATATTTTTTAGCTCCTTGGTTGATTACTTAATTGGGATGCAACTCAGCAAACGCCAAAACATTAATCAGAGAAAGTTCCTGTTGTTTATTAGTTTGGCTGTTAACCTTGGATTTCTAGGCTTTTTTAAATACTATAATTTTTTCGCAGATAGTTTTGCTAATGCTTTTACCCTATTCGGCAATTCGATGGATCCTTCAAGGCTAAATATTATTTTACCGGTTGGTATCAGTTTTTATACTTTTCAAACGATGAGTTACACCATTGATGTGTACCGCAAAAAAATGGCTCCTGTCTCAGAACCTATTGCATTTTTTGCCTATGTCAGTTTTTTTCCCCAGCTCGTTGCAGGGCCAATTGAAAGGGCCACAAATCTATTACCCCAATTCTTCAAGAACAGAAGTTTTAATTACACCAAAGCCAGTGACGGCTTAAGGCAAATACTCTGGGGCTTATTCAAAAAAATTGTAATTGCAGACAATTGCGCGATCTATGTAAACGACATTTTCAATGATTACACATCTTATTCAGGTTTCACCTTATTCTTGGGTGGGATACTGTTTGCCTTTCAGATTTACGGCGATTTTTCCGGTTACTCAGATATTGCGATTGGCACATCTCGGCTATTCGGATTTGATTTAAAAAAGAATTTTGCATTCCCTTATTTCTCAAGAGACATTGCAGAATTTTGGCGTAGGTGGCACATTTCTCTTTCCACTTGGTTTAGGGATTACCTTTATATTCCATTAGGAGGAAGCAGGGGAGGCCATGCCATTAGGAATATATTCATAATATTTATTGTCAGTGGTTTTTGGCATGGAGCCAATTGGACATTTCTTTTTTGGGGTGCTTTAAATGCCGCCTTTTATCTACCATTATTGTTGACCAAAAAGAACAGAGTGCATACTTCCGACACAGTAGCAGCTGGCAAATACCTGCCAAGTATTCGAGAAACTTTTCAAATGGGTATCACTTTTCTTCTTACCGTTATTGCTTGGATATTTTTCAGAGCAGACAGCCTTTACATGGCATTTGACTATTTATCTATCATCTTTTCACCAAAATTCTTTGTCTTACCCATCCAAGATTTTTGGAGCATGAACACCGGTAATCACCTGATTTATCTTTTCTTTTTATTAATAGGCTTCATTCTTGTAGAATGGTTACAACGAGAAAAGAATCATGGACTCGAACTAAATCCTCAAAAATTACCTAAAACGGTAAGGTGGGCATTTTACTACGTGATTATCATATTTTGCTTTATCATGAATGGCGTTCAGCAAGAATTCATTTATTTTCAATTTTAAGCACCATGAAAAGATTTATAAAAAATAGCCTCTATTTTGTAATTCCTTTTGTGCTATATAGCTGTTTAATTGCCTTAATTGACCCTTTCAATTATTTAAATGGCTTTGGAATTACCAGTGAAGAGAAGAAAAAAGCCATTGCTATGCACATTGAGCCCCACCTTTATAAAATGATCGATTTTAAAAACAAACCCAAGAAAAACTGGGTACTGGGTGACTCAAGAAGCAATGGGCTTTACGATGCCATGGACAGTGCAACCTGGTCCAATTTGGCTTATGGGGGCGCAAGTTTAAAAGAAGTCATTCAATCATTTTGGTGGGCCAGAGAAATTGAAAAACCCGACACAGTTTTGATAGGAATCAACTTAAACTTGTACAATAAATACAATCGTCGGTTTTGGGTAGAAGAGACCATAAACAGAAAAAGCAATTTTTTTACCTACGCCTTTAATAAGTATACGTTCGATGCCACCTTTGCTATAATAACTGAAACTAATCAAAGTGAAGAAGAGAGCGAACCTCAAGTTGAATTACCGGGAGCAAAAGAACAATTTTGGAGGAAAAAATTGAAAGGGACTGACAAATTTTACAAAAACATTACTTACCCGGAGGAATACCATAAGCAATTGACAGAAATTGCAATCCATTGTAAAGAAGAGGGTATTAAGCTGATATTCTGGATCCCTCCACTTCACAAAGACTACCATGAAGTATTGACCAAGTATGAATTAGAAGAATTTGAAGCTAAGTTTAAACATGACTTATTCACCATAGGTGATGTATTTGATTTCAATTCTTCTCAATTAACAGTTGATGAAAATAACTTCAGAGACCCGGTACATTTTAATGCACAGGTTGCAAGGCTAATTGAGAAAGAAATAAGAAGTTATTCTCCTCAGCATTCCATACTTTATAAAAAGAAATGGCTGGATTAATTTGAATAATTAAGCGAGGAATCGATTGCTCTTGATTCCTTATATAAACCTGACCATTAAACCATTCAAAATAAGATCGAGACACCATTTTTTTAACCCGAACTTATACAATAGAATGTCATGAACTTTCTAAGGGAGGCTCGCAATCAAAAGAAAATCAGATTACCTGGGAATTTTAGCCTCGAAGTAAGATGGTGAATGTGAAAACCGGAACCAAAGGCATGATTTTGAAGTGATTTCATTCTGTTAGTGAAGGTCTTTTGTATATTTCAGGGGTAAGCTTATATACCGCCTATCCTTTTTTTGGGATGGAAAATAATGTCTAAATGCCTGAAATTTTCAATATTTAAAAAATTAAGGTAATTTAAGCATCCAATTAATTTTTATAAAAAATTGAAGTAAAATAACAGTAATTAACGTAACGAATACCTAAGCCTAATCCATGTTAAAATTATTAAAAAGAACTTTATTTTTGGGTTCTATTTCATCGGTCTTGTTTGTTGCAAGCGCTTATCAATCTATTGAGAACTTTGAGCCCTACTCACAAGAAATTCCCGGAACAGGAATCTCCTTCGATATGGTACCTATACCTGAAGGAAGCTTCAAAATGGGAAGTAGTGATGGCGCATCAGACGAAGCCCCTGTTCACGAGGTAAAGATAGATCCGTTTTGGATGGCTTCTCATGAGACCACTTGGGATCTTTATGAATTATTTTTAGACAAGAGCTTTGAGGCTTCCTCAAGTGAAGGCCCCTTGACGCCTGAAATTGATGGTTTGACAAGGCCTTCTATTCCCTATTTGGACATGACCTTCGGCATGGGAAAAGAGCACAAACCGGCGATAGCCATGACCCAATATGGGGCCATTCAGTTTTGCAGGTGGTTGTATCTCAAAACCGGAGTATTTTTCCGTCTGCCTACAGAGGCAGAATGGGAATATGCCGCTCGTGCCGGCACCAACACCAAATACTTCTTTGGAGACGACCCGTCTCAATTGGGAGAATTTGCCTGGTATAAAGCCAACAGCGATGGGACCACACATGAAATTGGACAGAAAAAGCCGAATCCTTGGGGCTTATATGACATCTTAGGAAATGTCAATGAATGGACCATGGACCATTATGAAGCAAATGCCTACACCCAGCGAGGCTCTAAAGCAGACAATCCAATCAATTTGTCTGAAGAACTATACCCTAAAGTAATTAGAGGGGGAAGCTATGATGACAAGCCTGAGGAAATGACCAGCAGCAAGCGGGCTGCAAGTACTCCTGAATGGAAAAGGATCGACCCACAAATTCCAAAAAGCCAATGGTGGTTTCCTGAAGCACCTTTCTTAGGAATGAGGATTATCAGACCTCTCACACCACCTAGCAAAGAATATATTGAACAATACTATGGCACCGAGCCAATGGAGGATTATTAAAATAAACTCAATAAATAATGAAAGAAAATAATAACGAAAGAAGGAGTTTTATCAAAACTTCTGCTTTAATAACCGGAGGAGCAATGCTAAGCCCTTTCACTTTACCCGGCGCTTATGCTGCCGGAGACGATGCAATAAAAATCGCAGTTATTGGATGTGGAGGTAGAGGAACAGGAGCAGTTTTTCAGGCATTTGAAACCGGACAAAACATCAAACTTGTGGCCATGGCTGATGCCTTCAGGGATCGTTTGGATCAAAGTCACGAGCGTATTCTAAAAAAATATGGTAAGGATAAAGTAGTTGTTCCTGAAGAGAAGAAATTTGTAGGCTTTGATGGTTACAAAGAGGCAATGAAAGATGCGGATGTTGTAATCATCGCAACTCCTCCAGGCTTTAGACCTGATCATTTTGAAGAGGCTGTGCGTCTTGAAAAACAAATTTTCATGGAAAAACCTGTGGCTACAGATGCTGTAGGGATCCGCAGAATTTTAGCCGCTGCCAAAACTGCCAAGGCCAAAAAATTAAATGTGGTAGTTGGCCTTCAAAGACATTATCAAGACAATTATATCCAAACCATTGACAGAATTCACAATGGCCAGATTGGTGATATCATTGGTGGGCAGGTATTCTGGAATGACGGTGGCGTATGGGTAAGAGAACGTCAACCGGGACAGACAGAAATGGAATACCAAATGAGAAACTGGTACTATTTCAACTGGCTATGTGGAGATCACATCACAGAACAGCATGTACACAACCTGGATGTGGCCAACTGGGTGAAAAATAGCTACCCAATAAAAGCCGAAGGAACCGGAGGAAGAACCGTAAGAAGAGGCAAGGATAATGGGGAGATATTTGACCACCATGTGGTTCTTTTTACCTATGAGGATGGTACCGTTATCCACAGTGAATGTCGTCATTTCCCCGGCGCACATAACCGAGTTGACGAAAGCTTCCAAGGAACAAAGGGTAAGGCCTATATGAATGCCGGACATGTTGGTAAGTTAACGGATTTAAAAGGAAATAGCCTTTATGACCATGATGGTGCGGGCAATGCCAACCCATACCAAGTGGAGCACGACAAGTTGTTTGATGCGGTAGTGAAAGGAGAATACAAATTTGCTGATGCTGAAAATGCTGCAAAAAGTACAATGACTTCCATCTTGGGACGATACGCCACTTATTCAGGCAAACCTGTTACCTGGGAAGAAGGCATCAACGCTAACATAAACCTAAAACCTGAAAGGCTGGCTTGGGATGCAATGCCTAAAGTACTTCCAAACGAAGATGGATTTTATCCTCATGCTATCCCAGGTCAAACCAAAGTAATATAAACCCATGGAAAGAAGAAAATTCATTCGAAACGTATCCTTAGGAACAGCCGCAGCAGGAATGGTGGGTGTAGGCGCTAACCAGACGGTTCAAGCTGCCTCCCCAAAGGCAGACGCTACATTCAATTTGGACTATGCACCTCACTTTGGTATGTTTAAAAATCTGGCGGGAGATGACCTGCTAGACCAAATAACCTACATGCATGAGCGAGGCTTTAGAAGCCTTGAAGACAATGGCATGATGAAAAGGACACCTGCCATGCAGGAAAAAATTGGCAATCATTTGGCAAAACTGGGGATGACCATGGGCGTTTTTGTCTTGAATAAAGGAGGCAATGGTGCCAATACATTGGCCGCAGGCAAGCAGGAACATGTCGATATATTTCTTGACGGTTGTAAAAAAGCCGTAGAAGTAGCCAAAAGGGTCAATGCAAAATGGACCACAGTAGTTCCTGGTAATTTTCAAAGAAATTTACCACTAGACATCCAAAATGCCAATGTCATAGAAGCACTTAGAAAAGGTGCTGAAATCCTAGAGCCTCATGGCTTAACGATGGTACTTGAGCCACTAAGTGACAACCCGGACCTGTACCTAAGGTACTCCCCACAAACCTATCTTGTTTGTAAAGGAGTGGACAGTCCTAGTTGTAAGATTCTATATGATATTTACCATCAACAAAAAAACGAGGGACACCTAATTACCTTGATGGAAATGTGTTGGGATGAAATTGCCTACATCCAAATTGGTGACAATCCGGGCAGAAAAGAGCCCGGTACGGGAGAAATCAACTTCCAAAATGTCTTCAAATACATTTACGAAAAAGGATTCAAAGGTGTGTGTGGCATGGAGCATGGTAATTTCGGCTCAGGAAAAGAGGGTGAAGAAGCAGTAATCCAAGCCTACCGAAAAGCAGACAGCTTTCTATAAGGTTTATTCAAAGAATGCAAAAAGGGCAGGTAATGATTATACCTGCCCTTTTTTTATTGTTTGACGAAGTTTTGAACCTTTAAGCCAAATACCCTTTTCGTTTCAATATTGTTTCTACAAATTTGACTTCATTCTGTGTATTGAAAATCTTGAAAGGAAGATGAATAAACTGTGCTTTTGACAAAACAAGAATATAAGCATCATCTTTAATTTGAGCATCCTTTACCATTTCCCATTTAATTGGCATTCCTTGCTTACTATTGATTTTCATCAAGATCTGCCTGCTATCAATTTCATAGGAAAGCTTTTCAAACATCACCTTGTTTTGCTCCATTTGTGTAACCCCTGCAAATTGTATTACCCAAAAAAGCCAATACAATACATAGGCCAAGATAGCCATGCTGATCCACCACCAAGAAGGGATCCAAAAATAGCCGCAAGCGATGGCAATAGCGATCAAAACTACCCACCATTGCTCTTTTAAAATATTCATCAACCCTTGTTTGATATAGGTGCCTGTTTCCAGTTTATATTTCTTTGTCTTTACGATCATTTTAAAATATTCATTTTGCTGGGCAAATATCTTACCTTATCCATTAGATAGCAAGTTTATTGGGTATCCCTTTTCACTTTTTTACACTTTTTCGATCCAATTCCAAGGGTGTAAGAAGCGAGGTGCATACTTTTAGCAATTCCCAATCGAGGAGTTGAAGAATAATTACCAGAGTTCTACTTAAAATTTCCAACTTAGACACTCTTGCCTTTGTCATTCTCAAGAAACAAATAGCTTGATCACTATTTTAGCACCCATTGCTCCGTTAAATCTTGGATTAATCTACTGGATCGTATGTTGATATATTCAAATTATTATTGTATCTTAAACATCAAACCTTCAATATGATGAATAGCCTGGTGATAGATTTGATTTTATGTGGCATAGCCTACGTAGTATTGATTTACTTCGTGGCCACGCTAACTAAGTCAAAAATTCAACGAAACAGGAAAAATAATGATGATGATGGCGATGGAGGTGTAGAAACCAACACACCACCTGTGATTGATTTACCCCCGGGCATTGTGTGGCCTTCCGATGAGAAAGATAAAACACCCGTGCATTATTAATTTATTTGCACTTATTACAAGTCCCTTGGATTAAGAGGCTCATTTCTTTGGGATTATACCCCTTAGGCAAAGAGATTTTAGGCAAGGAAATATCCTCTAAACAGCTCGTATTCCCACATTTTTCACACTTGAAATGGACATGCTCATGGTCATGATGTGCTTCATCTGCGCCATGGTTGCACAAGGCATATTTTGCCGCACCGGTATCGTCCAGGACCTTGTGAACAAGGTCATTTTCTAAAAAGGTCTTTAGCGTCCTATAAATGGTAACCCTATCAAAATTATCCTTTAACGCCTCTTCGAGATCACCGTGAGACAAGGCAATCTTTCTAACTAGAAATGTATTGAGCACCTCTCTTCTACAGCTCGTTACCCTTAGTTTATTGTTTTTTAATATTTCAGCCGTTTCATTAGCCATAAGATTTATTTTGGTAGCTGCAAATATCCAACTGTTATTAGGATTTTCCAACTAATTCATGGGAAGAAAGATCTTTCTACCTTTCTTCCCATGATTTCAATTTTATAATTTCATTATGTTTTATCTCATTTTTTTCCAGCCTTTAAACACAAGAACACCACCGGCAATCGCTATCACAGAAGCAATAATAGCAGGTAATACTTCTCCATAAATCCAGAAACCTACACCGAATAAGGCCGAATAAACCATAATTGAAGCGATTAGCATCAAACCAATCTCCATAGGCAATTGACCAAATTCTTCTTTTACATCAGGGTATTTAGCCAATAGTTTTTTCCAGCCATGAGATGCAGGCCTAACCTTCTTGTAGAAGGCAAGCAATACTTCGTCGTCCTCAGGCTTGGTCAATAAGGTAACTGCCACCCAGGTAATGGTGGTAATGGAAACACCCAGTAGTAATTTAAGGTAGGCCATGTCATCAGGAATCGGATAAAAGCCCAATTTATTGTGTATGGATTCAAAATAGATGGCTACAATAAAGGATACAATCATCGCAGAAATCTCAGTATAGGCATTGATTCTCCACCAAAACCACCTAAGAATAAATATTAATCCGGTTCCTGCTCCAATTTGTAACAAGATATTAAAGGCCTCTAATGCATTTGAAAGTACAGTTGCCAATAACGCGGCAAGTACCATTAATCCCACCGTTGAAATTCTACCTACGGCAACTAATTCCTTATCTGTAGCATCCGGCTTAACAAACCTGGAATAAAAATCATTTACAACATAAGAGGAACCCCAATTAAGGTGGGTAGATAGTGTAGACATTACAGCTGCAATAAGCGAAGCAAGTACAATTCCAATAAGTCCTTTTGGAAGAAAGGTAAGCATGGCAGAATAAGCCAAATCATCTCCCAGTTTACTTTCTTCAATATTTGGGAAGGCTGCTTGCATGTCACTCAACTGAGGAAATATAATAAGCGAAGCCAATGCTATAATTATCCAGGGCCATGGACGAATGGCATAATGGGTAACATTAAATAACAAGGTGGCACCAATGGCATTCTTTTCATCTTTGGCAGACAACATCCTTTGTGCGATGTATCCTCCACCTCCCGGCTCAGCTCCAGGGTACCAAGTGGCCCACCACTGAATAGCCAAAGGCATAATAAATAGAGGGATAAGTAAATTCCAATCGCTAAAATCAGGTATGATATTTAGCTTATCTGAAACATTTGGGTGGGTTAGCAAAGCATCCAAGCTTCCGATTTCGGGTAAGCTTACAATATATATAGCTGCGCCAAAAGCTCCGGCCATGGCAATGAAAAATTGAAAAAAGTCTGTAAGCAATACTCCTTTCAAACCTCCCAATGAACTATAAAACACCGTTACAACAGAAACAATCAATAGCGTTTCCCAGGAACTAAGGCCAAGCATGACCCCAAAGATCTTAATTGCTGCCAAAGAAACCGTGGCCATGATTACAACATTGAAAAAGACACCCAAGTAAAGGGCTCGGAAGGCCCTTAAAAATGCAGCACCTTTCCCGCCATACCTCAATTCATAAAACTCCAGATCGGTGGTTACCTCCGACCGTCTCCAAAGTTTGGCATAGACAAATACTGTTAACATACCTGTCAACAAGAAAGCCCACCAAACCCAGTTGCCGGACACGCCATTTTTTCTTACGATATCCGTTACTAAGTTTGGCGTATCTGCAGAAAAAGTGGTGGCCACCATACTGACACCCAAAAGCCACCATGGCATGTTTCTTCCGGAAAGGAAGAATTCTTTAGCGTTCTTACCTGCTGTTTTAGAGGCAAATACCCCTATTAACATTGAGATAACAAAAAATGAAATAATTATTGCCCAATCAAGGATTGAAATATTCATGGTGACTTATTTATGGTATATTTTTTCTACAAATGATGATGAAGTAATAATTTTAATCTCCCAAGTAAGAAGAAAATTTTTCTAAATAAATAAAACTTTTTCAATTATTTTAATTAATTCCTTTAAATATTTGTGGAACTAAGTCTGAGCACTCGTTTTAAAGTGTTTGCAATCTCTTCAAAAGTAAATATAAACTCTTTCAATAACATATATTTAAAAGTATCGTAAATTTACTATTTGAAAATGCCAAAAGTGTCAAAATAATTAACCTTATAGGGTTTTTGAATTATAACTATGAAAGAAACAATATTAGATGCCTTAAAATCTGCTTACGCATTAGACGAAGGCCAAATGGTAGCCAATAGATTCGGTTCGGGTCACATTCATAAGACATATAAAGTGGATGGCCCCAATAAATCCTATATTTTACAAGAATTTAATGACACAGTTTTTAAGTACCCTGAGCGAATTTCAAATAATCTCGGATATCTCTTAGATAATTTTGACCCGGCTAAGCTCCCTTTTGTTTTGCCTTTGCCTATTCCTAACCGCAAAGGGGAATTATTTACAACCTTAGACGGGGGACAATACCGCCTTTTTCCCTTTGTAACCGGGCTAACCAGAGATGACATTGAAGAAAAAGAACAAGCTGAAATTGCTGCGGAAGCTTTTGCTTACTTTGTCAAAATATTCTCCAAAACAGACCCCGGCAAACTCCAAGATACCATACAAGATTTCCATAACCTGGAATGGAGGTATGAACAATTTGATCAAGCCTTAAAAAATCCTACCATTGAAATCGACAAGGAGACAGAGGAAATGATCGCCTATTATGAGGCCCAAAAGGAGTTATTGAAGCAGTTTAGAATTTACCGTGATCAGCTGCCACTTAGAGCTACGCACAATGACACCAAAATCAACAATCTGATCTTTAGTGAAGACCTAAAGAAGGTCAATGCAGTAATTGATCTGGACACCATCATGGCCGGTTTTGTATTTTATGATTTTGGAGACCTTGCCCGTACAGTGGCGTGTACCAGAGATGAGTCCTCCTTAGATTGGGGAAACATTCATGTTGATATGGTTAAATATAAGGGCTTACTCGAAGGCTTTTACACCGTATTGGCAGGCCATATTACGAATAAAGAAATGGACTCGATTCCCTTTGGAGCTGAAATGATGACCCTTATCATGGGACTTCGTTTTTTAACGGACCATTTGATGGGCAATGTGTACTATCAGGTTACCTATAAAGAACAAAATCTTCATCGTGCCAAAAACCAAGCGGAGTTGCTAACCGCGTTTATCGAGAAAAGGCCGGAAATCAAGGCACTTGAATCTGAGCTGAAAAAAAAGTTTCTGTGAAGTATTAAATAGTTAGATTTGTCCGGATTCTTTGATACTAAAATCGAATACCTGAAAGGTGTTGGCCCTCAAAAAGCAGCACTTATCAATAAAGAGTTGGATATTTTCACCTTTGGTGAAATGCTACAACATTACCCCTTCAGGTATGAAGACCGGACCAAATATTATAAAATAGCAGACATCCGATCAGACCTACAGCAAGTGCAACTTGTGGGAACCGTTTCTTCTTTAGAAATTATCGGTGATGGAAGAAAAAAGAGACTTGTGGCTCAATTTAGGGATGAAACAGGCCTTATAGAATTGACTTGGTTTAAAGGCATACAGTGGGTAAGTAAAAGACTGGTCAAAGGTGTTCCTATGGTTGTCTTTGGCAAACCACAACAATTTGGTAGAAAAATCAGCATTGCACATCCTGAAATCGAACCCCTTACCCAAAAGCAAGAAAAAGAGGCAAGCTTCCAACCGGTTTATCCCACCACAGAAAAACTAAGAAGTAGGTACCTAGACAGTAAAGGCATTTCCAAAATCATAGAAACCTTATTGCCTTTGGTTCTGCCCAAGGTTCCTGAAACCCTTCCACTTTCACTTTGCCAATCCTTGCGCTTGGAAAGAAAGCCGGTAGCTCTCAAGGAAATTCACTTTCCCTCTGGCCAACAAGCATTAAAAATAGCCCTTTACCGATTGAAGTTTGAGGAGTTTTTTTTCTTGCAACTGCGTTTATTGAAAATGAACCTGGCCAGAACCGAGAAATTCAGAGGAAAGGTTTTGGACAAAACAGGTTTGCTCACCAAGTTTTACAAAGAATTTCTTCCTTTTGACCTTACCAACGCCCAGAAAAGGGTAATTAAGGAAATTTACAGCAACCTAAAATCCGGGCTTCAAATGAACAGGTTGGTCCAGGGCGATGTAGGCTCAGGAAAAACCATTGTCGCTTTTATCTGTCTATTAGTAGCTGTCGATTCAGGCTACCAAACCTGCCTGATGGCTCCAACAGAAATCTTAGCTACCCAGCACTATGAGGGCTTAAAAGATTTTTCGGAACAAATGGGCTTGAAGATTGCCTTGCTTACCGGGTCTACTAATAAGAAAAACAGGGCAATCATTCATGAAGCTTTAAAATCGGGTGAATTGAACCTATTGGTGGGCACCCATGCACTGTTAGAGGATGTGGTGGTCTTCAAGCAATTAGGCCTGGCCATTATTGATGAGCAACATCGATTTGGCGTGGCACAAAGAGCGAAATTATGGGGCAAGAACAGTGATTTCTATCCCCATGTACTGGTAATGACTGCTACACCCATCCCCAGAACCCTGGCCATGACAGTGTATGGAGACCTGGACATTTCTGTGATTGATGAATTGCCCGCAGGCAGAAAGGCCATACAGACGGTTCACAGATATGACAAAGACCGGCTCAAAGTTTTTGGCTTCCTGAAAAAAGAAATCGCCAAGGGTCGACAGGTTTATATTGTATATCCTTTGATTGAAGATTCTGAAAAAAGCGACCTGAAAAGCCTAATGGATGGCTATGAAAGTATTTGTAGGGCTTTCCCCGAAATGCCTGTTGGTATATTGCATGGCAATATGAAACCTGCTGATAAGGAGTTTGAGATGAACCGGTTTGTCAAAGACGAAACAAAAATAATGGTAGCAACTACGGTCATAGAAGTAGGAGTAAACGTTCCAAACGCTTCGGTTATGGTGATCGAAAATGCAGAAAGGTTTGGTTTGTCCCAACTGCATCAATTGCGGGGAAGGGTAGGTAGAGGCTCAGACCAATCTTACTGTATATTAATGAGTAAATATGAACTAAGTAAAGACAGTAGGGTAAGACTGGACACCATGGTTAGGACCAACGATGGATTTGAGATTGCTGATGTAGACCTGAGGCTTCGTGGCCCCGGGGATTTGGCCGGCACCCAACAATCGGGAATTACAGATTTAAAGATTGCAGACATTGGAAAAGACAGCGAGATTTTGGTCCAAGCCAGGGCTTCAGCACAATCGATTCTGGAGAAAGACCCTCACCTTAAGGAGTTAGAAAATAAACCCATCGCTGATCAATTGTCTAGACTCAGAAAGAACGAAATGAATTGGAGCAGGATTTCCTGAACTATTTGTGCAAAAATGCCAAATTTCGAAGAGAAGCCATTAAATTGGTATGTTTTTCGTTACAGATTACTTAAAACAAGACAATTATGTGGAACAAGATAATTTTTCGAAGTATCGTATTGATCCTACCATTGTGGTATGCATGCGTACCGCAGAAGAAATACAACGAAGTAAACATAAGGAATGCAGAAATGATGCGTTCTTTAAGAACGACGGAAAACAAGCTGGACAGCACCAACAATAGCCTTGAAGCCTTTGTTAAAAAGGCCGATAAGCTGGAAGAAGACTTGGAGGCTTCTAATAGAAAAAACGAAGCACTGGAGGCCAAACTTGAAAGGGCCATTGCAACTTCTTCTTCTGTGCAGCAAGAGCTGACTGCAAAGGAACAAAGGATGCTGGAACAACAGGAAAGGCTTGACCTGTTGCAAAACCTGCTGGACGAACAAAGAGCGATTATGGAAGGTTTAAAAACAACCATTGATAAAGCCTTGGTTCAATACCGATCTGATGAACTTCAAGTCTATGAACAAGATGGAAAATTGTATGTTTCCTTACAAGACAAGTTATTATTTCCTTCAGGAAGTGCCACTGTAAATAAAGAGGGAAAAGAAGCTTTGAGCAAATTAGCAGCAGTGATAAGCAACAGTCCGGACATTCAAATATTGGTAGAAGGGCACACTGACAATGTACCAATCAGGGGTAGATTTGAGGACAATTGGGCATTAAGTACAGCCAGAGCAACGGCCATTGTTCGTGTTTTAACCAATGCATATGATGTACAGCCAGAACGAGTAACAGCAGCTGGAAGGAGTTTTTATTACCCCAAAGCATCCAATGAAACTCCTGAGGGAAGGGCAAAAAACCGGAGGACAGAAATTATTCTTACCCCTCAATTAAACGAATTATTTCAATTGCTGAGGTAAGCCAAATCATATGTCATTTAGTTATTATATCATTTATAAGCCTTTTGGCGTTTTGAGTCAATTTAGTGGTGAAGGAAACACGCTGGGCTTACTTGGAGATTTCCCTTCCGACGTCTACCCTGTAGGAAGGTTAGACAAAGACAGTGAAGGCTTACTCATTTTAACCAATGACAAACAACTCAATCACTTATTACTTGACCCTACTTATTTGCATGAAAGAACTTATTGGGTGCAGGTAGAAGGAGAAATCACAGACAAGGCTGTGCGAGACCTGGAGCAAGGGGTAATCATAACTGTGAATAAAAAACCCCATAAAACCTTAAAAGCCAAGGCAAAATTAATTCAAGACATTGAACAGCTGTTACCGGAAAGGAACCCTCCTATTCGTTATAGAAAAAACGTTCCTGACTCTTGGGTAGCTATAAGCCTTAAGGAAGGTAAAAATAGACAGGTAAGGAAAATGACTGCAGCCGTAGGCTTTCCAACCCTCCGTTTGGTCAGATGGTCAGTAGAAAATTTAACGATTGAAGGATTTGAAGTAGGGGAAGTTAGGTCTTTTGATCAAAAATCCATTTATTCTTCTTTAGGGATTTCCGGTAAACCACATTACGGAGAGCACTATAAAAGTACCAATAGTAGAAAAATGAAAAAGAAGAAAAGGTTCTAAATTGTGATAAAGAATGTTTTATTCTAATTTAGGCTTCTTATAGGCAAAATATCAATAGAAATTTCAAATATCCATTATGCATCAGGAGAAGATTCAGGAAGTTATAAACGAAGTAAAAAAGATAGTAGTTGGTCAGGAAAAGATGGTCAACAGACTCTTAATAGGCTTGTTTACCAACGGACACATTTTATTAGAAGGGGTACCGGGCCTTGCCAAAACCCTGACAGTTAACACACTTTCGAAGGTGCTTCATCTGGATTTTAAGCGTATTCAATTTACCCCAGACCTGTTACCTGCTGACTTGATAGGTACCATGATCTACAATCAATTGAACGCCAATTTTGAAGTAAAAAAGGGTCCGATATTTTCTAATATAATCTTAGCTGATGAGATTAACAGATCTCCTGCGAAAGTGCAATCTGCTTTGCTCGAAGCGATGCAGGAAAAACAAGTTACCATTGGTGAAAACACCTTTTCCCTTGACAAGCCTTTTTTGGTTTTGGCCACCCAAAACCCTGTAGACCAAGAAGGAACTTACCCATTACCAGAAGCGCAGGTAGATAGGTTTATGATGAAGGTAAATATAGAATACCCTTCGAAAGCGGATGAATTGGAGGTAATGCGAAGAATGACCAATTCAAAATTCATTTCAGAGGTACAACCCATTTTAAACAAAGAGGAAATTTTCGATATAAGAACCGCCATCAATGAAGTTCAAATTGCAGAGGCATTAGAGAATTACATCATTGAGATTGTCTTTTCCACCAGATACCCTGAAAAATACGGCATGCATGAAGAGGCAAAATACATACAATTCGGTGCATCTCCCAGAGCATCCATAAATCTTAACCTAGCGGCCAAAGCCAATGCTTTTATGCAAGGAAGAGACTATGTTTTGCCTGAAGACATCAAGGAGGTGGCAGAAGATGTGCTGAATCACAGGATAATCCTAAACTATGAAGCAGAGGCTGACAATGTAAGCACCCGTGATTTGATTAATAAAATTCTTGACAAAATACCTTTGAACAAATCGGCCTCAATACAGTAAACACATATCCGCCGGAGGAAGTAGGGACTTGAATGAATAAAAACAAGCTATATTGGTTGTTACAAATTTTTGGTTGGCTGAGCTTTGCTTTGGTCAACCTGTTTTTTGCATCCATGGCTCGGGGAATCACCCCTATTCAAATTGGCGCGTATTTTTCTTTGGCAATAATCTATTTTGCTTCTACCCATTTTTTTCGGCACCAAATTAAACACAATAGTTGGCTTGAATTCCCTACCACTAAGTTGATAAGTCATGTATTGACGGCTGTTTTGATCTTGAGCTTAATGAATACTTTTTCTCAAATCCTGATCAACTGGGTATTTGGCACCTTACATTATCCTCAAGATTTTAGGCCCTTGGTCTTGATGGTCAACCTTTTTACCAGCTTTCTTTATTATTCTTTATGGTCATTGCTTTATTTTCTATTTTATTTCCTGGACAATTACAATTCCAGCCTGCAATACCAAGCAAGAATCAATGAAATCAAATTGATCCATCTACGCAATCAGTTAAATCCACACTTTATCTTTAATGCATTGAACAGTGTTCGTGCCTTAGTGGATGAGGATCCAATCAAAGCAAAATCTGCAATTACCCAACTGTCCAATATTTTAAGGTATTCTTTGGTAGTAGACAAGCACAAGACCATCCCTTTGTCTGAAGAGATGAAGACAGTAAAAGACTACCTAAACCTTGAATCTATACGTTTTGAGGAGCGGTTAAAAGTGATTTATGATGTAGAACCCAAAACCAATCAATACCGCATTCCACCAATGATGCTACAGACCATCGTTGAAAATGCCATCAAACATGGTATTTCAAATTTGATGAAAGGCGGGATTATAGAAGTCAAGTGTACTGTGGGCTTACTAGATGATTTATACATTTGGGTTAGAAACAGTGGTCAATTAAAACCATCAGGGACACCCAAGAAAAAAGGCGAGGGCCACGGCATCGCCAACACCATTCAACGGTTAAAACTTATTTTTGGAAACAAGGCCTCATTCAAAATTTTCAATTATGGAAATGAATTTGTGGTTACAGAAATAAAAATACCAAAACAAAAAGGTTAAATTTAGGTTAAAATATAAATAGTATGCGTGTATTAGTAGTAGATGATGAAAGATTGGCTAGAAAAGAGCTTATCAGTTTGCTTGGTCAAAATGACAATATAGAGATTCTTGGAGAGGCACCGAATGTGGATGAAGCCAAGGAAAAAATTGAATCCCTACAACCTGATGTTGTGTTTTTGGATATTCAGATGCCTGAAAAAACAGGTTTTGACCTACTGGAGGAATTAGATTTTGTTCCTTTGGTTGTATTCATAACCGCGTATGATGAATTTGCCCTGCAGGCATTTCAAGTAAACGCATTAGATTATTTGCTAAAGCCAATTGAACCGGATAGATTAACTGAAACACTTAAAAAGCTTGAGAAAAAACTTGAAGAATTAAAGAAAGAAGAAGCCCAAGAGGTTGATTTACCTAAGGACAAACTTTCTTTAAACGATCAGGTTTTCGTCAAAGATGGAGACAAATGTTGGTTTGTAAAATTGGCAAACGTGAGGTTATTTGAATCTGATGGCAACTATATCAAAGTCTATTTTGAGAAAAACAAGCCAATGATTCATAAATCACTCAATGCACTAGACGAGCGACTGGATGAAAAATCTTTCTTTAGAGCAAGCAGAAAACATATTATTAACTTAAGTTGGGTAGAAAGTATTGAACCATGGTTTAATGGAGGTCTGGTAGTGACCTTAAAAGGGGGCGAACGAATTGAAGTGAGTAGAAGACAGGCAGCAAGATTTAAGGATCTGATGAGTTTATAATCATTTTAATAAAAAATATTGAAATCAAATGGTCAGTTAATTGGTTGTTCTGTGCATTTATATGTATTTTATTTGTAAATTTCGTTGGAGTGTTAATTTTTAGATTTTTCAATTAAAACAGTATAGAAATGAAAGAAGAACGAATACTGATCGTTGAGGACGATGTAAATATTTCTGAAAACATTGAAGAAATATTACAACTTTTAGGTTATGTAAATATTGATATTGCCAATTCTGCAAACCAAGCCATCAAAGTAGTAAAGAAGTACCGGCCTGACATGGTATTTATGGATATCAAGTTGAAAGGGGACAAGGATGGTATTGAATTGGGAGAAATAATACAGCAAATGGTGGATGCACCAATTGTATATGTAACCTCTTATAGCGATCCTGCCATTATAGAAAGAGCAAAAAGAACGCACCCTGCCGGGTTTATCGTCAAACCTTTTAATAGCAATGACATCCACGCCATGGTTGAAATTGTGCTATATAACCAAAGGACAAGGCCGGCTTTATCTGACAGTGGTTCTTCAAAAATTGCAGAAAGCCCTTACCTGGTAATAGATGCAGTCTATATCAAAGCTGACAATAGTTTTGAAAGGGTAGACTATAGCGACATTTATTATGTGGAAGCAAATGGCAACATGGTGACAATATTCTCTAAAAACAGAAATTTCACCATAAGGAAATCTATGAAGGACATGGAAGAAAAACTACCTTCAAATTTGTTCTTGAGGGTACAAAAGTCCTACATTGTTCAATTGGCTCAAATAGAAAGCTTTAACACTAAAGAAATAAATTTGAGAACAGGTGATGTCGTACAAGTGGGAAGGCAGTATTACAACAGCTTTCTGGCCAAGCTCAACACCATTACTGAAAGTTAATTAAAATATTAGACATGGAATATGCAATAGTAATCCTGTTGCATATTCCCTATTAAAGCAAGTCATTGGCTAAATTGGCCAATTCAGACCTTTCCCCTTTTTCTAGTTTAATGTGTGCATATAGCGGATGTTTTCTTACCCTATCTATCAGGTAAGACAAGCCATTGCTTTGACTATCCAGATAAGGTGTATCGATCTGGAAAACATCACCGGTAAAAATTATTTTTGTATTCTCCCCCGCTCTGGTAATGATGGTTTTCACCTCATGAGGGGTTAAATTCTGGGCCTCATCCACAATAAAGAAAATATTGGACAAGCTACGTCCTCGAATATAAGCAAGTGGTTGAATGACCAATTTTTCCTGATTGATCATGTCATTAATCCTTTGGTATTCCTTATCGGTTTCTTGGTATTGGTTTTGGATAAACTTTAAATTGTCCCATAGAGGCTCCATATAGGGGTTTAATTTGGACTTGATGTCCCCAGGCAGATAACCAATGTCTTTATTGCTCAAAGGCACAATTGGTCGAGCCAAAAATATTTGTTTGTAATCTTTGCGCTGCTCCAAAGCACCGGCAAGTGCCAGCAAGGTTTTACCTGTACCTGCCACTCCCTGAATGGTCATCAGCTTTATATTGGGGTCCAATATGGCATTCAGAGCAAAGGCCTGCTCGGCATTTTTAGGACCTATATTGTAAGCTTTTGTCTTTGATATTTTTGAGAAATCATTTTGCGCTGCATGATAAAAGGCCAGGATGGAAGCATTGCTTTCCAAGCCCTTCAAAATATAAAAAGTATTGTTTTCAGGCAGGTTTTTTCTCCTTTTCCCAAAAACTTTTGCTCCCGTAAGGCTACCTTTTTCGTACAGGTCATCAATTATTTCATTGTCTAAATTGTCAATAATCCCCTTGCCGGTATTTTCTATTTCACTAATATTCTTAATCTTCCCCGTTTCATAATCCTCCGCCGCAATGTCCAAGGACTTGGCCTTCAACCTTAAGTTGATGTCCTTGCTCACCAAGATGACTTTTCTGTTGGTCTCCGTTTGCTTAAGGCTTAAGGCCGCATTTAAAATCTTATGGTCATTCTTTTCTTCGCCAAAGATCTCATTGGCATTGAGCTTATTCTCCGGGTTCATCATGATTTTAAAGGAACCCTTGTTTTTTCCATTCAAAGGTGTCCAATTTTGAATCATCTGGTCTTCGGAAAGTTTGTCTAGAAGCCGAATAAATTCCCGGGATTCAAAGTTCTTGGTATCATTCCCTTTTTTAAACTGATCCAGCTCCTCCAATACGGTAATTGGAATGACTATATCGTGTTCTTCAAAATTCATAATGGAATGGTGATCATATAAAATGACCGATGTATCGAGTACAAAAATTTTCGAGGTACTACTTGTTGCCCGTTTTGCCATAAAGCTAATTTGAAAGTAAAAGTCTCTTAATAATAATTATTTTAATTCACAATGCTTAAAAAAACAACTGCTAAAATTAACTCTTATTTAATAGATAAAGTCATTCAATTTCATAATCCCCTAATAAACTGCTGGTTAAGCCCTTGTCTATTTTCGTTAAAAATAAATGAATAAATCCTTATAGAGGGGCAGGGAAATTGACCACCTTTCCGAAGGATCATATCTGGCCGGAAAAAGGTGTAAAATGCAATTTCAGTTTTATTCAATTGAAACTCCGGAAATCAAAGTGCTTCTTTTGATTAATTAATTTGACATATACTGGTTTCATAAGCCAACATTTTTTTTCTTTGAAACCAGAAGAATAAATCACCATGAAAGATCCCAAGACTTTAACAGCAGTAGCCGATTTTCACCAGACCTTTAAGCACCCTATTTTGCCTTCACCGGTTATTCCTGATAAATCCCGCTGCAAACTTCGGGTTTCGTTAATCGCTGAAGAATTAAAGGAATTGGAAGAAGCCATTGCAAATGACGACCTAGTAGAAGTAGCCGATGCACTTTGTGATATCCAGTATGTATTGTCCGGAGCAGTATTGGAGTTTGGCTTGGCAGATCAATTCAAAAGCCTTTTTGATGAGGTTCAAAGATCCAATATGAGCAAAGCCTGTAAAAATGAAGAGGAGGCAAAAGCCACAGTTGCACATTACCAAAGTAAAGGCACCGACTGCTATTATGTTAAATCTGATGAGGTGTTTTTGGTTTATCGCAAGGAAGACAACAAGACATTAAAGTCCATTAACTACTCTCCTGCGGATTTGGCTTCTCTTTTAAAACGCCCATAAACTTTACACGCAGTAAGGACTGACTTCATTGTCCCTACCAATGGCACCCTAATGGCAGTCCTATCCATCAGTGGTATCTCGTACAATTCTGGCTTAAGTTTGCCCTAAAGCCTGTGATTTTGATGGTACTATTAACTCCCATTGCAATCATTAAGGCTGTGGCCACCGGATATTAGGCAAGTGTATACCACTGATTAAAAAATGTCGTTACTGGTCGAAGTTTGAGCGATAGCAGCAACTTCGTCCCAGCATCGTTCAAGTTTTCAACTTGAGTAAGACATAAAGGGCCTTTTTTTTACTAAAATATAATGGTTTTATGGGTAGGAAATAGAATTTCCATAACCTTCAAAACATTACTTCGTGGATTTTGCTATTGTAAGTCTATGTTTTGAAGGTTGAAAACTTTCTCATTTTAGGTCTAAGTTACGCGCCGCTAAACTTAGACCAGAAAAGGAATCAGGAAATGAAGCCATTATTTTTTCTCCCTAAATTCCGAAGGAGATATCCCTATTTGGTTTTTAAAGAACCTGCTAAAGGATTGAATGTCCTGAAATCCTAGCTCATAACCTATCTCTGAAACGTCCTTTTCTGTATAATACAATAACCTTCTAGCCTCCAACATGATCCTTTCCTGAATCACCTGCAAAGGCGTTTTTTTACTTAATTTTTTAAAAGTATTTGAAATGGTTTTAGGGGCTTTAAAGAGCAGTTCTGAATATTCGGCCACGCTGTGCTTTTCTCTGAAATGTGTTTCTACCAAATAGTTAAACTCCCTGAATAAATCATTTTGTTTAGGAGTAGGACTTTCGTGATACTGCTGCCTTTTAAAAATACGGGTACATAAGATAAGTATCCGCTTAAGCATCATCTGAAGCATCTCTAATTGAAGGTCATCCTTCATTTCGAACTCAAGCACGGCCATTTTCCAAGCCGTTTCGAGTATTTCCAGTTCCTTGTCGGCTGCCTTTATAATGGGTGGAGTAGCAGCTCCATAATACAAAACGCCCTTACAACTGACCTCACTGTCGTGATCCAAAATACAATAAAATTGCCGGTTAAACCTTAATAAATTGATGGTATTGATTTTCTTGAATTCCAGTTTATTGAGCTGCGACAAGCTTAATAACTCATTTTTATTGAAAGTATAAGGAATCCCATCAATTAGTAGTTTATTATTATCCGAGGTAAACCAGATCAATTTTAAAACCTCCGGCTGACTTTCTAACAGGTGTTTACAGTTAGTAGAGTCAATGGATTGAATTTCAAAATATTCGTTTTGCTTGCCTGTATATATCATCTTTGGTAAATAACCCTATCTTTTACTGTTTCTACTGGTCGAAGTTATGATTTGCTAAAATTCTTTACTGGACGAAATTTGAGCGAGAGCGGTAACTTCGTCCCATCATAACGAAAGTTTTCAACTTGAGTGGGTCTAAAACATGCTAATTTTTACTAGATTAACGAGGCAGAAAAACCCATTATAAGTCTAAGTTACCGGTTTCTAAATTTAAACCAGCCGACTTTTTATCCTCTCTCTAACTTGCTCCCAAGACGAGAACTTCATTTCCCCATTTTCATATCGCTTAAGCCTGCTGTCCAGTTCCTTCGTCTGTTCGGAATTTAAATTCAAAGAACTTTCTTGTTTCGCTTTCATGCCTTGAAGTTGCTCAAGGACAGACAAATCCTGAAGCTCAGTAAGCCAATGGATAAGGTCGACTTTAATTGATTGGATATCCCTACGAATCATTTTTTTATGTTCCATGAAGTTAACGATTTCATATTACATTTTAAATTACAGCAATGGATTATGAAAGTTGAAAACTTTCATCATTTTAGGTCTAAGTTACGCTCCGCTAAACTTCGACCAGTTGGATTACTGGTCGAAGTTTCAGCGATAGCGGTAACTTCGGCCCACCATCATTCAAGTTTTCAACTTGAGTAAGGTTTAATTATTTTGATTTTTACTAAATTAAAAGCTCAGAATCTATTTTTAAAAAAAATTTCAAAAATTTAGACATGTTAGTTTTATGGGCAGAAAATATGTTTTCCATGATTCCCGTGAACTTTATTTCGTAAGTTTTGCTACCGTAAATTGGATAGACGTATTTACGAGAAAGGTCTATTTTGAAATTATCGTAGATTCTCTGGTCTTTTGTAGCAAAAATAAAGGCCTTGAATTGTATGCTTGGTGCATAATGCCTAGCCATGTACACCTTATCATTAGTTCCGAAAACAATAGACTTTCAGACATTATGAGGGATTTAAAGCGGCATACCTCCAAAGCTTTGTTAAAATTGATTGCCGAAAACCCAAAAGAAAGCAGGAAAGAATGGATGCTTTGGATGTTTGAAAGGGCGGGCAAAAGAAATGCTAACAATGAAAAATTTCAATTTTGGCAACAAAGTAACCACCCTATAGCACTTTTTAATGCAAAAATGCTGACGCAGCGATTGGATTACCTTCATCAAAATCCTGTAAAAGCAGGACTCGTAACAACACCTGAACATTATCAGTATAGTAGTGCCATTGACTATGCAGGAGGAAAGGGTGTTTTACCTATTATATTTGCTACCTGAGGTTTGGTTTTGGATTTGCAAAAGTAATCTGGACAAAGAGTCTCGAAAGTTGAAAACTTTCGTCATTTTAGGTCTAAGTTACGCTTCGTTAAACTTAGACCAGTTGCATTACAGTTTCTCTTTCACGTAATTGGTCAGCATTTTATAAAGGTGCCAAGTAGTGTTGCCACCGTGAACCCCATGATTCCTATTGGGATAGTAAAAGCTGTCAAATTGCTTATCGGCCGTTATTAGGGCATCTACCAAAGCAACACTGTTTTGAAAGTGTACATTGTCATCACCCGTACCATGTACCAATAGAAAGTTACCATTGAGCTTGTTTACATGATTGATTGGGCTGAAATCATCGTATCCCGCAGGATTTAATTGAGGGGTCTGTAAAAAACGCTCGGTATAAATGGTATCATAATACCTCCAGGTCGTTACCGGTGCCACAGCCATTGCCGTTTTGAAAGTTTCATTGCCGATCATCAGTGCCAGTGAAGACATATATCCCCCGTAAGACCAACCCCATATGCCAATCCGGCTTGCATCTACATAAGGCAGTTCAGCGAGGTATTTCGCTCCTGCGATTTGATCTTCTGTCTCCAGTTTTCCCAACTGATTGTAAGTGCTGTGCTTAAAGTCTCTTCCTCTTCCTCCAGTACCTCTATTGTCTATGCCCACCACGATATACCCCTCGGCAGCCAGGTGTTGGTGCCACCAATCACGGGTGCTACCCCAGTTGTTCATTACATTCTGAGAACCCGGACCACCATACACGTACATAAGTACAGGATAGGTTTTCGATGGATCGAAAGTCACGGGTTTTATCATATAGCCATTCAAACTGGTGCCATCTATGGTTTTAAAATCAAAAAATTCCTTAGGAAGATATGCGTATTCCTTCATTTTTTCCTGAAGTGCTTGATTGTCTTCCAATACCTTAATCTCTTTCCCTTCATTATCACTCAAAACAACCTGCAAAGGCTGCGTAACGGTGCTGTAAGCATCAATATAATACTGCTGATCGGGACTCATATTAATGGAATGTGTGCCTTCCTCAGGAGTAAGTAGCTTTTTCTTTTTCCCTTTTAAATTGATGGAATAAAAGTGTCTTTCAAGGGGGGACTGTTCAGTAGAAACGTAATACACTTTCCCTTCTTTGCTATCCACAGCCACCAATTCAGTCACTTCCCATTCGCCTTTTGTAATTTGACGAATTTTGTTTCCTTCCATGTCATATTGGTAGACATGCTTAAAACCATCCTTCTCAGAGGTACCAATAAATCCTTTTCCTTCTGGAAGAAAGAGAAAATTGTCATTGTAATCCATGTCCACATAGGTTTCTGCAGTTTCAGAGAGGATGGTTTTGGTTTTTCCTGTTTGGCTATCTGCAAACAAGATGTCCATCTGATTTTGTAGCCTGTTTAAACGGATAATAGCAAGGGTATTGTTGTCGGCTGCCCAATACATCCTGGGCAAATAAATGTCAGTATCCGCACCGGTATCCACAGTTTGCGTCTGCGCATTTTCCAGATGGTAGATTTGGATGCTTACCACAGCATTCTTCTCCCCGGCTTTAGGATATTTAAAATGCTCATCTTCCGGATACAAGGCACCCCATTTTTGCATATTGAAAAGCGGCACTTCACTTTCGTCAAATCGAATATAGGCCAGTTTACTGCCATCGTTAGACCAGGCAAAAGCTTTGGACATGGAAAACTCCTCTTCATAAACCCAATCTGCAGCTCCATTGATAATGGCGTTTTTTTCTCCATCTGAAGTAACCTGAACTTTTTTATCGGTTTGTAGGTCCAAGTAATAAAGGTTATTTTCTTTTACATAGGCCACCTTCTGATTGTCAGGAGAAAGGCTGGCATAGGAGATTTTTTCTCCCTCTTCTAATTCTTTCAAGTTTCCGGTTTCCAGGTCAAGCAAATGGTAGATTGCTTTGGTAGACCTCCTATAGATGGGCTCTATTTCAGATCCCAGCAAGGCCATGCTTTCCTCCGGATTAAAAGCGTAATTGCTAAAATTGAGCCCCAATTCCCTACCATCAATCAATACTTCACTCTCTTCACCTGTAGCCACATTAATTCTTACTACCTGAGGAAAACCTGCCACCGTTTTTAAGCTACTGTAAAATTTACCATCCTTCATCCAGTTGATGCCTTGAACGGTTTTGGGGGTGAAAACCTGGTCTTTTATAACCGCTTCAAGTGTTAATTTTTTATTATCCTGTGCCAATCCACTAATTGTAAAGAGTAAGACAAAGACCAAAACGGCCTGTATTTTATAGTATCGTTTCATATTTTTCTCCTTTTAGCCAGGTGAGCAAAAGACAGTCCGGCTTATATGATGCCCAAAGGTAATTAAACGGTGATTACTTTAAAAACCAGCTCCATTTCAATAATGTTTTGCCGTAGAAATTAACTTTAATTCAGCTTATACGTTTTATTGGGATAAATTGTTAAACAGGTCGTTCAAAAGAATTAGGTTCTTGACTAATTAATAAAGAACTCCAGAACGATAATCACCTATTCCTAAGGCAATCAAGGATTTAATTGATATCTTCAACCCAAGCAAAGGGTAAACTTTTATGTCAAAATTTATAATTCTTGTTCTAATTGCATGTCTTGGAATCAGCTGTCAGGAAGAGCGCGCTGCCGTTAACTTTCAGCAAGCCTATGAAGGTAAAATTACGGAAGGCCAATCAAGATTGATTCATACGGAAGCCAAAGGTTTTTTTAACCAAACCCAGCTTTCCATAGCCATAATAAAGAATGGAAAACCGGAATTTTATGGAGTGAAATTAGAAAATGACACCTTGTTCTCAGTAGAAAACCATGATAAGGTCTTTGAAATTGGGTCTATCTCAAAAGTATTTACAGCTACATTACTGGCAGGCTTAAGCCTCGAAGACAAGCTAAACCTCAATGACCCTGCCAGTAAATATTTGCCATGGAAACTCAATAACACAGCTGAATTTACCCTGCAACAACTTTCGAACCACAGTTCAGGCTTACCCAGGCTCCCTGATAACCTGATCCTTTCAGAAGTGGATACAGCCAATCCCTACAAAGATTATGGGGTAGAAAAATTGAGAATATACCTCACAGAACAGCTAGAACTAAAGCAGAATCCAGGACTAAAATTTGACTATT
Source organism: Cyclobacterium sediminis (assembly GCF_054781075.1). Lineage (NCBI taxonomy): Bacteria > Pseudomonadati > Bacteroidota > Cytophagia > Cytophagales > Cyclobacteriaceae > Cyclobacterium > Cyclobacterium sediminis. Next base: position 290,489 of record NZ_BAAGVC010000007.1, on the reverse strand, counting down.
CAAATTTGGGAGTAGGACTATTGGGTTATATTCTGACCAAGATAGATTCTTCAAGTTATGAAGAAATGATCCAAAATAGAATCGCCATTCCATTTAATATGCAATCCACAACCGTCAAGAGGGAAAAGGTTATGAAAAAGCTTGTCAAAGGTCTGGACGTGGAAGGTCAGGTTACTCCCAACTGGGATTTAAATGTTTTGCAAGGTGCCGGGGCCATTCTATCCAGTACCCAAGATCTGACTAAATTTGCCCTTGCTCAATTCAATCCGGCCAATCAGGCATTGGCCCTTACACAAAAGAAAACATTTTCTATAACCCCTTATGAAAAGGCCATAGGACTTGGCTGGATGATTGAAAATAAAAATAATGGCAAATGGTTGTGGCATGGAGGGGGAACCGGAGGATATGCCTCTTCTTTTACCTTGGATATAGAAAGGAAAAATGCCGTAATTATTCTGTCCAATATTTCCGGTTTTTCAGAAAAGGTGGTAAACATTTCAAACCTTGGTTCACGCTTATCGGAGATGATAGAAGATTGATTCTGTTCCCACATGTATCCATTCCTTAGCTTTCCTTAACAGGGCAGGGATTACACTCATTGATCAAAATTAAGTTTTGTGATTGCATAAATTCCTTTCAATGTCAGGTTGATATCCACATTATTGAATCTATCCCCCAAATGCCCCATTAATGAGGACATGCCTCCGGTAACCAGCAATTGATATTCCTTTCCGGTTTCCTTCTCAATGGCCTCCACCATTCCTTTGACCAAGCCCGAATAACCATAAAAAATGCCTGCCTGAATGGCATGAACCGTATTTTTTCCCAAAGCTGATTCGGGCAATTCCAATTCCACTTTGGGTAATTTCGCGGTATTGTTGAACAAGGAGTTGATAGCAGTTTTGATCCCTGGTACAATGTTCACCCCAATAACTTCCCCATCTTTATCCACCACACTGAAGGTCAAGGCTGTTCCAAAATCTACGACAATACAAGCCGCTTTAAATTGCAAATAAGCAGCAGTTATATTGGCCATTAGATCCGAACCTATTTCTCTGGGGTTCATCGCTGTTACAGGCAGTTTTTCGTAGCTATTCTCATTGACAACATAGGGCTCTTTTCCAAAAAACCGCTGGCAAAATTGGATCAATACAGGTTCTAAATCCGGCACAACAGTACTGATTCCTATTAGGTCTATACGATCGGTTCCCCAACCTTTCTCCAAAAAATACATGGCAACCTTTCTCTCCAAATTAAAAACCTTGAGGTCTTTTTTTGTTGGGATCCGAAGGACTTCCTCCCAGCAATCATCTACTTCTTGATAAAAACCAAATACAATATTAGAATTTCCTGCATCAATTGATAGAAACATAATTCAAAGGGTTAAGTCTCAAAGATAAAAATTGTAAGTCATCCAAAAAGCAAAAATCTACCAATAAAAATTTTAGAGAAAGCTTCGGCTTACAAAGGTAAAGTTGACCAATTTTATTAATTTCAAATTATGTATACTGTTAGAGAAGGAAAAAAAGAGGATTTACCTGCTATTCTTGAACTGATCAAAGAATTGGCATTGTATGAAAAAGCCCCTGAGGAAGTAACCAATACCCTTGAAATGATGGAAAAGGATGGGTTTGGACCTCAACCTGTTTTTGGTTTTTATGTGTTGGAAAAGGAGGAAACTCAGACCATTATCGGAACCGCTATATATTATTATCGTTACAGCACTTGGAAAGGCAAGCGCCTCTATTTGGAAGATTATATTGTCACTGAAAAAGAGCGCGGAAAAGGTGCCGGAAAATTGCTTTTTGAAAAAGTAATGGCCAAATCACTTGAGGAAGGTTGCACAGGCATGATGTGGCAGGTTCTAGATTGGAATGAACCGGCAATTAATTTTTACAAAAAATACAATGCCACCATGGAAGAGGAGTGGATCAACTGCAACCTCCAGGCTGAAAAAATCAAGGAAATGTTAGCTACTTGATTTACTATTGCTTACAAAAGGTGTTCTTGGGCTATAGAGCCCCCTAGGATCAATTCAATTTAAGACCTTAGAAAAAGTCAATACGCATATAATTACACCCTTGGAATGAGTGGACCCAAAACTGCAATCCATTAAAGTCTAAATTTCTTTGAGGTATTTGACTTAGTTTAAACCTCTCGGCCTTAATTCTTGTTACCCTACTATGAAAGGTTTTAGATTCAGTAAATTTGTCCCTCAAAAGGACGAAGATAAAAATACTTTTGAACAGCTTTTGGATATATTCCTTCAGTTGGTCACCATGACAGGAGGAGATGCTGCGGAGGCACTCAGCTGGCTCACCGATTTGGACAAGAGGTACAATATGACCAAGCCGGGCTATGGCATTGGAGACTTCATTGATGACCTCAAGAGCAAAGGTTACTTGGATGAAAAAAAAGGCAAGGGAGAAATAAATATTACCGGAAAGGCAGAGCAATCCATCCGAAAAAATGCCTTGGAAGAAATTTTCGGAAAACTCAAGCGGGGAAAAGGCGGACAGCACAAGACCAACCACACCGGCCCCGGAGAAGAAAGGGGTACAGACCGCAGACCTTTTGCTTTTGGCGACAATTTGGATCAGATTGCTTTGACAGATTCGCTAAGAAATGCTCAGATTAACCACGGTTTCTCCGGAGATTTCCTTCTAACCGAAGATGACCTTGAAGTAGTGGAAAGTGAAATGCGGACCCAGACTTCCACTGTTTTGATGATTGACATCTCCCATAGCATGATCCTCTACGGTGAAGACCGGATCACCCCGGCCAAAAAGGTAGCCATGGCCTTGGCCGAATTGGTGAAGACCAGATACCCCAAAGATACGCTAGATGTGATTGTGTTTGGGAATGACGCTTGGCAAATTGAAATCAAAGACTTACCCTACCTTCAGGTTGGGCCTTACCACACCAATACAGTGGCCGGACTTGAACTGGCCATGAATCTTTTAAGGAGAAGAAAAAATCCAAACAAACAGATTTTCATGATCACTGATGGCAAGCCTACCTGCCTTAAGGTGGGCATCAAATACTATAAAAACAGCTTTGGTATAGACAGCAAAATTCTCAAGGAAACGCTTAAACTTGCTGCACAATGCAGAAGGTTAAAAATCCCTGTCACCACATTTATGATCGCCTCTGACCCTTACCTGAAAGAGTTTGTTAAAGAATTTACTACGGTGAATAACGGCAATGCCTATTATAGCAACTTGCAGGGCTTGGGACATTTAATTTTTGAAGATTACCGAAGAAACAGAACCAAACGTTTTTAAAACATGGAATACAGCAAAATGAAAGCAAAAGATCTATTAAAAATAAAAAACCTGGGACAATTAAAAGCGGTTGGTTACAGTCCCAAATCCATCAAAGAAGAACTAAGAGACAATCTCATTCGCAAAATCAAAAACAAAGAAAATGTTTTTGAAGGCGTTTGGGGATATGAGGATACGGTAATACCGGACATAGAAAGGGCCATTCTTTCCAAACACAACATCAACTTTCTGGGATTGAGAGGGCAAGCCAAAACAAGGATTGCAAGAATGATGACCATGCTGTTGGACGATTATGTACCGGTAGTGGAAGGAGCAGAACTCAATGATGACCCACTCATGCCCATTTCAACTTTTGCCAAAACATTGATTGCTGAAAAGGGAGATGATACGCCCATCACTTGGTGGGCAAAAGAAGACCGCTATACGGAGAAACTGGCAACTCCTGATGTATCCGTTGCAGACCTAATAGGTGATGTAGACCCCATCAAGGCGGCCACCATGAAGCTGTCCTATAACGACGAAAAAGTCATCCATTTTGGCCTTGTTCCTAGGTCAAACCGTTCTCTATTTGTGATCAATGAATTACCGGATCTACAAGCCAGAATTCAAGTGGCATTGTTTAATATTCTACAAGAAGGAGATATACAAATCAGGGGGTTTAAATTAAGGCTTCCTTTGGATATACAATTTGTTTTCACAGCCAACCCTGAGGATTATACAAACAGAGGAAGTATCGTCACTCCACTCAAAGACCGGATTGAAAGTCAAATCATTACCCATTATCCGAAAAGCATCGAAATAGGAAGAAAAATAACCGAGCAGGAAGCTAAAGTCAACAACAGGCCAATGGATAGAATCCATGTTCCTGAGCTGATGAAAGACCTGATCGAACAAATTGCAGTAGAGGCCAGAGAAAGTGAATATGTGGATGAGAAAAGTGGTGTTTCTGCCAGACTGACCATTTCTGCCTATGAAAATCTTATTTCGGCTGCAGAACGAAGGTTGTACCTGAATGGTGAAAATGAAACCATTGTTCGGATAGTCGACCTAATAGGAGTAATTCCCGCCATCACCGGTAAGGTAGAACTGGTCTATGAAGGAGAACAGGAAGGTGCAGGATTGGTGGCTTACAACCTTATCGGCAAAGCCATTCGCACCCTATTTTCTCAGCATTTCCCTTCCCCTGAACAGAAAAAGAAAGCCAAAGAAGGCAATCCTTATGTCTTACCACTTTCCTGGTTTGGCGAAGGCAATAGCTTGGACATATTGGCCTCACAAAGCGATAAAGAATACAAAAAATTATTGCAGGATGTTCCGGGACTGGAGAAAATCACCACACAATTTGTAAAAGAGCTTCCGGAGAAAGAAAAAGAGTTTTACATGGAGTTCGCACTTCATGGTTTGGCAGAGCACAGCCAGCTGAGCAAGAAGCTACTGGACACAGGCATGCAATTCAATGATCTTTTCAGCAGCATGTTTGACTTGGGAGCACCCGGAGAAGATGATATTGAGGACGATTTTGATGAATAAATAATAGCTTACTCGAATTGACAAGTGTCTAAATTGACCGGAAAAAAGGGACAACTCCCAAAAGAGTTTGTTCCTTTTTTTATGTCTAGTTCCGGATACGGTTTTTCTATCCTATCTACCCTTTTTTTACCAAACCTACTAAGGGAATAGAAAATTGAAGCTTCTCCTTTTAATGCGTCTTACATGATTTGATACCAAACAAAGTATAAAGCGGACAAAAACTAACCAAACTCGTTATTAGAAAAATGGCGGAAATGATAATTAACACAATGCCCAATACTCCCGTTACAATTCCCGAGAAATAAAGGTACAAGGCAACAATTGCAATAATTGTCCTTATAATTCTGTCGGTTGATCCCATATTTTTTGTCATGATACAATTATTTTTATTGAAAAAGAATTTTTGAAAAACAGCAGATCCCTTAGAAGGATTCATACATTTAATACAATAAAAATAATGGTTACCCTACAGAAAATAAGTGATTTAAGTCACCAAAGCCAAGTTATCTTTACAAACTGTATTTCCTTAAATCTACTCATTTAATTGGAGTCAATAAATTTTAGAATTTCACTTACCATTAGTTCTTTCTCTGTAAAAGGAATCAGATGGCCTTCTCCCGGAATGGTTTTAACTTCCAACCATTTTTTTGGAATGTTTCGCATTGAAAAATTTATATTACCATAAGGCACCAAGCCATCCTTGTCACCATGGATGTGCAATATTGGGGAGTTTATTTTATCCCATTGATTTACGAATGTTCTAAGCTCTTCTTCATGGGAATATTTCTCATCTGCCGCAACCCTTAAAGACTTAGAAACCATCCATCGGGTACTTTTATACCAAGCCAACTTTCCAAACCAAAAGTATTTTTCCTGCTCAGGATCTATGGCCGGCGCGATCATTACACTGCCTGTGAGCCATTTCGGATCCCGAATGGCAATATAGCCGGCGATGGTTCCTCCATAGGAATGTCCTACTGTAAAGACCTGCTGATTGTTGGTGCGTGCTTTATTCAATAAGTTGTCGATGGCTTCGAATTGCCGGGGAATCGCTTGATAATTGCCATAATCTGAATAACCATACCCTAGCCGATCAATGATTAAAATAGAAAATTGCTCCCTTAAGGTGTCATCCTGAATATAGGAAAGAAAAGCTGAAGAAGAACCAGGTGCACCATGGATAAACAGCAATATAGGCGCCTCCTTGTCAGTATTTTCGTACCATAACCAGCGCAAAGGATATTCCTGCAAATAATTTATTTCAAAAGTAATGGCCTTCTTCTCCATCAACCGGTAGAGACTTTTGTCGCTCTCCCTAAATGAGAAACATCCGGACATGAATAGTAATAAGAAAATTAAAAACGAAGAAAACCTAAGGGGTTTGAAATTCATACAGTGTAATTTATTTAAGAAACGAGAATCTCAACGCATCAGTTTTAATTCGAGCCCGGATTATGCGATAGACTTTGTGATGCCTGTCCCGAACTTTCACTGGGAGGGTGGTATCAGACTTTTTTTTCAAGCGGTACATGCAGGTAATTGAAGGACCATTACCTTCTCTGTTAAAGCACAAAGCCATAAATAATCCTGCTCGATTAGCCCTAAGCATTGCATTTTAACCCAAAGATGTTTTTATTGTCCCCCGTTATGAAAGGAAAGTTAATCATTCAATTTGTATTATTGGTTTCTATTATGGGCATTTCAGACTTAAAAGCACAAATGTATTTTTCCGACCAGTACCCTGAGGTTTGGCAACGCAATATGGATTATTCACAGCTTGTAGCAGAAGCCATGCCCGCCGAACTTTATGATTACAAGCCAAGCCCTGAGTCCATGTCTTTTAGGGATCAGCTACTGCATATCGTGGACAATATCAGCTATCTTACCGCCAAAATCAATGGGCAAAAAAAATCTTTTTATAACAAAGAAAATAAAGACTCCATCGATAAAAAAGAAACCATGGAGCTGCTTTCACTGGCAAATAATTATGTATTGGGGTTAATTAAAAATGCAGAAAAAATCCAACTGGATGAAAAGATCGTCTTTGGCAATGAAAACATGACCAAAGAAAATATTTTTTATTTATTGCGTGGGCATCAAGTACACCACCGTGCGCAGTGTTTGGTATACCTGAGGCTTAAAGGCATAGCTGCTCCACCCTATGTAGGTTGGTAAGCATTTATAAAGAGGGATAAATTTTTAAAAATTTAGAAATTATTGGGACTAAAGTTTTGTTCTAGTTCCATGAAAGTTTTACACATTCTTTCCCTATGTTTATTTGTTTCCTCCCTTCCGGTAGAGAAAGGCTATGGTCAAAGCTTGGCTTATAAGGCATTACTTAACAGCACTTATGATCAAAATTTTGATTTGGTTTATCCCGAACAAAAGGAGCTCATCAATAATGCCATAGTATTGGACACCCGTGAAGCAAACGAATTTGAGGTAAGCCACTTGAAAGGGGCTCAATGGGTAGGGTATGAAACTTTTGACATTTCTTCGGTAAATGGAATTCCAAAGGACAGCACCATAGTTGTTTATTGTTCAATTGGTGCCCGAAGTCAAGAAATTGGAAAAATATTAAAACAAAATGGTTTTAGTAAAGTATATAACCTTTATGGAGGAATTTTTCATTGGGTAAATGAAAACAATCCCGTGTTTCAAGCAGACACCTTGCCGACCAACAAAGTCCATACCTACAATAAGATGTGGGGAATATGGCTAAACAAAGGCGAAAAAGTTAATTAATCCCCACAGACAATTTATAGTCACCCGCTAAATTAGAAAATTATGTCTTCCTCACCCCAATTGTTAATATTTGATGTGAATGAAACCCTGCTAGATACAAAAGCAGTGCAGACTGCAATAAATAAAGAAATAGGAAATTCTGAGGCAGCAGGCAAGTGGTTTCAATCTTTATTGCACTATTCATTGGTGGAAACTGTATCTGGTGATTTTGCTGATTTCTCTCTAATTGCTGATGCCTGTTTGGAAATGACTGCCGAAAATTATGGCAAAGCGCTTTCAGCTGAAAAACGAGAAATAATTTTAAGTGAATTCAAAAAGCTTTCTCCACATTCAGAAGTCTTTGAAGGCCTACAACGCTTAAAAAATGCAGGTTTTATAATTGTCGCCCTAAGCAATGGCACCCTGGAAACTATCAATGAACAGTTAAAATCTGCCGGCATCAGTCAGTTGTTTGATAGAATATTTAGCATTCAAAGTGTAGGTAAATTTAAACCACATCCCTCCACCTATGCGTATGTCCTCGACAAAATGGAAATTTCTGCAGATAAGGCCTTGATGATTGCTGCACATCCTTGGGACTTGCTGGGTGCTGCCAGAGCAGGATTACAGACCGCTTTTATCAAAAGGGCAGGAAAATCAGATTATCCGCTTTCACCAAAGAATGATTTTGTAGCGGAAGACTTGCTGCAGCTTTCCAACCAACTTATTCACTGACAGCCTAACCTATCATGATAAAACTGTTTATTTACTACAGCATTCTTTTGATCAACCTTTCTTGCGGAAGTTCCGGGTTGGGGCAATCAGGTACAAATCCACCTAGCCACGCATCTTTTGACAAGCTCCTTCATGCCCACGTAAGCGAGCAGGGAAAGGTAGACTATAAAGGATTTAATGCTGATGTGGATAAATTAGATGCTTATTTGGCTTTGCTCAGCACCAATCCTCCTGATAGGGAAACCTGGTCGGAACAAGAGCAGTTGGCTTATTGGATCAATACCTACAATGCATTCACCATTAAATTGATCCTCAATCACTATCCCGTAAAAAGTATCAAAGACATTGGACCAAAGCTAAGCATACCGATTGTCAATACCGTATGGCATCTGGAGTTCTTTGAAATAGGAGGTAAACCGGCAAGCCTGGATGAAATAGAACATAAAATCCTGAGAAAAGAATTCAATGAACCAAGAATTCATTTTGCCATAAACTGTGCTTCTATCTCTTGCCCCCAATTAATGAACCAGGCCTACACAGCCAATAATTTAGAGGCACAATTGGAGCAAGCTGCCCATGCATTCATCAATAATCCCAAGCACAACACCCTGGCCAATAAACAAGCGGAATTGTCACCACTATTTTCTTGGTTTAAGGAAGATTTTACCCGAAACGGTAGTTTAGCAGAATTTATCAATCAATATGCTGATAATAAACTGAGCAAAGAAGCTAAAATTTCTTTCAAAAAATACAATTGGTCACTGAATGAATAAAAAAAATTGCTACTGCTTGCCTGCTTTGGCAAGTCGGGATTTTGTAGTGGAAGGTGCTACACCAAAATCGCTATCTACCAAATGCACAAGTCCTTGATCTAAAAGGGAAATTTTAATCAAAGCCTGGTGGTGTATGCTATGCTCCAGACAATAAACCAACTCCCTTAGAAAAGAAGATGGAATAACGCATTCACAATCATCCAAAAGGGAAAAATTGGTAACGAGAGACGCATCACCCGAAAAATTTTCTCCCTCTAAAAACTGTACAAAATTGTCAACGGCAGCTAAGGCTATTTTAGGATCCTCTTCTATTGAATTATCTCGTTTTCTTTTGTCATAATTGATCGCCGTCATTTTTGAATCCACGGCTTCTCTAATACAAATATAAAATTCAAGAATATGCCGAATGTGTTGACCTATGGTGGCTCCTGAAAGAAATTTAGACTTATAATTGTATTGCTGGGCGCTTAGCTTTTCCAAAAGACGGGAAATTTGTTTAAGGTTCTGTTTACATTCAGCTTTCATAATTCAATATTCGGAATCCTAATTTCGATTACAGTATAAAACCATTCTTTAAAATAGACGTATCTGGCCATCAAACCTGACAAAATCCCGTCATTTTTTTATTTTTTCCCTTTGCACATAATGCTCCCAAGCTTCTTTTAATGAGGTAGTTGAATGCTTTGACGCACCATTTTTATTACTAATTTCATAGATCAAGCTCCAATGTTTTAATAGTGTTTTGATCCCTTCCCACAGCTTTGTGTTAGGGTCATAAATATGCGCCGGCTCCGCATTCACCCCATTTATCTCCAAGACCTTAATTCCTCTACCTTGAACAAAATCTTCCACAGAATTGGCCTTTAAATCTACCCTTCCATAATAAAAGCTGTCTAGCTGAAGACTCAACTTATCAAAAAACCGGACCAGGGTAGGGTTACTTAATTTTGTTCCATCGATAAATTTGGTTCCTCTATTGTGATTGCCAATGGGCTCAAGTATTCTTTCTTTTCCTAAAGGCAAAATCTCCTTAGGATTCGGACCATCACCTTTGAATAGATTTTTGCTTACGAGTCTACCTCGAGGAGATTCATCAACCAAATCTTTAAGGCTAGTTTTACCATCACCCACTACGGTCAAAAATTCCTTCAATACTATGGAAGGTATATTCCCTGCTTCCTCAGTAGGGAGCCTGTAATAAAAAACCCCTGCCTCAAAAGGCGTTTGGATAAATTCCTGCAATAGAATATCTGCCTTGCTATGTTCCAGATAGGCTGCCAAGCCCTTCTTGTCTCTAATGACCTTTACTGCCGTGCCCCTTTCTCCCCTGTCTGGTTTTGCGATCAAGGGAAATTTAATGCCTACATTAGAAAGGGCTTCAAGGGCGACTTCCACCGAAGTTCCCGGTTTGAGAAAAACTGTTTTTGGAATTAAGTTAGGTGGGAGTTTACGAAGTTGCCGGAATTTGCTGCAGTTATAAAGCCCTCCCATTTCCATATCCGGATTGGTTAGGGTGAAGAAAAAGAAAGACCTGGCCTTTGCTGAAAGTAACAGGTAATAAAATACGACAGGAGAATAAACCAACCAGGTTGGCCAATATTCCCAGTGGGTCAGTTTGGTGATGAAGTTACTTTTAAATTTCATTGTTTTAAAAAGCCTCTGCAAAATAAATGTAGAAACCACGTGAATCAGAAGTAAAGCTGTAATCCAACCTTACATTGGTCCTGTCTTTTTTACTTATACGCAACCTTAGGCCTCCACCGGCGGCAAGGTGTATGTTTTTATATAATTTTTCCTGTAAGCTTTTGTATACCCTTCCTGCAGAACCAAATACGACAAAACCAAACCTCCCGATCACATGATGCCTGTATTCAGACTGGAGGATCGCAGAATGGTTGTCCCTAAACCTTCCTTGATAGTATCCCCTATGAAGAAATGGTCCTCCCAAGGTTGGTAAAGTCCGAAATGGAACTTCACCGAAAGACAACTGGGTCAAAAATTGATTGGCCCAGGTAATATTGTCAGCAAGTGCCAAATAATGCCTCATGTCCAAACTTAGTAAACCAAAATTAATCGCAGAATGATTGCTTTTCCCTACACCAATTAAAGGACTAAACTCAATAAAGCTTCCGGAAGAAGGGGATAAAATATGATCCCTTTTGTCCCACATCACAGCCGGTCCAAAGCCCATATAGCCGTATCCTTCTCTTCCATTCTCCTCCAAAACATCCTCAAAAAGGAGTTCCATCTCCGGAAATTTCGGTTTCAGCCATTGACCTTGAAGTGCCAGACCAATATAGGTGTCTTTTTTTAGCCTTTTATAACTTTTACTCTTAAATGTAAGGGCTTTAAATGCATAAAGTGCCCTCGAGGTCTCCTTGGTATTATTTCCCAATCCATAATAATATTCAGGAAATTTGCGATAGTCAATGCTACCGTTCAAGAAATATTGATCCCCTGAGGTGTATACTTGCCAAGGCAGAATTAGTAAATACTGCTTGTTTTGGGTGTAGGTAACAAACATCCGCAAATTGGACTTTCTTTTGCTTTCTTTGGCATAAAAACTATAAAATGCAAAGGCCTCTACTGCAATCCTCGTTTCAGGGGTAAAATAGGCCAAAGGCAAAGCCTTAAATATTGTACTGTCTTGCTTTGACTGTCTGGATTCAGCTTCGGGAACCAAAGCAAAAAACAGGATGATGGCAATATAGCACTTCAACATTATAGACATTATATTAAGCTTTTAGCTAGTCATTGTCAGCAAGGGGTGGTGCTTACAAGCAATTTGCAAGGAAAAGGGGTTAAAGCAATAGGAATCTGAAGCAAGCAATTAAGCTGAACATTAATTCACAATAAGAAGGTCTAAGTAGACATCATCGGACATTACCCAGCTGCTCCCCCCAACCTTATAATCTCTTCGGTCGAGTTCGCCCTCGATACTAAATTCCCTTACTGATCCTTTGTTTATAATGGACACAGTTAGGGTTATTGGGAGTGTTTTCCCTTTTATTGTTAAGTCACCAAAAACCTTGAGCTCATCTTCTCCCACTGCTGATACCTTTGTAGACTTAAAGCTAATGGTAGGGTATTGGGCTACATCGAAGTACTCAGGATTTTTAAGGTGATTGTCTCGCTTGGTGATGCCTGTATCTATAGAATTACTTTGAATTTCTGCCGAAAAGCTACTTTTTTCAGGTTGAGATTCATTGTATTGCACCTTGGTTTTAAAGGACTTAAAAGCGCCTTCCACATTTAATCCAAGATTTCGAATATTGAATTTAATGTAAGATTCTTCCAGGTTGTCGCCAGGTTCCGGTTCAAGGGCAACTACATTTGGCGCCAAAAACCAATAAAACAGGAGGATGAAAATCGAAGATTTCATGATAACTATGGGTTAATTGTTAATCACTTGAAGGGATTGTAGGAAACTGCTACAAAAAACAGTGTAGCTTTGTTTCTGAACCTATCGTTTTCATTGGTCAGCACCTGATTGCTCGTATATTCTGAAAAGGTCATGTCGAAACCTGCCCTGAGCCATGCTTTTTCAGCAACAGCATATGCCAGGTAAAATTCGGATTTCAATTGACCAATATCATTGTCCCCCACCAATAGCAAGTTAAAGGAGGTAGGTTTTGCATTTAGGTTTTGTGGAAACTGACCTGTGTTTTCTGAACTGATAAAATTGGCACTTTGCTCCCCGCCAAAACCGAGACCTATGGCATCGATATTAAATCCAAGTTTTATTTTCGGGTGAAATTGGTATTGGATATTTATCATTGCATTCAAAGCCATGGTATTGGCTTTTCCCATATACAAGGTGTCAATGGTGGCATCATCCCCTGTTAGGTTTGCAGGAGCAGTGATATAATTTATTTCTTTACCGTTTAGTCCGGAAAAGCGAATACCATAACCTAACCTTAATTTTTTTGAGGAGAAGAGTCCATAATTCTTATTCCAAGACAGGGAATAACTGGTAAGGCTGTTTTCTCCCATACCAAAAGCCAAATCAAAATATTGATCTTTTTCAGGAATACTTGTTTGCTGTGCTTTGGCACAAGTGATGGCTAAAAAAAACGAAGCAATAAACAGATAAAATTTTAGTAAACGTAAATTTCCCATAATTACAGTGGTTTGGGTTTGATTAATAGGTGAATAATAGTATTTATTTTGATGGCACAATAGCTATCCAAACTCAGCGGTACTCCGGATTTGGATGATCTTTACTTGACCTATTGTCCCAAGCGTCTCTTTGATTCCCATAAGCGGGTATTCCTCCCTGCTTAAGCATATGGGCCAGATGCATCAAGTTCCAGGTCATAAAAGTGGTATTTCTATTGGTAAAGTCATTTTCCGGTCCACCGGAATTTTCATCCAAATAGGAAGGGCCCGGCCCGGCTTCCCCTATCCAGCCTGAATCTGCCTGTGGTGGAATGACATAGCCTAAATGTTGAAGACTGTATAAAATATTCATCGCACAATGTTTGATTCCATCTTCATTACCTGTAATCAAACAGCCGCCGGCTTTCCCATAGTAGGCATATTGGCCATTGTCATTCATTTTTCCGGAGTAGCCATACAAACGTTCTATCACGAGAGAGGCAATAGAAGATTTTTCTCCAAGCCAAATAGGACTACCTATGACCAAAATATCTGCCTCCATTACTTTTTCTTGGATTCCCGGCCAATCGTCCCTGTCCCAGCCATGCGTTGTCATGTCGGGATAAACGCCAAAAGCAATTTGGTGGTCTACCGGGCGGATGATTTCAGTTGCTATACCATTGGCATGCATGATACGCTCACTCATGCTGATTAGTCCTGCTGTATGAGAGTTTACGGGTGATTTTTTTAATGTGCAGTTTAAAAAGACTGCCTTTAATGCAGAAAAATCAAATGGGTTGTTGTGATTCAGTTCTTTTTGAAAAGTACTTAAGTCCATATTAAGTCTATTTTTATTTTCATAAATACATTGAGTGAAAAAAGACTTTATTCCTTTCTCTTCAATAGCATTTCACTGTGATAATCAAATAGACGCAAACTTGTTAGCTTCCTGACAAAATCATCAAAATATTTTAGCGATTAATTTCTTTTATAATTTCTGATTTAACTTTTGAGGGGAGTTCTTTTGACAAAACACTGCCTTCGGTCCATTTTTTCAAGGCTTTGTTTATGGTTTCGCTCTGATGCTGGTAGGCACTGCAAACTTTACAGAGCTTCAAATGGATGCTTAACCTGAACTTTTCCATAAAAGTCAGAGAAGATTCCATTTGCTTTTCTACCAAAAAGGTTGCTTCCTTGCATGAAAGTAGCATACGACTCATCAATTTTTCCATAAATATGCTCAGGTATTAATTTTTGGCAAACCAGTTGACTTCCAAACATTTCTTTAAAAGCAATTTGGCCCTGTGAATCACCTGCCAATAATTAGACGTCGTGAGATCCAAATCCTGACAAATTGCTACAGCTTCTTTTTCGAGCAAGAACTTGGACAAAATTGCCAGCCTCCATTTGGCCGGCAGATCATTCATGCAAATCTCCATCACCTCATTAAAGGCCTCATTATCCAACAAATGCTCTTCGGCTACCCATGCCTCCTCAAGTCCATTTGCCTTCCAATTTCCAACAGGGTTAAAAAATGAATCGGTAAACTGGCTAGTAGCATCCTCTTGCTTGCCTTCATTATTGGACAACTTCCTGTAGTGATCAATTATTTTATTATTCAGAATTTTCAACAACCAGGTTTTGGGGCTACTTCTTCCTTCAAACTTGTCATAGTTTTTGAATGCAGCAAAATATACTTCCTGAACCAGGTCCTCTGCCGTCTCATTGCAGCTCGTTTTATGATAAGCCCAACTATATAGGTAATCGCCGTAAACGTGAACCCATTCACTGATGGTCTTTTTTTTGGACGGATAATCTGATCTCTCTTTCATTTTTAAAATTACGATCCGGTTAAAGGGTAATTGCTATGGAAGACAGGAAGCACCAAAGCCCCTATTCTGGCAACTAAGCCTTTTATTTCATTCCAATGATTAATTCAGGTGATAGATAGGTCATAAAGGGGTAAACATTTTATTTAGAAATAAAGCAACTGGTATCCGCTACAATTTAAAAAGCCCATATATTATTTAAAACCCAAAACTAGCAATAAGCTGCTTTAATAGGACCAATACCTATTTCTTGAATTGAAAATAGGTAGTTGGATTTAATTTTCTGGAACAAAACGCAGAAGTTCCTTGGCTCCATCCATCAATGTCAAATTATCTTTGCTTACTTTAAAATCACTTACCATGGAAAGTGCATTCAAAAATTCATTTTCTCCTGAACCCTGACATGCTTTTTTGGTCATGGCACCGGGATCTAGTGAAAGACTTTTTCCATCTAAATTAA
Organism: Cyclobacterium sediminis; assembly: GCF_054781075.1. Lineage (NCBI taxonomy): Bacteria > Pseudomonadati > Bacteroidota > Cytophagia > Cytophagales > Cyclobacteriaceae > Cyclobacterium > Cyclobacterium sediminis. Next base: position 275,056 of record NZ_BAAGVC010000007.1, on the reverse strand, counting down.
AATTTCCGGAAAAATTATTACAACCGGTGAAACCACTTAACTTGCCACCGTCCATAAAACTTAGCATTGGTAGAGCATCAGCAAATTTTCCAACATCTAGGGCTTTGCCCATCATTCCGGCAAGCTTCCATTTGTTTCCTGTAAGTAAACTTAGTGGGTTCATGGAACTAAGTGAGCTACAGGAGGTAAAAGATAGGAGTAAGATTAGAACAATTAAGTGTCTGGACTTTTTCATAAAAGTTTGAGTTTAAGTGACCCCAAGATTAACGAAGTCATTAACAGGTTAATTTTCAATAACTTAAAGTCTTTCAACAAACTTTAGTCAATTATTATCAGGTTATTTTGTCAATTGGTATTCTGCTATATTTTCTTATTGTATAGTTAATAGATCAAACTCAAAACATTCCCGTTAAGTTTAAATTCAGCTAAAATCTCCTTAAGCAATCTAAGCAAACTTGTTTCAATTATACTTATTTCCTACATTTTGAACAAAACCCCGGCGTTCTTAAGACCCAAGAATTTATTATAATTAAAGAAATGAAATTCTAAGCCGATATAATTCTTTTAGTAATTTAAAATAATTGTCGTAAATATTGTGACAGAAAACAAAAAAATGAGGCTGTGGCTTATAAATTTTTCTTAAATCTAATTTAGCCATAAGAAATATTCATCAGCACTTTCTTAATTTTAAAAGTAGAAATTCCAAAAAATAATTTCAATGACAAAGTCTAGATATAACAATAGGGTGGCAGTAATTACCGGAGCTGCAGATGGCATAGGCAAAGCCATTGCCGAAAGATTGGCTGCTGAAGGTGCAAGTATTGCGCTTTGGGACTTCAATCAGGACAAACTACTTGCCTTAGAAAAGGAATGGCAAGAAGCAGGCCTACCGGTAAAAGCTTTTGTCGTGGACATTTCCAATGAAGCTGCAGTACAAGATGCTTATCATGCAAGCATCAGTCATTTCGGAAAACTTGACATACTGGTAAATTCCGCAGGAATAGTAGGTCCTACCCAAATAAAAATAACCGATTATGCTACTGAGGAATTTGACAAAATATATAATGTCAATTTGAGGGGCTCTTTTTTAACTGCCAAATATGCCTTAAAATATATGGAGAAGGCCCAATATGGAAGAATTCTCCTTATCGCCTCCATTGCCGGTAAAGAAGGAAACCCAAATATGGTGGGATATTCTGCCACCAAAGCAGGAGTAATAGGCTTGGTAAAGGCTTTAGGGAAAGAATATGCCACCTCCGGAATCACAGTCAATGGTTTGGCCCCTGCGGTTATTCTTACTGCCATGAACAAAGACACGGATCCGGCGCAATTAGAATATATGGCTTCAAAAATCCCCATGCAGCGCCTTGGTACTGTAGATGAAGCAGCTGCTATTGCCAGTTGGATACTATCTGAGGAAGCCAGTTTTAATACCGGTTTTGTGTTTGATTTATCCGGAGGAAGGGCTACCTACTAGCTTTTCAAGCTTTCCATAAAATCGCAAATGGCAGCTTGCGTTTTTTCCTTTTGCTCAAACATTCCCATATGTCCGCAATCCGAAAGTTGACAGAACTGATCGACAAGCTTCTTGTGGTTCAGGCTGTCTGCTAGGGATACGGCAGTGTCTTCAACCCCACAGATCATCAGTTTTGGTTTTGGAAAGGCTGCAAGAGTTTCCCTATTGTCATCTCTGTCCCGCATGGCCTTCAGGTAATTTATGATACTGTCTCGGGAAAGTAGGCTGGCATGTGCTATAAGTTGGTCAATGGCTCCCTTGCAACGATCCCTATTTTCTCTTTTGAACAGCAGTGGCAATGAGGAGCTGATAAATTTATTTACCCCGTGCTTGTTCACAAATTCTATTGTCTTTTCCCTATTATCCTTTTTCTCTTCACTGTCTGGGTATGCCGTGGAATGAAACAATCCCAACCCACTTAAGTTGAGATTTGGCAGTTGTGCCATTTCCAGGGCCAAATAACCACCAAGGGAGTGACCTATTAGGCTTGCATGGCCTATATTATTGGTTAGCATCCAATGGGCCAGTTCTTTTCCTATATCTGAAATGGTAAAATCACCTTTATAGGCATCGCTGCTACCAAATCCCGGCAAATCAGGGCACCAGACTTCACAACTCGTCAATAGTGGCTCCACAAAATCTGTCCACATTTCTTTTGTTTCGCAAAAACCGGGAAGCAAAACGAGCGGTTGGCCCTTTCCTTTTTTCCAATAGGATATCTCAGGCATATTTCATCAATAAATTTAACAATTCCCTATCTAATTTTTCTCCGTACCAATCTTCATATGCTATATCTGTCCTTCCGGAGTTAAGCAGGCCGAAAGAGCCGGAAAACTCCCATAAACCAAAACCTATTCCATTGTCATCCAAAATGTCTAAAATATCCCCAAACCAGGATAAAAAGACTTTATGGGGAGTTTGGTTGTAACAACCCAACTCTCCGCAGTGAACACCTACCCCTTGCTCCAGCAAAGCAATCCAAGGTGCGTAATGTTTTTCCAAGTCTGCTTTGCCATAATGCCGCTCATTGTGCATGCCCGGCCAATTGGGCTCCGACAGGCTTTCAGGATCTTTAAAAACCCAAGGTGCTTTGTGATGGGAAATATGCATGGGAAAGTAACCCCGGCAACTTTGGTGCAAATCCAAATCAGCAAATTCAGGAATAGCCATCCCTCCACCTCCATTTCCATCTGCAATGACCAATCGGTTTTTATTGACGCCTTTAATTGTTTTCAACGCAGCCTCTGCCACTTTCCTATATTCATTTACCGGCACAGGACCGCCCGGCGAATGCTGGTCATTCGGGTCAAGTCTTTTGTACGGTTCATTGACCAAATCAAAACTTAACTTCTTAGAAGATATATTTTTGTAGCGTTTGGCCCACATTTCCCAGTGGGCACAAAAGGCTTCCAAAGCTTCCTCGTCCTCCCAAAGGTTGTACGGCTCTCTAAAACCTGCATTGATACAAAACCCAGGCGCTCTGTGTAAATTTAAACTAACATGCAATCCTTGTTGGTGACAATTGTGAACAATTTCATCAATCTCATCCAGTATTTTGTTATTGAATTGAAGTACCTCATCCGGACGTATGGGCTTGCTTCGATCAAAGGACAAATAACTTGGATAGGAAATAGGGATTCTGGCAAAATCAAAACCCCAATCGGCCATGTATTTATAATAAGCAGGTTTTGTCTTCCGTCCTTTTTCGGGAATGGGGTTAAAAAAATCCAGCAAATTAAAGCCTCGCCATTGTGGAAGCTTATTCTTTTTCTTTTCTAAGGGTTTTGTAAATGACGGCCGGCTAAGAGTCAGCGCAACAGATGCCGCCGTAGCTTTCTTCAAAAATTCCCTTCTTGGGTTTATTATATCGGACATGGAAGTAGCGGATTAAATTACTTATACATGGGTCCAATTTAAAAAAAAATGAGGAAACCGGCCGGATTTCCTCATCTATAATAAAACTGATATTTTTAAATCTTAATTTTATCTTCCACATTTAGGTTCATCATATCTTTCACCGTTTGTAGGATTCCGGAAGCATCAAAACCGCATTCATGGTGCAATTCTATTTGCTCTCCATGTTCGATGACTTTATCAGGTATGCCCAAACGTTTTATTCTTGCCTGATAACCGTGGTCCATCATCCATTCCAAGACAGCACTACCAAATCCCCCCATCAGACAACCGTCCTCCACCGTGATCACTTTGTCAAATTTACCAAAAACCTCATGCAGCAATGACTCGTCAAGAGGTTTGACAAAACGCATGTCATAATGGGCAACGCTAAGTCCTAGCGATTCAAACTTCTCCGAATTGTCGAGCACATAATTACCAATATGCCCAATACTTAGTATGGCAATGTCTTTACCTTCGGTAATTATCCTTCCCTGACCTGTTGGTATTTTCCTTAGCGGTTTTTTCCAATCAGGCATAACACCCTGACCTCTTGGATACCTGATGGCATAAGGGGCCTGGTGCTCCGCACCTGAAAACATTAGGTTTCGCAACTCCTCTTCGTTCATAGGGGCGCTAACCACTAGGTTAGGTACACAACGCAAATAAGCCAAATCATAGGCACCATGGTGAGTAGGCCCATCTGCACCGGCAAACCCCGCCCTATCCAGGCAAAGCACAACCGGCAAATCTTGAAGGCAAACATCATGAATCACCTGATCATATGCCCGCTGCATAAAGGTGCTGTAAATATTACAAAAGGGAACCAAGCCCTGAGTAGACAGTCCTGCGGAAAAAGTAACTGCATGTTGTTCTGCTATTCCCACATCAAATGATCGATCAGGAAAAGCCTTCATCATGATATTCATGGAAGATCCGGAGGGCATTGCAGGAGTAACCCCTACGATTTTATCATTCTTTTCTGCCAGCTCTACCAAGGTGTGTCCAAATACATCCTGGTATTTGGGTGCTTGGGGAGTAGTAGGTATTTTCTTAGAAATTTCTCCGGTAATTTTATCAAATTTCCCCGGAGCATGCCATTTGGTCTGGTCTTTTTCTGCGGGGGCAAAGCCTTTACCCTTTACGGTTATGCAATGAAGAATCTTTGGTCCCGGAATATCTTTAAGGTCATTGAGTACCTCCACCAGATGATTTACATCATGCCCATCCACCGGTCCGAAATAGCGCAAGTTTAAGGACTCAAATAAGTTGCTCTGTTTCAGCAAGGCAGATTTTATGGCTCCCTCCACTTTTGAAACTACATCTTGAGCACTGAATCCGAATTTACTGATTTTACCCAACAGGTGCCATACTTCGTCCTTCACTTTGTTGTAAGTATGGGAGGTGGTGATGTCTGTAAGGTAATCCTTCAATGCCCCAACATTAGGGTCAATAGACATGCAATTGTCATTGAGGATAATCACCATATTACTGTCTGAAACACCGGCATGATTCATTGCTTCAAAGGCCATTCCTCCTGTCATCGCACCATCACCTATTACGGCCACATGTTGCCTTTTGGTATCCCCCTTATATTTTGAAGCCATGGCCATTCCCAGAGCAGCCGAGATGGAAGTACTGGAATGTCCTACGCCAAAAGAATCAAAAGGACTTTCTTTCCTTTTGGGAAATCCGGATAGGCCCTTGTATAGTCTATTGGTATGAAAGTCATTTCTACGGCCGGTAAGGATCTTGTGTCCATAGGCCTGATGGCCCACATCCCAAATCAACTGATCATCAGGAGTATTGAGCACATAATGCAATGCTACAGTAAGTTCTACGACGCCTAAGCCAGCACCAAAGTGACCTCCATAAACAGAAACATGGTCAATGATAAACTGTCTCAATTCATCACAGATTTGAACCAATTGGTCTTTACTGAGGTTTTTAAGGTCTTCCGGGTAATGGATTCCTCTAAGTAATTTTCCAGGTTCTATTTGCATATACTTATCTTCATTTACAGAAAACTATAACCTATTCATAGGATATAATGTTTAATATTACCAATAATTATTCAGGCCTCCATACCTTTATGGAAATTATTGACATGCCTATTGATTTAACAAGATATGTGATATCTTTGAACACAATAAGAAATACAAAAATAACAAAAAATAATCTTATCCAGTGAGTTTCGAAATCAAATTACCTTTATTCGAAGGGCCATTTGACCTTATGCTGTTTTTCATTGAGCGTGATGAACTGGATATATATGATATTCCCATATCTAAAATCACCAATGATTTTCTTGATTATATTCACCATCTGGAAAAAATGGAAATTGAGGTGGCCAGTGAATTTATATTATTTGCAGCCACTTTGATGAAAGTGAAATCGAAAATGCTACTCCCCAGGCCTGAACTTAATGAAGATGGAGAAGAAATTGATCCCCGGGAAGATCTAATTAAGCATTTATTGGAATATAAAAAATACAAGTCCGTAGTTGGCGAACTTGCAAGTATGGAAGAGGAAAGGATGTCCAAATTTGCTAGAGGCAATGTGGTGCAAGAGCTAAAGCAGATCAATCAAATCGATCAGGTGGATGCCGAACTCCAAGACCTTGACCTGTATCGCCTATTAAAAGTGTACCAAAGGGTTTTGACGAAATATGCCCATAGCCAGGATACCACAAAGCATACGGTGATTCAATATCCCTATTCCATAGAACAACAAAAATCATTGGTTTTAGATCGACTGGAAGAAAATCCCAGAATCCCTTTTTCAGACTTTATTGTCCTGAATCCAGATAAAATTTTTATTATCTATACTTTTTTAGCCATTTTAGAGCTCCTTCAGCTTACGTTGGTGACAATAAAAATAGGAGAGGGTTTTAACAATTTCTGGGTAGAACGATTAGAAGCTATACCTGTAGAAAACTTATGAAATTAGACAATAGGGAAGTATTTAAAACCTTAAATCCAAATAAGGTTTGGGTTCCTGTGTTTATTGGGATCGCCATAGTCTTTGCCATGTTTTACATGGATCCGACTGTGAATGCCCAAACTTTAAGGGGAGTTTTTGACGCTTCAATTTGGTCCATATTATTGGCATTGGTTTTTATCATCTTACGGGATGCCGGCTACGTTTTTCGGATCAGGGAAGTAACCAATAAGCACTTGACTTGGTCCAGGGCCATATATGTAATCATTTTGTGGGAATTTGCCTCAGCAGTTACTCCTTCTATTGTAGGAGGAACGGCTGTAGCTGTGTTTATCCTAAATAAAGAAGGCATTCCCCTAGGTAAAGCTTTGGCTTTCACCATGCTGACAGCCATTATGGACAATTTATTCTTTGTCATAGGTGCGCCAATCATTTTGTTTTTAGCCCAGGGCTATATTTTCCCTGAAAGCAGAGTGCTGGAAATGAGATTGGGCTCAAGCATGGAATACCTGTTTTGGGGAAGTTATACCTTGTACACCATTTATTCAGTATTAATGGCCCTGGCCTTGTTTTACCGTCCCAGGGTCTTCAAGTGGATAATGCTCAGGTTATTTTCAATCAAATGGCTTCGAAAATGGAAATATCAGGCCAATAATTATGGGGATCAAATCATTGAGGCTAGCAAAGAACTCAAAGGGAAGAATTTCAAATATTGGCTGATTATTATCCTTACCACCGTTTTCATTTGGTCTTCAAGGTACTTAATGCTCAACTCCCTAATATCTGCCTTTGAAACACTTTCGGTTTTCGAACACGTGGTCGTTTTTGCGAGGCAGATTATCATGTGGATCGTAATGATGATCAGCCCAACTCCCGGAAGTAGTGGAACAGCAGAGTTTTTCTTTACACAGTTCTTCAACGAATTCCTGACCGGTTATACCTTTGTCACCAGTATACTTTGGCGGATGTTTTCTTATTATCCCTATCTATTGTTAGGGGCCATCTTTTTACCTAGGTGGGTGAGGCAAGTGTTTTTCAAGAAAAAAAGTGAAAATAAGGAAGCAAGGAAGTCCGACTAAATGGCATCCAAAACCATCACCCAATCGTGTCCCTTTCCGCCTGAGCTTGGCGCCGTATAAGTAAATGATGGAGAACTGCTGACAAATCCGGCATCAGTCCAGGCACCTGTTCGTGGGTCATACCATGAACATTTCAAGGTTTTGGATTTCATGATGGAGGTGTTTAAGGTGACTGTTTTTCCGGTGGGAATATAGATCATCGCATAACTTCCCTCCTGATCTCTGGTAGCTATTACATAACTTTCATCATCTTCCTGTTTATCAACCACCATGTTCTGATCCGGGATCCTGGTTAAGAAAGGCCTACTCAACATCAAGTTTTTGAGGTGTTGAACTTGTGTAGCCATGGGGAGGTCCAAGGCAACTTTCCATGGTCTCAAGGGAAAGTTGATTCCTTCCCGATCCGGTGTAAACATCTGCCAGACTGCATGACAGCCATAGGACTGACCAAATGCGCCGGCAAAAACATTCCAATACATAATTCTGCGAATATCCTCCGGTATGCTGTGCCCCAATTCCTCCGGCTTAAAGCAATTGGGGTGATCTTCGTAAAGTGGTTCCCCATCAATGGTAGGTTTAATGGGTGTTAGATTATAATCATGTGTGATCTTTTTATAGGTAGCTTGATTCGGGCAATGGCCCGTTTGGTGCATATTAAAGTCCAGCCACTTGTCTTGATGAAACCAATTGCTTGACCCTCCCGGAGCTGTAGGCTGGGGGTGAAAGGTCATCAGGGTGTTTTCATTGCCTCCGGTCTGGCTGGCAATACCTTTGGCCATTGCACGCCATATATCAATATCTGTGCTGTTCTCTCTTGGGTTTCTATCCCCTCCAATAACCCATATCACATTAGTGAAATCCTTGAATCGATTACCTATCCACCTACCAAATACCTCCGCATTCTCCACATTAAAAACCTCAGGGCCTACACCCCAACCCTTCTTAAAGACCTTATCTCCCCAAGTCGGCAGCAAGGCAACATATAAGCCTTTAGCCTCTGCCTTTTTCAATACTTCAGCGATATAATCAAAATAGCGGGGATTTGGTTGAGTGGGGTCATTTTCAAATAAAGGGGTCTCTCCCAAGGCATTTGGGCTGTTTAATCCATCAATTTCTGCCAGAGCGACCGCCTGAATTACATTGAACCCTTGTTCTGCTCTTTTATTTAGGTAGTAGTCTATCTCCTCATCATCACATCTATGGAATAACTCCCAGGCTGTATCTGCCATCCAAAAAAAGGGGCTGCCATCTTCGGTAACAAGAAACCTTTGATTGTCAGCGATTTTAATTCTAGGTAAAGACGCTTGAGAAAAACTTAGGGTAGCAAGGGTTAACAGAAAAAATAGCGAAGAAATTAGTTTTTTCATGGCATATCAGGTTTATCTGTTGCCAATTTAAAAAAAATCCTTTAAGGCTGTGATTTTTAATCTGATGAATCAACAGCAATTGTTAAAAAATCTTAAATTTTTCTATCCCTCTCAGAATCCGAGAGGGATAGAAAACAAACTCACTTTATTTTTCAAATGCATTAAAAAAGAAGCTTCCTTCGATTTCAGCATTTTCATCAGAGTCGGATCCATGAACAGCATTGGCTTCAATGGAGGTAGCATATAATTTTCTAATGGTGCCTTCCTCAGCATCATCAGGATTGGTCGCGCCTATTAATTTTCTAAAATCGGCAATGGCATTGTCTTTTTCTAAAATTGCAGCAATAATGGGCCCTGAAGACATATACTTACACAATGCGCTGTAAAAGGGTCTTTCTTCATGAACTTTGTAAAATTCTCCAGCCAATTCTTCATTCAATTGGGTTTTTTTCAAAGCAATGATTTTGAATCCTGCCTCTTCAATCATTTTTAAGATTGCTCCTGAATTCCCAGCACCGAAGGCATCAGGCTTGATCATTGTAAACGTTCTATTGGTAGCCATAAAATTTTATTTGGATTATTAGTTATGGCTGTAAAATTAATCCTTTTAAGTTAAAGTGCGAAAGTTTAAAACAGATAATAAATAAAGTCTATCTTTCGATAAAATAGGAATTGGGAATTTCAGAAAATTATATGGAACTTTGTCATCTGTGTTTTTTAAATACGGTACTCAATTATTACACATGCAGAATATAAATCTATTTAAAGAACAGATTTCTTCAGCTTCGTCCAAAAAGATTATAATCACAACCCATCATAAACCTGACGCAGATGCGCTTGGATCTTCATTAGCTTTAGCCGGCTATTTAAATAAGAAAAAACACCAGGTAGAAGTAATTACGCCGTCAGATTATCCTGTTTTCCTTCATTGGATGAAAGGGAATGATGAAGTGATAAATTATGAAGACCCTGAGCAAGTTGAGAAAGCTGAAAAATTGATTGCTGAGGCAGATATTATATTCTGCTTGGACTTCTGTTGTCTTAGTCGACTTCAAAAAATGGAAGATTCCGTGCGTCAATCCAAAGCTTATATTGTCAATATAGACCACCATCAGGAACCGGAAGACTTTGCGGATTTCAGCTTTTGCAGCACTGAAGCAGCAGCTACCTGTGAGTTATTGTATGACTTAATGGTAAAGGTAGGGGATAGAGATCTGATCGATAAGGACATTGCTGAATGCCTTTATTCGGGCATCATGACCGATACAGGAGGGTTCAGACATCCCAATACCACCAAAAATGTACATTTAGTAACAGCGGAATTAATCGATCTGGGCGCTGACAACTCCAAGATTGCTCGGTTAATATATGATACTTACTCAGTAAATCGACTAAAATTTTTAGGATTTGCCCTTACCAGAAGGTTGACTATTTTACCGGAACTTAACACTGCTTTTTTTGCTATTAGTAAAAAGGACCTGAGGAAATACCAATCCCAAACCGGGGATACAGAAGGTCTTGTAAATTATGCCCTTTCTTTGGATGGAATTAAAATAGCAGCCTTATTTACAGAAAGGAAAGATGGAGTCAAAATCTCTTTTCGTTCTGCTGAAGACGTATCTGTAAATAAATTTGCAGCCAAGTACTTTAATGGAGGTGGTCATAAAAATGCCTCCGGCGGTATTTCAGATGTAAATTTAGAACAAACCGTAGATCGGTTTAAAGAATTAATAAAAGAAAACAAACAAATCTTATTTAATCAATTAGAATTAGTCGATGAAAAAAATCAATAATTTAGTTTTTGGTGCCTTGGTGTTGGCATCTAGTTCCCTGTTGTACTCTTGTGAGAAAACAGAAACAACCTCGGACGGAATAGAATATCGATATGTAACACAAGGTGACAAAGAAACCAAAGACGGAGAATTTGTCGTTTACCACTTTACTGCCAAAACCGGAAGTGACTCCTTGTTTATTTCCAGTTATGATCAGCCAATGCCTCCGTATTTGCAGCATTTAGATACTGCAACAGCCAGAACAGGCGTTGATGAGATTTTCCTAAATCTTAACAATGGTGACAGTATCGTAATTACTTCTACTGCAGAAAAAATCTTTACTCCTGAGGGCGTGCCTCCATTCTTGGAAAATGACGAAACTGTAAGTATACAGATAGGTGTGGTAAATGTATTGGAAGAAGAAGTATTCCAAGACTACTTTAATGATCTGGCTGCCGAAGGACAAAGAAAACAGGCTGAAGAAGCTAAAGTTCAATTGGAAGATGATATCCAATCCATAGAAAGCTATATTTCTGAAAATAATTTGGACGCTGACAAGACAGAATCAGGTGTTTATTACGTCATAGAGGAAGAAGGTTCAGGTGCACAAATAGAACAAGGAGACGAAATCTCTGTAAACTATACCGGTTATGTGCTTGACGGTACTGTTTTCGATACCAGTGTTGAAAGCAAAGCCAAAGAGGCTGGAACCTATACTGAGGGAAGACCTTACGAACCATTTACATTCAGTGTAGGCCAGGGAATGGTTATTCCGGGTTGGGATGAAGGTCTTCAATTGTTAAAAAAGGGTTCAAAAGCCAAGTTATTGATTCCTTCTCCACTAGCCTATGGGCCTAGCCAAAGAGGGGCGGTAATTGTACCTAACTCTATTTTAATATTTGACGTGGAAGTAACTGACGTAAAAAAGCAGTAATTCCCTAAAGCCTGCTTTTGTAACTATTATTATATACATACCTACCATGATTAGAAATATTAAGTATTTGGCATTCATGCCTCTTTTCGCTGTTTTACTTTCCTGTGTCTCTGAAGAGGAAAATTTGGACGTGATTTTTCAAGAAGATCTCGATAAAATTGAAACCTATATTCAGAATTTCCCGGACGAATACATGAAAAAGGAAGAAATAGAAGGGACAGGTATTGTACTTTTGTTTACGGAAGTAGTAGAAGAAGGTGAAGTAGCAGTCGCCAGGGATACTTTGGCTGTGGATTATACCGGTATGCTATTGGACGGTACCGTATTTGACACTTCCATTGAGCAAACGGCAAGGGACAATGGACTCTACAGTGAATCCAGAACCTACGAACCCTATGAACTAGTGCTGGGAGTTTCAGGTGTTATCCAAGGTTGGCACGGGGCATTGTCTCTAATGAAGGAAGGAGAGAAAGCTACGGCACTTATTCCTTCCTATTATGGTTATGGAAGTCAGGGAGCAGGTTCTATCCCACCAAATTCTGTTTTGGTGTTTGAATTAGACCTGACTGAAAACAGACCTTATCAACCTTAAACAAATAGCTAAAGGATGCGTACTAATCAATTAATTATAATTTTCTGTCTGGCCATTTTCAGTTTTTCTTGTGATGACAATTTGAGTGGCTATGGCTATCCTACCTATGACACGGAAGGAAATTTAGCCATTGACAGGGAAAAAATTGATACCTATTTAGAAACTGCTCAATATGACAGCCTTTATAGGATCCACGATCCTTCGGGAGTGGTGGTCATCGTGACAGAGGAAGGAACCGGGTCAAGACCTGTTTCAGGGAATGTGGTTTATACCAATTACACCGGTTATTTGCTGGATGGAACTGTTTTTGACTCCAACCTTGAAGACGTGGCCATGGAAAATGATATTTATGATGAAGACAGAAATTACGATATATTTTCTTTCTTCCTTGGGCAAAGTACTTCTAATGGAGGGGCCATTCAAGGCTTTACTTATGGATTTCAAAGAATTCGAAGTGGCGCGAAAGCTACCATTATCATCCCATCCCCCTATGCCTATCAAGACAATGAGAACGTTGCAAGGGTTCCGGCCAACTCCGTGTTGGTTTTTGATATCGCCTTTCTAGGCATGGATTAAACTCGAAATAGGCAATAGAAAATCTATTTCATAATCCGGATTAAAAATCCCTTTTATACATTAAAAAAGGCCGGTGGAAAATTTCCACCGGCCTTTTTTATTATTATAAATGTCCCGTATTAAGATTTGGCACTATAGTTTGGTGCTTCTCTTGTTATGTTGATGTCATGAGGATGTGACTCCCTTACTCCGGCAGCTGTGATCTTGACAAATTTTCCTTTCTCTCTGAGGTCATCTATGGTAGCTGTTCCGCAATAACCCATGCCTGCCTGCAAGCCTCCTACCATTTGGTACAGCACTTCTGAAACCAGGCCTTTGAAAGCTATTCGTCCCACTATACCTTCAGGTACCAGTTTTTTAATGTTTTCTTCGGCATCTTGGAAATAACGATCTTTGGATCCCGATTCCATGGCCTCTAGAGAGCCCATACCGCGGTAAGATTTAAATTTCCTTCCGTCAAAGATTATTATCTCTCCGGGTGCTTCCTCTGTTCCAGCAAGGATAGAACCAATCATTACTGAAGCAGCTCCGGCAGCTAAGGCTTTTACAATATCTCCGGAATATCGAATTCCTCCATCTGCAATAACAGGAACATCTCTTCCTTTCAAGGCATTTGAACACTCCATGACAGCGGACAGTTGAGGCATACCCACACCGGCAATTACCCTAGTGGTACAAATACTACCCGGCCCAACGCCCACTTTTACTCCATCGGCCCCGGCATCTGCCAAAGCTATGGCGGCTTCTGCAGTGGCGATGTTCCCAACAATCACATCAAGGTCTGGGAATATGGTTTTGATCTTTTTACAAGTCTCAATCACTCCTTTGGAATGGCCATGAGCGGTATCGATACTAATAACATCTACTCCTGCATTTACCAAGGCTCCCACTCTTTGCTCTATATCAGCAGTAACACCTACTGCAGCGCCTACACGTAATCGGCCGAAACTATCCTTACACGCATGAGGTTTATCTCTGCGCTTTAGGATATCCTTATAAGTAATTAAGCCGGTCAACTTATAGTCTTCATCCACTATAGGCAGCTTCTCGATTTTGTATTCTTGAAGGACTTCTTCAGCCTCTTCTAACGTAATCCCTGCTTTTGCAGTGATTAGCTTTTCCATGGTCATGATCTCCTTTACCGGTCGACTTAGGTCCTTGATAAATCGTAAATCCCTATTGGTGATGATTCCTTTGAGAAACCTGTTCTCGTCTACCACAGGAATGCCCCCAATATTGTATTCACTCATTATAGCCTCTGCATCTTTTACCTTGGCATCAATGTCTAAGGTAATGGGATCCAAGATCATTCCACTTTGAGATCTTTTTACCTTTCTTACCTGAGCTGCCTGCTTTTCGATGGTCATGTTTTTGTGAATAAAACCAAGCCCGCCTTCTAAGGCAATGGCAATGGCCAATTCAGCTTCAGTAACAGTGTCCATGGCTGCAGAAACCAATGGAATTTCCAATTGAATGTTTTTGGTAAGGCGCGTAGAAGTGGAGGTGTCGCGGGGAAGTACCTCGGAATATCCTGGTACTAAAAGCACATCATCATAGGTGAGTGCTTCGAAGAGAAATTTATCTGTGTTTGGATTCATGGCAAATGGTTAAATACCCTATTTGCCCGTCAAAGATACAATGAATTTAACATGCGAATCAATTTTTTTCTAAAAAAAATGTTAAAAAAATTAAATTTGTCTCTGCTAAAAGGAATAATCTTTGGAGGGAGTCATTATTCCATATCCTTAACTGCCTTGGACAAAGCTGCACTTATGCCCCTCATTCCTCGGTCATTTGGATGAGAAGCCACCGCTTGATTTTCGAATTTTCCGATAGCCATATTATCAGGATCTGCTCCTAAGTCACTAATATCAACTACCTTCCATAAATTTTTATTGGCAGCATGAATCAATTGTTCATTCACTAGGGGTCTTGGCCAGAAAGTAGTCGTCACAATATATTTTGTATCCTCTCTTCCAAGATAAAAGGCAAATTCCTCAATGGCCTCGGCTAAATTCCAATTTGAAATTTCTCCATCTTCTATATTCTCCCCCAGCCTAATAATAATTATATCTGCATCAAAGGCTTTCAGGTGAGCATATTGTTCAAAGTTTAATGTTTCAAAGCCTCTTTCAAATGGATACACATTCTCACGCATCATATACAATTGAGACATTAGGTTTTGTAAATCGGCTTTCAATAATGCAAAATAATCCTGCTCGGGGCCACTGGCAGCCATGCCCCAATTGGCATTCCAACCTATGGAAGAATCCGGAGGGTGGATGGTGATACTGTTGCCTATCACCAATATTTTGTGTGAGGAAAGAGGTTTTTCGCTTGTCTCACATGATACTATTACTAAAATTAGCCCCAGTAAAAATGACCTCATTACTTTTTCTTTCTCAATTTGGCAATATAAAACCCATCAAAGCCACTTTCATGGGAAAGCACCTGAGTTTCTTCCATGAGTTCAAATTGCTGACCATTTTCACTGTTTAGGAAAGCCTCCACTTGCTTGTGATTTTCAGAAGGAAGAATACTACAAGTAGCATAGATCATAATTCCACCCGGTTTGAGCATGGAGGGATACTGAAACAAGATCTCTTTTTGTAAGGCTTCTACTTTTGCTATGGATGCCGGGTTGAGCTTCCACTTGGTATCCGGATTTCTCTTTAAAACTCCCAAGCCAGAACAAGGAACGTCTAACAACAAACGGTCAGCACTTTCATGAAGCCTTTTAATGGTTTTGTTACTCTCAATGGCCTTGGTTTCCATTATTGAAATCCCGGCTCTTCTGGCTCTTAACTTGGCGTTTTTTAACTTCCAGGCCTCTGTGTCCATGGCTAAAATTCTGCCTTTGTTCTGCATCAAGGCCGCCAAATGTAAGGCTTTACCTCCGGCTCCTGAGCAGGCATCGATCACCCTCATACCCGGCTCCACTTCCAAAGCTGCAGCTACCATTTGCGAAGAAGCATCCTGCACCTCAAATAGCCCCTCTTTAAATAATGGGGTCCGAAACACATTCTTGCGCTTTAGCAAAACCAAAGCATCAGGATATTCTTTTGGAACATATGCTTTTACTTCCAGTTCCTCCAGTTTATTTTTGAGCTCAGTGCGCTGTGTCTTAAGCGTATTGGCACGCAATACCACCTGCGCTTGTTCATTTAGACTGGCCAATTCGTGCTCCCAATTGTCACCCAATTGTGCAGCTCCCATTTCATCTAACCAATCAGGAATGGACTGCAACACGGCCCGGTCTTCTATCTTAGACCTATGTTGCCTGATTTTCTCTCCATTGATACCTTTGAACTCTCTCCAATCGGGCAAGACCCTGTCATGCAATACCCAATAGGTACCGAACCAGTGATAATAATCATTCGAAGGACTTAGTTTCTCAATCAACCTTTTCCATCGAACGATCTCATAAACACTTTCTGCAATAAATGCCCGGTCTCTGGCCCCCCATTTTGGATTTGATCGCAAAACTTTTTCTATTACTTTGTCAGCGTAATGGTTATTGTCAAATATTTCTTCCAACGCTTTGACCACTGCGTTAACTGTATTTGGAAAGAGCTTCATATAGGCATTTTTAATTTAACCACAAATATAGAAAATATGTACGGGGAATATGCCCAAGAAGCATAAGAGGAGTTGGCAGAAGATGGATATTTTGGTATTTTTGCCGCTATGGGAGAAAAAAAATGCCCAAATTGTGGAAAATGGACTGAATGGAATCAAAACCTGACAGATACCTGCGAACATTGCGGTGAAATACTCGGAAAGGAAGAATTGGCCTTCGAAGAAAAAAGAGCTGCTCAAAAGAAAGTCAATGAAGAACAGTGGATTTTCTACATTAAGGAAAGCGACAGTGCATTTGTAAAGAAATCCAAAATAGTGGGTAATTTCTTCTATAGCCTATATATCACCATTATCACAATAATTGCTTGGCTGATAGCTGCCTTGCCCGGATAATGTCGGTGCTCAAAAATCCCTTCTTCTGGTTTCCATGTATACTATTCTGGGCCAATCAATACCTTGAAAAGATTCAAGGCCTGTTTTTGCCATTTTTGCACAGTTACCTGGATGACCTCCTTGCCATACCGGTGGTCCTCGGCATTACCTTACAAGCGTTTAGGTGGATGCATCAAGACCCTACAAAACTGATCTTCACCAAAAAGCAAATCATCATTGGCCTGGTATACTTTGGCCTGTTATTCGAAGGGTTCCTGCCCGCTTGGTCTTCTGTGTATGTTCGAGACCCCTTGGATTTGGTCTGTTATGCTATAGGCGCCATTTATTTTTGGTTTTTCATCAATAACAAAGGGATCGGTAACCCAATTAAAAAATGAATTTAAGAGACGTATACAAGGCCTATGTAAGCCAATTAACCTCCCTTTATCCGGATACTGAAGCACGCAGTCTGGTGATGTGGCTTTTCGAAGCCTATTTGTCTGTGGACCGTAAAGATGTATTAAATAAAAAACCCATTCCTTTAGTTCCTGAAAACTTAGAAAATGCCATGGCCAAATTAATGGCTGGTGAACCCATACAATACATATTGGCAAAAGCACCGTTTTATGGAAGAGAATTTAGGGTTGGCCCCGGTGTACTGATTCCCAGAAATGAGACCGAAGAACTGGTCCAACTGATTCTACAAAACAACAAAGGAAAAATGAAAGTCCTTGACCTTGGGACAGGCTCTGGTTGCATTGCCATATCCTTGGCGCTGGAATGGGCAGAAGCGGAGGTGTCGGCCCTAGATATTAGTGAGCAAGCTTTGGCCATCGCCAAACACAATGCAGCAAAACATGGAGCAAAGCTCAATTTTATCAAAGCAGATGTTTTGAATAAAGATTTGCATTTGGATCAATATGACCTTATGGTCAGCAACCCTCCCTATGTGTTGGAAAAAGAACGTGCATTGATGCAAGCCAATGTGCTGAAACATGAGCCTGAATTGGCTTTGTTTGTACCCAATGAGGACCCCTTGCGCTTCTACAAAGCCATATGCCTTCATGCCAAAGAATCTCTCAACCCTAATGGCTTCCTGTATTTTGAAATCAATGAAGCTTTTGGTCCGGAAGTCGTTTCCATGATGAACAGTGAAGGCTTTGGAGAAGTCCGGCTTATCCGGGACATCAACGGAAAGGATCGCATCGTATATGGCCAAGTCCGGCAAACGGTACCTTAAAACTTTATACCAGGATTGTATAAAAGGGTTGCCATTGATTTATGGGCAGGAGAATCCTAATTTTTTTAGCCCATTCGTCTACAGCATATTTTTGGCTTGATTTTTCGGCTACACCAAGGTACCTATCCAAAACAAATCATTGCTACTAAAGGTATGAAAGCCCTCTTCAAGCTCTAAAAAGGTAGTGTATTGGATGCGAAAAACATTGGAAGCAGATGCCGATTGATGTTCAATAAATTGTCCTTCAGCACCATTTACCTGTATGGGACCTTCGGGGAACCATTTTTTCATTTTTCCTTTCCTTGCCGGAAAATACCTTATTCCATTGTAAAAAAATACGATGTCCAAATTTGATAGTTGAGGAAGCAACTCCCCTATACGCAAGGGATCAAAGTTCAGGATATTTACCGCATGATGCTCTTTTTCCCTAAGGTAGTTGAGGCCGGCTTCTAAGAAGTCACCTTCAGCCGAAGTGATAAATATTACCGGATGCTGTTCTTCAAGCAAGTAAGGGTTGGCATTCTGGAATTCCTTTGTGGCAAGAATCCCATCAATTTTGATACCCAAGGACATGATTTTTTGCACATTGTTTTGGGTAACCAGGACGGTAGGCACCCATTCGAGCAGGGAAGAGAGAGTTTCCGTATCTCCAATTTCTTCAAGCAACAGAAGCAAAGCCGGTTCTTGTTGTTCTTTTACAAAATGGTGTGAGGACATAAGGGCTTAAAAAAGGCTGAATTGAATCATTTTAGCGGGTCAAAGCAAAGCAATCATTTACTTTTTCGGGCAAGTTACTGAATAGCAATGATAAAAAATTGGTAGGTCACCATTTATTCAAAACCATGCAAAAAACCTTTGTAAACAATCATTTTTACCATTTTGTTAATGCTAAGGTTTATATAGTTCATTAATAGGATATTTTTTATAATTTTGGCCGTTCGCCTTAGGCCTATAATTCATTTCAGTAGGATCAAGAAAGCCCAGGCATAATCATTAAAACTATTCAAATTATGGCCGTTTCCCAACCAATCAATTTCACCAAATGGATAGATGATCACCGCCATTTATTAAAACCTCCAGTGGGCAATCAACAAATGTACCTGGAAAATGACGACTTTATCGTCATGGTGGTAGGAGGTCCAAACGCCAGAAAGGATTACCATTATAACGAAGGTGAGGAGTTCTTTTACCAAGTTGAAGGTGATATTGTTCTTAAAATAGTAGACGATGGGGTAATGAAAGACATACCCATCAAAGAAGGGGAAGTGTTTCTACTGCCTCCCAGAGTGCCTCATAGCCCCAGAAGACCGGCCAATACAGTGGGCCTGGTGATAGAAAGGTATAGAAAACCGGGTGAAGAAGATGGTTTCCTTTGGTTTTGTGAAAACTGTGACAACAAACTTTACGAAGAATATGCCACCATCACAGATATAGTAAACCAACTGCCACCTATAATGGATCGTTTTTGGGCCAACCCCGAAAACACATGCTGTAAAAAATGTGGTACAGTAATGCAAAAATAGGCCGGGTATGATTTCTGGAATTTTGATTTAAAATAAATACACCATTTTCCCATCCAGATATGGATCAGATTGCATTTGAATTAACACCGGAATTTGCGCACAGAATGGATCAAGCTGATCCACTGTCCACTTTCCGGGAAAAATTTTATATTCCGGAACAAAATGGCCAACCACTGATCTATTTTTGTGGCAATTCTCTTGGTTTACAGCCCCGAACCGTCAATGCTTACTTGAAACAAGAACTGGAAAAATGGGCTGATAAAGGAGTGGACGGTCACTTTGAAGGCAAAGTACCCTGGGTCGATGCCAGAAAACCTTCTAAAAGCCTGCTTGGACCTTTGGTTGGAGCCAATCCGGAGGAGGTTGTAGCCATGAATAGCCTAAGTGTAAACCTCCACCTATTGATGGTGTCATTCTATCAACCCAAAGGAAAAAAATTCAAGATCCTAACCGAAGCCGGGGCTTTTCCTTCTGATCAGTATATATTGGAGTCTCAGGTAAAATTTCATGGCTTGATTCCAGATGAAGCCATACTGGAATTGGCGCCAAGACCAAATGAACACCTGTTACGCACCGAAGACATTCTTCAAAATATAGAAAGCCATAAAGATGAATTGGCCTTGGTCATGCTTTCGGGACTTCAGTACTATACAGGACAGTTGTTTGACTTAAAAGCCATAAGTAAAGCAGCCAATCAACACAATATCCCTGTAGGCTTTGATCTTGCCCATGCCATAGGCAATGTTCCGCTCCAGCTTCATGACTGGGGAGTAGACTTCGCAACTTGGTGTAGCTACAAATACCTCAACTCAGGACCCGGTAATGTCGCGGGAATCTTCGTGCACGAAAAACACCGTGACAATCCCCTACTGCCTAGATTTGCCGGCTGGTGGGGACATGATGAAAAAGAACGATTTAAAATGAATAAGGGCTTCAAGCATATGCCTGGAGCAGATGGCTGGTTATTAAGCAACGACAATGTACTGGGCTTAGCTGCCCACCAGGCTTCGCTGGAATTATTTGCCAAAGCCGGCTTAGAAAATTTAAGAAAAAAGAGTATTCAATTAACCGGTTATCTCGAATTTGCTATTCGCGAAACAATTAAAGACCCGGAATTGTTAGAGATTATAACTCCTTTAAAACCAACAGAAAGGGGCTGCCAGCTCTCTTTATTGATTCACAAAAAAGGCAAAGAAGTTTTTGATTTGTGGATTGATAACGGAGTGGTGGCGGATTGGAGAAATCCGAATGTCATCAGACTTGCACCCACCCCTATGTACAATAGCTTTCAGGATGTTTTTGAATTCAGTAAAATCCTCAAAAACTCATTGAAAGAATAACCCCACGAATTAAACCTATTAAAAAATGAAAGAGAAAATAGACCTATTGGGCGCGGGACTCATCGGATCCCTACTTGCCATATACCTCAAAAAAAGAGGACTAGATGTGACTATCTATGAAAAACGTCAGGATTGGCGCAATTCAAATAAAACCGGAGAAGGCAGATCAATCAATATGGCGTTGAGTGACAGAGGCTGGAATGCCCTGGAAAAAGCAGGCTTGAAAGAAAAAGTTTTGCCCTATACCTTAGCCTTGTCCGGCAGAAGAATCCATGATGAACATGGGAATACCTACTTTCAGCCCTACGGAAAAGAAAACCAAGCCATTTATTCCATCAGCAGAAATGTATTTAACGAACTGCTAATGGATGAAGCAGAAGCACTTGGCACAAAGATTTATTTTAACCACAAGGTGGAAAATGTCAATGTTTCTAAGCGAGAAGTGGAATTTTGCCTTAAAGATGGCTCAGAAAAACGGATGACTTCAGATGTATTAATTGGTTCTGATGGTTCCTATTCTGCACTAAGAAATGCCTTTCAAAGTCAAGTAAGATTTAATTTTTACCAAAAATTTATCTCTCACGGCTATAAGGAATTACATATTCCTCCTACTGCTACCGGAGATTTCGCACTGGACCCCAATGCCCTTCATATTTGGCCAAGGGGAAAGTTCATGCTCATAGCATTGCCTAATTTGGACAAGTCGTTTACCTGTACCCTGTTTTTACCTTTTGAAGGTTATAAAGTTAGCTTTGAAAATATCTATGATGACAAGGATATCAATCTAATTTTTAAAACTTATTTCAATGACGCCTTTGATTTGATGCCGAATTTGTTGGCTGATTTTAAAAACAATCCTACTTCTTCACTTATCAATACAGAATGCTATCCATGGACCGAAAACAACGCCTTGCTCATAGGGGATGCGGCCCATGCCATGGTTCCTTTCTATGGACAAGGCATGAACTGTGGATTTGAAGATTGTTTTATTTTGGACAACCTTATCGAGAAATACGGCACCTCCTCCTGGGACTTGGTCTTCGGAAAATTTCAGAAAACAAGGAAACCGGATACTGATGCCATCTGCCAGCTGGCCATGGATAATTTCAAAGAGATGAGTGACAATATAGCTGATCCTAAATTTCTGATACGGAAAAAAATTGAAGCCAAACTGCATGAATTGTATCCCAAAGAATGGCAACCCCTATACAGCATGGTAACTTTTTCTAATATGCGTTATTCGGAGGCCTATGCCATTGGGAAACTTCAGGAAAAAGTGATGGATGAGGTAATGAAAGACCCGGATGTCCCCAAGAATTGGAATGATTTGGATTATGCTGCCATTCTAGAAAAAGTGGAAACTTCCGGAGAGGTGTAGGTCAAAACTTAATGCCGAGTCTTTGCTCATACCCGCGGATTCCTTGCAATCCTCCGGTGTGTAAAACCAATATTTTACTTCCCCTGGGGAAATAATCTTTCTGAATCAAGTCAAAAAGGCCAAATAGCATCTTTCCTGTATATACAGGCTCAAGTGGTAGATTGGCTTTTGTTTTTATTTCCTGTATAAATGATATCAAGGTTGGCTTTTGCTTGGCGTATCCTCCAAAATGATAGGCGGTCTGGATTTCATACGCACAATTGGGCTGAATCCCATATTTGCGGAGCAACTGATCCACCTCAGAAATTATAAAATCACCTTTCAAAGAAGAAAAGCCAATAAGCTTTTGCTTGAATCTGGCACTTGCCAAGAGCCCTGCAAATGTACCTCCGGTCCCAATAGGACAAGTAACAAAATCCATTGTCAAATCCTTGTCCTCCAATATTTCCTGGGTTCCTTTTATGGCCAGGGCATTGGTTCCTCCCTCAGGGATCAAATAAAACTCCCCAAATTTGTCTTTCAAGCTTTTAAGTATCGTATCACTGTCTTTTTGCCTGTACTCTTCCCTAGACATTGGGTACAATTCCATCCCTTGATTCCGCGCATCATCCAAGGTTGGATTAAGTGGAGTGACAAGTTCACCTCTAATGACTCCTATGGCCTTCAACCCCTTTGCAGAAGCCGCCAAGGCGGTGGCATGAATATGGTTGGAATATGCCCCTCCAAAGGTCAATACTTGTGAAAGCCCCGATTTCTTCGCCGCTTCAAGGTTATAATGTAGTTTATAAAATTTGTTACCTTGAACATCCGGATGAAGTAGATCCAGTCTTTTAACAATTACTTCTAAGCCCTTTTCACTGATTAACGGGTCGTAAAGTGGCTGATATATGGCAGGTTTTAACGCAGTCAAAATAAATTTATCCAATGATTTTAAGTCAAAACTCTAATTGTTTTTGATCAAATCCTAATTTTGCACCATGACAGAGATCACGAATGAAGAATTACCGGAAGAGGAAAGTTTTTTCGATCACCATGAATTGACTGTAGATCCCGGCCAAAGTTCGATTAGAATAGACAAATTTATTACCGATAAACTGGCCTATGCTACTAGAAATAAGGTTCAGCAAAGCATTCTTTCAGGAATAGTTAAAGTAAATGGGGAGGTAGTAAAAGCCAACTATAAAATCAAAGCCGGCGACCTGATTACCTTTGCCATGGAAAAAAGTCGCAAGGAAACAGAGGTGGTAGCGGAGGATCTTCCTTTAGACATCAGGTATGAAGATGACCACCTAATGGTGGTTTATAAACCTGCAGGCATGGTGGTGCACCCTGCACATGGCAACTGGACCGGCACCTTAGTTAATGCCTTGGCCTATTATTTTAAAAATCTTCCTGAATTACCCGGAAATTCAGGGCGTCCGGGTTTGGTACACAGGATAGACAAAGACACCAGTGGACTCTTGGTAATTGCTAAATCTGAAAGGGCCATGAGTCATCTTGCCAAGCAGTTTTTTGATCATTCCATATCAAGAACCTATGTGGCCTTGGTCTGGGGAGAACCAGTTGAGGATGAAGGAACAATCAATGTACCCATAGGCCGGGGTGTCAAAGACCGGAAAGTGATGCAGGCCTACCCTGAAGGTGATGCCGGAAAGTCAGCCATCACTCACTGGAAGGTTATCAAAAGACTTCGGTATGTCAGCCTTTTAAGCTGCGAGCTAGAAACCGGAAGGACACACCAGATTCGGGCTCATATGAAATACATCGGCCACCCGCTATTTAATGATGCCATGTATGGAGGAGATCAAATTCGAAAAGGTACCCAATATTCAAAGTACAAATCCTACATTCAAAATTGTTTTCAGATACTTCCCAGGCAGGCACTACATGCCAAATCTTTGGGTTTTATTCACCCGATAAGTGGCGAAGAATTGTATTTTGAAGGGGAAATACCGGAGGACATGTTAACGGTCATCGAAAAGTGGGAAAATTATGTGAAATTTGAAAAATAGCCAATTATTGAATCTCTAAAAGCGACAATATAATAAGACTTATAATTTCCAATAAGTCTTATTTTTAGATGCTTTTTTAAGAATATTATAATTTTTTAATATTTCTAATGATAATATTTTCTTAATCTCTACGATTTATTACATTTGCTATATCAAAATATAATTCGGTTTCCGCTCTGGAAAAGCGAAGTGATTTTTGATAAAGTTCTCAAACACTGTAGGGTGTTGAAATTGGCAGACATGCCCTCCTGTCTCGGGGGTGAGGAAACCGGTTTATCCGGCGTATTGGACAAAGCACACATCGAGCTCAATGTGTTGCCTAACAACCTCGTGGAGGTTCGAATCCTTCTCCTACAGCATTTATACCCAAGCCGGTGAATATATTGAAACATATATCCACCGGCTTTTTTATTTATGGCAGCTCAAATTTTTCTTTTAGCAGTCTTTCTTAAACATTTTCCTCTTTATTTTGTATTCTTGATCTGAAAAATGAGTGGAGAAGAAATAGATATCAAAAAATCCGGAAAAAAAAGAAAGCGATTGCTGAAAATCATTTCAGTTCTCGCCTTTCTTGCTGTCTCAACCCACTTTATTCTTTTTTTTGGAGCGGACTGGTTATTTAGAGAGTATATACAGCAACAGGTAGAGAAAGTTTCAAAAGGCAAATACGCTGTAGACTTTGAAAGGGTGTACCTTTCTTTGTTTCAGCGTGGTCTTTTTGTCGAAAAGTTTCAACTTGTACCAACAGACCCCACAATTTTTGATGCCCTAGAGATCCCCTATTATAAAATTTCAGTAGATCAATTGGATATATTGGGCCTAAACTTCCTAGGTGAAGACGGCAAGTTAACAGCTGATGAACTACGCTTGACAGCTCCCATGATCCAGTCCAAACAACAATTGGAACTTACTGATAACAAAGAATTCAGCCCACTCAAACAACTTGAATTCGAAATTAAAAAATCACTTAATGGTCCCTTAAAGGAGATTTTTATCAATGATTTTTACATCGATCAGGCCAATTTTTTAATAGAAAATTTCCTAAGTCAAAAATCCATTGCTGCCCAAAACACCAACCTTTACCTCAAAAACATTCACCTCATTGGAGAAAAGGAAGAGAATGCTCCTTTTGGCATCGAGGGCTTTCAATTGGATTTTGATGACTTTGAGGTTTCATTAGCAGATAGCATTCATAGGGTCATGGCAGAAAAGGTAGCCATCTCTTCTCTGGACAAGCAAATATTGGCGAGCAAGGTAAGGGTTACCCCTAATTTGGAAAAAGCTGCAGACGTCTACTATGAAATATTTTTGGAAAAGCTAGCCTTGACAGATGCTGACATCATGGAGATGTTCCAAACGTCAAAAGTCGCCATTGGAGACCTCAATCTTAATGCACCGCATATCGTTTTGTATACGGACAGGAATGCGATGGATGAGGAGGCAAGAACCACAGACATGTATGGCTTGGTGGAAGATTTACTGGAGTCGATCACCATAAAAGCTTTGACCATTGACGATGGACAATTCTTGCAAAGGGGTGTTCATAATCCAAATAAGAACAGGATTGAAGCAGATGAAATCCAATTTTCTTTGGAAGATGTATATCTGGGACAAGATGAAGAACTTAAAAAAGATAATTTCCTATATGCAAGAAATGCAACATTAGAAATTGATCGGGCAAAAATAGCATTGGCCGACGGGGTGCATTGGATTTCAGGACACAATATTTACCTGTCTACTTTAGATGACAAGGTTAAGATCAATGAAATAGAACTTAAACCGGAAGTGAATGAAGACAGCCTTGCGGAAGCTTCCCTTTTTGAAATAAAAGTACCACTGCTGGAATTTGCCAATGCAAATCTGAGAAAAGTTTACAATGAAAACATCATTGACATAGGAGAGTTGCTAATAAATGCACCGGATGTAGTGATCAAAGACATCCTTGGCAATGCTACCGAAGAAAGCGATCCCTCCCAAATGACCGACTTGCAGCAATTAACCAAAGGGTTTTTTAAAGCTGTATATGTCCAGAAATTAGAAGTAGAAAATGGTAGTCTGGTGCTAGACAATCACCTAAGAGTAAGGCAGGACAGTCTGGCTTTCGGGAAAATAAGCTTTCTGCTAGAAAATTTCCAGTTGGATGACAAATACATGTCAGACACTTCTTCGAGGATTTTTCTGGCCGACAACCTTAGGCTTGAGATTGAAGACTATGCCCTAAAATTGTCGGATAACCTGCATCTTTTTGTGGCGGACAAAATATTGATTGACACCCAAAAGGATCTATTGAATATAGAAGGGTTTAAACTTAAACCCTTCTCCCCTGAAGCGGTACTTCCCTTGCTGGATAAATATGGCAGAACAACCGTTTTGGACATTGAGATACCGGAATTTTCTGCTACCGGAGTGGACATCAACCAAGCATATTTTCAAAACAAGTTATTTATCAATCATATTGATATCCCCAGTCCTATCATCCATTGGACAAAATACATCCCCAAAGAAAATAACAAGCAAGAAAAGCTAAAACGTGGAGATGTATTGGATTTGATAACCAGCTATTTCAAAGTGATCAGCATTGACTCTTTGAGCACCGAAAAAGGTACTTTCAACTATGAAAACTTTGCCAATGAACAGTTTAGATCTTTCGCCGAAAATGACATCTCAGTAAAAATTAGGAATTTTTATCTGGACGAAAACATCAACCCTGCAGCTAACAGGACCTTGTTTTCAGATGAAGTAGACGTCAATCTCAACAATTATCTATTCAACTTGGCCAATGGAAAATACAGCATTGTGGCCGGCCGTATAGGCTTCAATTCTGCTCGGGAAGAAATCAATACCTTCGATGTTAAGTTAATGCCCAATAAAGACCTCGAATCAAAGGTCAGTATTGAGGCGAGTTTTCCCGATTTGAGCTTTAGTGGAGTAGACCTGGAAGCCTTTTTGTTTGACAACACCTTGGCATTGACCAAACTTCGGTTTTCAGATGCTGAAGTGAATTTGTCCATCAACCGGGCCTTTAACAAAGAAGAAGACAAGCCAAATGGGGAAAAAAAGAAAAGTAGAAACCTTCCAAAAACCATTGATGTAATCAAAATAGATTCCATTTTGGCCACCAATGGTTCTTTTAATGTGGCGAATTACCAGAATGGAAATGATTTACAATTGATCAATACCGGAATCAACATAGCCATAGCAGACTTTCTGCTTGATTCTACCAGGTTATCACATGGAGACATTGCCAGCTTCTTTTCGACAATGGCTTTGGATGTAGACAATTTTTCTCTGGCACTTAAGGACAGTGTTCATACAGTCACTTTTTCAAAAATCCAACTTGACTCTCGGAAGGAAGAAATATTAATCGAGAATGTGAATGTGGTGCCTAAAGAAGCCCCTGAAAATCTGCAAGGCCCAATAATTAAAGCACATATTCCCCAGATCAGCATCAATACCCGCTCCCTTACAAGTTTTCAAAAAACCGGAGAGCTTGATGTATCCCTATTGCGATTAACAGATCCTGAGGTCAACCTCTACCTAAGCAAAAATGAACCCCCTATTGAATTACCTAATGGGCAGGGAAAGGAAGTGAGCCGCAAAATATTGGAAAGCATCCTGATCAGGAATTTCAAACTCAATGGTGGAAGTTTTGCCTTGATAGACAAGTCTGACACCCTACCAAAAAGAGCTTTTCATAACCTACGTCTAATCCTTAGTGACCTGAATTTTGACTTTACACAAAAACAACAATTCAATTCTGATTTCTTTTTCAATGAGGATTTCCGCTTTGAGTTCAAGGACTATGAACTGAATTTACCGGACAGCTTAAATAAAATAAGCATTGGTAAATTAATGGTTTCTAAGGACAAATTGATCCTTAATGAAGTTCGGTTTTTACCTAGGGTAGGGCGGTTTGCCTATGCTCGAGCAGTAGGAAAGCAAACAGATGTGATGGAATTGTATGTGCCGAAAATCACTATAGAAGGCTTAAACCTAAAACGGTTTATTGCTGAAGAGAAGATTGAAGCCCTTAGCATGACCCTGGAAATGCCACAATTGGAAGTGTTTAGAGACAAAAGAATTGAAGAGGATACCACAGTGGTCAAGATGATGCCTCAGCAGTTGATGGAGCTATCCAAGCAGATCATCGAGTTGGACACCTTAATTGTAAAAGAGGGCATGCTTACTTATACAGAGTTTCCAATCAAAGGAATGGTCCCGGGTGAGATTACTTTTGATCAGTTCAATGCCAAAATGTACCCTTTTAGATTGGGGGAATTTGGAGAAGACAGGAAAAATCCCGAGGTGGAAGCCGATTTTAGAATCAACAAGGTAGCTCCGATAAAGGCCAAAGTTCAAATGGAATTTGAAGACCCTTACCCTATTGCAGTGGAGGCAGAGGTAGGTGCTTTTGACCTTCCTTCCATCAACTCCATATTGGCTACCAATGCTTTTATTACGGTAAAAAGAGGCAAGGTAAGGGAGGGAAAATGGCATTTTGTGGTGGATAAAAATGAAGCCATTGGTGAGATGACCTTAAAATACAACAAGCTTAAAGTGCAGCTTCTGGATGAGCGTACCTTAAAAGATGCCGGAGGAAGAAAAGGAATTTTAACTTTTGTCATCAATGCTTTGGCTTTAAGAAAAAACAACCCTAGGCCTATTTTTAACCGGCTGGTAAGTTCTCCAATCTATGTGGAAAGGATTCCTTATAAGTTTGTTTTCAATTATATGTGGAAGGCTACTTTTTCAGGATTAATGGGAAGTTCAGGATTAATGCAACCCAAAATTCCCAAGAAAGAAGAGGAAGAAGATAGCTTATAGTAGAAAGAATCCCTTTTAGCTCTTTTAAAAGATAGGTGGCCTCAAAAAATTATTTTAGATTTGTGGTCTTACAAAGATGAATTTCCACATGCATAGTGAAAAAATAAACCAGATTAAAGCTGAATTAGCAGCAGCCAAAGCCGATTCTGCAGAAGAACTAGAAGCTTTCAGAATGAGGTTTATAAGTAAAAAGAGCATTATAGGTGCCCTTTTTGCTGAAATGAGGAATATACCGAATGATCAGAAAAAAGCATTTGGCCAGGAAGTCAATGAAGTAAAAAATCTGGCTGAAGAAAAATTTAAGGAATTGATCGCCCAATCTGAAAGTGGTAGCCAACAGAAAAGAGTGCTCGATCAGGACCTCACCTTGCCACCCACGGCTTGGCCTGTTGGAGGAATTCATCCATTAACAGCCGTAAGGCAAAGAATTGTAACCATTTTTGAAAGAATAGGCTTCAACCTTTCTGAGGGACCTGAAATTGAGGACGACTGGCACAATTTCACCGCATTAAACTTCCCGGAAAACCATCCGGCACGTGAAATGCAAGACACGTTTTTCATTGAAAAAAACCCCGACATCGCATTGCGGACCCATACCTCTTCTGTTCAAGTTAGGGTGATGGAAAATGAAGAACCTCCTATTCGTACCCTGTCACCGGGTCGTGTATTTAGAAACGAGGCAATTTCTGCCAGAGCGCATTGTATATTTCATCAGGTGGAAGGTTTGTATGTGGATGAAAATGTCAGTTTCTCGGATTTGAAGCAGACTTTATATCATTTCGCAAAAGAGATGTTTGGGAAACAAACCCAGGTAAGGTTCAGGCCTTCCTATTTCCCTTTTACGGAACCAAGTGCAGAAATCGATATTTCTTGTCAACTCTGCGGGGGTAAAGGTTGCAATATTTGTAAAGGCAGTGGTTGGGTTGAAATTGGAGGTTCCGGTATGGTAGACCCCAATGTGCTTAAAAACTGTGGAATTGACCCTGAAAAATTTACCGGATTTGCCTTTGGTATGGGCATAGAGCGAATTGCCATGTTGAAGTATCAAATCAATGACCTTAGGCTATTCACCGAAAATGACATTAGGTTTTTAAATCAGTTTAGAGGGTTATTATAACTTATCGCAAATCCTTAAACAAAGGACAAATAGGATATTAGTGAATATTTAACATCATAAAATTTTCTGAATTTGTAAAGCACCCAAATTTTAATAACTTTGATTGATGCACAAAAATCATTCACTAATATCCTTAAAGCGAAAACTACAGCAGCAATACAAGTCTTTACGGTTCAACTTAAGTGCCTCTAATAATCTTGCTTTTATTGGGTTTTACAAATACTTTTATAAACCGAAGGAGGGAAGCCTAAGTGATTTTCTGAACCTATTCTCCCAGTCTAAAAAAAATAACTTTACGGTTATTCAGATCGGTGCCAATGATGGTATTACACATGATCCCATTCATAAATTTATAAAAAGAGACAACTGGAAGGGTGTTTTGCTAGAACCTCAACCGGGAGTATACCATCAATACCTTAAAAAAATTTATGTAAAAAATAAGGGAATCAATACCCTATGTGCCGCCATAGGGGAAAAAGACGGTTGCCAACCCATCTATAAAATTGGTTTTTCAGACATGAGGTGGGCGACAGGATTGACCTCATTTTCAAAGGAAAAAATTCTCAAAGCCTTTGAAGATGGGATAGTTGCCTCAAACTGTGAAAAATTTGGAATCGCAATACCCCAAGACAAAAGCCAATGGGTAAACCATGAAGACGTTGCTGTGATCTCTCCGAAAAGCCTTTTGGAAAAATACAAAATTTCAAAGATAGACCTTTTGCAAATTGATGCGGAGGGTTATGACTTAGAGGTTATCCGCATCTTTGACATTCCCAAAACTCAACCTGAAGCCATCATTTTTGAAAATGTTGGTCTCAATAATAGCGATTACAATTCCTGCTTAAGAATCTTGAGAGAAAACCACTATAGCATCAGAAAGTTTGGCCCAAATACCTTGGCACTTAAAGAACCCATTGACGATATGTTCCAAAAATTCTTTCATTGATGACTAAGGCACTGGTATCCATTGTGATTCCCTGTTATAATCAGGGCAAATATCTTGAAGAAACGGTTCAATCTGTTTTGGCTTCCTCTTATAAACCTTTAGAAATTATTATTGTAAATGATGGATCGAAGGACAATTCCTTGACAATTGCCCAACAACTGGCAAAAAAACACAGCGAAATAAAGGTGTTGGACCAAAAAAATGGGGGAGTTGCCAAAGCCAGAAATAAGGGGATAAGGGCGGCTAAGGGAACCTATATCTTACCTTTGGATGGTGATGATCTCATTTCTCCACAATACCTGGAAAAAGGGGTGGAAACATTGAGTAGCAGTCCCAATGTAAAGGTTGTTTATTGCCAAGCTGTCAAATTCAATGAAAGTGGCCAAAAACCCTGGAAGTTAAAACCCTTTAGTCGTAATCAACTGGCCAGAGACAATATGATCTTTGTCGCTGCTTTGTTCCGGAAGTCAGATTTTCTTGAAATTGGCGGTTTTTCTGAGGACATGAGCATGGGACGTGAAGATTGGGAGTTCTGGATCAAAATGCTAAAAAACGGAGGGGACGTCATCCAACTCCCATTTATAGGTTTTTACTATCGATTAACACCCACAAGTAAACGCAAGAAAACAGGTACCAATCAAAAGAAGAGAGAAAGGATTGCTTACCTAAATGCCCATCATAGGTCTTTCTTTGAACAAGAATTAAATGGCCCGCTTAGGTTTCAGCGCACCTGGTCAAAACCCTACAATACCCTTTTAAAGTGGTTGGGGAAACTATAGGACATCTTAATTATTAGACCAAAATATAGAGGCTACCTCTATTAAAAGCCTTTCCTTATGAATGCCCTAAACCCGGATTGTGTAATAGGGTTTCCGGTGTTTCCTGGAATTGTTGCAATCAGGGGATAATCAGGTTGCTTGGAGATTTTAGCTTAGCGGTGCTATGTTGAAACTCCCATCAAAAGCGAAGGACAACAATTCCCCATTTGAATAGCAGCATGCGCAAAAAAACGACATTCACAATAGATTATTTGCAATAGTCTATGCAAACCAACACAAGTCGTTAAAGGCCCCATGAAAACTTACTGATATTTTGGAATCAAGAGAAATAATATTAAATTAAGGTGACTTTGAACCCAAACCCATGAAAGAAAAAATCAATTTTACCCTCCACAGCATAAGCCTAATCCTTATTTTAGGGCTCCTTGCTTGGTATTTTGTAGGTACCGGAATTACTGCAGCTACTGCGTTTACCTATATGATCATGGTTTTAATCGTTGTTGAAATTACCAGTTTGGCTTTGATTAGCAGTACTTATCCGGAAAGCCATACCTCATTTAAAATAGGAATCATTGCAGCCTTATTTATCCTTTTTGGTATAAAAACAATGATGCCCTCTTTTTTCATTCCAATTTCCGTAACCCTGATTACCATTAATTTTCTCTATAATTTTTATAGCAACAATAAACGGAGAAAGGGTGCTTTTAAGCGAAGGAAGAACAAAACTGCTCGTTTCTAAGATTTCTTCATTCTACTTTTATTTAAAAAATGCGAATAAAGGGGTGATCAGAAGCAACAAGCATCCTGTATTGCTAATTCCAGCTCCTGCAAAAAGCAGATTTCACTTATTTCAACTAAATTTAGCTTAAAACCATTGATCGTTTTCAAAACAACTACTGTTCGGAATCGATCAGTAAAACCAAATTATTACCCACATTATCAACTACTTATATTTTTAATTATTTTTTTTTACATTATTTTTTAAAAGGTTTGAGCAAGTTTTTATGGTAAAATAATGAACGGTGCTTTAACAAAGAACCGTCCGATTGTCCGCTTTTGATACAACTTATCCTAATCTGCCTGATCTTTTAAGGTTGCATCAGCTTTAAAATAAGTCACTATTGGGTTTAGGGCTCGACTGCTTTCATCGATTTGGTATGTGCTTGGCAATAATCGAGAAAACAACAAAACCTCTAAACTTCACAATATCATGAAAGCATTAGTAACATTATTTCTCGTATTTGGAATGTCCTATTCAAGTTTTGCATGGGATAAAAGCCTAAAGGAAGTTTCCTCCGTAGAAACAAAAGAACAAAGGTTTATCATTAAATTAGCTGACTCCATAGGAAAAGTCCGAATCAGCATTTATGATAAGAATAACATAATCATAAGCAGGAATTTTTTCACAGTGGAAGGTCCTGAAAATATTCCTTTCAACTTAAGCAGTGTCCCTGAGGGTCAATACAGAGTAAAGCTTGAAACCAAAGAGGAAGCGCAAATTTTTGAAATAAAAAGCTATAAAAAAGTAGAAAAGAAACTGATGGCTTATGCCAAACCAATCGATGAGAAAAGCTTCAATCTTAAGGTACTTGGCCTAACAGATCCGGGCACAGAAGTCACTATTTTTAGAACAGATCACAAAGTGCTTTTGAAAGACAAAATTCAAGAAGAAGGTGGTTTTTCAAAAAATTATCGACTTAAGTTTTTAAAACTTCACCAGGTATATTTAAAAGTAGAAAATGAAGGAAAAAAGAAATTCTTGTATTTCGATTGAAAAAAATAAGTGCAATAAAAAGTAAAAGCCTTCCCATACACAGGAAGGCTTTTGCACTACAGCTATAATGCTACAATATCGGCTAGCTCCATCATTTTGGTATTATTTATCGATAGGCTGCAATGAGCTCCTTGAATTTCTCTTCGCTCATAAGCCCAGTATGAAAATGCCTGCTGCCATCAGCAGCAACAAACAAAGTAGCCGGAATGGCTCCTGACCAATCTTTCTCCAATTGCCTCTTCCAGTTTTTTTGTTCTTTTTCACTGAGCAACCAAACCGGTGATATTATCTCCAATTTTTCAATAAAAGCCTCTACCCGCTCCGGTTTTCTATCGTCGTCTATGGACACAAATACCAGCTTGGTGTTTTCCATATTTTTTACAGCAGCTTCAAAGTAGGGCATTTCCTTGATGCAAGGTGCACACCATGTGGCCCAGAAATTATAGATCCTCAATTCATCTGACTTCGTCTCAATTTTATTTTTAAAATCATCATAGTCCAAAGTTAGCATGGGTTCAGGGTTATTGAAACCTAGCCCTATGATGATTAACAATACTTTAATATTTATGAACATAAAATTCTACTTTTTTTAAATCAATTGTTTAAAGCCTGGTTGATGTAATAAACGGACTGTGGAATTTGGGCCACGGACTTGGAAGACTCATCCTCAATTATCAAAAATTGTGTGCCTCCTTTTTTCGCTTGCAAAATAATATTTTTGATGTCAATATCGCCTTTTCCAAGCACCACATTCGATTCTACATCGCCAGTTCCATCGCTACTTCCCGGGGTTCCCTTCTTTCTGTCTTTTAAATGCAGCAATGGGAATTTGTCAGGATGCGCTTTCAAAATTGCCAAAGGATCTCCTCCACCCATTTTTACCCAAAACACATCCATTTCAAACTTAAAATCTGTGGCATTGTCCAGCATATAGTCAAAAAGTGTTCCCTCGCCCTGGGGCTTAAATTCATAGCCATGTGGGTGGTAACAAAATGTTAATCCCTCTTCTTTTGCCCTTTTGCCAAATTCATTAAAAAGCTCAGTCGCTTCTTTTGCTTTTTCAAGGTCAAATGCTCCATTATGTGGAATCCAAAAAGTTACAATGTACTTGGCACCAAAATCTTTGGCCTTTTTTATCACTGCTTCAGGATCATTGATCAGCTCATCATAGGCTCCACCCACGCTTATCATTTGAAGGTTATATTTTTCCAGGAGGGCTTTGTATTTTTTATCACTCATTTCATAGGTACTTCCCCCCTCAATATAACGGATGCCCCATTGCTGGATAAGTTCATGATTTCTTTCAACATCCAATTTCATTTGCTCCCTTAAACTATATAGTTGTAGCCCAATCTCTTGAGCTTTAGAAGTCATGACAAGTGAAAGAGCGGCAAATATGCCAACGAGCATTAGTAAGTTTAAGTTTTTCATGGGGTTTATCATTATAAACTAAAATAATAAAATCCCCGCAGACATACAAAAAAATAAAAAATTAAGGCAGTAGATTAAGAGAAAGTCTCCAATCAATCCTCTTTAAAAGTATCTAATACATACAGAAATATATTAAGCGAAAGGGTTGATGTTTCCTCATTTGCAGTGCTATTTTTCACCCCATCGGCCTTTTTTTCCTGAAGCAAAATTTCTTTTGACTGAGATGATTTTTGAATCAATTCTTTATCGTAACCAATGAAGCGGTTTTTATTATTTTCAGAATTCTCTCCTTGAATCATTTCAGTCTTCTTCAAAGTCGCTTTTTGTTGCACATAATTGTAAACGTTACCGTCATCATTTTGTGAAAAAGTTTCTCCGGATATAAAACAGAAAAATAATCCCCCTAGAATAAAAGGCATATTGGAAAGAATCCGAATATTATTTTGACAAATCATGATATTGTTCGTAAATGGGCGAAGAAAGACTTCAATTAACTGTTTATAAATCAATAATAAACAATTATTTATTCTTATACAAATGAAAAACAAGGCCTTAAGCCTATCCTATAAAGCCTTGTTAATAAAGCCTTGTTAAAGAATTTTATTATTTCCACTAAACAATTTTAGCTAAAAATTTTAGTTCTAAATTTGTTGAAGTTCCAATTGCTTAACCCAGCTGAAACACCAATGCAAACGATCAATTTCTCTCAATTCGCTTCAAATAATGGCAGTCAATTTATTCATGGCAGTCCTGATGACAGCATTCTTTTTGGGGTTATTGACTCCAGAAAAATTCACGCCGGAAAAGAAACCCTTTTTATCGCACTGCAGGGATCGAGACATGCCGGGTGGGAATTTGCAACAGATGCTTTTGCCAAAGGTGTGCGAAACTTCGTATTGCCCAATCACTGTCCTCGTCCTCTCTTAAAAGAGCTAAAGAATGCCAATATTCTGCTTTCTTCTTCCCCTTTAAAGAAATTACAACAATTGGCACAAATCAACAGAAAGGCTTTTACTGGAGTTGTTATTGGAATTACCGGAAGCAATGGGAAGACCATTGTTAAAGAATGGTTGGCTCAGGTATTGTCAGCCAAATATAATTTATGGAAAAGCCCCAAAAGTTACAATAGTCAAATAGGAGTAGCACTTTCAGCGTTGGGAATAAATCCTCAACACCAACTTGCCCTACTTGAAGCGGGGATTTCTGCTCCCAATGAAATGCAGGCTTTGCAGGAGATCATCCAGCCCCAACTTGGTATTTTCACCAATATTGGAAGTGCCCATGATGAGAATTTTAAGGATACAGCATCAAAGATCATTGAAAAGTGCAAGCTTTTTAAAGAAGTCAAATTCTTGGTCTACAATAAGGATCAGGAGTTGGTAAATAAGCATTTAACCTCAACTTTTGACCCTTCTGTACTCATTAGCTGGTCTGACAAGCCCGGTGCTGATTATGTCCTGTCGGTTAAGTCTCATCGGAATGGCACCAAGATTTATATGATGGGCAAAAACCTGCAAACTTTTACATTTTATACTTCATTCAGAGACAAGGCCTCTCTGGAAAACCTAAGGCATGTAATCACCGCTGCCCTTAGTCTGGGGATGGAACCTGCCATGATTCAGCAAGGACTGGAACTGCTACATGCTGTTGACATGAGGCTTACCCTGAAGTCCGGTCTAAACGGCTGCAAACTGATTGATGACAGTTATAACAATGACCTTGCAGGACTGGAATTGGCCTTAGAGTTTATGAGCCAACAAGTCACTACAAGTGGCCGAAAGATGCTTATTCTATCAGAAATTCAACAAGATGGAGATGTGGCTACCACTTTTAAAAAAATAGCCTGGCTGCTAGACCAGTATGAGATAGACCTCTTTATTGGGGTTGGAAAAGGGTTTGAAGAATCCAAGGCCTTGTTTCCTTCTGAAAGCAGGTGCTATGACGATACCGAGGCACTCTTAAATGGCCTGGAAAGCTTGTCCCTGGCCAATGACCTGGTCCTCATCAAAGGGGCTAGGGTTTATCAATTTGAGCGCATCGTCCAAAAACTAGAAGCCCTCGCCCATGAAACCATTTTAGAAATCAACTTGAATGCCCTCCGCCACAATTTTATGCATTACCGCAAAAAAATTAAAGCCGGAACCAAGATCATGGTGATGGTAAAGGCTTTTGCTTATGGAGGTGGAGCTGCTGAAATCGCCAACTTTTTACAAGAAATTGGGGCTGATTACCTGTCTGTAGCCTATACTGATGAAGGAATTTTCCTTAGAAACAATGGCATCAGCCTGCCAATAATGGTAATGAACCCTGGAAGTTTTCATTTGGATTTGCTTCAGACGCATGCTTTGGAGCCTGTTGTATATAACCTACAGCAACTTCGGTCCTTGTCTACCAGCATTGATAATTATTCCGGAGAAATACCTGTTCATTTGGAATTTGATACCGGTATGCGAAGACTGGGAATGACAGATGAAGACCTTGGTGAAGCCATTGCTATTCTTCAACAAGCTAAAAACATCAAAGTCGCCGGGATTTTCACCCATTTGGCCGGAGCCGATGAAGCAATCCATAAAGATTACACCCTATCGCAGCTTGCTTCTTTTGAAAAATGGAGTAAAAAATTAATGGATAGTACCGGTTGCCGACCTTTGAGACATTGCCTTAATTCAGCAGGTATCATTCGTTATCCGGAATATGCCCATGATATGGTAAGATTAGGCATTGGCTTATATGGCATAGAAGTCAATCAAATGGAACAAAATAAATTAGAACCGGCCATGGTCCTGAAAACAGTGGTTTCTCAAGTAAAAACACTTGCCAAAGGTGCAACGATTGGCTACGGAAGAGTCGGGCAAATGAAAACAGAAGGCGAAGTGGCAACATTGGCTATCGGTTATGCAGATGGCTATAATAGAAGATTTAGCAATGGAAATGCCAAGGTTTTAATTAAAGGTAAATTGGTGCCTATCATTGGCAATGTTTGCATGGACATGTGTATGGCAGATGTTACTGGTTTAAATGTCTGTGTGGGAGATGAAGCCATACTCTTTGGTAAACAACCTTCTATCATTGACCTTGCTGATAAAATTGGGACCATACCCTATGAATTGCTCACAGGGATTGGCCCCAGAGTAAAGCGCCAGTATGTACTCGACTAAGACCTTATCCAAATTCAGCATAATTTGGCCTGAAATTGGATAATATTTTGTTTCTTTGTCTCTTATTTTGGAGCTTTTTGTACCCATTACTTAATGAAGGATAACTCATTGACATTTAACTTTTCGTTTTTTCGAAAACAAGGCTTAGGATTCATTGTTTTTTTTGCGGCATGCTGTTTTTCTTGTGAAGACATCCTCCGGGAAGAGATGATGGTATACAACAACGATTTCTCAAAAGCTGACCTTGCGAATTTTGAAAATGGAAAATTATTCATCTATGAAGAAGACACTGTCCTAGGATATTATCATGATGAAGAGGTTCGCTTAAGCTTGGATAATTTACCGGCTCACAATACCATTAAAATAACTTTAGAGATTCTCCTTCACGACAGTTGGGATGGCAATCCGGACAATGTCGGAGGCCCGGATTTTTGGTATTTAAAACTGGATGATCAATCCATCGTTCGTACCACTTTTTCTAACTCCCCTTGTGAATCCAGCTATTGCCTATACCAGTCCTATCCGGACAATTACCCAAGATTCAATGATCCAAAAACAGGAGCCCTTCGCACCGATCTGCCAGGAAGATGCCAGTATATTGATGTAGAGGGCTGGACAAGTCTTTATCGGATTACCAAATTAATTAAGCATAAAGACGGGCAATTGTCAATTGCAATAGGAGACGAACTGAAGCAGGAAAACACCCCTGAGCCTGTATGTGACGAAAGTTGGTCTGTAGCCACTATTCAAGTGAGTACCTTGACCATAAATTGAAGCCGAAATGAGTAAAAGATTTTCTTTATTTGTACCTATTTTTCTTTGGGCAGCTTTAATTTGTTTGACACCTATTTCAAAGGTTTTGGCCCAAAGTATTGGGCTGCATTACCCGGTTTATGACGATTATATGCGCAGGCAACAACTCCTTGGCAACCTGTCTGAGGAGAGTAGCTTTATGATTCGGCCCATATTGCCAAAACAAGTTTTCAATACAACAGGAGCATTTAATTTTGAGCAGAACAGTAGGGTTGAGGAGAAAAACCTGACCGGCTTAGCAAGTTTTGATGAAGTAAAGTTCATGACCCTCCCCGTCATGATCAAATCCAGGTACAATAGTAATCTTCCATTTGGAATCAACGATGGGGAAATGATTCCAAACAAGGGCCTACAACTGAATGCCAGCTTAGGCATTTATTTTGAATACGGTCCCTTGACCTTACAATTGCAGCCGGAGATTTTGCATGCAGCTAATTCAGATTTTACAACCTTTCCTTTGGAACACTGGGGTAGCACCTGGCTCCAGTATTTTGAATGGGTCAATACCTCAGATATACCGGAGAGATTTGATGGAGGGCCAATCACCCGCCTTTCATTAGGCCAGTCCAGCTTGCGTTTTAATTTCAAAGAATACTCTATTGGCATCTCTAACGAAAACCTATGGTGGGGGCCGGGCAGGAGGGCCTCACTATTGATGAGTAACAATGCCCCGGGATTTTTGCACTTCACATTCAATACCCGAAAACCGGTAAAGACCGTATTAGGTAGTTTTGAAGGGCAGCTTATTGCCGGGCAGTTAAGATCTTCCGGAGTGGATCCGGTCAACTCCTATTATACTTACACCAATACGCCGCTGTATGTCCCCAAAAGAGCAGATGATGACTGGCGTTATTTATCCGGCTTGACCATAAGCTACCAACCCAAGTGGCTTCCCGGTTTGTTTTTAGGTTTTAGTAGTGTTTCTCAAATGTACCACACTGACATGGATCAATTCGCTGATTACCTTCCGGTTTTCAATGGTGAAAAAGGTCCTGAAAGCATTACCAAACCCAATGTAGACCAAAGAAATCAACTCAGCTCCGGTCAATTCCGCTGGATAAACCCCAATGGCCATTTTGAGTTTTACGGGGAATATGGAAGCAATGGCAACAGTAGAACCCTGCATGACTTTTTGATAAATCCCGACAAAAACAGGGCTTTTACCTTTGGATTTACCAATTTAACCAGCCTAAAGAAGAAGGACGAATTCTTTCAGTTAGGAATGGAAATGACCCAAACAGGGCAGTCTGTGAGAGAAGAAATTCTAAGCCGAAACAGTTGGTACACCCATCCTTATGTAAGGCATGGCTATACACACAAGGGCCAAGTATTGGGATTTGGGTACGGCCCGGGGAGTAGTGTCCTTTCCTTTGACATGGCATGGGTAAAAAACTTTAACCGAATCGGTATTGAGTTTGAATACATCAATTATAACAACGATTTCTATTACAAACGTTTTGAAGTAATCAAAGACCTTCGCAGAAAATATGTGGACCTGGCGCCTGCTATCGTAGGAGAATGGAGATTTGACAAATTACTTGTTTCAGCCAATTTTAAATATGTCCGCTCATTGAATTATAAGTGGTACTTGGAAAATGATCCGGACGATTACTTTATTCCAGGTTTGGATAAGGATAATTTTGTTGGAAATTTAAGTTTCTCGTATATAATCGATTGATTCAAACTGCTTATTCCATGGCAGCATCAATTTCTAAAATACTGTTCAAGATAAGCTCACAGGCTTGTATATAAAATGTTTGATCAATGTTTTCGAAGGTATCAGTAGGTTGGTGATAATCTTTATGATCGGCCACTCCAAAATAAATAAAAGGTATCTCTTCCTTATGAAAAGGGCCATGGTCTGAAGCATTGGTCCAGTCAAGCTCTCCTTTGGCTCCATCATTTCCGAATACCAGTTGAATGGCTGATCGCTCTCCGCAGCTTTCAAGATAAGGCTTAAACTGAGGATAAAATCGTGTACCCACTGCATACAGAATATTGTCTTCACTTCGGCTGATCATGTCCATATTCACCACCAATTGGATCTGATTCAAAGGAAATGGGAAGTCTTTTAGTAAAGCTTTAGCACCCAACAGCCCTTCCTCTTCTGCATCTGTTGCAGCAAAAAGAATGGAATGAAGGGGACGGTTTTTCTTAAAATAGGCCGCCATATTCAACAAAGCAGCTGTACCTGATGCATTGTCATCTGCACCATTGTAAATGTCCTTTCCTTTTGTGCCCAAATGGTCATAGTGAGCCATGATTAAAAGTATCTTGGAAGAAGCAGACCCGGGTACAAAGCCAATGATATTTTCCCCAGTGCCTAATTGCTCCAATCTTTTATTCAAGGAAAACGATTGAGTATATTCCGGAAATTGGCTGCTTAGGTCCAAGTCTTTGAACCTTTCTTTAATATAGTTTGCTGCCTTTTTATTGCCTTCACTAGTAGCTGATCTTCCTTTCAGTTGGTCAGAGGAAAGGAATTGGATATCTTCCAACAAGACCCGGGTATCCATTTTTTGAGCCCGGGAATGGAAGGGTAAGCAACAAAAAAGTAATAAAATAAAGGAGGTAATCGTTTTCATAACGAAAGATTTTACAATGGCTTGTGTATATTCGTGAAAATACTAAACTTTCAGATGTGGAATTGGTTTTGTTTATGAAAAATATTTCTTTGACGGTGCTGGTAAGTTTTTTTTCATTGGTAAGTCTGGCCCAACCAACGCCTGTTGAGCAATTTTTAGATGGAAAATCGGTAGTACTTGTTTCTGCGGCCCCTGCCGAAACAGCTCCTATCACCTGGAAGGAATTGGTGGAAGAAGTTCATCCTGCATTTGTAGAGGCGGGCGGAGATCCTGTTGCCTATTTTGATCTAGAAGAAGTCATCCTCTCTGAGGGCATTAAAAACACCTATGCCAGCCATTTTATTACCCGGCAGATCAGAAATATTATATTGCTGATTAGAAAAACGGATGGTCGATTATTTTGTCATATTTACCCCTTTTCAGGCAATAGAAATATTATTTCTCCCGGAAACAATTGGTCAACCAAAGCTACTCATTTGGAAGATCTAAAAGAACAAATCCAATCCATAGGCCTCAACAAAAAAAGTCAAAACTTTCTGGTAATTGAAGTTCCTGAATATCCTTCCATTCCCGGATTAGAAAATAATTCAGTGGGGAACAATTATATACAAGCACCACCTTTAAACTTAGATGTCTTTAAACTGGGTATCCTACTTACAGGGGCTGCGGGAAATGAAGATTTTCTCAATACTTTCCGTCAAGATATTTACGGAAAAGATCCCAATCAAGTGGAAGCAGAACAGCTGGCAGAAAAAGAAGGCCTTGAACAGATATTTAATGCTGAATATCCCTTTGAAACCGAATTCCTGACTACCGCTAAGTCCAATCAAGAACTCATCAATGAAAAAGTACAGTTTATCCTTATGAAACAGGAAGGTCGGGAGGCGGACCTTATGAGAAGCATGGGAGTACCTTTGGAACAAGGTAAAAATCCTGACAAGATAGTGGTCAAGTATTACATCCGTTTCTTGGTAAGAAATGAATTGTATATTGGTGAAAAATGGGATGCTTCTCCCGACTGGAAAGTGGCCTTAAGAAACTTCTTGGAACAAATAACATCGGAAAATTAAATCCAATTAAGCTTGGTTTTACTTAATTTAAGTCGTTTTTATAAACTTGGCTAGCCTGCTTAGGATGCGGACCAAAAAAAGAGGTAGATCCTAAGGACCTACCTCCACACTTCGATATAGCAGATTTTTTATTTAGGGTGATAAACAACTTTTCTACTTCCCAAAGTGGAAATTATTTATCGATGGAACCCATTACTCTTTTGAGAAAAGCATTCATGGCTTCCTTCTTATCCATTCCTTCTTCCTTGATCATTTTCTGAACTTCCAGCGTGCCATATAAATTAGAAAGTAACTCGCCCATCACATCCAACTCTTCGTCTTTCAGCGTGCTAATTTCAGTCATTGACTCCAGGAGTTCTATGGTTTCAACTACCCAATCTTCATCGTTTTCTTCGATGAAACCCAGTACATGTTTAATTATTGGCAACCTCATCGATCAATGTTTTTAAAGCTTCTTCTTTATTTGTTTGAATTTGATTTTTTAGGGCCCCACCTTCAAAAACTGCGAAAGTTGGTAAATTATTTACTTCCGCAAGTTTTCTGGATTCTGGTAATTTCTCTGCATCCACGTACAAAAATGTGAGTCCCTCGTAGGATTTACTTAGCCTTTTCATTTTCGGCTTCATAATCCTGCAGTTTCCACACCAAGTAGCTCCGTATTGAACCACTACTTTATCATTGTCTTTAATTACTTGTCCTAAATTATCTGATTCTAATTCTTGTAGCATAATTCTTTTGGTTTAATTGAAGATCAAAGGTAATTACTATTGGTGTCAAAATCCAATTGAAAATATCTATGAGTCATTTCAACTTTTTAATACAGCTCTTTTTGAATAAAGGGAATAAGGGCCAGCGACAAGGCTTGTTGGTAATAGTTGGATCTGCTGATGGCACCTTTGGTTAAAATACCTACAGCTCCACCTGATTCTTTGGAATTCCTTTTATCGAATAGCTTGTCATCAGCTTCGCCTAGTTCCATTCCATCACTGACCATTTTATTTAAGGCTTCGGGCAGAAAAAATGTTGCGGTTTTAGCTTTTCCTATCTTGCCTTCACCATCCATGATAACCATCCAGGCAAATGAAACCATTTGTTCGCCTACATGGTCTACACCGCCTTCTATGCCCACCCAGAAATCTGCTTCTGGGAAAGCGTTTTTGGAGGCGTAGGCTCTATTGTAAGCCCCTGTATAGGTTTCTACATCACCCTTGGGCTGGTCACTCACTTTAGAATCCACATTCAATCCCTGAACAATGAAACTATCATCAAATATACTTGAAAATGCATTTTCGGTGCATTTAACTTTTACAGGGTTTTTACTTCCGACGATTACTAACTGCTGTCTTTTCTGC
The DNA here is from genome assembly GCF_054781075.1 of Cyclobacterium sediminis. NCBI lineage: Bacteria > Pseudomonadati > Bacteroidota > Cytophagia > Cytophagales > Cyclobacteriaceae > Cyclobacterium > Cyclobacterium sediminis. The sequence goes on along the minus strand of NZ_BAAGVC010000007.1, from coordinate 231,094 downwards.
TCCTGTAAATTTCTTCTTTTAGGGAATGCCATTATGTGAATTAAAATTGCTAAATATTTGCTTTAGGCCATATTATGGTAAACATGATTGACGTCATCGTCCTCTTCCATCCGCTCAATCATTTTGTTGATGTCTTCCTCTTGCTCAGAGGTTAATTCTGTGGTAGACATAGGAAAACGCTGCATTTCAGCACTTATTACTTCTATGCCTTTGTCTTCAAGTGCTTTTTGCATGTTTCCAAAGTCTTCGAAGGCAGTGTAAACAAAAATTTCCCCCTCATTCTCGTCTATATCTTCCAAACCATAGTCAATTAATTCCAATTCAAGTTCTTCCAAATCATAGTCGGCTTTGGCAAATCGGAATACCGCTTTTCTATCAAAGGTGAAGCTAACCGAACCACTGGTGCCCAATGAACCACCCGCTTTGGTAAAATAGTGTCTTACATTGGCAACGGTTCTATTGATATTGTCTGTAGAAGTCTCTACGATGACGGCAATGCCATGTGGGCCATACCCTTCATACACTACTTCTTCATAATCGCTTTCATCTTTATTGCTTGCCCTTGATATGGCAGCTTCTATCCTGTCTTTGGGCATGGAGGCACCCTTGGCATTCTGAATGATGGTCCGCAGCTTGGAATTATTAGCCGGGTCGGGTCCACCTGCCTTGACAGCCATGACAATTTCTTTGCCCAAGCGTGTAAACACCTTGGACATTTGACTCCATCTTTTGAATTTTCTTTCTTTTCTAAATTCAAATGCTCTTCCCATAATTTTTTATTTTTCCAATTTTGTAAAAATAATTAAAATTTTTGATAGCACTAATATGATTACAAAACTTACCACGACTAAACTAATCACAAGGTTTTGTGGATTTAATGAACTATGACACCCGATATACGTTTTATTTTTAGGTAATACAACCCTCATCTAAAAATTTTTAGTTATGGATCAACCCCTTCCAAACCTCCCTAAATTATCCCTTCCTCGAATAGTTATTATAGGTGCAGGATTCGCAGGTCTCAAGCTTGCCAGAAAACTAAAAAACAAAAACTATCAGGTGATCCTATTGGACAAAAACAATTATCACCAGTTTCAACCTCTCTTTTACCAGGTAGCCACGGCAGGATTGGAACCCAGTGCCATTTCATTCCCTTTGCGAAAGGTTTTTCACAATACTCCTAATGTGACCTTCCGAATGGCTGAAGCACAAAGAATCGATCAAGAAAAGAATCGGGTATATACTGACATCGGCTATTTGGACTATGATTACCTCATCTTAGCCATGGGAGCAGATACCAATTACTTTGGGATGAAAAACATTATGGAAAACAGTGTTCCCATGAAATCTGTCTCCGAAGCCTTATTTATAAGAAATAAAATAATCTCTAACTATGAAAGGGCCATCAATATTGCTGATCTAGACAAACGAAAAGCATTAATGAATGTAGTGATAGTAGGAGGAGGACCTACTGGGGTGGAATTGGCCGGAGCAATGGCCGAACTTAGGAATAAGGTTTTTCCAATGGACTATCCCCAGCTTAACTTTGACAATATGAAGGTGGTTTTGATAGAAATGGGGCCATCATTGCTGGCCGGAATGTCCGCTTCTTCAGGCCAAAAGGCCAAAGAATACCTGGAAAGCCTAAAAGTAGATGTTATGCTTAATACTGCTGTTGAGAATTACGATGGGCTAAACGTCATTATCAATGGTGAAGAAAAACTTAAAACGAATACATTGCTTTGGGCCGCAGGGATTGCGCCCAACGGCATAGAAGGAATCGTAGACACACAAAAGTTCAAGAATGGGCGACTGCTGGTGGATGAATTCAACCTTGTTCACAACAGCAAAAACATTTATGCACTCGGAGATCTTTGTTTGCAACAATTGCCGGATTACCCTAAAGGCCATCCGCAAGTTGCACAAGTTGCCATTCAACAAGCAGATAACTTAGCGAATAATTTTCTGGGGCAATTAAAAGGAAAAGCACCAAAAGCTTTCCGTTACAAAGATCTGGGGAGCATGGCCACGGTTGGTAGGAAATTAGCTGTGGTTGACCTTCCATTTATTAAATTTCAAGGTATCCTTGCTTGGCTTACCTGGCTATTCGTCCATTTGATGGCAATTCTAGGTGTCAAAAACAGGATTTTTATTTTCCTTGATTGGTCTTGGAATTATCTGGCTTTTGATCCATCTCTAAGGTTGCTAATTAGGCCTACCTACGTAAAGCCCAAAGACAGGGAAGAATTAATTGAAGACAAAACCTAAAAATAAGGCTTTTTAACATTCCTTAACATCGGGTCATTAAACTTGTGTACTTGCAGCTGGTCTAACAGCTATACAAACACACAAAAAGTAAGAATTATGAAAAAGTTAGTAATTATTTGTGCATTGGTAGGAGCTACTTTTGCACAGGCCCAGGCCCAAAGGCAAGGAAATAGAGAAAGAGATCCCGAAAAAATGGCTGAAAGAATGAGTCAAAGAATGGGAGAAAAGCTTGACTTGACATCTGAACAGGAATCCCAATTGAAAAACCTCTTCATCGAAGATGCGAATAAGCGGAAAGAAATCGAAGAAGCCAGAAAAGCCGAAATGAAAGCCGCTAAAGAAAATCACCGGGAACAACTAGAGGCCATTCTTAGCCCCGAGCAGTTAGAAAAATGGGAAGCAGAAAGAAAAGAAATGGGTGATAAAATGCGAGAAAGAAGAAAAAGGCGTCGTGGCCCTAATGAATAATTGGCCGCTAAGGTGTCAAAAAAGGTATTGATGCTGTTTCAACCCTTGTTGTCAAAGCCTGAGAATGAGGATTGATAACACAGCAAAACCTAAGCTTTAGGTGCCTAATCATTAATCCTAAAGGTTCATTAGAAATGGACAAAGCATCAGACTTTATAATTATTATTCTGTACAGATTAGGTATCCCATTGCCTATTTGAGCCAAGGTTTCTATACGACCTAAACAATGTTGTTTTGGCCGTATAGAAACCATTGGCTTTTTTTATGCGTATAGCCAACTTAGTGTAATTTTACCCAGTCCATGAAAAAAGCCATCATTGTTTTCCAAAAATTTCCATCTCCAGGAAAAGTAAAAACCCGGCTAGCCGCGACTATCGGCAATGAGAAAGCCGTTTATATTTATTCCTATCTTTTAAACTATACCCATAAGATACTCTCCTCAATCAAGGCTGATGTTTTGATTTTTCATGAAGGCCAAATTGATAAACAACAATACGCAGAAGACAATTACTCTTTTTACCCGCAATGCGGTAAAGACCTAGGACAAAAAATGAGCAACGCTTTTGACCAAACCTTTGAGCAAGGGTATGATCAAATTATCATCATTGGCACAGATTGTCTCGAACTTCGTTCTAGACATATTGAAGAGGCCTTTGCTTGCCTAAAAAATAATGATCTGATATTAGGCCCTGCCGAAGATGGGGGCTATTACCTGATCGGGCTGAATAAAAATGATGGACAATTGTTTGAAAACATAGTTTGGAGCAGTGATTCCGTATTTGCAAATACCATGGCCATTGCCACCGAAAAGCAGCTAAAAGTACATCTCTTGGAATGCCTCAATGATATCGATGAATATTCAGACTTAAATGATCAATTAATAGCACTCATTTCAGAAATTGATTCCAAATAATTAAAACCAAATATGCAAGCCCAAGCCCACATAGAAACCTTGAAAGCCAAACAACTGGTAGGCCTTAGTTGCTCAACGAGTCTCGTAAAAAATCAAACAGTGGCCTTATGGAAACATTTTATGAAAAATAGACCAACTCATTCGAGCGAATTTATCGCCATGCAGGTCTATGGACCGGACTATTTCACCTCTTTTGATCCCACAAAAGTATTTCAACAGTGGGCTTGTGTGGAAGTTGATAATTTAGAAATTATTCCGGAGAATATGGTACCCTTTCTGATTCCTGCAGGCTTGTATGCCAAGTTTAATTATAAAGGCCCAAGTACAGACCATAGCATCTATGATTATATTTACAGGCAGTGGGTCCCACAATCAAAGTATCAATTAGACGATCGCCCTCATTTTCAGGTGATGGGAGAGAAATACAGCAATACCTCAGCAAGTTCAGAAGAAGAAATATGGATCCCAATTCTAAACAAAAAATCCTAATTAATCCCAATCTTGAACGCGGATTAGGCAATCGAGCCTTCGGTTTTACAGTGAAAATTTAAAAATAAAATAGAATCTGGGGACTTGTAATGATAGGTTCATGCTATTGAAGGCTTCGTCTAACTGATTTAAATTATAAAGGAGAAAATAAGACATACTCTTTTCGATTATAACTGGTAACAGGAATACAGATACTGGATAGTAAAGGACTACAGGTTTTGGTTATTTCTAAAATTTGCCTGTTACTTTTAAATGCTAAACCTAAAGTTGTATTTTCTATCACCTCAATCTCTGAAAGACCTTCGATTTCTTCAAATAGGTTAACACCTAAATTTAAAAGCCTACGTTCTTCTTCCAACACAAGTTCATTTCCTTCCAAAATATAATTTCCCACCAAATACATGGCATAGCCCAAAGTTTGATTGCTCTCCGGATCTTTAAAGTAAATATATCTAAAATACCTTCCGCTTTCATCAAACCCATAAGCATCTACTTGATTAACGCCCTGGTTTTCCATGTAAACTGAGTTTTCCCAGTTCCCAATAAGGCTTTGGACATTGATGTCTTGCTCCTCAACACAACCCACCCAAAATAAGGTTACGATAAGCATTAAAAAAATGGGATACCGTTTCATAATAATTTAATCTTGTTACCTATTTATGACGAACTTATGATCCATTCCGTCCTAAATAAAGCAAAATAAACTTTATTAATACAGTATAATCGTCTTTCCAATATTCTTAAAGAACTAAAAGTTAACTTTACATCTGGATTTCAGAATTAGTTCAAGTCAGCTGAAAGGCGAATATTTTCTACTTTTGGAATTAATTATTCATTAGCCTTAGGCCAAATTCAATAATCCAGAACCAATCTTTATAAAGATATCAAACCCCACCATACTCCCCTAAACCTAATGACTTTTTTATACCTCATATACATACTATTTGCCATTAATGTAGCGGTGGGTTTCAAAATCTACTTCAAGGTAAATGGCTTTTTAAAAAAACATAATCTTGCCATAAAAAAACAAAGCATCAACCTACAATATACTGCCAAGGAACTTGCCCAACTTTTTGAACAAACGGATTCGGAGGAATTAAAACTGCAAATTCATAAAATCATTCGCCAGACCAAATACAATTATTGGTTGGGCAGGATTTTCTTTGTCTTATTTATTGGCATAGTGATTTACCTAATTTTAGCACAATAAAAATTTACTCAAAACTAGTTCAAAATAACCACCTTCTACAAATACCACAATGGAGACTAAGCCAACTGTGCTTTCCTTTTATTCTTCTTTTTCGGTTTTTTCATTTTATTGATCCAAATCAAGGTACCAGTCACCGGTAGGCTTGTCGCAATTAAGCAGGAAATAAAATAGAGTAGCTTAGAAAAAGACCCATAAACATTGCCCAAATGTAGGGCTTTAATGGATCCGGATATGCGTTCATTCAAAGGCTTTTCCTTAAAAATATCTGCTTCCACAACCTCGGCACTTGCCACATCAAGAACCAATTTATCTGAGGCTGCCGGAGCAAAAAAACCAGCTTTTTTCTTGCTGATGCTAATGGTTTTGCCACCATCTTTAGGCAAGCTTAATGAATATTCTCCTTCATAATCCAAAACTTGGTCTGCACTGTATAAATAATCCTCTAGCGGCAATACCTCAATTTTTTCCGGCTTCTTTTGCTCTCCTTTACCTTTTTCTTTTTCCGCTCCAGCCGGACCATGTCCTCTTGCGCTTCTTTCCTTATAGGTTCCCAATGATTTTTGCAAGGCTTCTCTATACCATGGAAAGGAAAAGAAAGGCCCTGTCACACCCATTAAGAATAAAATGATGGCAGAATAAAATGCCAGAGAATTATGCAGATCATGGTTTATTCTCTTCCAATTTCCGCTCAATTTTACTTTTAATCCTTGACGCCAATGCTTCGCCTTGCGGGGCACCCATATCACCAAGCCGGTTAGCACACCTATGGTAAAAAGAATGGTGGAGGCTCCTGTAATATAGCTTCCCAATTTCCTGTTTTCTAAACCTTCAAATATTGGTTCTTCAATTTTGTCTAATAACAACCATCGGTGCAGGCTAAACATGTATCCCATAAAAGTCGCTGCAGCATTTTCTTCTTTGCTATTGCCCAGCATTTCACCGGTGTAGGGGTTAACGAAATAGGTGGTTCCGGACCTGCTTCTGTCTCCTTTTGCCCTGGCTGAAATCTGAAAGCTTCTTTCAGCATCTGAAGAAACCCTTACACCTGTAATGTTTCCATCAATCAGCTCCCTGTTTTTATCAAGTAATTCATTTGAAGAAAGCCTAGCTACACCATCAGTCTTGCTTACTTTATAAAGGTGAGAAGCATTCCATTCTCTAATTTCAGTATTGTAAACATATATTGTACCTGTGAGGCACACTACTAAAAGTACTATTCCACTAATCAACCCTGCCCACAGGTGTATGTCGTTGAAAAATTTCCTAGTTTTCTCCCACAAAGTGTTATTTTTTTGCTTCGCCATTTTCTTGGTTGTATTGATTTTGTAAACAACAGAGTAAATAACCCTTTCAAGCTATTTTCACCCTCAATATTTATAGGTTTCAAAACCCGTCTTTTTTCAAAATCATAACAAGCTTACCCTGCTGTGATTTATCCTCCGGACGGCCTTTAGTAGTAGACTACCGTATGAATTACCAAATTAAGTTTAGACCCATCACTAGAATTCTTTCCCTTAATCTTGTAGGAAAGGATGGAAACACAAATTTAAACATTATTTAGATTTAATCTAAGAAAGATTTAAATAAGCGACAAATATAAAAAAACCTCTCAATTGTAACGAAAGAATCGATAAAAAAATCAGGTCCGTAAGCAGCTAAAAAAGAGACCCTTAAAACCATCAGAATTTATTCAGGGGGTAAAAGGTTAAATTATTTTGGTGTTTTTTTGCAATGCCCATCCATCAAACCTTCAAAGGTTTTACTGAAGGACAGACGTAAAGCATAAATTCCCTACCGGAAAAAGCCAGTATTTTCCACAAAGAAACTTTCTCAAAAGTGCGATTGATTGCCATTTATCAAAGTAAAACACAGAAAAAATCGAGAATATTTATTAGGATAAATGGTATTATCCCAGCCGAAAATTAAAATACAAAAGCACCAAACAATCCCTAGCTTCCCCATCTAAAGATAGTGGTATCCAGTCGTTCGGCATAAAAGATACCACCCTTAATGCCTCGGCATCTAAGGCCTTATCTCCGGGCTTGGGAATAAAGGGCCGGACCATTTCCCCTTCTTTGGTAATGGTCACCATCACACCTACTGTGCCGGAAACTCTTTTTGCCCTTGCAGCATGTGGATACTGTACATTATTGGCCAAAAAATACAAAAACTTAGCATCCCCGCCGAGCAATACAGGAATAGCGCCGGTTTCTAATGGTACCAACTCTTGGTCTTTTAAAATATATACCGCCTTAACGGCATTAAAATTTTGCAGGTATTCGAAACTTTTTGTTGTGTAATTGTACTTTTGAATTAAATTATTATCTGTATCAAAAAATTCCCAGCTACCGGACTTATTCCCCTGCCTAAACTGGCCCTTCACCCGGAATCCCAACTTCCCCTTGTACTTCATTTCGGCAGCGCCTTCTTTTACTTGTGAGCCTTTAAGCACATGGTAAGTAAAAACTCTATTTGGATTTTTACTTTTCTCCTTTACTTTTTGAAGTTCTTGAGAGAAAGAGGAATACAATGCGGAACAACATAAGGTAATGGTAATTAAAGATTTTATCCTACTATTGTTCTTATTCATGGTTGAAAGGGCTTATTGAATGACTCAAAGTTACAATATTCTTTTAATTTACTAACCTTTTAGGAGTTCAATTTTTCAGCAAATAGTGCCTTGCAAAAAACAGCTTTTTATACCTATAAAATTATATGGCCAATATTTTAAAAAGCATCTTCCACCTTAAAAGACCTGAGGGTAAAAAACACATTGCTCCCAATGGTAAAAACCTTATTGGGTGATGATTTTACCAAAATTGATTTACCCAAATCATCTTCTAATGCTACCAGTTGGTGATCACCGTAGAAGGAACATTGCCTCACTGTTCCTATCAGGGCCTGTCTTAAGCCTTTTTTCACTTTGATCTCTTCGGGTCTAAAATTAATTTTCACCTTGTTATTAAAAACCTTGGAGCGCTCGTCATCTATAAACCCAAATGAAGTATAAAAACCATCATCTGTAGCCGTAGCTAGTATTTCATTTCTTTTTCCAAAGAAATTGGCTACATAAGAATTTAATGGCCGTTGATAAATATTTTGTGGGGTATCAATTTGTTGTAAATAGCCTTTATGAAACACAGCCAAGCGATCTGAAATAGCCATGGCTACAGCGCTATCACCTGTTTCCACCAAGACCGACATGCCGGCTTTTTTCAAACATTGCCTGGATTCTGCTATTAGGTCGTGCTTGTACATCGCCCTCAGCTGACTGAAAGGGGCTGACAAAACCAAAAGCTGGGGCTGGGGAGCCATGGCCCTGGCTAATGCAGTCCGGAACCGGTCTTCTACGGTTACCTCTTCGGCATATTTATCTGAAAGATTATCCAGACCTAGCCATTTCAAACAAGCCAAGGCCTTCTGCTCAACTTCCTGTTTTGAACCTTTTAAACCAAATTTTACATTTTCTAAAATGGTGAGATTTGGAAATAGGGCAAAGTCCTGAAAAACCACTCCAATTTTAGGCCTTTTAATCGTAAGTTTACCTAGGTTTGGGCCTGAAAAAAACAATTTACCACTGTCAAAATTTTCTAGGCCCAGTATACCTCGGATAAGGGTGGACACGCCTGAGTCTTGATCCCCTGACAGGGCCAAAATCTCTCCTTTTTCCAATTCAAAAGAAATATTTGATAAAGTAGCCGTCTTATCTTTGGCATTTAATTTTTGAATACTTTCCAGCTTTAGTAGGTGCATTGAAAACTTATGATCTCTTAAATCTTACACATTAATTTTGGATAAAATTCTGAGCCTTGGGCAACAAGATTTTTGCTAAACCGCTATATTTTCTCCTATTATGCACAGAATTGGTTACCAAAATTCAAAGTTAAGCCAATTTCTTGTGATAAGACTGAGAAGCGCTCAAAGGAATTGAATCTAAATATTTAGAACCGGAAATAGGATTAAATGCCGGTTTTATTTGGCCCAAAGCGGTAGAATTTCGTTAATTCATTACCCTAAACGAACATTATGACAATACAGCAACTGGAATATATATTGGCCGTAGAAAAATTCAGGCATTTTGGCCAGGCGGCTGATGCTTGTTTTGTTACGCAACCTACCCTAAGTGCTCAAATAAGCAAATTGGAAAGAGAGTTGGACATCCTCTTGTTTGACAGGTCTAAAATGCCGGTGATCCCTACTGAGCTTGGAGAAAAAGTTATCTTACAAGCCAAGCGAGTGGTCCTGGAAAGCAAAGGTATCTTGGAACTGGTGGCAGAAATGAAAGGGGAAATCGGGGGAACCATAAAAGTTGGTATTATTCCTACCCTTGCCCCCAACCTATTGCCACTTTTTATAGGGAATTTTATTGAAAAATACCCAAATGTACTAGTAGAAGTTCAGGAGATGGTCACAGAGGAAATCCTTAGCAGGTTAAAAAATGATGAACTTGATTTGGGTTTAGTGGTAAGTCCACTACAAGAAGATGGAATTGTTGAAAAACCTATTTTCTACGAGAAATTTTTTGTGTACCTGTCCAAAGAACATCCCCTTTTAAACCAAAAAGAAATTCCTGTAGGGGATCTTCCGGCAGAGGATTTGTGGGTGTTACAGCAAGGCCACTGTTTTCGGGACCAGGTTCTTAATCTTTGCGACAAAAATGTCTTTCAACGAAAAAATTTCCATTATGAAAGTGGCTCCATTGAGGGCCTTAAAAACATGGTGGACCGGTATACAGGAATTACATTACTTCCTGAACTTGCTACCGAAAACCTGTCCGATGAAGAAAAAACCAGACTCAGACCATTTGCAGGTGATCCTCCCGTGAGAGAGATCAGTCTGATAAGAACGCGTAACTTTTTAAAGCAAAGGTTGGTGAACTTGCTTTTTGAAGAAATCAAGGCTGCCATCCCTCCACACATGCAATCAAACAAGGATGGGCGACTTGTAAATTTTAAATTATAGCGCAAAATCCATTCAAATTGTATTAATTTTGTCGTTTAATTCAATCAATTCAGCGGTCATTCTAAGTGTTTTCTTTACCACTTTAAGAAACTAAATTACACGTATCGCAAAACGAAAAATATTCTGCACACTAGTTACCCTTATTGGGTATAAAACAAAATATAGCACCATGGAACTAAAAAAATACATTGAATCCAATTCCAAAAGATTTTTAGATGAGCTGTTGGATTTACTACGCATCCCCTCAGTTAGTGCTGATCCTGCTTATAAAAAAGAGGTTTTCACTGCTGCGGAATATGTCAAAAGCAGCCTGGAAGCGGCCGGCGTAGACCAAGCTGAAATCTGCAACACAGACGGTTACCCCATCGTTTATGGGGAAAAGATTATTGATCCTGCTGCACCTACAGTATTGGTATACGGACATTATGATGTGCAGCCTGCAGATCCTTTAGAATTGTGGGATTCTCCTCCTTTTGAACCTGTGATCAAGAAAACTGAGAGTCACCCCAATGGAGCTATTTTTGCCAGAGGATCAGCAGATGACAAGGGACAGTTTTACATGCATGTGAAAGCTTTTGAAGCCATGCTTACCAGTGGTCAGCTCAATTGTAACGTTAAGTTTATGATTGAGGGGGAGGAAGAAGTTGGCTCAGAAAACCTGGATGTTTTCGTGCGCAACAATCAAGAAAAGCTGAAAGCAGATGTGGTGTTAATTTCCGACACCTCTATGATTTCCCTGGAACATCCTTCAGTAACCGTTGGCTTGAAAGGCTTGGCATATATGGAAGTAGAAGTTACTGGGCCGAATAAAGATTTGCACAGTGGAACATTCGGTGGAGCGGTGGCCAACCCTATTAATATCCTTTGTAAGATGATCAGCTCTCTTCATGATGAAGACAATCGCATTACCATACCCGGCTTTTATGACAATGTTGAAGAGTACGATGAAGCATATCGCCAACAATTGAACAAAGCTCCTTTTGATGAAGCGGATTATAGGAAAAAATTAGACATTAAAGAAACCTATGGAGAAAAAGGCTACACTACCATAGAAAGGGTGGGCATCAGACCAACCTTAGATGTGAATGGGATTTGGGGTGGATACATAGGTGAAGGAGCCAAGACGGTGCTACCGTCAAAAGCCAATGCAAAGATCTCCATGCGTCTGGTTCCCAACCAGGACCATAAGGCCATAGCCAAGCTTTTTGAAGAACACTTTAAAAGCATTGCTCCTCCTGCAGTAAAGGTTAAGGTTGTGCCACATCATGGTGGACAAGCGGCAGTAATTCCTACAGATTCTATAGGTTATAAAGCGGCCGAAGCTGCCATAGATGAGGCTTTCGGGAAAAAAGCCATCCCAACAAGGGAAGGAGGATCTATACCTATCACTTCATTGTTTCAACAGGTTCTAGGCCTGGACCCAATATTGCTTGGTTTTGGACTGGATACAGATGGCATCCACTCTCCAAATGAGCATTATGGAGTTGACAATTATTTTAAAGGCATAGAAACCATTGCTTTGTTTTTTAAACATTATCACCGCCTTTCAAGTAAAGCTGAATAGATAGGAACAAAAGTAAAAGGTGATAAGGAACTAATCATTAACGTTTTTAATTACTATTGGATGTATCACCAAATAGGGTAAAAAAACGGTAATGAATTTCAATAAGTTAATTTTTATAACCTTAAGCTTCTTTTTCTTGAGCCTTGCATTAAGTGCTCAGGTAATTTCCCCTCCAAAATGGGAAATCCAACTGGACCAAAAAAATCCACAGGTAGGAGATGAGCTTGCCCTTATTTTTAAGGCCGCCATCCCTACCAATTGGTATATTTATTCCAATGAGTTTGACCCCAACCTTGGGCCTTTGCTAACTGAGGTAAAGCTGGAGGAGTCCAAGGGAATAGATCTGGTAGGAGGCTTGGAAGCCATTGGCTCCAAACAAAAATACGATGAGATTTGGGAAGGAGACATCACCTATTTTGAAAAAGAAGGACTGTTCCACCAAAAGCTTATCATAACCGAAGAAAATGCAGTAATTAAAGGCACACTGGAATACCAAATGTGTTCTGACATTACCAATCAGTGCATCAATTACCAAGAGGATATCAATATTACTTTAGGTGATCCAACATCAAGTGAGGGACCTAGTGAAGTTACCCCTGAGGAAATCTCTTTAGAACAACCTAAAGAATCCTTGGTTGGATTTATGCTTATTGCCTTTCTTGCAGGTCTGGCCGCACTATTGACCCCTTGTGTTTTTCCAATGATACCGATGACAGTTACCTTCTTTACAGGAAGAGGTAAAAACAAACTGGAAGGATATAGAAATGCCTTTATTTATGGCTTTTCGATTATTGCTATTTATACCATTGCCGGTACCTTACTTGCAGCCATTCAGGGTCCTGAATTTGCCAATTGGCTGTCAACCCATTGGCTTCCAAACGTATTCTTTTTCGGGGTATTTATTTTCTTTGCATTGGCCTTTTTAGGTTTGTTTGAGATCACTCTTCCCGCCGGATTTGTAAATAAGATGGATGCTCAGGCAGACAAAGGAGGCATGCTGGGTATTTTCTTTATGGCATTTACGCTCGTGCTGGTTTCTTTCTCCTGTACCGGCCCAATCGTAGGTTCAATCTTAATAAGTTCTGCCGGAGGTGCCTTGCTCAAACCCATTTTGGGCATGTTTGCCTTTTCCCTGGCTTTTGCATTGCCCTTTACCTTATTTGCTATTTTCCCCGGCTGGTTAAATTCTCTGCCAAAATCCGGAGGTTGGTTAAATTCAGTAAAAGTGGTTCTGGGCTTTTTAGAACTTGCCTTGGCCTTCAAATTCCTAAGTGTTGCCGATCAGGTTTACCATTGGGGCATTTTAGACAGAGACATCTATTTGGCCATCTGGATAGTAATTTTCACATTGCTGGGCTTGTACCTTCTTGGTAAATTACGGCTTCCGCATGACAGCCCTTTAGATTTTGTCAGTGTGCCGAGGTTAATGTTAGCCATCGCCACATTTGTTTTGGTGGTCTACATGATTCCGGGTATGTGGGGCGCACCACTTAAGGGCCTTAGTGGCTATTTACCTCCCCTTTCGTCCCATGATTTTGACCTGAGTCAAATCAGTCGCCAAAGCTCAGAAAACGAACTAGACGAAATTCCTAAGTACGCCGATTTCCTTCACTTCCCTCACGGCATCCAAGGTTATTTTGACTATGACCAAGCCTTGAGAGCAGCCAAAAGGCAAAACAAACCCTTGTTTATCGATTTTACCGGACACGGTTGTGTCAATTGCCGGGAAATGGAGGCAAGGGTATGGTCAGATTCCAGGGTGCTCAAACGTCTAAAAGAGGATTTTGTAATGGTAGCCCTGTACATTGACGAAAGATATACCTTGCCTGAAGAACAATGGTACACCTCTACCTATGACAATAAGGTCAAAAAAACCATTGGAAAGCAAAATGCAGATTTTCAAATTACACGCTTTAATAACAATGCCCAGCCTTATTACGTCATTTTGGATCATGAGGAAGAGTTGTTGATCAATCCCATCGCTTATGAAACGGATATCCAAAAATTCATAGACTTTCTGGATAAAGCAAGTAAGGAATTTAAGAATAGAAAAGCTTTAAATTAACGAGTTCTATATCTTTTTATGAATGATACTGAAGCCATCCAATTCCCGGATGGCTTTTTTATTGGAGGGCAATAGATAGAATCCCTAGGAGCCATACAAAATTGAAGGACAATTGAGGTAAACTATTTTCTATTTATTTATACCAAACATTGCTACCCATCTAACTATTGGCCAACTTTGCGGGCCAAAAGTCATTCTAGTTAACAGTGAGGAAGATTAAGCAAGGTATTCAAAAGGTCAAATTGATCGCCTATAAGGAAACCAGCCACCAACCCATAGATAACCTTTGGTCATTTTGTGGCGCCTTTATAGGCATTGCTGCTATAGGTATGCTCCAACAATTGTTTTATCATTTTGAAAGAGAAGATCAATTGTTTTTAATCGGTGCATTTGGTGCTTCTTCTGTATTGCTATTCAGTGCCTCCAACAGTCCTTTGGCACAGCCCAGAAACACCTTATTTGGGGGTACCCTTTCTGCATTGGTTGGGGTTTTGACCTATAAGTTGTTTTATTTAGAGGAATTTATTTGGCTTTCTCCTGCATTGTCTGTTGCCTTGGCAATCTTGGTCATGCAGTATACCAAAACTTTGCACCCTCCCGGAGGAGCCATTGCCCTAATTGCCAATATTGGTTCTGAGGAAATAAAGGAAATGGGATTTCTATATGTGCTCAACCCTATTTTCAGCGGCCTGGTGGTTTTGCTTCTTGTCGCTTTATTGTTTAATAATATTTCTAAAAATAGAATATACCCCTATCGGGAAGTGAATATTAGAAAGCTCAGTTACTCTGAGAAACTCTTCAAATGGAAAATAATGCGCCCCGGTTAAGTCCATACGATTGCAAAACATTACTTAGAACCTTAACAAGCAAGGGATAAACTGTAGGCCAACTCAAAATTATGCAGTCCTTGAAATCTATTGAAGACGGATAGTACAATAGGACACGTGCTACCTGTCCTAAGCCTTCTCAGGAAGGGTTGCAATCCCAGGAAAAAGCTTGTTTGAAGATTTAAGGTCTATGGCCTATTTCGGGTTAATTGGCCTGCCTATTCCTTATCTTTGTCTTCCTTTACATGGGCAAAGTTGAATTCTATTGGTATTTTCTAACAATAGCCCGTATTTTTGGTTAGCAAAACGGACAATTAAATAAATCATGAATAAGAGCAAATCCAAAACAGGCATTTTGTTGGTCAATTTGGGAACCCCTGATAGCCCAGAAACGGGAGATGTAAGGAAGTACCTCAGAGAGTTTTTGATGGATGGAAGGGTTTTGGATATCCCTTTTCTATCAAGGTGGATGCTGGTCAATTTTATTATTGCACCTTTCAGGTCTCCAAAATCTGCCAAAGAATACCGCAAACTATGGACAGAAAGAGGCTCCCCCTTATTATTCCATACTGAGGACTTAAGGGACAAGTTGGTTCCATTGCTTGATCAGGAAAAATACCAGGTTGAAATTGCCATGAGGTACCAAAGCCCAAGCATTGCCGATGGCTTGAAAGCCTTAAATAAAGCCAATGTAAAAGAAATTGTGGTTTTGCCTCTTTTCCCTCAATATGCCTCTGCCAGTAATGGTTCTGTCATAGACAAGGTAATGGAGCTTGCCAGAGAGTGGCAAATAATTCCAAGCATCCGCTTTATAAGTAATTTTGTGGAACATCCTTTGTTTCTTGAAGCCTGGGCTGAGTTGGGCAAAAAGCAAATGGCTGAGGGCGATTATGACCGTTACTTGTTTTCATATCATGGCCTGCCCGAAAGACAAATTTTAAAAGGTTCGGTAGACGGCTATTGCCAGCTGAATGGAAAATGCTGTGCAAGCTACCATAAGAAAAACAGGTATTGTTACCGTGCTCAAAGCTTCCATACCACCCGTTTGATTTCAGAAAAACTTCAACTACCAAAAGAGAAGGTGCTTACCTCTTTTCAATCCAGGCTTGGTAAAGACCCTTGGATCAAACCTTATACGGATGACCTTATCAAAGAAATGGCGGCAGATGGAGTAAAGAAGGTGATGGTCTTTTCTCCTGCCTTTGTGGCCGACTGTCTGGAAACCACTGTGGAGGTAGGAGAAGAATACAAAGATCTCTTTATCGAGCTAGGTGGTGAAAAATGGGACCTGGTACCAAGTTTAAACTCAGAAGACACCTGGGTTCAATGTGTTAAGGACCTTGTCACCACAGAAAAATAATGCCCTTTGGCCTTGGAATGATTAAGACAATAATTCCAGGGCCATTTTTTTATAGGCATCAAGCTTTGGAATCGGAATCCCAGTTTCCTTGGCCCTTTCATCCCATTCCCTCATTTTCAAAATTAGCTTGTGCTCAGGATCTGCCTCAAATTCTCTGGCCTCCTCAGCCGTCATTACTCCCCCTTGAAAGTTTAAGGTTTGCTTACTTGCCTCAGACAATTTCTGAAAGTAAACGGGGTTTTTAAAAGTAAGGTACCTTTTGGCCTCCACATGACTTTCCACCAATCTGGCCACTTTTTCAGGAAAACCTAACTTTCGCAGGTAATCTGCACCAAGTTTTTCATGATCCATTACGCCATACCCATCCATCTGTTCCAACTCCTCTCTTTGGGAAAACAAATGTCCCAAATCGTGAAAGAATGCTGCTAAGATCACCTCATTCCCATAGCCCTCCTCCTCTGCCATTTGAGCGGCTTGGCTCATGTGTTCTATTTGAGAAACAGGCTCCCCAATATAATCTGCATTTCCATAGGATTCATACAGGGAAAAAACTTCATTGATTTTGCTTTCGGTGGAAGGATCTGTCATGGTCGTATTGTTTTATGCTGAAATTAAAAACATTCTTTTATTTCGACAATTTTGAATGAAAAAAAAATTAACCATTAGTAATGCCCGCTTTTATTAGGTTACCGATATTTTTGATTATTTTAAGACATTGAAGTTTTATAGGAGACCATAAAATGCTTGAATCATGAATACCCCTATCAAGTTGGCTGTTTTTGATATGGCCGGAACCACAATTAATAACAATGCAGTGGTTCCCCAGCTATTATTGAAGGCATTTTCATCCAATGGTTTCGATCAACTTAACCTGGACTTGGTAGACGAAAAAACAGGTTATGCCATTCCTGAAGCAATCCGGCAAATACTCTCTGCTCATCCAACCTATTATAAAGAATATACTGAATCAAAGGCTGGTAAAATTTATGAAGTTTTCAAGCGTGAAATAAAACAGCATTATAAGGCCAATCCGGATATTTCCCAAATTGAAGATGCAATGGAGGTTTTTGAAGCCTTGCAGCAGCTGGGAATAAAAATAGGCCTCAATACCAATTTAGATAGGGATACAGCAAATCTCCTTTTAAAGGGCGTAGGCTGGGAAAACCATCCGCTTATAGACATAACAGTATGCAGTGATGAAGTGGCCCAAGGCCGTCCTTATCCGGACATGATTTTACAAATGATGGCAGCCTTAGGAATCGGCAGTCCCTCAGAAATAATAAAAATAGGCGATACCATAGTGGACATATTGGAAGGTCAACAATCCGGATGTATGATGAGTATTGGTATCACCAGCCCAAGGTACAATTATGATAGATTAATGCGTGCCCAACCTACCCATATTGTCAATGCGCTCTATGAAATCATACCACTTGTAACCCGTGTATTCACAAAAATTCCTGAAGAAAATAAATGATTCATTTCCCCTCACTTTCTAAAAGGTTATCTGTAGCAAACCCCATACTAATGAGCACCTTTGTGGCACTCATGGCATTTCTGACCTATAGCAGTATGTATGCTTTTCGAAAACCTTTTGCTGCAGCCACCTTTTCCGGTGAAGAATGGTGGGGAATAGATATCAAAGTATGGCTAATCCTAATGCAAACCATTGGGTACATGGCCAGCAAGTTTTATGGAATCAAACTGATCTCTGAGTTGAGCGGCAAAAAAAGAGGGCTATTGATCCTATCATTGGTAGGCTTTGCCTGGTTATCTCTGCTGGGTTTCGCACTTCTTCCTGCGCCCTTTAACATCCTTTGCTTTCTATTAAACGGTTTTCCACTAGGCCTGATTTGGGGATTGATTTTTCATTACCTGGAAGGCAGAAGATTTACGGAAATGATGGGCAGCATATTGGCCATCAGTTTTGTTTTTTCATCCGGTTTTGTAAAATCCATCGGCAGGTATTTATTGGTTGATTGGGCCATAGACCCTTACTGGATGCCATTTATCACGGGCGCTTTATTTATCCCATTCCTAATCATGGCAGTATTTTTCTTGGACCACACCCCTCCACCAAATGAGGGAGATGTGACCTTAAAGACCCAGCGAAAGTCCATGAATAAATCTGAACGGAAGGCATTCTTTCAGAAATTCAGTTTCGGCATTGTGCTACTTGTTTTGGTATACATGGCCCTGACAGCCTTTAGAGACATTAGAGATAATTTCGTGGTGGAAATATGGAAGGAGCTAAAAGTGGGACTGGCTCCGGAACTCCTTACCCAAACAGAAATCCCTATCACCCTGCTGCTTTTGTTAATGATGGGCTTGCTCGTATTGGTGAAGAACAACTTCAAGGCCCTATTTCTTTACCACCTGATCATAATTTCAGGTTTGATGCTCGCTGTAATATCAACCTTTCTGCTTCAAAACGGAATGATGAACCCCTTTTATTGGACCGTAGCTACTGGCACCGGTATTTATATGGCCTATATACCATTCAATTGTCTCTTATTCGACCGCTTATTGGCAGCTTTCAAATATGTTGGAAATGTTGGCTTCCTGATGTATTTGGTGGACAGCTTTGGCTATCTGGGATCTTGTGGTATCCTCATATTCAAACAGTTTGGAGACTGGGAGGCAATGAGTTGGTTTACCTTTTATTCAGAAGGACTGATGTTTGTAATGACATTTTGTGCCTTGGTCATGCTTGTCAATGGCTTTTACTTTTATAAAAAATTGAAGCAAAATGCATCCTTCGATCCGCTAGATTTGCCTATAGATAAGCCGGCGGTTCAAACTATTCCGATCAAAAAATAAATAAATCTCTATTTTTTGATGCTATTAATTCGTCTTTTAAACAAATACCAATAGCCAATCGGGAAAATAAGGGCCTTTAGCCGCCATTCATTTTTCTCATGGAAAGACAGCTTATCGGTTTTGCTTATCTGTCGATAAAAAAAACTGGCCATGACCAAATGACCCAATACCACAATCAACAATACACTATAAAATATCAGCTCATTCATTTTTTAAATCGGGGAAGAATTGGTGGAACATTTCTTTGGTAATCAACATAGACTTCACCATAAATTGCTATTAATTTTTTCTCCTCAAAATAAATTCCCGGAGGTAAATAAAGTAATAAAGCCAATAAATGAATCAATGAAGCCAAATTAGGAACATAAAGGAAATAACCTAAGAAAATTAAAATCAAGGCTAAATACAGTGGATGTCGAACATAACTGTACCAGCCATTCACAATCAGCTCATCCTTTTCTCTTAAGTCATCATGGGGAAGCCAGCCAATGAATCTGCCTGCGGAAATTTCTTTCATACTTTTGACGGCAATTATGGTACCTAGGGTAGCCAACATATAGCCGAAATAGGTGCTGCCATCTGAAGGCATAAAAACCCAATTCGGTTCTATACTTCCTGCATAAACAAACAGCCCTAAAAAAAAGATGGCAGCGAGCAGGCTATAGAATAGTCGGTACCATTTATATTGGGCACCCATCCAAAGCCTGAATTTTCTTTTTATATTGAGACTTGCCAGAAGGGTGTGGCTCGCATAAAACACAATCCATCCTAAAGCTAAAGTTATATATTCCATAAAGTTTCGAATATCCATATTTTGACTGACTAATGAAAAATTTAAACCGATATATTGAACATACTGCTTTGCATCCAGGAGTGGATGAGCAAGCAATCCAAACTGTATTAGACCAAGCGAAAAAATATGCTTTCAGAGGCGTATGCATTCCTCCTTTTTGGGTAAAAAAAGCCAAAAGGGAGCTATCAACTTTTGATATACAATTGGTAACCGTAGTGGGTTTTCCGTTGGGTTATTCTATGACACAAACCAAAGTCTTTGAAACCAGGCAAGCCATCAAAGATGGGGCAGATGAATTGGATGTGGTATGGTCAATTACCGGATTTAAGTCCCGTATGAACTGGCCAAAGATTGAACTGGCCAAACTGGCCAATATTTGTCATGAGGAAGAGAAATTGCTCAAAGTAATCATCGAAACAGCCTTACTTCAAGAAGAAGAATTATTGGAAGCTTGCCATATTTGTACAGATGCAGGCGTGGATTTTGTCAAAACATCCACTGGATTTGCCGACAAAGGAGCTCAGATAGCAACCATCCAACGCATGAGAGAAATCCTACCTAGTCAAGTAGGAATCAAAGCAAGCGGAGGCATCAAAACGCTAGATCAAGCAGAGGCGATGATAGCTGCCGGCGCAGATAGAATTGGCACCAGCAGTGGCCACCTTATAATGGAGGCTTGGCAGGATAAAAATCCGTAACCATCCTTACCTGCTCTCTTTTTTCACTTGTTGCTTTATCTGCTGTAGGCTTATCTTCTACTTGATTAAAATAAATAAGGAAAAAGGGAATGATAAAAAAGGTAAGTAAAATATAAGCAAAACCTATGGTTTTATTAAGGGAAGTTTGTTTACCAAACTTTTTGGCCAGCCTAACAGGAATTTCCCTTAACCTAGGAAAAGGAAGAAAAATCAGGTTACCAACCAAGTTAAATAGCACATGCACGATGGCTACGCTTATGGCGGCTTCCGTTTTATACAAGGCAGCAATTACTGCTGTAATCGTGGTTCCTAGATTTGCACCCATAATAAATGGAAAAACCTTTCTTAAGGCAACTTTTCCTGTAGCAACAGCAGTAACCATTAGAGAAGTAGTCACTGTACTTGATTGAACAGCCGCTGTAAAAAAGGCTCCATAGGCAAAAGACCTAAAAGGGTAATTAAAAATATGTTTTTTGATTTTTTTGAAATTGGGAGTGATCAATGATTTGTAGGCAAGGGAAGAAAGGATTTTAATGGATCCAATCATCAGTAGAATACCTGCAACCAATGCCAACAATGGCCAGACTAAAAAAGAATAAAATTCATAACTTAGGGGTCTAAGGAAAAAGCCATTCAGCCCTATACCTTCCATACTGGCCTTTTCTTCCCACACAAACCAATGGGTAAGCCAAGCAGCCATATGACTAAGAACCCCAAAATACACCTCTAATGGAAGCAAAATAATAACCGTGATAATATTAAAGATATCATGTAATACGCCTGCAGACAGGGCTTTTCTAAAGGTTTTTCTTTTCAGCACGTAGCCAAAGGCAACCAAGGTACTGGTTAAGGTAGTACCGATATTGGCCCCCATGATTACCGGAACTGCCTGAGCAAGGCTAAGATTTCCGGAAGCCACCAATACTACAACCATGGCGGATATGGTGGAACTGGACTGGATCAAGGCAGTAGTAAGCAAGCCAATAAAAAGCCCTACAAAAGGATTACTTGTGGCGGTGAATAAGGCATTGGCAGCCTCATTGTTTAATTCAGTCAATGAAAAGGTCAAAAAATCAATGGAAAACATGAAAATCAGTAAGCCCACAATTATAGTGGCTACTGTAATCAGGTTTTTCATGAAAGAATTGGCTTCAAACGCTTGTGTCATTCAGTAGTGGCTGTAGATTTTGCAAAGAATATAATTGCAAAATACGGATAGAGTAAAGAGAATTACACGCTTTTTAAGTAAAACTTCTGTTAATATTGGAAAACAATAACTTAGCGTAAAATAATCTATTAAAAATACGTCTTCTAGCTCAATAGGAAATAAAATATTTATATTTTTGAAAAAATACTTTTCTTCAATTTCCTATACAGGGTTCAACTTTACCATAAATTAATTCGGGACTTAACAATTCGGTAACATAATCCTTAATATTTCTTGTTTAATTTGCACCCGTATTTCAAAGCCGACAACTGATTATGGCCAAACTTAAAGATCAAAACATTAACCAGGACGCACTATCAAAGGCGGCCTATTCCCTTTTTGATTTCACAAAAAAGGAAAAATCATTCCTTTTGATCATCTGCATTTTGGTATCCATTGCGGGAATCATCACTCCTTATACGTATGCTGCCATGTGGTTTGGATTTGCTTTGGCGGCTTATTCTGCAATTGCCAATGACAGTATCCAAACCATCGGAACATTTATAGCCTCCAATCAGAAACAGAAATGGTATTTCTTATGGTTGTTTATGGGTTTAATATTTGTTGGTACAGTCACTTTTAGCTGGTTTTACTATAATGGAGATGTAAGTTATCAACGTTTAAGGGTAGATGGTCTCGACAAAGCCCCTGAAAGTTTTGTGTTTCTTCAAATCGCAGCTCCCATTGTTTTATTGGTGATGACGCGTTTAAGAATGCCGGTTTCCACCACATTCCTTTTGCTTAACGTATTTACCTATAAGGCAGGCACCATTATAGGTGTGATGCAAAAAAGCTTTATTGGTTATTTCGTAGCCTTTTTCTTGGCCATTATGGTTTGGTATGTATTGGAAAAGTTTGTAAACAACTACCTAAAAGGAAAACCGGGCAAATTTTGGTATCCCTTACAATGGGTTACCTCCGGAAGTCTCTGGGCCGTATGGATCATGCAAGATGCAGCGAATATTGCCGTATTCCTCCCAAGAGAGTTAAATGCCTGGGAATTTTCTGCCTACACAGGTTTTGTGTTTTTAGGGCTGGGTGTGCTTTTTTATATGAAAGGAGACAAGATTCAAGGCATTGTCAATGAAAAAACCAGAGTTACGGATGTCCGGGCAGCCACCATTGTAGATTTTGTTTATGCCATCATACTTTTTTACTTCAAAGCTTACAGTCAGATGCCAATGAGTACCACCTGGGTATTTATAGGTCTGCTGGGAGGTCGGGAATTGTCCATTGCCTTGGCAAAGTCTAAAAAGCTTAAAAAGCGTAAAGCAAGATTGGTAAGGGCTTACCGAATGGCCTCCAATGACCTTATAAAGGCAGGCATCGGTTTAATTGTTTCGCTTCTTTTAGCCTTAATTATTAATGAAGGCATCAGAGAAGAAGTATTCGGTTATATTTTTTAAAGCGGTAGCATTGGAAATCTTCACAGACGAGTACTGGATGAACGAGGCCTTGAAGCAGGCAAAAATGGCTTCGGAGGAGGGAGAAATTCCCGTTGGAGCAGTAATTGTGGTGAATAACCGAGCCATTGCCAAAGCCTATAATCAATCTGAAAAACTAACGGATGTCACAGCCCATGCAGAAATATTGGCCATTACTGCAGCCTCAAATGCCCTAGGTGCCAAATACCTGCCCGAATGTAAGTTATACGTAACATTGGAACCCTGTATCATGTGTGCAGGCGCCTGCTTCTGGGCACAATTGGGGGAGTTGCATTATGCGGCCTCAGACCCAAAAAGAGGGTATTCCAAAACTGATCCTGCCATAATCCATCCAAAAACCAAGGTTTTTCAAGGCCCATTTCAAGAAGAATCCAAAGAATTAATCCAAACTTTTTTTAAAAATCTAAGAAATTAAAGATTCAAAGGAATAATAGAACCATTTTTGGAGATTGATGGTTTATACGTTAGGTTTTTAATAAGACGAACCTACAACCATCAACAAAAACATTGTATAACCTAAAAAAGAAAAAAAATGGCTTTTGAACTTCCAAGTTTACCTTACGAAAAGAATGCATTAGAACCGAATATTGATGCCAAAACCATGGAAATTCACCATGGCAAACATCATAACGCTTATGTAACCAAATTAAACGACGCGATCAAAGGCACTGACCTTGAATCTAAAAGCATAGAAGAGCTGATGGAAAATGTTTCTGCTGCTCCTGCAGGGGTAAGAAACAATGGAGGTGGACACTATAACCACTCACTTTTTTGGACCATCCTTTCTCCAAATGGAGGTGGCGCACCTACAGGTGACTTGGCCGCTGCAATCGATGCAAAATTTGGTTCTTTTGAAAAATTTAAAGAAGAATTTGCAAATGCTGCTGCTACCAGATTTGGTTCAGGTTGGGCATGGTTAAGTGTAAGCAACGGTGAATTGGTCGTTAGCTCTACTCCTAATCAAGACAACCCGGTAATGGACATTGCTGAAACCAAAGGAACGCCAATTCTAGGATTGGATGTTTGGGAACACGCCTATTACCTGAATTACCAAAACAGGAGACCTGATTATATTTCAGCTTTTTGGAATGTTGTCAATTGGGACGAGGTAGCTAAAAGATATGCTGCAGCTAAATAATAATAGTTATTAAAGATTTGATTAAGCCTCCTTTGCTTTGCATTGGAGGCTTTTTTGTATCCAAACCGAACATAAAAAGTGTTCGATTTTGGTACAACCCCTCACCACTAAACATCTATAAAACAGGCTTAGATAGGCTTTAAAGCAATTTTTTCGGTTTTGGCACCTTTTTCCCTTTGAATTGGACTGAACAATTCAAGAACTGAAACCATGTACTTTACCAAATTAATTTTTACTACCTCACTTTTCTTCTTTCTCGGCTTAAGCCATCTTGCCGCCCAACAAGCGCCCGTAAATAAAGTCATTGGGTTGGTAATGGATAGCGAAGAACAGCCGATACCTTTTGCCAATGTGATATTGCTCGGTTCGGATAGCCAAGAACTTATTACCGGTACCATCTCCAATGAAGCAGGAGAGTTTGTGATTCAGTCTGTTAGAAACAATAAACTCAAGCTTAAAATTTCTACCCTGGGGCATAAAGATTTTTTAAGTGAAGAATTCCAAATTGAAGGAGAGACAAAAAATTTCGGCAAGATAAAATTGAAGGCCGATATGGGATCCCTCGATGAAGTAGAGGTCCGCGCAGCACGACCCAATGTATTGATTCAGGCAGACAAAACCGTGGTGAATATTGAAGGGACAGCCATGGCCGAAGGAAACAATGCCCTGGATGTGGTGGGTCGCTCTCCGGGAGTCTATGTAGATGCCGATGGCAATATCAACCTTAATGGAAAATCAGGTGTCATGGTACTTTTGGATGACAGGCAAACCTATATGTCTGCCAAGGATTTAGCAGATTTTTTACGAGCCATGCCGGCAGACAATATCCAAAGTATAGAGGTAATCAATAATCCTCCAGCCAAATACGATGCGGAAGGAGCTGCCGGACTTATCAATTTGGTATTGAAGAAAAACAACTACAACGGTATCAATGGTAACTTACATATTGGCCACCAATACAATGGTATCCATACCCCTTCTTTAGGAGGTACGGTAAACTTTAAGAAAAAGAAATGGACTTCCAATGTAAGTTTAAACTACAACCAATGGGGAAGAAAAATGGAACTGGATCTACTCAGGAGATTCCAAGTGGACAATGGTCTCTCTGTTTTTGACCAGAAAGCCAGAATGAAGCTAATAACCAAAAACTTATTCTTTTCAGGAGGCACAGATTATCAAATCAATGATAAGCATAGCCTGGGAATCAACCTACAGGCCTCCACACAAACTGGAGATGACGGAGGAAATTCTTTTACAACCATAACTAACCCTCAAAGTACAGAGGTCAACTATATCAATGCATTGAATGATACAGAGTTTGAAAACACACGAATATTTGGAAATTTTCACTATATCGGAAAGTTTGACACCTTAGGGACCAAGCTTACTGCTGATTTCGATTATTCCAATATGGATGCAAGTAGCCTTATTTTTCTGTACAATAGCTACTGGATAAATGAGGATAGGACCAATGAAGATCTCAATAGTGTCAAAACTGGCAATGATATGGTCTATTCCATTTATACAGCCAAAACGGACTTTACCAAACCAATGGGTGAAAACAAAAGCTTGGAGCTAGGGCTCAAAGGTAGCTGGGTAAAATCAGACAACCTATTGGACATAACAAAAAGCGAAGCCGAAGGTCCTTATCTTCCAGATGGCAATAGCAATCATTTTATATACAAAGAAAATGTTATGGCCGCTTATGTTTCATACAAAGCTCCTTTGGGAAAGAAACTGGATTACCAAGCAGGACTGAGAGCTGAGTATGCCAATATTGAGGGCAATTCAATCACCTCAAATCAGGTAAATACCCAAGAATACCTCAACTTATTCCCAAGTGTATACCTTCAACACAAACTAAATGACAATTACCAAATCGTGTACAATGTCAATCGACGAATCACAAGGCCTCATTACCGACAACTCAATCCTTTTGTTTTCTATATTGACCCATTAACCACAGAGGAGGGCAACCCAAATCTAAAACCTCAGTACGCCAATAATTTTGAAATGAACCACATTTACAAAGGAGCTTATCAGTTGGCCTTGTCTTTTTCCCAAACTGAAAATGCTTTCGGACAAATACTGGTTCAAGATGATGAAAGCCGTTCCACCCTTATACAAATGCAAAACCTGGACCGCACGCAAAATTTAGGACTTCGGGCAACCATACCGGTGGAATTTGCTCAGTGGTACAGCACCAGTAATATGCTACAATTCAATGGAAATACTTTTCAATCCCAAATAGGAGAAGACCTGCTTGATGTCAAGCAATTTTCATTCATGGCAAGAAGTCAACATAATATCTCCTTACCCAAAGGTTTTAAGCTAGAGTTGGTAGGGATTTATAGAAGTCCGTTTCAGGATGGACAGCTCAAAATTGATGGCATGAGTTGGTTAGATGCTGGGTTAACAAAAACCTTCAAAGACGAGAAATTAAGTCTCACAATTAATGGCTCAGATATCTTCCGAACCATGAAATTTACAGGGGGAATTAATTTTCACAAGATCAATACAGATGTCCGACAATACAACAGCATGCAAAATGTACGCTTTACTGTGCGGTGGAAGTTTAACAAAGGAGAGATGTTCAAGGTATCCCAACGAAGTGGCAGTACTGAAGAAAGAAATAGATTGTAATAAGTAATGATTAGGTTTTTTATAATGGTAAAAGCAACATCCCTTGGATGTTGTTTTTGTTTATACCTAAACCTTATTGCCTATTATTAATTCTATGCCTCCGCTCGGCATTTTCAACAAATCTTTAATCAACCAAAATGAGCTAATGAAGGAGTTAAATCCTTGGTAATACCTACTGAAAATGGTAAAGGAAAATTAATTGTGCAGCCAGTGCAGGCTTTCTCTCACCTTTGATTTCAATTTTTACCTTCATCTCAGTTTTTATGGTCCCTCTGAGGTCACTGATATTGGCCAGGGTAGCGTGCATGCGGATCTCATCATTCACCTTAACAGGGTTGGCAAACCTTAAATTTTCAATGCCGTAATTGACCATCATTTTCAGATTATTCACCTGTACGATCTGATTCCAAAGAAATGGAACCAAAGATAAGGTAAGGTATCCATGTGCAATGGTCCCTCCAAAAGCGCCTTCTGCTTTGGCTTTTTCTGGGTCAGTATGTATCCATTGGTGATCTATGGTAGCATCTGCAAAAAGGTTGATTTGCTCTTGCGTTACCTGATGGTATTCAGACACACCCAACTCTTTTCCTATATAATCCTGAAAGTCTTCAAAGCTATTAATAATCAGTTTACTCATCTTTTTTTTAGGTTTTAAAAAATGAAATTATCAAAACCAAGCGGATAATAAAACAAAAATTTAAAGAAAACTACAATACTGTTGATTCTTAACCAGGTTGACGGTTTCTCTTATTGTAATATAAAAAGCCCAAAACCATGCTGCTAACGAAAAAAATAAGGGTAGTCCATTCATAGGTCCGCTTTTCCTTCAATCCCGATTGAATTTTTTCATCCTTTAGATCCAAGGCCCTTTTAAGCTTTACAATGTCCTCCTCTGCTTTTTGGGCAATAAATTTATAGTCCTCTTTCTCATAACCAATTTCTGTTGTTTCTATCTCCTTCAACATCTCCAACTCTTTGATTATCTGATTGTCCTTATTCAAAATACGAATCAACCATTCATTGGTCGCCGTCATGTCCTTTTTTGTCCGGTTTCCGAATAAGCCCGATTTCTGAGATTCAGAGGCTTGCCACTGCTGATGCAACTGTGCCCTCTCTCCGATTAATTTTTTGAGCCGTTCTTGCCCACTAGCCTCCATGGGCAAAGTTATTAGCCAAATAATAAATCCTAAAAAGTACGTCGCTTTCATTTCAAATCAGAAAATTGATTACAATAATTTCAATCTCTCCAATATTCAAAAAACATGCCTAAAGCAATTTATGGGCTAGCTAATTATTATGGTTGAGAGTTATTGTCCAAAAACTTGGCGTAGCAGGTCGAGTTAAGCATCAACTAGCATAGGTTCTTCATGCCTTTGCTAAATGGATCTCACTTTTTTCTAGGCAAAAATTCATCCAAAACTTGTCGCAAATAATCCCTGTCTAAGTGGGTATATATTTCGGTAGTTGTGATACTTTCATGGCCCAACATTTCCTGAACAGCTCTCAAATCTGCTCCACCTTCCACAAGGTGAGTAGCAAAGCTATGTCTAAAGGTATGGGGACTTACTTTTTTAGGAAGGCCTGCTTTTTCTACCAGCTTCTTTATGATTAAAAATATCATCACTCTACTAAGCTTTTTTCCTCTTCTGTTGAGAAAAACGTAATCTTCATGCCCCTTTGCAATCACCTGATGAGCTCTTATTTCTTTGAGATAGATGCTTAAGTATTTGGTAGCAGATTTGCCAATGGGGACCAGCCGCTCTTTGTTGCCTTTTCCTAAAATTCTTAAAAAACCTATATCATCAAAATATTGACTCAATTTAAGATTAATCAACTCAGAAACCCTTAAGCCACTACTGTAAAGCATTTCCAGCATTGCCCTATTTCTATGCCCTTCCGATTCACCCAAGGGTATCGCTTCAAAAATCTCCTCGATTTCCGCATAACTTAAGGTATCGGGCAGGGTTCGAGTCAACTTTGGAGCCTCTAATAAGTCTGAAGGGTTTTCTTCTATTTTGTCCTCATAGATCATGAACTTAAAGAAGGCTTTGATACCGGAAATTATTCGTGCTTGAGAAAATTCAGAAATAGAAAACTCTCCAAGCAGGTTTACAAATTGCCTCAGGTGATACAATTGAACTTTTTCAGGTGAAACTTCTGGGAAGTTCTTTTCCATAAAATTCGAGAATTTCTGAATATCCTGCCTATAAGCTAAAATAGAATTCTCGCTGAGTGAACGCTCAATTTTTAAGTAATACCCAAAAGCTTTTATTTCCTTTTCCCAAGACATAAAGTAAAATTAATCTAATGATGGTATTTAATTAATAGTTTTATTAAAAACCTATCAATATCTCATCAAGTTGTTTTCCGATTGCTTAACTTTGCTCCTGTTTAGTAGTCAATTAAATCCTCCAAACTTTGAAAATCACAATCATAAACGGACCTAATTTAAATTTATTAGGAAAGCGCGAGCCTGAAATTTATGGCAGCCGCTCATTTGAAGATTATTTTGAGACACTGGTTCAAAAATATCCGGACCTGGAATTGACCTATTACCAAAGCAATGTGGAAGGCGAGCTGGTAAATAAACTGCACGAAGTGGGTTTTGAGAACGACGCAATCTTAATCAATGCAGGTGCCTATACCCATACTTCAGTGGCCATTTCGGATGCCATCGCAGGTATCAATACTCCGGTTGTGGAAATTCACATTTCTAATATCTACAAGAGAGAAACTTTCCGACACAAAAGCATCATTTCTAAAGAATGTGTGGGCATGATCGCTGGATTGGGATTAAAAGGCTATGAACTTGGATTGAATTACTTTATTGATAATCAGAAAGAAAACGCATAATGGCTATACTTACTTTTGCACCGGGTCCATCTAAGGTATACGATAAATTACCGGAATATTTTCAGGAGGCTTACCAACAAGGAATCTTGAGTGCCAATCACCGGAGTGCGGTTTTTATGGATCTATATAAGGATACAGAAAGCCTATTTAAGGAGAAACTGGGTGTACCCGAAGATTATAAATTACTGTTCACTTCCTCAGCCACTGAAAACTGGGAGATCATCACCCAATCCTTGGTTCTACAAGCTTCATTTCATATTTACTCCGGTTCATTTGGAAAGAAATGGTTTGGTTTTGCTCAAAATATTATTCCCGAAACAGGAGCTTTGATTGTAGATAAAAATGAAAGCTTAGAGGTAAATGACTTGGAGATTGGAAATGATTTTGATCTGATTGCCATAACGCAAAACGAAACGTCAAATGCCACTCAGATTACCAATAAAACCATCGCTGCTATTGGCAAAAAATATCCGGACAAAATGCTGGCCATAGATACCACCTCTTCCATGGCCGGAATCTTTTTGGATTTCAACCTAGCAGATATCTGGTATGCTTCTGTACAAAAATGCTTTGGATTGCCAGCAGGTCTGGGAATTTTGATAGTATCTCCTAAGGCCATAGAAAGAGCCAAAGAAAAGGGCGAAAAAGGCAGGTACAATAGCCTCAATTTTATGCTGGACAATGCGGCCAACTACCAGACCCACTATACCCCCAATGTGCTTAATATTTACTTATTAAACAGGGTTTTGGCAGACCTGGCACCTATAGAAAAAGTAAATGAAAAAACCGAAAAGCGGATGCGCATTCTGGAAGAGATAGTAGAGAAATCTCCGGCTTTGGATTTCTTGGTAAGCAATGAGGCCACCAGAAGTCGGACAGTTTTGGGTGTAGGTGGTGAAGAAAGCTTTATTAAACAAATAAAAGCTGAAGCTGAGGAGCAGGGAATGCAAATGGGCAGTGGATATGGCCCTTTAAAGCCTACCAGCTTTAGAATTGCCAATTTCCCTGCATTGAACGACAATGAGTTTGAAAAACTGATAGCCTTCCTCAAGGCCTATTAAAATGGATCTGTGGTGTTTGATTTAAAGGAAATATTATCTGTGACATTAATTCTTTTTTCTGTGATTGATATCTTGGGATCTATACCAATAGTAATCAACCTAAGAAAGAAAGTTGGCCATATTCAGAGTGGCAAGGCAACCATCGTTGCGGGGATTTTGATGGTAGCCTTTCTTTTGGTTGGAAAATCAATTTTAAACCTATTTGGCATAGATGTAGAAGACTTTGCCATTGCCGGTGCCTTAATCATCTTTGCTATTGGAGCAGAGATGATTTTAGGTATAGAAATATTTAAAAACGACCCTGAAGCAAGCTCTACCAGTACTTCTATAGTTCCAATAGCTTTTCCTTTGATTGCCGGGGCAGGCACTTTAACCACCATTCTTACCTTAAAGTCAGAGTTTGGACAAGCCAATATTGCCATTGGCATCATTTTAAACCTTGTCATCATCTATGCGGTATTGAAAAGCACACATTTCTTGGAGCAAAAACTTGGTAAAACAGGCCTGGATATATTGAGAAGAATATTTGGAATCATCCTGCTTTCAATTGCGATAAAGATCTTTAAAACCAACCTTTTCCCCGGGTAAAATTTAAGCCCATTTTGGGCTATGAAAATAAATTTGAAAAAATATTTAAAATAATGTCCATTCCTTTTTGATTTACTCAATTTTTATTTACTTTTGTCCTCCCAATAGGGAATAAACGGGGTGTAGCGTAGCCCGGTCATCGCGCCTCGTTTGGGACGAGGAGGTCGCAAGTTCGAATCTTGCCACCCCGACAAAGCCAGTTCATTGCGAACTGGCTTTTGTTTTTTCCGGCCAATTGTACTTCTTATCATCCTTTTTTTCTACCCTTTTGCGACCCCCAAAAGTTTGCTGATCAATCAAAGGTACCTAGAGTATACCTAATATATTACACCCATTAAAACTCTATCCGAACTTTATACCCCCCCAATAAATAATATTTACTTCATAAAATAATGTTTATACCTACCCCATTTAAGGTTTAAAAATTATTCAAAGATTTAATAAGATTAAAGGAATATTCAATTTTTGGCACAGCTCTTGAACCATTTAGGTCAAATGATTTTCTCATTAAACCAACTATTGAAATGAAAAATGCAAATAATTTTCAGTTAAGAAGTTCGGAATTAATTTCACGCAATGTAAAAACGGCAAGAGATGAATCCGTAGGTTCTATTAAAGATATTGTTCTAAATGCATCCACATCTCAAGTAGACTATGTAGTATTGAAGGTGGATGAGGGATTCTTGAACCTTGGTTCAAAACTTTTGGCAATGCCATTTGAATCTTTCAATTTTAATCCTCCTCATGGAGAGGCTGCACTCGTGCGAGAGACCAAAGAAACATTGGAAAACGCACCGGGTTTTGAAAGCGACAACTGGCCTACAGGCCCACAAGGTGAGTTCTTACATACCATGCGGAGCTATTACAGTGCCGAAGACCGAAGTCTATATGGACGTTACGACATAGAAAACCGAACCATTTTTGATCACCAGGACAATTTAGATGTAAGAGAAGACAGAATTAGAGACAAACGCTCGGGAAACGGGTTTTTAGAAAAAGACCGTAGGGGTGAGAGGTCCTATAATGCCAGAAGAGGCGGAGATCCTGTAATATAAAGAATAGTATTTTCTTATAAATGAGTAAAGCCAATCCAATAAATGGATTGGCTTTTTTATGGAATCAGGATTGATAAAACCTAACCAGCAATATCCATGGATCTCTTTTTATTTCAAAAGGGAAAAATTGCCAAGCAGCAAGGCAATTTGACCTAACCTTTACCGACGTAAATGCTGAATCTTTGTATCGTAATTATTCAACAAACAAATTTAAAGACATTTAATTATGACAACTACAGCAACAGCATTCAACGTACCTACAAAATCTGAAGTTTCTGAAAACAATCAAGCAATCTTTGAACAGCTAGGAAAACAAATTGGCTTTGTACCTAACCTTTATGCCTACTATGCCAAAAATGAAACGGCCTTACCGGACTACTTGGCATTGCAGGGAAGAAAAACCACACTAAAAGCCAAAGAGAAAGAAGTGGTAAACTTGGTTACTAGTCAAATCAACGGCTGTAGGTATTGCCAATCTGCCCATACTGCCCTTGGTAAGATGAATGGATTTACCAATGAGCAAATTCTTGAAATCCGAGGCGGATCTGCCGATTTTGATGAAAAGCTTGATGCTTTGGTAAAATTCACTGCCGCAACGGTAAGCAACCACGGCAAGGTGCAAGAAGAAATTAAAGAAGCCTTTTTTGCAGCCGGCTACAATGAAGCAAATTTGATAGATGTGGTCATCCTAATTGGCGATAAAATCATGAGCAATTACCTTCATAACCTTGCGGGTTTTGAAATTGATTTCCCAGTGGCTCCAGAATTATAAGTTTTAACAAGGGTTTTGCAATAGGTATTCGTTTAGAATATTGTTGCAAAACCCATTTGAACCCAAATTATGTACAACAAAATATCATCCCTAGGTTATTATATAGGCGTATTTGGCACAGCCCTTATTCTTATATGGATTGGAATGTATAAATTTACTCCCACAGAGGCTGCAGCAATAAAGCCATTGGTGGAAAATCATTTCGCCATGAATTGGCTTTACAAACTCATGTCCTTACAGGCAGTTTCAATTCTTATCGGTTTATCAGAAATTGTCATCGGTAGTTTATTATTTGCCTCATTGTATTGGCCACAGCTAGGGAAAATTGCCGGAATAAGTTCCGCTGTCATTTTTATTACCACGCTTAGCTTTCTTATCACCACTCCTGGTATTTGGAGATTTGTCGATGGCTTTCCAATTACAGATTTCTTTTTGGTAAAAGACATTCCATACCTCGCCATTTCATTGATGGTTTGGGGAAATTATTCAAACGAAAATAAAAGAATAAAGCTATGATCGAAATCACATTATACGGTGCAGATTGGTGTCCGGATTGCCTGAGGGCCGAAGCTTTTCTAAAGGAAAACGATATACAATTTAATTTTGTGGATGTGGACCTTGATGAAACCGCCACTAAAAAAGTGGAGGCAATAAACAAAGGCAAACGCATCATCCCAACCCTAATCATCAACGGAAAGAGCTATACCAACCCTGACAATGCTACCCTTTCCGGTATATTGGGCATCAATGAACAGGCTAGAGTTGTCCTTTACGGCGCTGATTGGTGTCCGGATTGTATCAAGTCCAAATCCTTTCTGGTGGACAATAGCATCAACTTTCAATACATCAATATTGATGAAAACGAATGGGCCATTCCCATCATTGAAAAGATCAACAATGGGAAAAGGAAAATTCCTACCATTCTCATTGACGAGGACATCCTGGTGGAACCGGAAAACGAAGCACTACGGGTGGCGCTCAAATTAGATGAAGAGAGAATCACCAAAGTATTTGATAGCATCATTATCGGTGCCGGTGCAGCAGGTTTGACCACTTCCATCTATGCGCAGCGAGACCATTTCAGTACCTTAATACTAGAGAAAAAAACGGTTGGGGGAAATGCCTTTTTAACAGATAAAATTGAAAACTACCCCGGCTTTACCTCCATATCAGGTCCTACTTTAATGGCAAAAATGGAAGAGCAAGCGAAAGTTTATGGTGCAACCATAAAAACAGGTGAAGAAGTGGTGAGCATAGAGAAGGTCAACAATCTCTTCAACGTGAGAACCAAGACGAATTTGTTTTTAGGACGCTCTGTAGTGTTGTCTACCGGCTCAACCTACGAAAAACTCAATATCCCGGGAGAAAGTGATTTATTAGGGTCTAGCGTGCATTTTTGTGCCACCTGTGACGGTGCTTTCTACAGAGACCGTGAAGTAATTGTGGTAGGGGGTGGAAACTCCGCCTTGGAAGAAGGCATCTTTCTTTCCGGCTTCACGAAAAAAGTAAAAATCGTCAACCGAAAAGCAACCTTTAAGGCATCACAAACTTATATAGATAAGCTTCCTGAACTTAACAATGTCATCACTTACTATAATAAAGACTCCATTGCCTTGAATACAGACAAAGAGGGGAAATTTGCAGGCTTGCTTGTTAGGGATACCCAAACCGGAAAAGAAGAAGTAATCACTGCTGATGGAGTTTTCGTTTTTGTAGGCCTAAAGCCAAACAACGAAAGCTTTAAAGGCCTTGTAGATTTGAATGCGCATGGGTTTATTACTACTTCAGGTCTTGCTAAAACTTCAGTGGATGGCATCTTTGCAGCCGGAGACAACCGTGAAGGAGCCATCGCTCAGGTAGCTGCCGCAACGGGTGAAGGAGTATTGGCCAGTTATGGATTGAGGGAATACCTTAAAGATTAAGCTAATTCTGTTGAATGCAAGTCATTCCTCCTTACTCTTCTTCCTGTCTTTCCAATACATTAAAGCATAGACATAAAATCTACTGAATAAATCCGTACCTGAAATTAATTCTTCACCTATTCAAATTCATTGGCATTGATTTTGGCGGATCACCTTAATACAACTCAAATAAAATAACTGCACCATGACTGAACAAATGAAAACTACGCTACAAGAAGAATTACAAGCGAAAAAAGATAATTTTAATGAAACAGCTTCAGAGGAAATAAAAACCATATATAAGGCCGGAATAGATGATGTCAAAAACAATGGCATCGTCAAGCAAGCCAAGCAGGAGGGCGCGAGTGCACCAGATTTTTCACTTCCCAATGCCACAGGGGAACAGATAAAACTATCTGACCAATTGAAAGAAGGACCTGTAATACTAACCTGGTACCGAGGGGGATGGTGCCCCTATTGTAACCTCACACTCCACCACCTGCAACAGACTTTACCGGCCTTTAAGGAACAAGGAGCGCAATTGCTGGCCTTAACTCCTGAACTACCCGACAACTCTATAAGCACCTCTGAAAAAAACAATTTAACTTTTGAGGTTTTAAGTGATTTAGGCAATCAAGTGGCGAAGCAATATGGTATAGTTTTTAAACTTACCGAGGAGGTGGCAAAAGTGTACCAAGATAAATTTGACTTGCATGCTTACAATGGCAACGAGGATGATGAACTTCCACTTGCCGCTACTTATATTATTGGTCAAGATGGCATAATAAAATACGCTTTCCTTGATAGTGATTATCGAAACAGGGCCAATCCGGAGGATTTGTTGAACTTTTTAAAGGCAATGAAATAAAGGAATTGTAACGCTCGTAGGTAGTGATCAATAGAATATAATTTTGATGGTAAGTAGGATTTTCTTTCAATGGATTACTGAATTTCATCCCAACAGTTTATAAAACCCAAGTAAGGTTTATAAATAAAATCTAATTAAATACTGGAACAGTTATTGAACTACTATCAACAACTTAAAAAATTAAATTTTGACCAATTTTAAATCAAGTTGTCATGTATAAAATAGCCTTGTTTCTTAGTTTTGCCCTACTATTGACCGCCTGTAATTTAAATTCCGATGAAGATCCTGAGAAAGATGATAATCCAGAAGTTCCGGGAACAATTTATGGGTCAAGTACGATTTCGCTGAACGAAGCTTACAGCACATTAAAAACATCCCTTGAAAATAATGACCAAATTGGCATTGTAGCAGAAATAGATCATTCGCAAAATGCCGCTTCTATAAACAAAGATCTCGGTCCTACAAAAATCATCTTCTTTGGCAACCCTGGCTTGGGCACTCCTTTGATGCAAGAAAATCAGCTTGCAGGCTTAGATCTCCCGCAGAAAGTACTGTTTTACGAAAATAAGGATCAGGTTTTTGCTCTATATAATAGTACTGACTATTTAGCTTCTCGTCATGCCTTGGGAGAGGTGGAGTCTCTCAATCAAATCTCAGTAGCACTTGAGAACCTGGTAGGAGATGCAGTCAAAAATGACCTAGAAAGTAGCATTTCCAAATCTGTCACTGCCTCCGAAGGGATAGAAACGGTGACTAGTTCTCAAAACTTTGAAACGACCTACCAAAGTTTACAATCCATTATTTCCGGAAATGAGAATCTCTCCATTATTGCCGAATTAGACCATCAAGCCAATGCCCATAGCAAAGGACTTGAATTAAGACCTACAAAAATCATAATTTTCGGAAACCCCAATCTTGGTAGCCCATTAATGCAAGCCTCCCAAACAGCAGGCCTGGACCTTCCCCAAAAAATACTGGTTTGGGAAGATGCAAATGAAGTAGTTCATCTTTCCTATAATGATCCTGCATTTCTAAAGGAGCGTCATGAAATAAAAGGGAGCGATGATGAAATACAGCAAATTACCGATGCACTACACAATATAAGCAATGCCGCTACCGGCAATTAAATGACCCAAGCGAAAACAACTGAATAAAGGCTTCGCAACTAAAAAATTGAAGGCTGTTGAACTTGTCAACAGCCTTCAATCCACAACCCCTAAAGATCTGAGTAATCAGTAGGGTATAAGAAAGTGGTTACATTTTTTGAAACATTGTTTTGGTATTGTGGCAGGGAGGACAATTCTTTCCAATAGGCATCTGAACGAAAGGTATCCCAGTGGGCATCACGGTCAGCCTTATTTTCAAAAGTTGTCATGTACATCAAGTTAGGCATGGTAGGGCCTGAAACCACCTCACCATAGAAAACAGCATTAAAGCCCAGCCTTTTAAAAAGACCTACCTCATCGCCATCATTGAACATCTTGATTTTATTCTTAGAAATCTTCTCCGTATGCCCTTCATAGCTTCTCAACTCGTAGATTCTATCTTTCTTAGGCCCCTTCAAATCAGGTACACCATAATTCGGGTTTTGCTCGAATGCGTCCAATAAAATCGATTCGATTCTATCATAAGGAGGATTGGTATAGGCTGCATCCAAATAGGTCGCCCCTGCCGATTGAAATTGTTGGTCCTTGGCAAGCTTGGAATCTATTTTAGAAAACTCCTTTCGGGAACTAAAGGGTATCAGCACATAAATCAACTTCTCTTCAGGCTTATTTCCTTCAGTTGATGCCCGAGGCTTGAATACTCCAATATGATCAATTCCGGCTCTATGCATGGCCGGTAAATAGGCTTTCTCAAGAAATTCATCAATCACCTCTTCCTGAGCACTTGAGGAGTAATGATAAATTTTTATTTGGTAAAAGTCTCCTTTGCCGGCAAAGGAAAATGCGGTTGTAAGCAATAAAATGGCTATCGCTGAAAATACTGCAATGGTGTTTTTCATAATTATTTTTAGGTTTAATTCTACCTCTCCTTTTGTAAGGCAAAGCACATTCTTAGTAAATAGCGCAATTTATTAGGAAACAAAAATGATAAGCACGCTATCTTTCATAATTTGTTAAAGTTATCTAAAAAATAATTAATGCAGAAATTCTAAACCTTCATTTAAATTTATAGCTTAAACATCAATTTTGCCCATACCGGCAAATGATCTGAAGCAAAATGCTCTTGAATGGCTATACCGAAAACTGGCCATTTTATATTTGCAGTTTAACTAAACCGTGATTTTGACGGGATTTTTGTCATTGTCAATGGCTACAAAAGTAAAGGTTCCGGAAATGGCTTTTTCCCTACCTTTCTCATACATCTGCTCAATAAAAATCTCTACGCTTACTTTTAAGCTTGTATTGCCCACATGGACCACACGCCCACACAGTTCAATGATTGTCCCTGCCGGTATTGGTTTGGTGAAATCAATTTTATCACTGCTGATGGTCACCATACGTTGCCGGCTAAAGCGCGTAGCCGTTATAAAGGCCACCTCATCCATCAATTGCATGGCCTTACCCCCAAACAGGGTATCGTAATGATTGGTGGTATTAGGAAAAACAGCTTTATAGATCTTGGTTTCTGATTCGTTGATTTTTTCTTCCAGACTCATGTTTAAATTTTTAGGGCAAGATATATAAGGGCGGTTTAATCTGGGTTAATTATTAGAGGATCAATGGTTTATTTCAGTAAAAAGCTACAATTGGTGTCAAATAAATCCTAGTGAAACCTTCAATAAATAATTTTAAAGGCAAAAAAAAGCGAGTCTTATTCAGACTCGCTTTTTATAATTATTTCTAAAGGTTCTCCTGAAATATCCAGGAATTTATACTCCGTCACCGGTAGTGAAGAATCTTTGATCAAATTGACCCATTTATAATATTTAAAAAACCACTGCAGCCTTTTTGAGAAAATGCCATGAGTAAAATAGGCATGTAAATAGGGGTGCAATGCGATTTTAATCTTTGATTCGTTTTGGTGTACTGCAATATGCTCTAAATCTTTTTCCAGTTTGTCTGCCACAAGAATGGAGGCTTGTATTTTGCCTGTACCATTACAAGAAGGACAAATTTCTTTGGTAACTATGTTCATTTCAGGTCTCACGCGCTGCCTGGTGATCTGCATCAAACCAAACTTGGTAAGGGGAAGTACCGTATTCTTGGATCGGTCTTCTCTCATTGCTTCCTTCATCGCTTCAAAAATGGCCCTTTTATTTTCGGCCTTTTTCATATCGATAAAGTCAATCACAATTATTCCTCCCATATCGCGAAGCCTTAGTTGCCTTGCAATTTCTTTTACGGCCACCATATTGGTTTTAAGGCCAGTATTTTCTTGATCACTTTCCTGGTTGGACTTGTTGCCACTGTTAACGTCCACTACATGCAAGGCTTCTGTATGCTCAATAATGAGATAACCGCCTTGGGGGAGACTAACGGTAGTTCCAAACAGGCTTTTGATCTGTTTTTCTATACCAAAACTTTCAAAGAGCTTCGCTTTTCCGTTGTAAAGCTTAACAATTTTTTCTTTTTCTGGAGCAATGGACCTTATATAAGATCGCATTTGATCGTAAATTACTTCATCTTCTACCGTGATTGCGTCGAAAGATTCATTGAGAAGGTCTCTTATAATTGAAGAGGCCAAACTCATTTCTCCGATGATTTTGTCTTTAACTTTGGCTTTTTGAAGCTTTCTCATCCCATCTTCCCAAGTCTCTAACAAATTTCTGAGATCTTTATCCAGTTCAGTGACAGATTGACCTTCTGCCACGGTACGAATAATTACACCGAAATTGACCGGTTTGATGGAAGTGATAAGCCGGGATAACCTTTTTCTTTCATCAGCACTACGTATTTTTTTGGATACGTTCACCGTGTTTGAAAAGGGTACCAATACCAAGTATCGACCAGCAAGGGAGAGCTCACACGATAATCGAGGCCCTTTTGTAGAAATTGGCTCTTTGACAACCTGCACCAATACCTGATTATTTTTTGACAATACTTGGCTTATTTTTCCAAGTTTGTCTATCTCAGGTTCGTTTTCAAAACCTTTAAGGTCGAAACCTTTATGGTTTTTATTACGGGTTAACTTTACCAGCTTACTTAAGCTGTTAACCTGTGGTCCTAGGTCTTGATAGTGTAAGAAAGCGTCTTTTTCATAGCCTACGTCTATGAAAGCAGCATTTAAGCCATTTACAATTTTCTTTACAGCACCAAGATAAATGTCGCCAACTTTGAACTTGTTGTCTTCCTCTTCTACGTGAAGCTCAATCAAGCTCTTATTCTTAAGCAGGGCTATTCGACTACCATTTTGAGAGGAATCAATTAATAATTCTGAACTCAAATTGTGTCTCTGTTATGAAATAAAAGAACGTGTTAATTGAACAGAAATTAAATTATTTCTTGTTCTTGTGTCTGTTTTTTCTCAATCTCTTCTTACGCTTGTGTGTAGCGATTTTATGTCTCTTCCTTTTTTTTCCGCAAGGCATAATTTTATAGTTTTAGTTTAACAATATTTTGATTATAATCTATCTAAGTAATTCTCTATTCCCGAAAGAATCTGAGGATCTGTAGTTTGCTTACGTAATTCTTCTAGTTGAGTTTTGGCCAACTTCTTTTGGTTCGACTCAAACAAACTTACCCCCAAATAAAATTGACCCTGAATATTTTCAGGGTGATGCTCAACAAGTTTTTCAAATCGCTCCACAGCCCTTTTATACTGGCCGCTTTGCATGGATAAAATGCCCATATTAAACAATGCCTCTTCATTTTCAGGATCTTCTTCCAAAACAGCCCTTAGCATGGTGATGCCTTGCATAGGGTTGGCAGAAGAAACATAAGTCATTGCAATCTTTGTTTTTAAATCAAGTCGTTCCGGATTGGCTTCTAAAACCTTGCCTAAATATAAGCGCGTTTTATCTCCCAACCTTTTGGTCTTGAGCTCTTCCATGGAAAAACCAAAAGCTTCATAATAAGCATTCCCTGCTTTTTCCCAGTTTTTCGGATCCGGCGCCTTTTCAGCAATTAAACCGAAATAATATGCCGCGCTATCCAATTTACCTCCACTTTGGTAAACTTTAGCAATTGAATCAGCGAATATAACAAATTTTTCGGTACTAGCCTCTCCTTGTATTTCTGCCATCAGGTTCTCGATGACCTCAAGGTCACTGCTACTTAGGGAGTTCCCGTGGTTAATTTCTTCATTGCTTGAATCAGATCCCAAACTAGTTCCATCCTGAGACAGTCCCTTGTCCTCATTGTCCACTACCACTTTGGGTAAACTGTACAGTAAGAAACAAACAACAATACCTGCAACAACGAAAATAATTTGGGATCTCTTCATAGTCAAATTTGCCAGGATTATTAGTCCTGAGGAGCCAATTCTCTTACGTTTTGGCTGTTTTTAATTTTTTCAATAAATGATTTAGACGGCTTAAAAGCTGGAACATAATGTTCATCAATCACAATGGCTGTGTTTTTAGAGATATTCCTTGCGATTTTTTTAGCTCTTTTTTTGTTTATAAAACTGCCAAAACCTCTAACATAGATATTTTCTCCTTCTGCCATTGAATCTTTTACAACCTTGAAAAACGCCTCAACGGTCTGTGTAACATCATCCTTTTGGATTCCTGTCTTCTCCGAAATCTTTGTGATTACCTCTGCTTTAGTCACTGTATTATTTTTTTTGTGTAATTCAATTGAGGCTTAACCTCCTATTAACCAACTAATTTTGGGAGTGCAAATTTACAATATCCATTCCAATTAAAAAATTAAATCGATAAAATTAGCTTCATTTGTTCAATTATTAGCGAATATTAAAATTTTAAAATTTTGAATTTCAACTATTTCACTGAAAATCTACTCCGTTGGTATCCCCTCAATCGCCGTGATCTGCCTTGGCGGGAGACAAGGAATCCATATATCATTTGGTTATCGGAAATCATCCTTCAACAAACCCGAGTAGCTCAAGGATTACCTTATTTTCATGCTTTCATTAATAAATTCCCCTCTGTAGAAGCCCTTGCCGGTGCACCGGAAGAGGAAATCCTGAGGACATGGCAAGGATTGGGCTATTATAGCAGGGCAAGAAACTTACATGCTTGCGCACGCAATATTGTCCATGAAAGAAATGGAAAATTTCCTGACAATTATAAGAAATTGTTGGAGATGAAAGGAGTGGGACCCTATACTGCCGCCGCCATTGCCTCCTTCGCTTATCGAGAACAGATTGCTGTGGTCGATGGAAATGTCTACCGGGTTTTGTCCAGGTTTTTTGGTCTCGATGTGGACATTTCTTCCCACCAAGGGAAAAAAGCCTTTGGCAAACTGGCCAATGAAATCATTCCCGCCAAAACCCCCGATGAGTACAACCAAGCCATCATGGAATTTGGCGCACTGCAATGTGTTCCCAAAAACCCCAATTGTCAGCAATGTCCCTTGCGCACTAGATGCCATGCCTTACAAAACGGACTGGTGGAAACACTTCCTGTCAAGGAAAAAAAAGTGAAAGTAAAATCTCGTTACTTTTTATATTACCATATCCAAATAGATGGACATACGGTCGTTAGAAAACGAAATGAAAAAGACATATGGCAAGGCCTGTTTGACTTTCCGTTAGCAGAATATTCTTCATTGGACCGCATTGTCAATATTGAGCCGGATTCGCTTGACCTGCCGGAAAAACTCCGCCTTCTGGAACCGAATTATACCATAAGTTCTGAAAAACCCTTTAAACACCTGCTCACACATCAAAGAATTTTTGCTTCCTTTGTAAATATAAAATTCGGAGCAAATCATAAGGAAGCCTTGAAAAAATGGGTCCTATCTGAAAACTATTCTCTGGTAAATGCGTCCAGTCTGGAATCACTCGGCAAACCAAAATTGATTGTCCGGTATTTGAATCAAGAATATTAATTGTTTATATTTAATCAGCTATTTATAAAACCGAAAATATCTACCAATGGCAGGAGTAAATAAAGTAATTTTATTGGGTAATCTAGGTGCAGATCCTGAAGTAAAACATTTGGAAGGAGATAAGGTAGTAGCGAACCTTAGACTAGCCACAACTGAATCCTATAAGGATCGTAGCGGTAACCGTGTCGAAAATACTGAATGGCATGACCTGGAATTATGGGATGGTCAGGCAAGAGTGGCCGAACAATACCTAAAAAAAGGTAGTCAAATTTATGTAGAAGGAAAAATTAAGTCCGACACCTGGCAGGACGATCAAGGCAATAACCGTAAAAGAACCAAGGTTAGGGTACAAAGTTTTACCATGCTAGGATCAAGAAACAGTGGGGCTGACAACTCACAGGGTGGTGGCCAGTCAATGCCCGCTCAAAACAGCAATCCGAACACAGGAATGAATACCAATTCTTCACCGGCTTATGATTCCGGAGAAAATGACGCTGACGATTTACCATTTTGATAGTATTGGAATTCGGTAAAATCATTAGTTTTGCATAAAATTATATTATTAAATTAATGGACGACCCCTATCCGAGTTTGCTGCTCCTGACTGAAGTCATAGCTGTATCACCGGTTTATTTGGTGGGTAATGCGGTATTTTTTATTGCATTATTGATAATCTCAGCTTTGGTTTCCGGATCGGAAGTGGCTTTTTTTTCTCTAAATCATGAGGATATTGAAGGTATTAAAGAGGCTTCAGACCCAAAGTCTGAAAAAATCATTACGCTTATAGAAAATCCTCAAAAGTTGTTGAGTACCATACTGATTCTCAACAACCTTATCAACATTAGTATCGTTACCCTTACCACTTTTTTTACTTGGAGTATATTTGGAACGGATGCGACAGGAATTGTAATCATTCTTTTTCAAACCATTGGGGTGACCTTTTCCATCGTATTCATAGGAGAAATTGTCCCAAAGGTTTATGCCAACTCTGCAAGTGTAGGGTTTGCGAAAATTACTGCTGAGTTTCTTTATTTTTTCTATATAATTTTTGGCCCCTTATCTTCATTATTGATGTCCATCAGTGACGTGATTGAGAAACGGATAGAAAAAAAGGGCTATTCT
The DNA here is from genome assembly GCF_054781075.1 of Cyclobacterium sediminis. Taxonomy (NCBI): domain Bacteria; kingdom Pseudomonadati; phylum Bacteroidota; class Cytophagia; order Cytophagales; family Cyclobacteriaceae; genus Cyclobacterium; species Cyclobacterium sediminis. Next base: position 187,045 of record NZ_BAAGVC010000007.1, on the reverse strand, counting down.
TTGTCTGTAGATGAATTGCATCATGCATTAGAAATAACCTCCATTGACACCAGTAACAACGAGCGAGACATACTCAAAGGGATAGTTAATTTTGGCACCCTATCTGTGAAGCAGGTAATGCGTTCCAGAATGGACATCACGGCTGTGGATATAGAAATGGATTTTCACGAGTTGATGGACAAAATCAATAAAAGCGGCTATTCCAGAATACCAGTCTATGAAGATACCATCGACCAAATTAAAGGGATCTTATATATCAAAGACCTATTAGATCATATAGAAAATGACGAACACTTTAACTGGAAGGCTCTTATCCGTAAGGGTTATTTTATCCCGGAAAATAAAAAACTAGCAGACCTACTCAAAAACTTTAAAAACAAGCGGGTACATATGGCCATTGTGGTGGATGAATATGGGGGCACCTCGGGCTTGGTAACCCTGGAAGATCTTATAGAAGAAATCATTGGGGATATCAATGACGAATTTGATGAGGTAGAAGAATATTTATTCAAAAAACTGGACGACAGGACTTTTATTTTTGAAGGTAAAATTTCTTTAAATGATTTCTGCAAGAAATTAGATCTCGATATTCAATTGTTCGATGAAGTAAAAGGTGAAAGTGAATCATTAGGTGGCTTGCTTTTGGAATTAAATTCCAATTTACCCAACAATGGTACCAAGATAAAATTTGACAATTTTGAGTTTACCATAATGGCGGTTGATACCAGAAAAATTAAGAAAGTAAAAGTAGTTTTAGATGGGCCTATAGATAAAAATGTGCCTGACCAAATCGATTGATTTAAAGATTAGTTAAAGAGGCTAATTCGAAGACCTGTCTTATTTTTTATGGCCTGTGTGTGTATTTTTTTCTTTTTTTTTCGTAGTTTTAAAATTGGCAATTTTAGACATGTTTGCGTAATTCAAGAGGCTGTGTTTCCCAAATGAACTTGAATTTTAGACTGAAACAATACACTTTTACGAAATTTTGTATTTTTTCAGTTAAAATTTTAAGGCGTTCCTACATTGGCTTAATTATAATTTTTTGTTCCATATTCAGCTATTCTTTCATTTTTGTTTTACCTTTATTGTCTAGAATTTAATAATTGAAAAATTTATTGTGGATTTTTCAAAGTAAATTCAATACCTAATACAATTAAACATAACAGAATGAATCAAGGTTTATATCGTTCACAGTTTGAGCATGATGCCTGCGGAATTGGGGCAGTTGTTAATGTGAAAGGCCATAAAAGCCACGAAACTATAAGTGATGCTTTGCTTATGCTAAGCAATATGGAGCACAGAGGAGGCCGAGGTAGTGATCCCAAAACTGGGGATGGTGCCGGAGTCTTAATTCAGTTGCCTCATACTTTCCTTAAGGAGGTTACGCAACGGTTAGGTTTTGGGTTGCCCGAGGAAGGATGTTATGGCGTAGGGATGGTGTTTTTTCCAAACAACAAACAACTCTACAAAAAATGCAAATCAAACTTAAACAAGATAATCAACGAATTGGGCTTCAAGCTTATCGGATACAGGGCTGTACCTACAGATGATACAGTACCGGGATCCGGAGCTTTAGAAGTAATGCCCACTATTGAGCAGGTTTTTGTGGAACACAAAGACAATCTTTCAGGGATTGATTTGGAGCGGAAACTTTACATCCTAAGAAATTATTCAACACGAATCATCAACTCCACCATACCCGGAGTAAATAGTGCCTTTTATTTTGCAAGTTTTAGTAGCCAAACGGTCATTTACAAAGGACAGCTACGTACGGATCAAGTATTGACCTTTTACAAAGACTTACAAAACAACAAGCTTAAGTCAGCAATTGCGCTGGTACACTCCAGGTTTTCTACCAATACATTTCCTAACTGGAGACTGGCTCAGCCCTTCAGGTTTTTGTCTCACAATGGTGAAATCAACACCATCCGTGGTAACCTGAACAAAATGCGCTCTAAAGAGACATTGATGAAATCCATGCATTTCACTGATGAGGAACTTGAAATGCTAATGCCGATTACCAATGCTAAGAATTCAGATTCTGCAAACTTGGATTCTATGGTGGAATTGTTGGCATTGAGCGGCCGTAGTCTTCCTCACGTGATGATGATGCTTGTGCCTGAAGCTTGGCAGGACAACAAAACAATGGACAAAAAGAAAAAGGCTTTTTATAAATTCCATGCTTCTTTGGTAGAGCCATGGGATGGACCTGCAGCCCTATTGTTTACTGATGGTAAATCTTTGGGTGCAACATTGGATAGAAATGGTCTTCGTCCATTGAGGTACTTTGTTACTTCCGATGATCGCCTTATTCTTTCTTCAGAAGCAGGCGCATTGCCTATTAGAGAGTCCACTATCATAGAAAAAGGACGTATCAGTCCGGGCAGAATGCTCTTGGCTGATCTGGAAAAAGGTAAAGTTTCTTTTGACGAAGAAGTGAAAAACGAAGTGGTCAATAGAAAGCCGTATGATGCCTGGATCAAAAAAGAGCGGCTAAAATTACGAATGATCCCTGCGCCCACAACGCTTTCCTTGCCTTACAGCACAGAGAAAATAAAGAAAAAACAAACCATTTTTGGTTACAGTCAGGAGGATTTAAAAGTAATCTTATCTCCTATGGGAGATACTGCCTACGAGCCGATTGGTTCCATGGGTGCAGATACTCCTTTGGCTGTTCTTTCCAAGCAAAGTCAACATATCTCCAACTACTTTAAGCAACTATTTGCTCAGGTAAGTAACCCGCCAATTGATCCAATTAGGGAGCGTTTGGTAATGTCTTTGTTTACCAGAATTGGTGAGAGCTACAATATTTTGGACGAAAGTCCTAAACATACCCGACAGATTCATATTTCTCAACCGGTCTTGCTCAATGAAGACTTAGAGAAATTAAGAAATCTTGAGGATAAAGGGTATCATTCAGCTACTTTGAAAGCGCATTTCGAAGCGGATGGCAAACCCGGACGTTTGTTAGAAGCATTAAATAAATTATGCCAAGCAGCTGAAAATGCCATAGGTGAGGGAAAAAACATCCTTATCATTTCCGATAGAGATTCTCAGCAGGATACTGCTCCAATCCCATCATTATTGGCAGTAGGAGCCGTTCACCATCACTTGGTGAACCAGAAATTGAGAACCAAAGCAGGCTTGGTAATAGAAGCAGGAGATATTAGGGAAACCCATCACTTTGCCACCGCAATAGGCTATGGGGCAAGTGCTATCAACCCTTACCTGGCTTTAGAAACCCTTCTTTCGCTCAATGAAAATGGTATGTTGAGCAAGAAGATACCACAAAAGAAATTATTTGAAAACTATAAGGCTGCCATAGGAAAGGGACTTCTAAAGGTGCTTTCTAAAATGGGGATCAGTACCCTACAGTCTTACCAAAGTGCTCAAATCTTTGAAGCTGTTGGTCTTGGCGCAGAGGTAATTGACAGGTGTTTCAAAGGAACCGTAAGTAGAATTAGTGGGGTATCTTTTGATGAATTGGCTGATGAAGTATTGGTAAGACATCATGCTGCTTATAAAACCAAAAGCCCACTTTTGGAAGCAGGAGGAATTTACCAGTGGAAAAGAAGGGGAGAAAAACACCTTTTCAATCCGGAGACCATCCATCTTTTACAGAAATCTACAAAACTGGGAGATTATGAATTGTACAAGAAATTTGCACAAAAAATCAACGACCAGACCAAAGATGCAATGACCCTAAGGGGCTTGCTGGAATTTAAAAAGAGAATTTCTGTTCCATTAGATGAAGTGGAACCGGTAGAATCCATCATGAAGCGCTTCGCTACAGGAGCCATGTCTTTCGGGTCTATATCCCACGAAGCTCACAGCACTTTGGCCATTGCCATGAACCGAATTGGAGCAAAAAGTAACAGTGGAGAAGGTGGAGAAGATGAAGTTCGATTTGAGAGAAAAGAAAATGGCGATTGGGAAAGATCTGCTATCAAGCAAGTAGCTTCCGGTAGATTTGGGGTAACAAGTAATTACCTAACCAACGCTGGTGAAATACAAATTAAAATGGCACAGGGAGCCAAGCCTGGTGAAGGTGGACAGCTTCCGGGGCATAAAGTGGATGATTGGATAGGAAGAGTAAGACATTCTACTCCCGGAGTAGGATTGATTTCACCTCCACCTCACCACGATATCTATTCAATTGAGGATTTGGCTCAGTTGATTTATGACCTTAAAAATGCCAATAGAAAAGCAAGAATAAACGTAAAACTAGTATCTCAGGCAGGTGTAGGAACCGTAGCTGCAGGGGTGGCCAAAGCACAATCAGATGTAATCCTAATCTCAGGAGCAGATGGTGGAACAGGAGCCTCTCCACTTAGCTCAATCCGACACGCCGGATTGCCATGGGAGCTGGGCTTATCTGAAGCCCACCAAACCTTGGTGATCAACAACCTCCGCAGTAGGGTAACCTTGCAAACGGATGGTCAGTTGAGAACAGGAAGGGATTTGGCCATTGCCACCCTACTGGGAGCTGAAGAATGGGGTATTTCAACCGGAGCTTTGGTTGTAGAAGGATGTATCATGATGAGGAAATGCCACCTGAACACCTGTCCGGTTGGTATAGCAACACAAAATGCTGAATTAAGAAAGCTCTTTACAGGTGATCCAGACCATGTGGTCAACTTCTTCACCTTCTTGGCTCAAGACCTAAGAGAGATTATGGCTTCTCTAGGTTTTAGGACAGTCAACGAAATGGTAGGTCAAAGCAACATCTTGAAAGAAGCCAATGGTCAAATGAACCACTGGAAATGGGATAAATTAGACCTAAGCCCAATCTTCCATAAAGTTGAGGTGCCTGACCATGTAGGAATTCACAAACAAATAGATCAGGATTTCCGACTGAAAAAGGTACTTGATAGAAAACTCATAGAAGCTGCTACACCTGCTTTAGAGCAAGCCAATAAAGTGAAAGGTACCTTTGATATCATCAATGTGGACCGATCTGTGGGCGCCATGCTATCCAATGAAGTGTCTAAGTTCTTTGGAAGTCCCGGATTGCCTGACAATACCATCCACTTTAAGTTCAAGGGCTCAGCTGGACAAACCTTTGGAGCATTTTTGACCAAAGGAATTACCTTTGAGTTAGAAGGTGAAGCCAATGATTACTTCGGTAAAGGCCTCTCCGGCGGTAAACTGGTGGTCTACCCGAATAGGAATGCAGATTTTGTCGCCGAAGACAATATCATTATCGGTAATGTGGCCTTTTATGGCGCCACATCCGGTCAATCATTCATTAAAGGTAAAGCCGGAGAACGTTTCTGTGTAAGAAACTCCGGAGTAGAAGCTGTGGTTGAAGGTATAGGAGACCATGGATGTGAATACATGACAGGAGGATTGGTGATCATTCTTGGAGAAATAGGTAGAAACTTTGCCGCCGGTATGAGTGGTGGAATAGCCTATATTTTCAAAGAAAATCTTGGCAATATCAATAAAGAAATGGTAGACATTGATCCCCTCAATGAGGATGATTTTGCCACCATCAAAACTTCTTTACAGAGCCATGTAGAATTCACTTCCAGTAATACAGCCAATAGACTACTTGAAGATTGGGAAGCCGGAAAAGAACGGTTTATAAAAGTAATTCCTAAGGATTACAAAGAAGTATTGAGAAAAAGAGCATTAGAAAATTCTAAAACATTAGTATAAGATGGCGGATAAAGAAGGTTTCTTAAAATATAAAAGACAACTACCTGGATCCAGATCACCTGAAGAAAGGAAAAAGGATTACAAGGAAATTTACAAGCCTTTGGAATCCAAAGTGCTTAACGAGCAAGCCGCAAGGTGTATGGATTGTGGCGTTCCTTTTTGTCACAATGGTTGTCCCCTAGGAAATGTCATCCCGGACTTTAATGATGCCGTTTACCATAAAGAATGGGAACTGGCTTATCAAATACTCCGTGGAACAAATAACTTTCCGGAGTTTACCGGAAGAATTTGCCCTGCACCATGTGAGGCAAGTTGTGTATTGGGTATCAATAAAGACCCCGTTGCAATCGAATTGATCGAAAAAAGCATTGCAGAAAAGGCTTATGAGCTTAATCTTGTAAAGCCTAATGTGCCTGCAGAAAGAACCGGAAAAAAAGTTGCCGTAATTGGCTCCGGACCTTCAGGTCTTGCTGCTGCAGATCAAATAAACCAAGCAGGTCATGAGGTGACTGTCTTTGAAAAAGACAAAGAAGTAGGTGGCCTTTTAAGATATGGTATTCCTGATTTCAAATTGGAGAAATGGGTGATTGACCGCAGGGTTGATGTGATGAATGAAGAAGGCGTAATTTTCAGCAAAGACACCGAAGTAGGTTTTAATATCAAAGCTGAAAATATTCTTCAGAATTTTGACGCTGTAGTGCTTACTACGGGTGCACAACACCCTAGAGACCTGAAAATCAATAACCGTGATGCCAAAGGGGTTCATTTTGCCATGGAATTTCTTGGCAGACAAAACCAAGTGATTTCAGGCGAGTTGGAAAGCAATCCTATCCATGCAAAGGACAAGCATGTCATTGTAATTGGCGGTGGAGATACCGGAAGTGACTGTATTGGTACTTCCAATCGTCATGGAGCAGCATCTATCACCCAACTCGAGTTATTGCCTAAACCACCTCAAAGCAGAAAAACCCTTAACCCTTGGCCTGAATGGCCAATGACTTTGAGAACTTCTAGTTCTCACGAAGAAGGTGCCGAAAGGGTATGGTCCGTACTTACCAAAGAGTTTACCAAAGACGAAAATGGTAATGTTACAGGACTTACTGTGGTAGACATTGAATGGAAAGAGGAAAACGGCAGAATGCAGTTTTTCGAAATCGAAGGAACAGAAAGAACCCTTCCTTGTGACTTGGCATTTTTAGCTATTGGTTACTTAGGGCCAAAAGCCGGTCTCCTAGAATCTTTCGGTGTAGCGTTTTTGGAAAATGGACTGCCTAAGTCTAAAAACTACCAAAGCTCAGTTCCTAAAGTATTTCTTGCCGGAGATATGAGAAGAGGTCAATCTCTAGTTGTATGGGCTATCGCTGAAGGCCGTGAATGTGCGGTGGAAGTTGATAAGTTCTTACAAGGAGAATCAACCCTCGCAAGGAGAGATCAATCCTTCTACTCTTATGAACAAGAAGTGACACAGAGCTAATTTCGCTCAGTCAGCAAATATACTTAAGGCAATCCAAATTGGATTGCCTTTTTTATTGTCCAATTTTTTGAACAAAATATATCGGTGAACTGCTCACCCGAAAGCTTGAGTAACTTTGTGAGCAAATCATTTCCGCACAGGTGAATAAACTACATTTTTTTATCCATCCTTTTTACAATTTCTCTTAGTAAATCATTTTGCTCTGTCTTTAACACTATAAATTTATTGACCCAGCTATAAACCAAATAACACAACAACCCAAGGATCAAAAGGTAGAATACAAAGTAAAGAATTGGAAACAATATAGACATGGCTATTAAAAGTTTTGGTATAACAAATAATTAGGGTTTTGGAATAACCTCCTTCTTTTGCTAATATAATAAAATATACTCTTTAAATTACTTTTAGTTGATGTTTTCAAAACCAAGCATCTAATAAAATTACTTTATTTTCATTTTACTCAGTCACTTTTACTCCAAAGGAAGTTTTGCCAACCACTAAGGAATTTTCACCTATCACATAAACTACTACTATCAATAGGTTTGTAAAGTTGAATGACTAGCATTACTTCAATGCCAATCATTCAACACTGTCAATTTCATCCACGGTATATTTCTGGATTTTAACCTTAACATATAATGAATACAGATAGAATTAAAATATTAAACAAAAAGGGAAATGAATTGTCAACATCAATCGACTTTCCTAACCACCAGAAACCCAAACAATTTGTTCTGTTTGCCCATTGCTTTACCTGTACGAGCCAGCTTAATGCAGTAAGAAACATTGGGCAGGCCTTGAACAATAAGGGCATTGCTGTGGTCAGGTTTGATTTTACAGGTTTAGGAAAAAGTGGGGGAGACTTTGCCAATAGCCATTTTGAGGCCAATGTGGATGACTTAATGGTTGTCAACGATTATATCACCAAGCATTATCAAGCGCCTGCGCTTCTCATTGGTCATTCCCTTGGCGGAGCAGCAGCAATTGTGGCTGCTTCTAAACTGAACAATATAAAAGGGGTAGTGACCATTGGGTCTCCTGCTGAAGTAAAGCATGTCACAAAACACTTTGCAGGACAGGCAAAAAAACTGGCTAGTGGTGAAGAAACTGTAGTTCTGATTGGTGGCAGGGAATTTACCATTACTGGAGAATTTATTAATGGATTCGAAAAACATGATCTGCCGGCTACCATCGAAAATCTAAGAAAGCCAATTCTAATCATGCATTCCCCTGTAGATGAAATTGTATCGATCCACAATGCCCATGAAATCTATCAAAAAGCTAAACATCCGAAAAGTTTTGTCTCCCTAGACAATGCCAACCATCTTTTAACAAAAAGTGAAGATAGTATGTATGTGGGTGAGCTAATTGGTTCATGGGCTTCCAAATATATAGACCTAAAATCCTTTGACACCCCCAACCCCAACAAGCATCAATTGGTGGCCCATTTAAATTTAAAAGAAGATAATTTCACTACCTATATCAACACCCAAAATCATGGCATTATTGCCGATGAACCTAAAAGTGTGGGAGGGTTTGATTTTGGTATGTCACCATTTGAATTGGTATCGGCAGGTTTGGCAGCCTGTACAGGAATGACGCTCAAGTTGTATGCAGAACGTAAAAAATGGGATCTTCAGGAGGTTTATACCTATGTTAACCATAGTAAAGAAATGTTTGAAGGTGACAATAAAGATGTTTTTGCAAAGTCCATTGAGTTCGTTGGTAACCTGGACACGAAACAAAAAGAAAGGTTAAGGGTTATTGCAGCAAAATGCCCAGTACATAAAACTTTACAACAATCCTCCACAATAAAAACAGAAATAAAAGGGGAGCCAAATAATGAATAGGAGTAATGTTAAAAAAAATCGCACAAAAATTGCGGGAATTATGTTGAGCCTCTATAGGGTAAAGAGGAGTTACTCCTTTGGTTGAATTAAGAACAGTATCACATAAAAAATAAAATAAGGAGCAAAAATGGGAAAACTTAAAAAGGCCTATTTGGCCGGAGGTTGCTTTTGGGGCATGGAAGACCTTTTTCGAACCCAAAAAGGAATAAAAGATACAGAAGTAGGTTACCTAGGTGGAGAAAATAAAAACCCTACCTATAGAAATCATCCCGGTCATGCCGAAGGTATAGAGATCACTTATGATTCTGAGGAAACTTCATTCACTGCACTGTTGGATTATTTCTTTCGGATCCACAATCCTACTACGCTAGACCGCCAAGGAAATGATATGGGCTCGAGTTATCGATCAGCTATTTTTTTCCAAAACGAAGCAGAGAAAAACGATGCTGAAGAAATGATAAAAATTGTCAACGCTTCCCAAAAATGGGATGCTAAGGTTGTTACAAGCCTAGAGCCTTTTGAAGAATTTTGGCCGGCAGAACCGGAGCACCAAGATTACTTACTGAGGTATCCCAATGGATATACTTGTCATTTTGAAAGGTTTGAGGAAAGTTATTTGAAATAAACAATTCATAAAAGACCTGCTAAATTAATTTTGGCAGGTCTTTTCTTTTGTATCTAAGGTAAACCTGATCTTGCTCAGAGCAATTAATAAAAGTTGGATAACTTTATAAACCTGAGACAACAATTTCACTGGAGAAAGTACATTTTCTGAATAATCTCGAACCTTCCTTTTTAGTTTGAATTCATGATTGATTAAAACAAGCCCTATAAGGCTTTTGAATCAATTATTTTTTGTCTCCCTTGTCAAGTTTTACATTAAAGTGGGGAACTTGATAATCTTTGGGAAGGTAATCAGCAGGTATAGTGCTCATGTTGCCATCTCTTGCTGCCCTATAATGTGGGGATAAAATCTCTATATCACTTTCATTACATGCATCCTGGATATTTTGATGCAAACTAGAGTAAATTAGTGCTTGTTTACTCGCCTCTCGGGTATAAGCATTGATTTGATAAGCCACATAAAAATCCTCCAAACTCGTTTGTAAAACAAAGGGTTTGGGGTCATCCATAATCATGTCTGTTCTATTGGCTGCCTCTATTAATACTTGATGGACCTTGGGCCAAGGGACATCATAGCCAATAGTAACCGTGGTATGAACCACCAGGCCTTTATCCTTTGCCTCTATGCTATAATTTGTGGTGTTTTCTGTAAGTACCGATGAATTGGGAATAGTGATCACTTCATTCTTAATTGTTCTCACACGGGTGACGAGAAGGGTTTTCTCTATGATATCTCCGGTCACATTGTCAATTTTAATACGGTCCCCAATTTTAAACGGTCGCATGTATGTAATCACCAAGCCAGCTACCATATTGGCAATGGCTGATGAAGAGCCTAGTGAAAATAATACCCCTACAAAAACAGATACACCCTTAAAAATATCTGAATCCGAGCCCGGTAAATGAGGGAAAATTAAGATAAACATAAATGCATATAGCAAAAATTGCACGATGCTAAATGTAGGCATGGCCCAATCGGAATGGAAGCCGGACAACACCAGTTTCTCAGCCTCTATTTCCCTAAAGATATATTTCACAAACTTGATCACATATTTCATTACATAATAGGTCACCAGAATTGTGAAAAGATTGGGCAGATAATTCCATATGGATAACAATAAACTTCTAAATGGAGCCCAAATGAGGTAAAAGAGGGTATTGGCCCAATCGCGTGAAAAAGGAAAAATACTGAAAATGATGGGCAGGGTAATGTAAAGCAAAAGAAAATACACAAACCATTTCAAGAACTTTATCAAAAAATACAGCATTTGGGTTTCTTGATCCACACTCAAGAAGGTGTAGTCCTTATAGGACAAATCCTTTAGCAATTTATCTTTTTTGTTCTCAAACTTTAAAAGAAGCTTGTCATAGCCTTTTGAAATCAAGCCTATAGCAAACCAAGCAATCATCACCACAAGGATTACCAAACCAACCCTCGACAATAACTTTAGCCAACTGTTTTCCTCCCTGGCCTCCTCAATGGCCCCTTTTATAATTTGCAAGGAATTTTCAGCCAGTTCTTCTTTTGATTTCCCGGACCATAGGGCATCGTTTTCTGAAATACTGGCTATAATTAAATCCTTATAAATAAGGTCATAAGTATCTTCTACTTTAGTTATTCGGATGGAATCATCAATTAAAAAATCATCCTCATAAAGCTGCTTGATTTTATTGGATACACTAATGGCCCTTTCCTTCGGAGAAACGGCCCCCATCTTGGAATAAATTAAAAAAAGCGTATCCTTCTTAACCCCTAAAACAGGGTAACCCTTGGCAGTAGCTCTTAAAGAATCAATTTGAGCGATCTTATCGGAAAGTCGTTTTTTTTCATTCTCTTTGATCGCTTCCAGCTGTTGGATCAAATCAATTTTTTGAAGGTTATCAGTGGTTTTAAGTTCCAAGAGCTGTGCCTCAAGCGTAGCCTTTTTAAGGGAGTCTACCTTTCTTTCCAGTTCTACTACAGCCAACTTCCTGTTAAATTCCTCCATGGCCGCATTGTCAATTGAGTCCTTGTTTTGTAACAAAGTATCAAACTCTAAGTCTTGGCCAAGGGCGCTAAACACTAAAACGCTATGGAAAAATAGCGATAATATAAATTGAGATAACTTCCCCATTGTTGTAATTATAAGCCATAAATATAGTGAAAGTCGGTGTAATTCAAACCTTTATTTTCACAAGCAAAAAACAACTTTTAACTCTTTGACTGACTGTATTTTACAAACAATATAGAAGGTCAAAATTTCGAGTATCCAATTATCTTTTGGTTATCAAAAGAATATGGATTAACTTTTGATGGATCATAAAGCATGGCTTCTTTTCAGGAAGTAATCTCGGAAATAAGCTTACTTAAAATGAAAATGTTATGCCAAGGCCTCAATCAAAAGACGAACTCATCTTTTTAAGTCAAAAGAACTTTGACAAGCTTATGGATGAAGTAAATGCTTATCCTGATGAAAAAAGGACGCTAACTTTTCCACCTCCTACTTTGAATAGAAATATTAAAGACGTCTTGGCCCATCTTCACCGGTGGCACCTAATGATGCTGGAATGGTACAGGGTAGGAATGAAAGGGCAGCAGCCTAATATACCGGCCAAGGGCTATACTTGGAAAACCCTTCCCGAACTCAACCGAAAAATTCAGGAAGAAAATAAAACCCTTCTCTTAGAAGAAGCCATTGATTTGGTACGTGGTTCTCATAAAAAGATTCATATAATCATGGACCAACATACCAATGAGGAACTATTTGAAAAAAAACGGTACAAATGGACAGGCAGTACTTCGCTGGGTGCGTATCTTATTTCCAATACTTCCAGTCATTACGACTGGGCATCAAAACTTATAAAAAAATCCTTAAAAAATTTATGAAATTCGGCTACACAATATTCTACGTAAAAGATGTCCAAAAAACACTGGGACTCTATGAAAAAGCATTTGGTTTCAAAATAAAATTCAAAACTCCTGAAAACGATTACGGAGAACTGGTTTCCGGGGAAACAACCTTGTCCTTTGCTTCCCAAGAATTAGGAAAAGCAAATTTTGGCAGTAATTTTCAACCGGAGTCCATAAAGGAAAAATCCTTTACAATGGAGATTGCTTTTGTCACTGAAAATATCTCTGAGGATTTTAATAAAGCCATTGCAGCAGGTGCTGTGTTATACAAGGGAATCGAAGAAAAGCCATGGGGACAAAAGGTAGGTTACTTAAAGGACCATAATGGAATTATAATCGAGATTTGCACACCTATTGCCGGTCAGTAATTATTAGAAAAATATAAATTCAAATTAACAATCAATGGACTTATTCCTCAGGTACAGGGTCAGGCGCTAGCTCATAACAACCGATGGTTGGAAAGCTTCGTACCTCATTTCCCTCCAAATCATAGGCTAAATTGATTGTTGGAGAAGCAGCTCCAACCAAAGGTGAGCCATGAGCGGGTCTGTAATTCCCTTCTGCCATGTTCACAAAATAGGCTGGCTTTAAGGGACTTGCAGAGGAAATAATTTTCCCTCCACCCATTCCTGCCAACCTACCAAAAACCGTATTTATAATGGTAGTTTCTGCCCTCCTATCAATTCTACCCGGAACGGTACAATTTCTTATTACAGTGCCTGAAGTGTCCGGAAAAATCACTATTCCCGGTGAATCCCCCAAATTGCACATTTCTATAAGCGTATCAGTGGCTTCTTGAGCAATGGTCAGTCCCCCTTTGGCCCATGAGGAGTTCATCACATCAATGTATTTAAAATAAATTCCAACCGGTTTTTTATCCGTTGGACCATTATTTACCGATTGAGAAATAAACCGGGTACACCCGTCTATTAATATATGCTTGTACCCGGAATTTTTTATTCCAAAACTGGCATCCAGGCCATTGTGAGCAATGTGACGAAAGGGATTCATCGCATCCTGATAACCCTTTAGGTAAAACCACTCGTAGCAATGGGCCTCTGCCCTAATTTGAATACCTAAGCTCCTTCTGTTGTCTTTGCACCGCAGGTCAGCATACTTTAGGTCAACAAATGGGGCGTTGGCTGCAGATAGAGGCGTTTCTGAATCCATAACCGAGGTATAACAGCGAAAATTTCGCCCTTTTATCCCTCCACTTTCAAACTTTATCGCCCTGTATTTACTATCATAGGTCTCAATATCTTGAAACAAGGCCTCAATAAAACCGGAACCTTCTGCTCCCGGATGGTTTTTTACCCAGAAAAAGCCATCTTCCCATTCCAGACATGTACTGCATTTTAGCCGGATAAATCTATTTCCTTTCCCATACATCCCTACCTGATATGGATACCAACTTCCTTCTCCATCAAAATCCGTTGCAATATCCATAATGCAGATATTGTGAGCCACTCCTTCCGGATTAGTGGCCGAAGTTACAGAGGTTCCATTTAATCTGGCATCTCCAACATCACAAAATCGTTCTGAAGTTTTGTTATTGCTCCCATCTATTATAGGCCTGGGCCCTTTACCCCAAGCTCCTAAGGTAATATAGGGAGGAAGTTTACCTTTAATCAAGGGGTTTTGGACCTTTGTCCAATCTTCTATCCGCTGCCCTCTTTTCCACAAATAAAACATCCCCGCTTTTCCTGTGCTTATGGCCGGATTGCTTCCATAGAAGTTATCTCTCCACCTTCGGTAGGGATGTTTCCGCGTGCCTTGCCCCTTGTCCTTAACCTCATTGTCAAAGTAAACACAGTTTCTAACCGGTATTCTATAAACCTTACAAATGGTATCCTGAAAATAAGAATCATATAACTTGACCCGCACCGTCAGGTACCTTGTCTCCTTAAAAAGCGAAGCTTTTAGAATGGATAGTTCTCCTCCGGCTGAAATTGAAAATGCTTGGTCCGTATTTCCTGACTGTATTTCGAAACTATAAGAAGTGTCATCTATCTGAGTTGCCCATCTCCTATTAAAAAATTTTTGATGGCTCCACAAAAAATTTACCTTTCCTACATGATCTCCGTTTTCACAATCTTCCGGAAGTATATAGTATTGGTTATAAACAGGAGCATTGGATTTAACTTCTGCAACTGTTCTGATATCTTCTGTATGCGTTATCGGATGCCTAAATGAGGAATAATCTGTCATAAAACCAATTGCTTACCTTATCGTCTCCATTGAAATTAAAAAACGCTCACACACTTGGGTGAGCTTCGTTGGGTAAATAAAAATAACCGCTTCGGGAATAGTTTCAAAGATACTAAATATTTATAATTGTAGATACCTTCCTGATGCTTATGGTTAAATGAAAAATATTGAAGACCTAATTCAAGCTTGAACAAAAATCAATAATATACTTAGGTTATTCTTTGCCCAACAATTGCCACCAATCCGGTTGAGAAATGACAATATTATCCAGCACTATGGGCTCCCCAATTCTTGGAGTAATGACATTTAAATTCAGCTCTTTTGCTTTTTGAGAAACCCGTTCCACCGGATCTGTCCAACTGTGGTGAGACAATTTGAAAGCACCCCAGTGAATAGGCATGATGGTTTTGGCTTTTACATCTTGACCTGCCATTGCTGTTTGCTCAGGAAACATGTGGACAGTCGGCCACAGCTCATTGTATTGTCCACATTCCATCAAGGCCAGGTCAAAAGGCCCATATTCTTCTCCGATTTCTTTGAAATGATCTGCGTATCCACTGTCCCCACTAAAGAATAAATTGGCTGTAGGGGATTGGATGATCCAGGAAGACCATAAGGTATGGGCCCTATCCGAAATTCTTCTTCCTGAAAAATGCTGGGCAGGCGTACAGCGTATAGTCAACCCCTCAAAGTTTTCTTCTTGCCACCAATCCATCTCTACAATGTCTTTCTTATCAATACCCCAGGCTAGCAAATGAGCCCCTACACCTAAAGGAGTGAAAAATGTATTGACCTTTTCTTTTAACTTTTGAATGGAACCATAGTCCAAATGGTCATAATGATCATGGGTAATAAGCACTGCATCTATTGCAGGCAACTTCTCTATTTCAATAGGAAGTTCCTTACTAAACCTTTTGTTTCCTAAAAGAGGATGGGGAGCAGGAACTTCCCCAAACATCGGATCTATCAGTATTGTCTTGCCATCTAGTTGTAATAAAAAGGTAGAATGGCCAAACCAAACCAAGCGGGTTTCGGACCCAAACTGAACGATATCCAGGGAATCAATTTTTACGGTTGCTATATTCTCTTCCGGAACCGAGTTTGGAATGGTCTTCATCATTCCGGTGATGGCTTTGAACATATCACCGGCACTCATTTCCATTTCTACATTTCCATTGTTTACAAATTTCCCATCCTTAAAATGTTTGGATTGGGTATACCTGCTGTAAGCCTCTTCACTAGGCTTTCCACCAAACTCCGGACTAAAATGCATAAACAATATACCCGCTATAATTAGAAGGCCGATTACTGAAATAAGTAGGGTAATCATTCTGTATATTAATTTTTTAAGTATTCTCATTTAGACTGCTAACTATTGCGTCGAAAGCCATGGGTTATAAAAAGAAAAGGTTTTCTCGCAAGAGTCCGAAAAAACCGAGGTGAAAATAAAGTTTAGCTTAATCCAATAGCTTTTTACGGTTAGAATTGTATAGGTTAAATTTAAACGCTAAAGATGCAATAGAACTTCTATTACCTGCTGAAATCCCTACAAAATCTGCCACTTTGTAGCTGTTTTCAATTGCACCAAAGAAGTGGGATCCTAAAATTTCCAACCAGCCTGATTTTCATACGATTCCAACATTTCCCTTAAATACGGAAATCTTATTGAATTATCCGGGTTAAGTTACGATTAAAAACCATTCAGGTTTAAATTTTTTATCAGGTAGGCATTAATGAACAATGGAAGTCTCTCTAATCCAAAACCTAAAAAAGCTCCTATTTTAAGGAATTCGAACTTAAAACAGCAAAACTGCTTTGAATTACCTTTTTGTATATTCTAACCTTCCAAGATCTCGTTTTAAAAATCAAGAGGATTTAATTACCTTCGTTTTTTCATTAAAAAAGAATCAACATGGAGATATCAGGAAAAATCATACAAGCCCTAGAAGAACAATCCGGAAATGGTAGAAACGGAACATGGAGAAAAAGGGACTATATTTTGGAAACCGGAGGACAGTATCCAAAGAAAGTTTGTCTAACTGTCTGGGGGGATAAAATAGATCAGTTTAACATTCAGCAAGGACAAGAATTGACGGCAAGTATTGAGGTAGAAAGCAGGGAATTTAATGGACGCTGGTATACCGACGTAAAAATCTGGCGAGTAAATAATGCAAGCACCCCAAATGCTGCTCCGGCCCCAAAGAATGAAATGCCTGATGTCACCACTTTCAATGATGAGAGTGAAGGAGATGTATTGCCATTCTAATAACAATCAAACCTGAATATATATTTAGCACATTGCTACCCGGTTCAATGTTATTTTGTAGCTATTTGCCGGAGATAAAAAAAGTCGGATTCTAATTTTTGAATCCGACTTTTTTGTTTTCATAAGCCTATTGCTTTGAATCTAGTGCGGCTTTCCAGCCTATCTCCTCCACTCGTTCCGCCGAAGCCAATACTTTTTCTGAAAGAGATTGTTTAAATTCCTCGAGATTTTTTGATACTTCCTCATCATAAGCACCAATGATAGAAGTGGCTAAAATACCCGCATTTTTCCCTCCATTTAATGCCACTGTAGCCACGGGAATTCCGGAAGGCATTTGAAGGATCGAAAGAATACTGTCCCATCCATCAATTGAATTGGAGGATTTTACTGGCACACCAATAACGGGTAAGCTGGTAAGGGAGGCCACCATTCCCGGAAGATGTGCTGCACCTCCGGCCCCGGCAATGATTACTTTTATACCCCTTTTTTTAGCTTCTTGGGCATAGTTTATCATTCGAACGGGAGTTCGATGGGCAGATACTATGGTCAATTCATAGCCTACTTCCATTTCTTCTAAAAATTTGGCGGCTTCAGACATTATTGGCAGGTCGGATTGACTGCCCATGATGATACCCACTTTTATCTCAGTCATGCTTTAATCTTTATAAGTTCTTTTATTCTATCTGCTTTTTCTTTCAATAAGCCGGCATCTTCCGCAAGAAGGGTAACATGACCCATTTTCCTGAATGGCTTTGTGATTTTCTTCCCGTATAAATGTAGGTAGACTCCCTGTTCTTTAATGGCTTCATCCATTCCTTCCACAATGGCATCTCCTGTATAGCCATCTTCTCCCAGCAAGTTTACCATGGCAGCAGGACATCTCAAACCAGTCTCGCCCAATGGCATGTCCATGACAGACCTAAGATGCTGTTCAAATTGTGAAGTAAAATTGGCTTCAATGGTATGATGCCCACTATTGTGCGGGCGAGGGGCAATTTCATTAACCAGCAATTCACCGGATTTGGTCAAAAATAGCTCTACTGCTAATAAACCCACCATGTCGAGCTTTTGAATCACCTCTTCGGCAAGTGCCCTAGCATTTGCTTCTATTGTTGAACTAATATCTGCCGGGGAAAATAAAAACTCAACTAAATTATGCTCAGGATGAAAGGCACATTCCACCGAGGGAAAGCTTTTCACCTCTCCGGCCTCATTCCGCGACACAATCACGGCAAGTTCCTTGTCAAAATCTATTAACTTTTCCAGCAAACCGGGGGCATCAAAGGCCTTTTCCAGGTCATCTGCATTGCGCATTATTTGTACCCCACGGCCATCATAACCTTCTTTTCCCAACTTATTTACGGCCGGCAAAAACGATGCTTGCTTTTTCACCTCTTCTTTATTTTCTGTAAGAATAAATGGAGATGTAGGGATTCCCTGATCCAAATAAAATTGTTTTTGGCTTCTTTTGTCTTGAATGAGCGCGATGATATGGGGTTGAGGAAAAACTTTTACGCCTTCTTTTTCAAGTTGAAATAGGGCCTCAGTATTCACATGTTCTATTTCAATTGAAATGACATCACAATTCTTCCCAAAAGAATAAACTGCATCATAATCTTTCAAGTTTCCATTTACAAAATTATTACTGAGGAATTTACAGGGAGCATTTGGATCAGGATCCAAAATATGCACCTCAAGGTTATAATTGATAGCAGATTGGATAAGCATCCTTCCCAATTGTCCTCCACCCAAAATTCCTAGGGTCTTTTGCTGATAGTTTTTCTGCACAGTATGATAATTTTTTATGAATCAGTACAAAATTAAGGAATCTCTACCATTATGTTGCAGGGATAAGCCATGGCAAGTTAAATTAATCTTTGCACATAGTTTATTCTTTTCACCTAAGAGCTATACGATTGAAAAAATTAGACAAAAAAAAAGGTTACCGCATTAGGTAACCCCATTTTATATTATAATCCAGAAGGCTAAACTGACCTCCCACCAATAAGACGGAACAAAACAGCTATTACTGCTAACACTAATAATATATGTATAAGGCCTCCTACAGTATATACAAAGGCTCCTATAATCCATCCTATTACAAGAATGATTGCAATCACATACAATAAAGAACTCATGGTTGTATTGGTTTTAAATGGTTGTTTTATTTGATACTACTAGACCAATATTTATGCCAAAGTAAATTGAGTCGCTATTTTATAAAGCTTTGTTGATCTCTATGCCCATCAGTTCCATTAGCTTTTGCGCATTAAAATTAGGACAGGAACCTTTCTTTATTGTATAGTCAAATACGATTTCATCCTTTTGAATATCGTGGTGGAAACTGTAATTTACCAAAAAGGGCAACTGGTTTTCCAAGGTGCTTAATTCAATATCATGTGTAGAGATGATACCCTTGGCCTGGGTCTGTGCCAATTGTCTGATTAGTGCCTCACTTCCTAGTACCCTATCTGCCGTATTGGTCCCTTTCAAGATTTCATCAAGTAAATAAAAGACGGGCTCTCCGGCAGCTGCCTTTTCTAAAACTCCTTTGATTCTTGCCAATTCTGCATAGAATGAACTTACACTTTCCCCCAGACTGTCTGTATTTCTCATGCTGGTATACAATGAAAAAGGGCCTGTCTTAAAAGTCTTTGCAAAGGGTGGAATTCCCATGCCTGCCAAAACCATATTTATTCCTAGGGTTCGCATAAAGGTAGTTTTACCGGACATATTGGACCCGGTAAGCAATACTACCTTTTCCTTCTCTCCTAAACTAAAATTATTGGCTACACAGGTTTCTGGGACTATCAGCGGATGCCTGATCTCCTCTGCATCAAATACAGTTTCCTCTTCCCAAATAACCTGAGTACTAAGGTCTTCCTCTTCCATAAATGCGGCCATAGAAACCAATGCCTCCCAAGTTTCAAAGGTTTCTTCCCACGCTCTCATGTTTTGACCGGCCATCTCATTCCATTTCTTTAGCCTGTACAAAACATAAAAATCAACCCAAAAGAGAATATTGAAAATTAAGTACAACAAATTGGTCCTGTTCTCTACCATAAAAGTAAGGTTTTCCAACTGCTTAAGGGCTTTTGAAGCCAAAAACTCATTTTGTTTGACAGGCTTTAAAAACTTTAATAATAATGGATTTTCAAATTGCTCCTTTTCCAAAAGTTTTGCCCAAGCTTGTAAGGTTTTAAGATCACTGTCATTGGGTAAGGATTTCATTGCCTCCATCAGAGGTTTAAATATCAAACCCAATAGCCCCATTCCCACTAGAATAAAAACACTTAAGTAGGCAGTAGAAAAGAAGTTGTACAATACACCAAAAAGAACAATTAGCCCAAGCAGTGGACCAAGAACCATGGGAATAAAATACAAGGATTTCCATGGCAGGCTTTTCTTTAACCAAGAATAAAATCTGGCTTTTCCATCAGAAGTATTGTCTTTTTTCATAAAAGCCTTACCTAGGGCTTCAAATACAAATAGGAAGTCTTTTTTGGAACGTAGTTCCATCAGAGCAGCTTGCTTTTCTTCAGCCTCTTTTGGTTTCAAAGGAGACTTCATCCAAGAAGCCAAACGTGACTTACCTCCACGGCTTACCGTATGGTTGATCATTTGGAACAAAGAATGATCACCAAATAAATCCAGATCACTTGCAAAGGGATGTATAGGATCAATAAATTCCGCTCCTTTGTCAAAATCTTTCAGCTTTCTATTCTTTCGGTTAACACGTTCTTCATGGATCTCTTTGACTGCCTTGTAAAAGCTTTCCCTGTCTTTTTCTTTGTTGAATTTTAAAATCAGGCTTACAAAGACAAAGCTCACAGGGAAAAACAGAAAGAGGAGCCAGTGAATTTCTGTTATTCCTACAATCAATAAGGCCAACATTATTAAGAAAAGTCCTAGGCGTCCTAAAGACAATAAAAGTATTTTGTCCCGGATGGCTGCTAGTTTTTTATCCGGATCAGAAAGGTCAAATTCAACGTTCATGTATTAAGATATTTGGTCATAGGGAAGATGGCTCCCTAATGACAATGACTGTTTTGTTACCAGCGAAACCATTGCTTTACTCGATCTAATTTTGGCCTAGCTTTAACCAAAGCCTAAGCCTTAAGAGTTTTCAAGTGAGATAAGGACTTCACTATTGATAAAAGCCCAGAATTTAGCCCTATTATAGCTTGCAAATTCTTTGTGGCACCATCAACTTTAAATAATGGAAAACACTCCTCGAGTATCGCTCTGGTAAATAAAATATAAATGTAGTATAAAAAGTTAAAACAAAATGAGCAATTTCAATTGAGCCATGTTAGGGAAACCATTCCAAATGATTATTGTCGCGAGCATTCATCCATTATTTTCTCCCATTATCAATGCTATAAAAGAAAATGGGTACCCACAGCACATTTGCCTTTCGGTACCCATCAGGTGGTTTTTCAATCCAAACAAATTTTTAAGCAGGGATCATCTTTCCACTTTTCAATGAAACAGGTTTTTCCAGCTTTATTTTTAAGCCTATGATCAAAGTACCGATTGAGCTAATCAACCAAAAAGCATCGATCAATAAGATATCTGAATAACCCTTGATCCAACTTATCCAGAGCCAATTACCTGTAAACAAGCCATTTGCTAAAGGAACCATTAATCCCATTGCACCACCCAAAATCAATGTCCACTTATTCGTCAGCGCATTGTTTTTAAGGAAAGTGAAAAGCAAGGTTAACAAGAGCCATGACCAAAAATAGGTTTGAAAAATAAATGACACCCTGTCCATATCAGGATCCTGAAGGCCTATTTTTACCATAACAAAAGTAAGGGCTGTTACAGGATACATGCTTAGGCATCCGGCTAAATAAAACCAAACCAACCAAGCATTAAACTTACGCTTGACAGGAGCCACACTTTTTTTATCTCGGGCAACCAACCAAATCATTACCCCGGAAATTATCACAAAACAGGTAACCATTCCTAAAATAAAGTAAATCAGTTTAACAGCAATGCCTCCAAAATCTCCAAAATGTAATCTTTTTATGACTGCTCGAGCTCCTTCCAGATAAGGTACCTCCTCAAATGGGCTCATTTCACTAACCACTTCACCTGTAGCCACTTTATAAGTTATACTGCCTGCACTGGCAAAGTTAATGTCAAAATCTGCTTTTCCTTTAAATTTAACATGCATGTTTTGATCTCTATAATTGTATATCTCAGTAGTGCGAATGTCAAACTTAGGCCACTTTTCTTTGGTTTCGTTGAGGAGGCGGTTGATGGAAAAATCGGTAGACAAGGTTTCGCCACTGAAAGCATACTCAGGCGAATTGAAACCGAAATCATCATAAGCCTTCTCTGTACTGTCCTCATAAATAAACTTAACAATAGCCGGAGACATGATTGTCAGCCCTACAATTAGGTAAACTCCTGTCAGTGCGAAAATAAACTGGTAGGGAAGTCCTAATATTCCCAGTGCAGTATGGGCATCTGTCCATAGGTTTTTGACACTTGCCTTGGGTCTGAACATGAAAAAATTGCTTATTATCTTTTTCCAGTGAACCAAAACCCCGGTAACCACAGCGAACAGGAAGAAAAAAGCAATTATTCCTGCCAGCAAATATCCCGATCGGCCAAAAAAGTTAAGCTGGGCAAAAAAATGTAATCGATACAAAAACTCTCCAATAGAATAAGAGCTCTTATAATCATAAGTGTTTAAATCTTGGGTATTTAGGTATTTGAATGTCCCCCTTCTGCGCCTTCCTGATTCCTTTGGCTTGTCGTTTTTTGGTGGGGAAATATTCATGGACAAGCGTTGTTCATCATAATATTGATTGAAGGTGATGTCCCTATTGATTAAACTTTCATTGGTTTCAAGGCTATCTAGTACCTTATCAAAATCCATTTCTTCCAATTTCCAACCAACTGCCAATGGCTCATTTCTTTCCCAACTATTGATTTCATCCCTGAAAAATGAAAAGGAGCCGGCAAAGAAAATGACATACAATGCCAAGCTGATGAAAATACCGGAAATTGTATGGGTGTGAAAAAGAATATTATATATCCTATTGCTCATGATTGAAGAATTAAATGGGTAAGGATTGACAGAAATAGACTACAGAAGAAAAAACAAGGCTGAGCAAAAGATAAATTGCCCAAATTTTCCATCCTTTTTTGGCTATAAAAGCCACAATAAGAAGCCCTACCCAAAGTAAAAAGCCTCCAAATACCAGCGTGAAGAGCACCGCAACTTTATCCAAAACATAGGAAAGTGCAAGAAAGAAAGATACGGTAACGAAATACCCGCCTATAAGACCTGCTGAAATCCTGGAAAAGCGGTGTAGAAAATTGGGGTTGAGGTGTTTTTTATTGGCAGGCATGATTAAAACAATTCTAGGATTAATAAAAGACCAAATCCGGATATTATCCAGCCGGTTTTGATCCACACCAGAGGGGAAATTAAAACCACCAAGCTACCGACGAGCATTAATGAACAGATAAATGCAAATATTCCCGCACCCAAACCCAGGGCGTATATGGAAAAAAGCATTCCTATCAACATCAATAGGCCACCTATGCTTTTGGCCAATTGTGCATTGGATCTAAACCATTCCTCCCAATGGGCAGGTCTTAAAATTACGGCCCGTTGAGAAGTTTGGTAAAAAAACTCAAACCCCAAGAGGGTAAAGATTGTACTTAATGTAATCATTCTTATATTGTTATTCGTTTCTATGGTTTACAAGACTTAATCAAGTGACCACTTGTCACTTGTGACTAAAAAAAAGGAACACCAGAACCACCACGAAGCAATAATGGTGGTACCGGTGCAAAAAATTAGTTTTAAAAATATAGGATCTTAGCTCAAAAGTCACATAAAAAAATACCCACTTTTCTTATTGGAAAACCTTACCTCTCAACCACCTGAGTTGCACATCTCCAAATTGCTTTAAGCCCCGAAGGATCATCTTTTTTAAGTTTTTCGGTCTTTGTTACTTCAGCAAAGTATTTACCTGATCCATTTATTTCTACCTTGGCTTTTCCTTTTTTGCCTGTAATAAAGTCTAGACTGTTATTGTCAGGCCCCAATATATTGATGGTAGCATCTGGAAGAGGCTCTCCTTTATAGGACACATTAAACCTAGAAGATTTAGGATTTCTACTAAGCATTAGCTCCGTTTGTTCAGTAAGGTCGGCTTTGCCTTTTCCCACCCAAACTTGAGCAGATGCATTGAATTGATAGGCGGTGGTTCCTTTAAGCACTTTTGCGGTATGGCTGATCTGCAGTTGATATTCACCTTTTTCTCCTGCTACAAAGTTTCCTTCAAAATGGTCTTTTCGAGCTACTTTGTCTAATTTAATTCGCTTACCGGAAGGACTGATTAACCAAATCTCAAAATCCTCCACATCAGAATACCAATCTGCTACATCTTCGATGGCATTTTCATGATAGTCTGCATAATAAACCTTAAAGGCATGTGTTTTTCCCAACGCTGTAGTGGCAGATGTATGGATCCACAATGCATGTGCATGAAGGCTGCTAGCCAGCAGTCCAAACAACAAACTCAAAACCAATGATTTTATAGATGTATTTTTCATATTTATTTTATTAAAGCTTTCGAATCATTTCTATCAATTCAAGTTGCTCATTGGCCTCTATGACACATGCTCTTAAATGATAGAACTCTTCTTCTGAAAATGAAAATTGAATGTCTTGATGGTAGGTTTCAATAATTACCCTATCGATACCGTCCATGCAGGGAAATTTGTAATAGTCAAAATCGATCTGTTTCAAATACCTAATAAAGGCTGCAAAATTTACCTCATCAAAGCCAATCATAACTTGGTGATACATTAAGCCCATCCTACAACAGTCCACACATTTGGTGAATATAAAATCGCGGTTTTGATAGATTACTTCCGTTTTACATGTTGACATTCCACAGTTGTTTAGGGATTGAAAATTGCTCTATTTCTATACGCTTAATAGTTTTCATAGCCTACCCAACCAAGGTTCATTTGATTAGGTTATTGCAGCTTACTTAAATTGGGCCTGGGTTTATTTGCCACATCTGCCGGCCGAGACATTAGGACAATCCACCCAGGACTTAATTCCATTATTCCGCCGGGTCCAAATGGCTAATGGCGGTGATTCTTCCCCCTTCCACTTTTAAACCTTGAGTAGCCGTGGCAGAAATTGCGTCAAACTCATAAACCCAACTGCCCGTTTCTGTAGTTATTCCGATATAGGCTTTTCCATTTAGGGTAGAGTAATTATTAATTGTTACCCCGCCTATCTCTTCTTCTGTTGGAGCGCCCGTTACCCATTTAAAGGTCTTGTTATACACATCGGCGATTCCGAAGCGGTTCCCTGTAGAATAAGCTCCTTTTTCCTCCTTCATGGTCAAAATAAATTTTCCATTTCCCGCATAGGTTTTTGCAGTGATATAGTAGTCATCTGCCAATTCTTCCACATTGAAATAGTATGATTGGTCAAAGGCCAATTCCCCATTCTTGATCCTGGTAAATGCAGAAGGCAAAGTACTGGTCATTTCTCCATTGGAAGTAGCGATGGACCCTGAAAAAGCGTAAGCATCTCCTTTTTCATCGACCTCCAAGCCAGAAAGAAAATAGCGTCCAATAAAACTGGTTCTGTTGTCCTTAATTACAGTGTTTAATTCCATGCTTGGATAATCAAAAACTGCGATATAAGCGCTGTCAGGGTAGGAGGTGCCAAAGGTGTCGTTGCAACATGCCTTGATACTAAAATATGGAGCAAATAACTTGTCTCCCACTTGAGTTACCCAAGAAAAGAAAGCCCTTTCTCCATTGTTAGCTATTTCCTCCTGGTTCCATTGTCCATCATCCACGATCTGAACTTGATCGGTGTCTAGCCTGTACCAAGAGGCCATAGGTTCATTACCTCTAGGAATTTTTACCATTACGATATCATCATCCATAGGTCCGAAAGCCTGTACCGTTTCTGATTGAAAATCAGATTTTTTTACAAGGCTTCCATTTGCATCAAGCTCATAGGTAGTCACCGCTCCGGGGTTTCCTTGCCCATAAAGCATACTAAAGAACTTGTTATTGTGAGTGACATAATATCGGTAAGTTCCGTCCTGCTCCACACCATTACCCAGTGTACTAACCGTTCCTTCGGTTAAGCTTTCTGCAGTCAACAAATAATCCGCAACTCCATCTGAAGCCATAGGCGTAGAGGCGATAATATAACGACTTTCTCCGGCAACTACCGGGGGTTCTTCTGCAGTAGGAGTGGTTTCACAACTGATTAAGCTTATGACCAATGCGATCATGCAGGCTAATAAATAATTACGGTTGGTTTTCATATGTTTAGTAAGAATTAGTATATAAAATATCTGATTTTTCCCGAGAAACTTCTCCCGGGTTTTTGTAAGCTAAAATTATCGTAGAGGACTTTATCGAATAGGTTTCTGCACTCGGCTACCAACTGTAGCTTGCCTTTGGACCCTGTGGTATAAGTGGCACTTAAATCGTGGGAAAGTTGCATTGGAACATCGAACTTCTCAGCTCCTAAGCTTGGCCAGTACAGGTAAAAAGCATGCACATAAAGCAAATTATAGCCCAAGGCCAAGTCATTTCCTTTCCCTAACGCATTGGATAGGAGAACATTGATATCTGCATTGCCAAAGAGGTATGGCATATTGGGAACACGGTCTCGGTACACCAAGCTTGGTACCGTCTGGCCCTCTTCATATTTTGTATTGTTCCTTAGATTTTGATAAGTAATATTGGTGCCTGCATTGATCAAGTTGCTATAGCTGTACCTTACTTCGCCCTCCACACCCAGATTGGTCACATTGTAGAGGTTATCCATTACCTGCATGCTTTGGTTATTATTTAACCTTGGCCGGATAAAATCATGGGCATCTCTATAGAATCCATTGGCAGAAAAATCAAGCCGGTGATCCGCATGCAACTGCTTCCAAATACTCAAACCTAAATTGTAATTGTAGCTGTTTTCCGGCTTCAAGTCTAAATTTCCCTGAAGATTTACCATATCGCCAAACAGCTCTTCAGGTTCCGGCAAACGATAGCTTTTTTCAAAGGAAGCCTTGAGCTGAAAATTGCCGGTTAGGAAATATGAGCCGGTGACACCATAACCCGGATAGGTAAAGGTTTCTTTGTTGTTCCGGTAGGCTACATCCCCATAATTACCTGTAGGATTATAAGCCATGGCAAAATAGTTGCTTTGCTTGTATATTTTAGAGAAAGCCGAAATACTGCCCTTTTCTTCCCAGTTTAGTTGATAACTTAGGCCCGTTATGTTTTTAGAGGTCTTTCTTGGTTGCTCATAAATGTCTTTTTCAGGGTACAATTCATCACTGCCTGTCCGGTTAAAACTATTGAGCACATGGCTAACTGCTATGGTATGCAGGTCTCCAAATTGGTAATGTGCATTGGCAGTGAAAACAGCATTATTGTTTTTGAACTTATACATGGAATAGGAGCGTTCGCCGCCTTCGGTCTCGTATTCTTTATATTGCTGAAACCAATTGTAGCGCCTATTGACGGTATCTATGTTCTGTTCCGTTCCGAAATTATAATTGGCATTTATATTTACATCCAAGCCTTTGGTAAACAGGTCGCCCTTATTGTATTTGAGGGTAGGCATCAGAATGGTTCCTTTTCTATGCCAATCCCCAAAAACCGATACTAATCTGGCCCCGGTCTGAATTTCAGCGTAATTTTTACCGGCTGTTAAGCCGAGCATCAACTTGTCTGCATAGGTTTTTCCTTGTACACCCACTTGGGTAATCACGGTCTCATTGTGATAATTGTCATGAAACCTTCGTACACGTTGGTTGGGGTAATATTTCCCGGTTTCTATATCAGCTACATCCACATTCACCCAGTAATTATTGTCTGAGTAATTTTGAAAGGCATTGACCTGCACAGTAAAACCTGATTTGTCCACAAAGGCGGTGTTGATAACTGTCCGGTGGGTATTGAAAGAACCAAAAGAGTAAGAGGCATCTACATAGTTTTTACTAACTTTCTTAGTAACAATATTTACAGCACCTCCCAATGCATCTGCCCCCAAACCTATCGGAACCACACCCTTATATACTTCGATACGTTCTGCTAGATTGATGGGAATATTGTTCAGCTGAAAGGAAGAGCCGAAATCATCCATGGGAATCCCATCAATAAAAAACTTCACTTGTTTTCCTGAAAATCCATTCAAGGAAAAATTCATTCTGGAGCCTACACCTCCACTTTCTCGAACCCTAACTCCTGAAACCCTGTCCAAGGCATGGCCCAGATCCAGATTGGTATGGTGAAGCTTCCTTGCATCCACCACCTCTACATTAAATGCCTTTTCCCTGATTTCGCTAAGTTCTGACTTACCTAGTAGGGTAAACTCCTGAAGATCTGTGGCTGCTTCAGTTAATTGAATGGTAAGGTTCTTGGTTCTTTGGTCTTTTGAAATGATTTGTTGTTTGGATGCATAACCCAAAAAAGAAAAAGTCAAGGTATAGTCCTTGTTGGGAGGCAATTGTAGTCGGAATTTTCCGTCAGCTTCCGTAACCAGGCCTTTTTTTAATTCCAAAACCTGAACCAAAACACCCGGAATTGGCTGACCCTCTTGGTCCGTTACAGTGCCTTTTATTTGATCGGCTTCTTGTGAATAACCGATCTGGGTTAAAAAAAGACACAAAAATATTTGTGACAATATTTTATTATATTGCATTGCTTTTTAATTGGAGAATTAGGAAGTAGTTTACCTGAAACCTTGCAGTTGCCGCTGCAAGGTTTCTTTTTAATCACTATTGTTATTTAGATTAATTTTAAATTAAAACAAATCTAAGGCTAGTCCACTAAGTTGCCAAATGATTTGGGGATTAATTTTCATTTTTTTTTACAAAAATTGAAATTTGAAAAGACCATGGTTCTGACTGTTAATAGCATCAAACAATTAGAGCAGTCCTACATTGATTATCAAGCTATTAATCAGGATTTATCTAGGAATAAAACAGGATATATTAAAGCATTTTGACTAAATACAAACCAAAAATTACGCACTATTTCATAGGTTAATTGAATACCATCAAACTTTTGTCATAGGTTTATTGGTTGGGCTTCGGGTTATGGCATTTCATTCTTTCACGGGCTTGTTTTTATTTTTCCTTCCCCACCAAATCAAGAAACCGGTAATAGGTAATGAGGCAATAATTGCACTTAGAAAAAAGGCTAAAATTTTGCCGGGAAGACCGGCAATAGCACCTACATGAAGGTCGTAATTTATGCGCATTACCTTATCCCCAATGGAAGCCTCATCAAATCGGTTATATATATGATCTACCGGTAATTCTTCCAGTGTATTTTGGTCAAAATAGCGGTAATCCATTTTCCAATAAGTAGATGCATCCGGATTTGCATTGGCAGCTATGGCAGCGTGTTCAAATTCAGGAGGGTGAACTTCTATCCATTCAGCCTTGGGGTACATTTCTCGCATTTTCAACCAGACCGCATCCAATGGCGGAACATTTTCCTGATACGTGACCGTTGAATCTGAAAGTGGCGTATAGTATTCCACATAATCTTCCCCTCCGGAACTTACAAAAAATACTGCATCACGAAACCAAACAAAACCCCAGACTAGCCCGGTAATCGCAAATATGGCGGCAAAGGCCATTACATAAAATCCCAGCACTTGGTGCAGGTCATAGTTTTTCCTCCTCCATCTTGCCTTCCATTTTATTTTTAGGCTTTTGCTTAAATTTTTCTTTTTCCTGGGCCACCATAATATAAGGCCTGAAATAACCATCATAAGAAATACCAGGGTAAAAGAGGCTACTAGCGGTTGTCCTATTTCAGGAGGGAGCCAAAGGTAAAAATGTCCGTCCAATACAATTCTGAAAAAATCAGCGTAAACATCTTTTATTTTCAATACTTCCCCGGAGTAGGGGTTCACATAAACGAAATAATAATAATTTTCTTCATAACTATAGTAAATGGCCTGTGTTGCCCGGTCAGGGCTGGGGTACAGCACTGCGTGCAGGTGTTTGCCCGGAAATGCCTGGTCTGCTTTTTCCCAAATGCTGGTGGGTGGAAGGACAGGAGCATTTTCCGGCTCCACAAACCGGTAGGGTTGGGTCATGTCTTGAATCTCTTCCTGAAAAGCATAGATACAACCTGTAACAGCCACTATAAACACCACGAGCCCGGAACTAAGTCCGAGCCAGAGATGTATTTTTCCTATAATTTTTTTTAACTTCATTAAAACCTATAGTTTAAACTCAAGGAAACATTTCTTGGGTTTTGAGGGGTTACCGTAGACCAGCCTGTATAATATTTTTGATCTGTAAGGTTATTCACTTTTAAAGCTACGAAATATTGGGGGCCGGTATAGTTAATTGCAGCATTGAAAACTTGATAAGCCGGCAAAGCAAAGGAACCAATATTTGCCCTGTTAATGGTCAGGTATTCGCTAGCAGCGTTGCCACCAAAACCAAGACCAAATCCTTTTAAATCACCTGATTGAAAAGCATAACTTGCCCAAAAGTTGATAAGTTGCTCAGGACCGGCCTCTTCAGGCCTTAGCCCCAAATACCCACTTTCCGCATAATCTTGTGTTACCTCTGCATCGTTTTTACTATAACCTGCCACAAGATCAAGGCCTTCCACAGGACTTGCAATTACACTTAATTCAACCCCTTGACTCCTCACTTGACCACCTTGAATAGAGTTATTGACATTATTAGGATCTGTCATTAATCGATTTTTAACATCGATATGATAATAACTGGCCGTTGCAGCCACCTTGTCTTTGTAGAGCTTGGTTTTTACGCCGAACTCGATCTGGTTGGCATTTTCCGGAGAAAAGGTTTTTAACCTTTGGTTGCTTCCGTCTGCATCCGCAACAGACCTGGGCGCCACATTCACAAAACCATTCATATAATTAGCAAAAACAGAGACTTTATCCTCCAAAGGTTGGTAAACGATACCAAACTTGGGTGATAGGGCAGTTTGGGATTCGGCTCCTTCTGCTGACCAATTACCTGATTCACTTTTGAAGTTATCCACGCGAATACTTGCCATTACCGAAAGAGAGGGGTGCAGCTCGGCCACATCCGAAACATAAGCGCTCATGATACGGGTGTTTCCTGTGCTATTCCCTTCAAAGGAATTTTTTAGCAAATCATCCACTCCTGCCTGGGTCAGTACTCCGGTATCATTTCCATCCGAAAGGGTAACAACACCATTACCAACCCAACCCGTACTTCCATTGATCAATGAAGAATGATAATAATCCAATCCGATAACTAGATTATTCTGAACTGATCCAATATCAAGGTTACCAATAAAGTTTTGCTGAATGTCCGTAGTCAAGGTTTGACCATTACGATCTGAAATATATCTGGTAAAACTGTCACCATCACTATTGTCAAACAAATAATGATAATAACCATCCGTCTTTGTTGAACTTCGAGAAACGACAGTCTGGGAGGTCCAGTCATTTGTAATTGCATAAAGTGCTTGGGCCTGCAATCCATAGGAAGTATTGTTCATTCCTAATTCATTACCGGTAAAAGATCGATCATAGTTTTTATCAAAAAGGTCTATCTCTGAAAAGGTAATGGGGTTAGACCTGTTTAAAAACAACATAGGAGCGTTTACAGATTGGGTCTTTAAAAATTCCGTGGTGATCAAAAAGGAAAGCTTTTCAGAAGCTTTGAATTTAAAAGAAGGGGCAATGAAAAAAGATTCTCCGCCACCGGCATCCTGAAAGGTGTTGCTATTTTGATAAGCCATATTGACCCTAACAGCAGACAACTCATTAAGCGGGGTATTGACATCAGCCGTAAGCCTATTTAAGCCATAACTACCGGTAACCCAAGATAATTCTCCTTTAAAACTATCCATGGGTCGCTTAGTGGTAATATTTATTAGCCCACCATATGAGATAACCGAACTCCCAAACAAAGTACCTGAAGGACCTTTGATTACATCTACTCGTTCTATATTGGCCGGGTCAAGACCTCCATTATTGAGACTTGGCATACCATTGACCATGGTGGGTTGCACAGAAAATCCACGCATAGAATAATATTCAGCTCCATCTCCTCCCCGACCGGTTGATTGCCAAAGTCGGGACACACCGGTAGCGTTTTTAAGGGCATCATTCATATTGGTAACTACCTGTTCCTTCAGCAGCCGCGAAGAAATGGAATTGTAAACCTGCGGGTTTTGAAGGTCTGTTAAAGGCAATTTTGCAACGGTAAAAACACTGTCAGCATACAAACGGTTGGTTCCGATATCCGTAACGATAACCTCTGCCAGATCAGATGCTGATTCCTGAAGAGAAAACTTCATGGCCAATCTTTCACCCGCCGCCAATTGAATCGTTTGTTCTTGTCTCTCTGCTCCTATAAAAGAGGCGAATACAGTGTATTCACCAGGGCTGATATTACCGATTTCAAACCCGCCGTTCCTTTCGGTGATGGTTCCCTTTGCCAAACCTACAATGCCAACATTAACATATTCAAGAGCTTGTCCGTCTGAAGTAGTGACTACCCCATAAATGCTCGCCTTTTGACCAAAGGCTATATTGGACACAAATAATATTAATCCTATCGTTAGTAAAATGTTATGTTTCATGAGTTAAATATTTTCACAAACCTACTAACTGTAATGATTCTAAACAAGGTTATATGGAATTAATCTAAATAAAAGGGATTGAATCATCATACAAGAAAAAAGAGAAATCAAGCACAAATGTTCGCTTTTATTTTTAGTCTATAGGTAGGGGCTAACCCCAAGAGAACAATTAAATTTAAACAGCTAGGTAACAATAAGTTTTAAAAGAAATACTAACCAAATTTATAACTGCGAACAGAAATAAGCATAAAATAAAAATTCTGCTCTACAAACAGGGCAAAGTCATTTAAATCAAGGTTTTATGTCCATTTTAATCTGGAAATCCATGCTTTTATGTTTTCAAATACATTTTTCATTAACCTAAAAACAATTAACAAGCAATAAATTCAGTTGTATAGTATTTTTTGCTTTTCAAAACTATTTATATGCTTTGTTAATTATAATAGTTAAAAAGTTGGTTTTTTATTAGTAATTAAAATTTTACAGAAGTACATTTCGGAAACAAAGCAATTAAGTTTACGATTTAGTATTCAATTTGTCATGAATAATTCGAAAAAATATTGGATCAACGCCTTTGTAATAGCCTTGCTAATTTCGGCTGTCTCTTGCGTTTCGGCTGATCTGGAAGAGGACATGACAGTTGTTGATAGAGGAGTTTCTTCAGAGGAAATTTCGGGAATGATGGGCTTAATGGAAGAAGTGGATTTGATGATAATGTCTACTTTGCAACAAGACCTAAGCCAGCAACGACTCTTGCCTTTGATAAATGAGATGACTTGTCCGGGTACAGTGATTTCTAGAGATGATAAAAAAGGAGAAATACGATTAGATTTTGGTTCTGGTTGTATTAGCGATGGAGGTTTAGAGAAACAAGGTTCATTAACGGTCAAATACACAGCTAACTTTTTAAGTAAGGGAAGTCTTCTTGAAATTATTTTTGAAGACTTTTCAGTGGATGGATACAAGTTACAAGGCACAAAAAACATAGAAAACTTAGGCTATGATGCAAAAGAGAGGAAATTAAAATTTTCTTCTTCCATAAAGGATTTTAAAATAGTAGATAGAAAAGCCCAGACTTTTACTATAAATCAGAACTATTTCAGAGAGCTGGAGTTGTCACCTGAAAAAGACGGTTTCAGAATTTATCTAAAAGGCAGTGGTTCATTAGAAGCTGAAAATTACAGCATAACCACTTTTGAAATAGTTCAACCATTAAAATATGTGCAGGAATGCATTGAGTCTGGATCGTTTAATCCAATAGAAGGAAGTTTACAAATCAGCAGTAAAGCTGATAAAACCACCATACTGAACTTTGAGTCCAGTGGATGTGGCTCAATATAGTTGTTTACTTACTTTTAGTATTTTATTTTGTTGTGAGGAAGATTGATTGTAGATAGTTGGTTATTTTTTAATGTAGGGTTTGTCCGGAGTCTCAAAACTTGGTAGTAACTGAGACTCCGGCATTTTTTCCTTATTTTTTTTCTACATTTTTTAATTCAATATTTCCTTCGGGAAAGAAATGATGCACATCTCGTTGAGGAAAGGGAACTTCAATATTGTTCTCTTCTAAAGACTCTTTAATATTTTCCATATTGTCCCAAAAAACAGGCCATAGGTCACCGGCATCTGACCAACATCTCACAGATAAATCCAAAGAGTTGTCTCCAAAATTAGTAAAATAAACTGCAGGAGCAGGATCTGCATGTATTCTTTCATCCTTCTTTAAGGTATCAAGAATAATTTTTCTTGTCAACTTTAAATCTGTACCATATGCTACTCCAACGGCCATCTCCACTCTTCTCGTAGGCTTTTCGGAAAAATTAGTTATGTTATTGTTCGCTAAATTACCATTAGGAACTGTAACAACTTTATTATCAAATTGCCTGATGGTGGTATAGAGAATGTCAATTTTTTCTACTGAACCAAGTGTCCCTTGTGCCTCTACCGTATCACCTATTTTAAAGGGTTTGAATACTAAAATTAGAACCCCACCTGCAAAATTAGCCAAGGAACCTTGAAGTGCTAAACCAACAGCCAAACCTGCCGCACCAAGTATTGCAACAAATGCAGTGACCTCAACGCCCAAGGTGGCAAGAACCGCCAAAATCAGCAACACATAAAGCAAGCCCCTTACAAAGCTTTTCAAAAAACTGGTTAAGGATGCATCTAAATTCGATTTATTAAAAACTTTTGTCAATGCCTTCATCGCCAAACCAATTACCCATTTACCCACCAGGTAAACAATTACAGCAATTAATATACTTTTTAAAGCCAGCAGAACGAGTGGTGTTGCACTTTGGGTTATCCCTTCCAAAGAATTGGTATCAAATTCCATAATTTAAATGATTTTTAAAGATTTTATTAAAATTTCAAAATAATAATCTCAAACCCAGCAAATAACTTGCCATCTAAAGGCCCAATGCCATGAAATCTTATAATGATCTATCCCGGAGGCCTTTAATATATCCTCCCAATCCTCTTTTGTAAATGACCTCAGTACTGAAACAGGCGCATCGTTTTTTACCATTTCTGATTTGGAAAAAAAGTGAGTAAGCCACTTAATGGAATAATAAGCCAAAAAATGTCGGTGTAAATCGTTAATTACAAACCCCAACTTGGTTTGCCTTTTAAGGTTTCTAAGAATTTCCACCAACTCATCAGAAGTAAAATGATGGGTAAATAAAGTACAGGTTTGAATGTCTACCGGATCCTTTAAAAATTCCGGATCAAAAACGTTGGCTTCAACAAAATCAATGGCCAAATTTTCTTGCTCCACCCTTTCTCTGGCAAATGCAATGATATTGGGATTGGCATCTACTCCCAAAATATTTAAACTTATCCTATTTTTTATTGCCCATTTTTTAATGTGGATGGCCATGTCTCCACCCCCACAACCCAGATCTGCAAGGGTAAATGAATCATTTTTTGAGGAATTCATTAGTAGTTTAAGCCCTGAAGTAGTTACCTCATTGCCTCCCAAAAGTTTATTGATTGTCCTTAATTCTTTCAGCGTTTGGGCTACCATCCAACCACTACAGTCAAGGTCATCCATCAATTCTTTCTCTTCACTTCTTTGCAAGAATTTACTCATGATTTACTTATTAATAAGCTTTCCAAGGTCAAGCCGGGTCCAAACCCCATTGCCAATACCTTGCCATGAATAGTGGGATCCCTTAAAATCGCTTCAAGGACAAACAATATCGTGACAGAAGACATATTCCCAAAGTCCTTTAAAACTTGGTGGGAATGTTTGTTTTGACGCTCTTCTATACCAAAAGCAGCCTCTACCTTATTCAATATTTGCTTTCCGCCGGGGTGGATGGCAAAATGTTTAATGCCTGATAAACCAAATTTTTTCTCCATACCTTCCGAAAACTGTTTGATCCCTTTCTCTAATAGTCCGGGAATGTATTTACTCAGCTTCATCTGAAATCCAAAGTTGCCGATGGCCCATGCCATATCGTCCGCACCATCAGGAATAATATTGGATCCGTAATCTTCTATCTGTAAGCCTTGTTCACTTTGCTCTATTAATACAGCTGCTGCCCCATCTCCAAAAAGTGCATTGGCAAGAATATTGTCTTCATTGTATTCTTTCTGGAAATGGATGGTACACAATTCCACACTCAAGACCAAAACTTTGGCCGAAGGCTCACTTTTACAGATTCTGTCTGCCATTTTTATCCCATTAAAAGCGGCATAACAGCCCATAAAATGAATGGCATACCGCTCTACATTACTAGCAAAGCCCATGCTATCAATTATATCCATTTCTACCCCGGGAGCATACATTCCGGTACAGGAAATCAAGATTAAATGTGTGATTTGTTTTGGTTCAAGCTTGCTTTTCTCTAGGCATTTTTCAATCGCCTCCTTTGCCAATTGAGGGGCCACCTGCCTAAATACCTCCATCCGGCAATCCGTTGTGGGAAATGGTTCCAAAAGTTTATTTTTTGGAAAAAACCGAAAATCCTCGGCACTACTAAACCTAAAATCCTCTAAGGCACTGTATCGTTGAGCTATGCCTGATTTTCGGTATACATAGGCCAATTTTCTGCTTTCTTGAGCGTCCAGGTCATGTGCTTTTTGCATAAAACTACAAATCAATTCTTGTTGGATGGGTTTGCCGGGACTCGAAAGCCCAATGCTCTTTATTTGGCTCTTCATTGATTTTAGTTTAGCTTTAGTTTAATGTACATTTCAAGTTAAGTAAAAACCAATGACAAAGCGAATTGTTACCGCGCAATACCATTATGTTTAAAAAGTCCAGTTGGGAACACCTTCGAATTCCATTTTCTTATTACCTCATGCCTGTATTTTGGTTTGGGCTTTCTTTTACAACACATGCATCAATTTACAACATCATTGCCGTAGGCGTTATTCTCCATTTGTTTCTTTACCCTTCCAGCAATGGCTACAATAGTTATTATGACAAAGATGAAAAAAGTATCGGGGGACTTAAAAACCCTAAAAAGGTAACCATTGGCCTGTATTACCTTTCCCTTACCTTCTTTGGATTGTCATTAATAGGCGCTCTATTTATCAATATGGCTTTTTTTCTGATGGTGCTCCTTTATGGATTGGTTTCCATGGCTTACAGCCATCCTTCTGTACGTTTAAAAAAATACCCTTATTTAAGTTGGCTTACTGCCGGCATTTTTCAGGGGGCCTATACTTTTCTAATGTGCCTGATTGGCTTTGAAGCTAGCGGACTAGATTTACTCCTGAAAACGGACTTATTATTTCCTGCGCTATTTACTACTTTATTGTTATTGGGCTCTTATCCTCTTACCCAAGTATACCAACATGAAGAAGACCTTAAAAGAGGAGACATCACTTTAAGTTTAAAATTAGGGAAAATTGGAACATTTTATTTTGCATCCATCTGGTTTATAGTGGCAGGGATGGCCTTCCTTTGGTATTTTATGAGCATTGATCATGGCTGGGCGATCCCTTGGTTTATTGGCGCTACCTTACCTTTGGTAGTTTATTTCTTGTATTGGTTCAGTCTAGTTCAGAAAGACCAAAACTTATATACCAATCATACCATGGCAATGGGGATGAATAAGGTCTCATCCACCTGCTTAAACTTTTTCTTTATTTATTATTTTTTTGCCCAATAAGTGATCCCATTTGTTAAATAAAAGGTTAAAACTTCTTATCAACATTACAATAAGCCTTATTATTTCTATTAATGGTCTAGTCAAAAAAAGATATTCATTATATTGCTGCAAAATAAAAATCAACCTATGTCCAAAAATAGTGTCATGAAGGGATTTTGTGCCCTTATATTTGCAATGTTCCTACTGGGAGCTTGTACCAGTAGACCCGGAGAACCAAAAGTACTCGTTTTTTCAAAAACCAATGGATTTTACCATGAATCCATACCGGATGGAAATCAAGCAATTATTGATTTAGGAAAACAAAACGGCATTGTGGTAGACACCACTACCAATGCGAAGATGTTTACCGAAGAAATTTTAAAGGAATACAGTTCTGTAATTTTCCTCAATACCACAGGCGATGTCCTTAATAATGCCCAGCAGGCGGAATTTGAACGGTACATCCAAGCAGGTGGTGGTTTTGTAGGCGTACATTCCGCTGCAGATACTGAATACAGCTGGGATTGGTATGGTAAAATGGTAGGCGGCTATTTTACAGATCATCCCGGAATCAACGACCCTCATCCCAATGTGCAGGAGGGAGAGCTAACAATTATTGACAAAAACAATAACACCACTTCTTTTCTTCCTGAAACATGGACGAGAACAGATGAGTGGTACAGCTACAAAAATTTCAATCCGGATGTGAACGTTTTGATCTCTTTGGATGAAGACAGTTACCAAGGAGGAGCAGATATGGGCGATCACCCTATCGCCTGGTACCAGGAATATGATGGTGGTCGGGCATTTTACACCGGAGGAGGCCATACCCGAGGATCTTATAAGGAAGAACTCTTTTTAAAGCACCTTTTGGAGGGAATTAAGTATGCCATTGGGGAGAATAAAAAATTAAATTATGCCAATGCTACCAGCAAACCTGTTCCCGATGCGGACCGTTTTGAGAAAGTAAACTTGGTAATGGGCCAGTTCAAAGAACCTACCGAAATGGCTATTTTACCAAATTTAGATATTTTGGTTTCCCAAAGAAGGGGAGAAGTTTTGCTTTACAAAAATGGCAGCAATGAAGCTAATAAGGTTGCCCACTTAGATGTATATTGGAAAACGGATGTACCTAAGGTCAATGCAGAAGAAGGGCTAATGGGTATCCAGGTTGATCCTGACTTTGAAAATAATCATTGGATATATGTTTTTTATAGTCCAACAGAAGAATCGGTAAACCGACTTTCAAGGTTTAAGTTTGAGAATGATACCTGGGACATGGATTCTGAACAAGTAATCCTACAGTTTTATTCTCAGCGAGGTATTTGCTGCCACACAGGTGGGTCAATTGCATTTGACGGTAAT
Source organism: Cyclobacterium sediminis (assembly GCF_054781075.1). NCBI lineage: Bacteria > Pseudomonadati > Bacteroidota > Cytophagia > Cytophagales > Cyclobacteriaceae > Cyclobacterium > Cyclobacterium sediminis. The sequence goes on along the minus strand of NZ_BAAGVC010000007.1, from coordinate 147,972 downwards.
GGTTTGCTATACGTTTCAGCAGGAGATAATTCCACACCATTTAATCAACCGGATCAAAAATACACCCTACAAGGCTATGGTCCTTTGGATGATAGACCGGGTTTTGAGCAATATGATGCGGCAAGATCTTCAGGAAACTCCAATGATTTGAGAGGAAAGATCCTTAGAATAAAAGTAAATGAAGATGGTTCTTACAGCATTCCTGAAGGGAATCTTTATCCTGAAGGAACAGAAAAAACCAGACCTGAAATATATGTTCAAGGGAATCGAAACCCCTACCGAATTTCAGTTGATAAGAAAACAGGCTTTTTGTACTGGGGTGAAGTAGGTCCTGATGCGCGAGAAGACAAGTTTGGAGAAAGAGGATCCCGAGGATATGATGAAGTTAACCAGGCTAAAGAAGCAGGTTATTTTGGCTGGCCTTTCTTTGTAGGTAACAATTACCCTTACAATGCCTTTAATTTTGATACCGGAGAAACAGGTAAAGAGTTTGACCCCAACAAACCTGTCAATAACTCCAGGAACAATACCGGAATTAAGGAGTTACCTCCTGCTCAGCCCGCATTCATTTATTATCCATATGTAGAATCAGAAGCCTTTCCTGAAGTAGGAACAGGTGGAAGAAATGCCATGGCAGGTCCTGTATATTATTCTGACTTATTCCCTAATGGAGGTGGATTACCGGAATATTATGATGGCAAACTGTTTATCTACGACTGGATTAGGGGTTGGATAAAGGTAGTAACCATGGATGAAAATGGGGATTACCTAAAAATGGAACCTTTTATGGAGGATGTTAGACACAATGCTTTGATTGACATGGAACTGGGACCAAATGGTAAACTCTACCTCCTTGAATATGGAAAAGGCTGGTTCAGTGCAAATGCAGATGCAGCCCTTTCCGTAATCGAATACAATGCAGGTAACCGGACACCGGTTATTGCATCAATTACTGCAGACAAAACCTCCGGTAGTTTACCTTTAGATGTAACCGTTAAGGTTGCAGCAACTGATCCTGAAAATGATGCCTTAAGCTATACTTGGGATTTAGGAAATGGCGAGACAAAAGAGACCACAGCAGCAGAAATATCCTACACTTATGAAAAACAAGGCGATTATGATATTTCAGTAACGGTAAAAGACAGTGAAAACAAGACCGCAAAAAGCAATGTTGTCAATGTTTATGCTGGAAATATTGCTCCTAGCATTAATGTTACTTTCGAAGGAAATGGAAGCTTTTACTTCCCCAACCAAAAAGTAAATTATGAAGTCACAGTCACTGATCCGGACGATCCTACCGTAGGTGAGGACCTTTCATCACTTTACCTCTCTGCCGATTATATCGAAGGTTTTGATAAAGCGGAAGCAGCCTTGGGTCACCAAGTCATGTCTGAAGCCATGGCCGGTAAAAGTTTGATGGAGTCTTTGACATGTAAAAGTTGTCACCAAATTGATGGTAAATCCGTAGGGCCAGGTTATACCGATGTGGCCAAAAAATATGCGGATTCACCGGAAGCGGTAGACAAGTTGATTAACAAAATCATCAAAGGTGGATCAGGTGTCTGGGGAGAAACGATGATGCCGGCCAATCCAACATTGAAAGAAGGAGATGCAAGAAAAATCGTTGCTTTTGTTCTTTCTTTAGATGGCAAGGATGATCAGGAACCTAGCCTTCCTGCAAAGGGTGAACTGGATCCACTTCAGGGTAAAAAACTTGCCAATAATGGAGTGATGTTACTGAATGCAAGTTTTACCGATAAGGGAGGAAACAATATCAAACCACTTAGTACTTCGAAAACAGTTTTCCTTCGCAACAATAGCATCAACTTAGGAGAGCTTGATGCCACCTATGCTTATAATTCTATGGAGATAAATGGTCAACAGATCATCACCTCTCCATTAGGCAAAGGCTATTTTATGCTTCAAAACATTGATCTTACAGGGTTGGAAGGCATAAACTTTACGGTAAGCGCTCAACGGCCTTTGGATTATGGTTACCAGATTGAAGCCCGATCCGGTGGATCAGAAGGAGAAGTTATTGGCCAAATGGTGGTAAGGAAAAGTGGAGAAGATGGCGCAAATACCCAAAAAGTTGTTTTAAAATTTAATGATAATGTAAAAGAAGATTTTCAAGATCTATACATCGTTACAGAAGCTTTGAATGAAAACGAAACAGTAAATATGGCCATTCTATCAATGGAAATGGTCAGCAAATAAATCCTAGTTTCTCTAAAAGGGCCTGTAAATTCAATATTTACAGGCCTTTTTTTGTCTTAATCTTTCGTTTCCTTTTTCAATAACAATTGCTTTATCCCGGAAAACATAAAAGGCAATAAGGGTACACTGTTCCTTATTTTGAATTCCTCCCAAAAATTACTGTCATTGTCGAGGAATGATAGAATTTTCTCCGGCGAATTCTTCCGGAATAAACTTTCAAAAATATACCTACCGGTCACCTTTTTTGAAAGCAAAACATCCAACAAAGTTCTATCATACCAAGCGTATTTTTTACTTTTCCAGCTATCATCCACAACCGGAGGCTTTTGAAATTTCAAACGCTCCACTATCTGGGACACATTCTTTTGCACAAATTGAAAGGTATATCCGGTACTGGCTTTGGTAAAACCTCCGGCAGTTCCAATATTGACAATTCTCTCACTGTTTTTGATTGTTTTTGAGAATTGGGCCAAGGACATCGGAATCACCCCAAATTCTTTGTGCAGAATTTTATAATTTTTGATACCCAACTCACTTGAAATATAGTCTTTAAGGGTAAAATTGTAGGCTTCCTTTTCCAAGGTGCTTTCACTAAAAAGAGTAAACTCAATCAAGGCTTCAGTGGAACTTGTGGGTAATACATACATAAAAGTAACGCCATGCTGCTGTTCCAACCTGAAATCCATTAAAGTCCCAATTTTTTCATCAAAAACAGGAGAGTCCGCCTTGATAAACCAACCCATAAAATGTTGCAATAAGGTGTTTTGGGTGTTCATCTCGGGAAGAAATAAGGTCGTAGAATTAAAAATATACCTTCCCGTATATTGCTTATTTTCTGTTATCAGTATTGACTGGCCATCCTTTTCATTCATGTCTAGAATGGCTTCCCTCTTAAAAGTAACATTTTCAAATGTAGCCGCATATTCCATAACAAGCCGATAAAAATCACCTGCTTGGATCATTTTGTACCTGTATTTTTTTAGCGTAAAAGTCTTGGCTACCTCCGGAGAAAAAAACTGTAAGGTTGCCCATTTATGGCGAACAATGCCCTCAAAGATACTTTCACCTTCTTCCCAATAGCACCAAGTTCTGTCATTGTCCGATTTTTTAACCTTATCAACCACCAAGATGGTTTTCTTTTGTAGGTCCTTATCCAATAACAACCGATACAATAAGCTTAGCCCGGCCAAGCCTGAGCCTGCAATGATATAGTCGTAATCTACTTTCATCAATTATTATTATTTCCCTTAGGTTAATTTCAGGAAAACCCTTTGAATCAATTTTGTTAAACAAGTCAACCCATAAATTGGCAAGATGTTTACCTTATGACAAAAGCTTTGCTTAGGTCTATTCCAAGTCTGGCAATACTATAAGATCAAATAATTTCGTTTGCTAAGGGCTCATTATTTTCAAATGCGTGGATATTATTTAGGGTTATTACAGTTATTTGATCCATCGCTTCTTTTGTAAAATAGGCTTGGTGCGAAGTGATAAGAACATTAGGAAAACTATTTAACCTTAAGATATCATCATCTTCTATTATGCTTTCGGAGAGGTCTTCAAAAAACAAATTTTCTTCTTGTTCATACACATCTATGCCCAAATACCCAATTTTTTTCTGAGTCAGCCCTTCTATGGCATCCGCAGTATTAATTAAAGCTCCACGACTAGTATTGATGATCATTACTCCTGCTTTCATTTGTTCCAGTGAAGCCTTATTGACCATATGTTTGGTGGACTGGTTCAATGGACAGTGTAGAGAAATTATATCAGCCTGCTGAAAAACCTCTTCCATGGGCAAATATTCAACGCCCATTTCTACTAGGGCTTCGGCTTTCGCAATATCGTAAGCCAAAAGCCTGCAACCGAAACCTTTCATGATCTTACAAAATGCAATTCCAATTTGTCCGGTACCAATAACGCCTACCACCTTCCCATGAAGGTTGAAACCAATTAAATTCTTTAGAGAAAAATTTCCCTCCCGCACCCTATTGTATGCTTTATGGGTTTTTCTATTCAAAGTCATTATCAATGCAACAGAATGTTCGGCCACTGCCTCCGGTGAATAGGCCGGAACCCTTACTACTTTTATCTGGTGCTCCTTTGCAGATTGAATGTCTACATTATTGAACCCGGCACATCTCATTGCAATCAAACGGATTCCGTTTTTGGCAAGCACTTCAATAGTATCCTTGTCTACCTTATCATTGACAAAGGCACAGATAATATCAAATCCGGCAGATAAATTGGCCGTTGTCTTGTTCAAGGCCGTTTCAAAAAAGGCGAAAGTGTACTCATTATTGCTGCTGTATTTTTCAAAATATTCCTGATCGTAAGGTTTGGTACTAAATACGGCAATTTTCATATTGTTTATTTAAGGTCTCAGTTTCAATTTAGCTCAATTGCAACACTAATTTAACAAAGCTGACGGGTTAAAGTTAATTTATGAAAGAGACTTCTTTTTCTTTTTAGCAATTTATTAGTTCTTACTCTTGAAATAGCAGCGATTGATCTTTCCTTGCCATACCTTTTATAAGTCGTTTTGTCAGTCTTGACAGGAAATCCTGTAGTTAATTGAATATAAGCCCGTAAATTCGGCCAAGTTGTTTATTTTTGTAATTCAATCTTCCATTGGTTGGATTATTGTGGGCATTTGGAGGGATTGATAGATCTTTATGGTCTATATTCTTCAATCAAATTGGAAGGTAACTTATTATAAATCAAATGGATATTAACTTCTATAAGTATCAGGGTACGGGCAATGATTTCATCATGATCGATGGAAGGACATTTTCTTTTGGCCCTGATCCAATACCTTATATTCAGCAACTTTGTCATAGAAAGTTTGGAATCGGAGCTGATGGGCTTATACTTATCCAGTCCCATGCAGATTATGATTTCGAAATGTGTTATTACAATGCAGATGGATCTCAAAGCATGTGTGGCAATGGAGCCAGGTGTGCGGTCGCTTTTGCCAAATTTTTACGAATAATTGGACAAAACACTACATTCTTAGCCATTGATGGAGTACATACCGCCACTATTTCGGGTAATAGCATTGCTTTAAGGATGGGTGATGTGAAGGAAGTCCAAAGTGTGGATCAAGATTACTTTGCCAATACAGGGTCTCCACATCACATGCGCTTTGTTGATGACGTGAATGAATTTGACGTTGTTGGTACAGGAAGATCAATCCGAAGAGACAAGCAAAGATATCCTGAGGGTACCAATGTGAATTTTATTTCCATTCTTTCCCCTGATACGATTCAAGTTAGAACCTACGAAAGAGGGGTTGAAGATGAGACACTTTCCTGCGGAACAGGTGTAACAGCTTGCGCACTATTATATGGAGAGCAAAAAGAGAAGAACAATGTAAATATTCAAACTCCCGGAGGTAATCTTCAGGTTAGTTTTGAGATAAATATCGATGGAAATTTCGAAAAGATTGTATTGACCGGACCTGCCGATCAGGTTTTCAGTGGTACCATCAGCGTAGATATTCCATCAGACGCCATTAATGAATACAATTAAATAGCCTTAGAGAAAAAGTATTTAAACAATATGTTAGAATCAATAGCAAAAGGGTTAGCAAAAGTCTTTGGTACCAAATCGGACCGAGACATTAAAGCCTTAAGCCCAGTCGTGGCACTAGTAAATACCGCCTTTGCCAAGTTGGCCGATATTTCTGATGATGAATTAAGAAATGAAACTACCAAGATAAAGGAGATAATAAACGAAGACCTCAAATCATTTGATGATCGCATTTCCGAACTAAGAAATGAAATTGATCAATTAAATCCGGAGGAAGTTCAGGCCAAGGATGCACTATTTAACCAAATTGATGCGGTAGAGAAAGAAAGAGATGAAGCCCTGGAAGTAAGCTTGGAGAAAGTTTTGCCTCGGGCTTTTGCTGTGGTAAAAGAAACCGCCCGAAGACTCAAAGAAAATGGTAAGTTGACAGTCACTGCCAATTTACAAGACCAAACCATGGCTGCCTCCAAATCCTATGTGGAAATCGATGGTGACCAGGCCACTTGGAATAATACATGGACGGCTGCAGGTGTGGAAGTAACCTGGGAAATGGTTCATTATGACGTTCAGCTCTTGGGTGGTGTGGCATTGCACCGTGGAAATATTGCAGAGATGGCCACTGGTGAAGGTAAAACCTTGGTGTCTACTTTACCTGCCTATCTAAATGCGCTTGCAGGCAGAGGAGTTCATATTGTAACGGTGAATGACTACCTGGCCAAACGAGATTCTGAATGGAACGCTCCAATTTTTGAATTCCATGGATTAAAGGTGGACTGTATAGACAAATACCCACCTAATTCAGAAGCCAGAAGAACTGCTTACCAAGCGGATATTGTCTATGGTACCAACAATGAATTTGGTTTTGATTACCTAAGAGACAATATGGCCCGAGATGCTAAAGATCTTGTGCAAGGAAAACATCATTTTGCCATGATTGATGAGGTCGATTCCGTACTTATTGATGATGCAAGAACACCACTTATTATTTCCGGCCCTGTACCCAAGGGAGGAGAGCATGAGTTTTACGAAATGAAACCAAGGGTTTCCACTTTGGTTGATGAACAAAGAAAGCTGGTTCAAAACTATCTTTCCGAAGCCAAAAAGCTGATCAAGGAAGGAAATGATAAAGAAGGAGGGCTGGCCTTGTTCCGAGCTTTCCGCGGTCTTCCAAAATACAAGCCTTTGATCAAATACCTCTCTGAGCCGGGTATTAGGGTAATTCTTCAAAAAACAGAGAACTATTACCTTCAGGACAACAAAAGAAACATGCCTGAAGCGGATGAACCTCTATTGTTTACCATTGATGAAAAATCCAATAGTGTAGACCTGACGGACAATGGTATTGAAGTCATTACCAAGAAGAATGAAGACAATAATTTCTTCATTTTGCCGGATATCGGTATGGAAATCGCCGATTTGGAAAAAAATGATGAAATCGAAGACCACGAAAAACTGGTTAGAAAAGAAGAAATCATCAAAGATTATGGCGTTAAAGCCCAAAGGATCCATACAGTAAACCAACTGTTAAAATCCTACTGTATGTTTGAGAGGGACACTGAATATATTTTGGTGGACGGCAAAGTAAAAATTGTCGATGAGCAAACCGGTAGGGTAATGGAAGGCCGAAGGTATTCTGACGGACTCCATCAAGCCATAGAAGCAAAGGAAAATGTAAAGGTGGAAGATGCCACCCAAACCTATGCAACCATTACTTTGCAGAACTATTTCAGGATGTACCATAAGCTTTCCGGTATGACCGGTACTGCAGAAACAGAAGCAGGAGAGTTTTGGGAAATCTATAAATTGGATGTGGTTGTAATCCCAACCAATAAACCTATACAGCGAAAAGATCATCAGGACAAGGTTTACAAAACCGTCCGTGAAAAATTCAACGCTGTGGCAGATGAAATCAATGAACTAACCGATGCCAATAGGCCTGTGCTGGTGGGTACCACCTCAGTGGAAATTTCAGAACTACTGAGTAGGATGCTTACCATAAGAAAAATTAAACACCAGGTTCTTAACGCCAAGCAACATGCGCGTGAAGCAGATGTGGTAGCAGAAGCAGGTAAAGCCAAAACCGTAACCATAGCCACCAATATGGCAGGTAGGGGTACAGATATCAAACTTTCTCCGGAATCAAAAGAAGCAGGTGGGCTAGCCATCGTTGGTACAGAAAGACACGAATCGAGAAGGGTGGATCGACAGTTGCGTGGTAGGTCAGGAAGACAAGGGGATCCCGGATCCACACAATTTTTTGTTTCTTTGGAAGACAACCTCATGCGATTATTCGGTTCAGAAAGAATTGCCAAACTAATGGACCGAATGGGACTTGAAGAAGGTGAAGTGATTCAACATTCCATGATAACCAAATCCATTGAACGAGCTCAGAGAAAAGTTGAGGAAAACAACTTTGGCGTAAGGAAAAGGCTCTTGGAGTATGATGATGTAATGAACAGCCAAAGAGAGGTTGTTTACCGTAGAAGAAAAAATGCCTTGATAGGGGATAGGCTGGAATTAGATATTCTAAACATCATGTACGATGTTTGCGAAGACCTGATTGAAATGGGTAAAAGCACTGGTGACCTAGAAAACTTGAGAATGAATATCTTCAGTTCTCTGGGCATTGACCAACAATTTACCGAAGCTGAGCTCAAAGAGAAAGATACGGTTACCTTAACTAAAATTCTTTTTGACAAAGCCTATAAAAGCTATACCAGAAAGAACGAAGGTATTCTCAACAAAGCCATGCCTATTCTCAAAGATGTTCACAAGAACAGAGGGGCAACGGTTAAGGAAATCATGGTTCCAATTTCTGACGGTATCAAACAAATTGGAGTGGTCATCAATTTGGAATCTACCCTTAATAATGAAGGCCGAGAACTGATCAGAGCCATTGAAAAGACCGTTACATTGGCCATAATTGACCAAAACTGGAAAGAGCATTTGAGAGATATGGATGACCTGAAACAGTCCGTTCAAAATGCTGTTTATGAGCAAAAAGATCCATTGTTGATTTATAAATTTGAAGCTTTTGAAATGTTCAAACGCTTTATAGGTAAATTAAATGATGATATTGTTTCATTTATTTCCAAATCGGACCTCCCAAAACAAGATCCTGAGCAAGTAAAAGCTGCACAAAATCAATCAGGAGCAGAGCCTAAGGTAACCGCTTCCAAAGAAGAAGTAGGGAATACATTGGGTAATCAAGGTGGACAAAAAGCTGCAGTAGCCAATAGCCGACCAGCTGTAAATAGAGAGCCTGTTAAACCAAGAAAGTCAGACAAGGTTTATGGTAGAAATGACCGTGTTACTGTAAAGTACGCCAACGGGAATTTAAAGTCAGATGTTAAATATAAAAGCGTTGCGCAGGATATTGCTGATGCCAAGTGTGTAATAATCGAAGATTAAATGTCGTTGACATGATCAAAAAAATAAATATATCTCTATTGTCCTTGCTTATTTTTAGTAGCTGTGGCGTTATAAACATTCGGAAAAGTGGTGGAAATATTGACCGGTACAATAACTATACTGAAGACCTAGCGTCAAGTAGGGTTCAGTTTGCCGAGCTTCCTACTTCCGAAGCTGTGACGGAAGAAAGTAGTAGTGCTTCTGCCATTGATACTGAACTCAATAATAGGATCTCACAAATAGCTGAAGAGAATAGCAAAGAATTATTTGTAAATGGTTTTACGATATTAATTTATAGTGGAGTAGATCGAGAAAAAGCTTTTGAAATAAGAAATGAAGCCTATTCCGAATTTCCTCAAACGCAAAGCTATATGGAGTACCAGCAACCCAGGTATTTGGTTAAGGTAGGACGCTTTGTGAATAAAATAGAGGCTTTGGCCACTTACGAGAAAATGAACACCGTCTTTTCGAGTTCTAGAATTATAAAAGACAAGTTTCCGAAATTTGCCGAAGAGAAAAAAGAAGAAAATTTAGAAGATGTTGAAAGATAAAATTCACCAACTTTCCGACAAGTACAAGTCGGAAATTATTGAGCTAAGGAGACATTTACACGCCAATCCAGAATTATCCTTTAAGGAAACCAATACAGTAGCTTTTGTAGAAGAGAAATTACGTTCGTTTGGCATAACTCATATAGAATCAAAAGCTGAAACTGGCTTAGTAGTCATTATTGAAGGTAAAAACCCGGCAAAGAAGGTAATTGCTTTGAGGGGAGACATGGATGCACTTCCGATTGTAGAAGCAAATGATGTCCCTTATAAGTCTACCAATCCCGGGGTAATGCATGCTTGTGGGCATGATGTACATACTTCATCTCTACTAGGTACAGCTAAAATTTTAAATGAGTTAAAGGATGAATTTGAAGGGACCATAAAATTATTTTTCCAACCCGGAGAAGAAAAAATTCCCGGTGGTGCTTCCATGATGATCAAAGATGGAGCACTTCAAAATCCAACGCCCTCAGCAGTAATTGGACAACATGTTATGCCTTTTATACCTGTTGGAAAAGTTGGTTTTCGCAAAGGAATGTATATGGCAAGTGCTGATGAACTTTATCTAAAAGTAATAGGAAAAGGCGGTCATGGAGCAATGCCTGAAACGCTTGTTGATCCGGTTTTAATCAGTGCACATATATTGGTGGCTCTACAGCAGGTCGTAAGTAGAAAAGCAGATCCAAAGACGCCTTCAGTTCTTTCTTTCGGTAAAGTGATTGCCGAAGGTGCCACGAACGTCATCCCCAATGAGGTAAACATAGAAGGCACTTTTAGAACCTTGAATGAGGCCTGGAGAAAAAACGCCCATGAACAGATGCTGAAAATTGCCAAAGGTATAGCCGAAGGAATGGGTGGAGAGGTAGAATTTGAAATTCGAAAGGGTTATCCTTTTCTAAAAAATGAGCCCGAACTTACCCAAAGAGCAATTACTGCAGCTGAAGAATACCTCGGTAAAGAAAATGTATTGGACATAGACATCTGGATGGCTGCGGAAGATTTTTCTTATTACACCCAAGAGATAGATGGTTGCTTTTACAGGTTAGGTACAAGAAACGAAGCAAAAGGAATCATTTCAAGTGTACATACGCCTACCTTTGACATTGATGAAGATGCCTTGGGTATCAGTACCGGCTTAATGGCTTATATCGCATTACAAGAATTAAAGCAGAAATAATTACCCCAAGGAAGCCATGAGAAAATTTATTTTAACTGCCATTGTTATGTGGAGCATTGTGTTGCACTCCTTTGGATGGGGACAGACAGGACATCGGGTGGTAGGGGAAATTGCTTCCTATCACCTAAGTAAAAAGGCAGCCAGAAGTATTCAGGATATTCTTGGTCCCGAATCCCTTGCCATGGTAGCCAATTGGATGGATGAGATCAAATCAGATCCTTCCTACAACCACCTTAATTCTTGGCATTATTTGACGGTGAAAGCTGGAAAAGGCTATGACCCATCCATACAAGAGAAGTCAGGAGACGCCTACGGAAAAACCAAAATGATAATTGCTGCTTTAAAAAATGGCACCCTCAATCAAGAAGATAATAAGGCATACCTTAAAATGCTCGTGCATTTGGTGGGAGACTTGCATCAACCCTTACACGTCGGAACTGGCAACGACCGGGGTGGTAATGATGTAAAAGTTACTTATTTCAACCAAAACACCAACCTTCACAGTGTTTGGGATACCAAGATAATTGATGGAAAAAATTTAAGTTTCACGGAATTGTCTCAGCACCTAAATAGAAGAGCCACCAAAAAACTGGTTTCACAATACCAATCTGATAATTTGGACAAATGGTTGGAAGAAGCTGTAGAATTGAGACCTATAATATATGACTTGCCGGACAATAAACGGCTCTTTTATAGCTATGGCTACAAAACCTATCCTCATATTGAGGAGCGTTTATTGGCAGGTGGAATTCGATTGGCGGGAATTTTAAATGATATATTCAACTAAAATCAATCCCCTGCAGCCAAGACGGCCAAATCTATTTGTTCAGGCTGGCATTTAAACAAAGCATGTGCACAGGAGGCCAAAGTAGCACCTGTAGTTAACACATCATCTACTAAAAGTATCCTTTTTCCCTTAATATCGTCTGCATTCAGGGCTTCAAACACCTCGGAAACATTTTTCCACCTATCAATTCTTGATTTATTGGTTTGGGTTTCTGTTGCTTGTTTTCTCAGTAAGTATCGTTTGCACTCAATTCCTAAAGCTTCAGCAATACCTTGCCCAAATTGTTCACTTTGGTTATAACCTCTAATCTCTCTTTTCCTATGGTGCAGGGGCACCGGCACTATTTCCGTCCAATTGCTTTCATAACCTGCCTCTTTCAATAAATAACCATATTGGAGTCCAACAACTTTGGCCAATAAAGGTTTATTTTTGTATTTTATCTGGTGCAATAGTTTCTGACTAATTCCTTTTTTAGAAAACCGTAAATAAGCCATTACTTTATCAACAGGAGCTAGGCCAAGCAATTTTGTTTTCAAATCATTGTCGTTAGGAATAAGGTGATAATTGGTTATTGGCAAGGCAGAAATACATATTTTACAAAGTTCATTTTCAAATGGAAACAGACTTCTATTGCACAAACAACAAGTTTGGGGAAATACCAGGGATAAAAAATCTGTCCAATAATTGAAACGCATACCTAAATTGCCTTGTTTATAATTGATGAGCCATTTTACCTGCTATATTTGTAATAAAATGGCTTATATCAATTTATGGAAAAAAAACATAAAAAGAAATCAGTCGTAAGAAGCGAAAGAAGAAATTAAATAGTTAACATGGCACTGTTAAAAAAAGACTTGGATTTGGAAAGAAGGTGGTCGAAGCTTCTTTCTGGTTTGCAAGAAATTTTCGGTAAAAAACCATCCGATCTCAATGCCGTATTATTTATAATAGGTGTTCAGGAACTAGGGAAAGGCCCTAAAACATTTTCCAAAGAAGAAAAGCAGGATTTAATGCATATTGCAACATGCAAGGTATTAAGTTTTTCGGGTTTCTATACCCTAGACTTTATTGATCAAGACGGATGGCCACATTGGAAATTAATTAAAAAATTACCTCATTTGAATAGCGCAGACCAAGAAAAGATGCTAAAAATACATGTTTTGGATTATTTTGAAGACGAATTTGAAATTGATATTAAATGAAAATAATTTCCTACAATGTTAATGGAATACGTGCAGCACTAAAAAAAGGCTTTGCTGACTGGTTGGAAGAAGAAAACCCTGACATCATAGGCCTACAGGAGGTTAAATCAATGGAAAACCAGATCGACATATCTATATTTGAAGATTTGGGTTACCACGTATACTGGTATCCTGCAGTGAAGAAAGGTTACAGTGGTGTGGCCATTTTGAGTAAGCAAAAGGCCAACAATATTACTGCAGGTATAGGTATACCTGCTTATGATGATGAAGGAAGAACCATTCGGGCTGATTATGATGATTTCTCTTTTCTATGTGCCTATTTCCCTTCAGGAACAACCGGAGGCATAAGACAAGACTTTAAATACGCCTTTTTAGATGATATCTATGGTTACACCCAAGATTTGATCAAAGAAAAGCCAAACCTAATTCTAAGTGGTGATTATAATATATGTCACAAGGCCATAGACATTCATAATCCTGTTTCAAACAAAAACACTTCCGGTTTTCTTCCTGAAGAAAGAGCATGGATGGATAAATTCACTACTTCAGGATTTGACGATAGTTTCAGGCTATTAAACAAAGAAGCCCATCAATACAGCTGGTGGAGCTATAGAGCCAATGCGAGGGCAAATAATAAGGGTTGGAGAATAGATTACCACATGACTACTTCTCCTGTGAGTTCACGAGTAAAAAATGTAGGCATTTTAAATAAAGTGATCCATTCAGACCATTGTCCTATAGTAATTGAAGTTTAGAGAATAATAAAATAAAGTCGTAATAAAAGACTAAAAATACGATGAAATCAATAAAAATTTCCATTCCATCTTTGATTGAAAATATAACAATCGTTGAAAGTTTTATAGATAATGCCAAAGAAAAGTTTCAGATCAACGACGACATCTACGGTAATATCATGATTTCAGTAACCGAATGTGTCAACAACGCAATCATTCATGGAAATAATTCCAACAAAAACAGCTTGGTTAAATTAGAATTATTATTCTTTGACAATCAAATCAAATTTATCGTTGAAGACGAGGGCAATGGATTTGACTACCAACATTTAAATGACCCAACAGCATTAGAAAATTTAGAAAAAGCAGGGGGCAGAGGCGTTTTTATCATGCGACATTTGAGTGATGAAGTCGAGTTCGATAAAGAAGGAAGCAAAATCACACTTACTTTTTACATGAATTAAAATGGCAATTCATTTCTTTGAAGAAGAAACAAAATCATCCTTGACAAAAAAAAGGATAATCAAGCAATGGTTAAAACAAATTGCTGAGAAAAAAGAGTATAAAATTCAAGACCTGAACTATATCTTTTGCTCAGATGAATATTTATTAGAAATAAATATTCAATATCTCAATCATGATACCTATACAGATATTGTCACTTTTGATCAATCCGAATATGAAAACGAAATAGAAGGGGACATTTACATAAGTATTGATAGGGTTAAAGAAAATGCTGCAACACTGAAAACAACTTACCATCAAGAATTACTTAGGGTTTTGGCCCACGGTCTGCTACATTTATGCGGACTGAAAGACAAAACAGAAAAGGAAAAAATAGAAATGAGAAAAGAAGAGGATGTAGCACTTTCATTGTTTCCACAAACAACTGTTCCACGTGGAACAGTAAAATAAACAAAGAACAAATTTCAACAAGTGTTTCACGTGGAACACTAGAATAGAATAACATGTTTCCAATATACGATGTAATAGTAGTAGGCGCAGGACATGCAGGATGTGAAGCAGCACATGCAGCAGCGAAGATGGGTTCTTCGGTTTTATTGTGTACAATGAACATGAACACCATTGCACAAATGTCATGCAATCCAGCAATGGGAGGAGTTGCAAAAGGTCAAATTATAAGAGAAATTGATGCGCTAGGAGGGATGTCAGGCATAATTTCTGACAAGTCTACCATACAATTTAGGATGTTAAACAGGTCAAAAGGTCCTGCAATGTGGTCACCAAGAAGTCAAAACGACCGAATGCGGTTTGCAGAAGAGTGGAGATTAGCATTAGAAGCAACACCCAATCTGGACTTTTGGCAAGAGATGGTTACCGGAATCGTGGTTAAGGATGGAAAGGTTCAAGCCGTTAAAACAAGTCTTGGTTTAGAAATAAAGTGTAAATCTGTGGTTTTAACCAATGGAACATTTTTAAATGGCCTAATCCATATCGGAGAAAAGAAAATGGGAGGCGGAAGAACAGGAGAAAGCGCTTCTAAAGGAATTACGGAAGACTTGATAAATTTAGGTTTCGAATCGGGTAGAATGAAAACTGGGACGCCACCTAGGGTGGATGGAAGAAGTTTAGATTATTCATTAATGGAGGTCCAGGAAGGGGACAGCCAACCTGAGAAGTTTTCCTATTCAACGAAAACAAAACCGGTACAGAAACAAAGAAACTGTTGGATCACCTATACCAACAAGGAAGTGCATGAAACTTTGGAAACAGGATTTGATAAATCCCCTATGTTCAATGGAAGAATTCAAGGTTTAGGTCCAAGGTATTGCCCTTCAATTGAGGATAAAATCAATCGGTTTGCAGAAAGAGAAAGACACCAAATATTCGTTGAGCCGGAAGGATGGAACACTGTAGAGATTTATGTGAATGGATTTTCCACCTCCCTCCCTGAAGATGTACAGTATAAAGCGATAAGAAAAATCAAAGGTTTTGAAAATGCCAAAATGTTTCGACCCGGATATGCCATAGAATATGACTTTTTTCCCCCAACCCAATTGAATTTAACCCTAGAAACAAAGCTCGTTGAAAACCTGTATTTTGCCGGACAAATCAACGGAACTACAGGATATGAAGAGGCGGCAGCACAAGGATTAATGGCCGGTATAAATGCACACAATAAAGTAAAAGAAAAAGAAGCCTTTATTTTAAAGAGATCTGAAGCATATATAGCAGTGCTGATTGATGATCTGATAAATAAAGGTACAGAAGAGCCCTATAGAATGTTTACATCCAGGGCTGAATTTAGACTGTTGTTGAGACAGGATAATGCAGATTTAAGATTAACTCCCTACGGATACAAATTGGGGCTTGCAAACGAAAAGGAATACCGACAAACTCAATTAAAGGCTGAGAAAACCGAAGAACTTACGAAAAAACTAGAAAAAATAAGGTTATCGCCTAACCAAATAAACGAAGGATTGGAGCAACTAAACACTGCTACAATAAAGGAAAAAATAACAGTTGAAAAACTGATAAAGAGACCAAATATTGGACTTAAGGATATCATTAAGATTAGCGAAGAACTTAAGGAAAATCTAATAGATTATTCAATACCCGTTAAAGAACAAACTGAAATACTGATCAAGTACAAATCATACATCGATAAGGAAAGACAGATGGTTGAAAAGATAAATAATTTAGAAGATCTTAAAATTCCGGCTACAATTTCCTACGAAGAAATTAAAGCACTTTCTGCAGAAGGAAGACAAAAATTGGGCAAAATAAAGCCACAAACCCTAGGTCAAGCTTCTAGGATTAGTGGAGTTTCACCGGCAGACATGTCAATACTCACCATTTATTTAGGAAGATAAAATGTATGAAAGGTTAACTAAATGTCCGCTATGCAAAAGTGAGCAGTTCAACAATCATCTTGTTGTAAAAGACCATGCCATAAGTAAAGAATCCTTTATTATTTGTGAATGCAGCAATTGTAAGCTATGGTTTACCAATCCCAGACCGGATGAAGAAAATATCCCAAAATACTATGACAAACCCAACTATATCTCACATCAAAATAAAAGCAGAAGTTTAACGGATATAGTTTATAATGCTGTCAGAAAATATACACTAAAACAAAAACTAAATTGGTTAAATAGCCGAACATCTAAAAAAGGCAGAATGCTTGACTATGGCTGTGGAGTAGGCTTATTTCCAAAAACCTGTCAAAACGATGGCTGGGAAGCATATGGTATGGAACCCAACCAAAAGGCAGCTACAATAGCAAAGGAAGAAAATAAAGTCAATATTGTTTACAACTTCAAAGCCTTACAAAAATTAAAGAAATTTGATGCCATCACCCTATTTCATGTATTGGAACATATCCACAACCTACATGAAACACTAGATATCCTATTGAGCAGATTGAAAAAAAGAGGTTTCCTATATCTAGCTGTTCCCAATAGAGACGCCTTTGATGCCAACCTATTCAAAGAAGATTGGGCAGCATTTGATGTTCCAAGACATTTGTACCATTTCAATAAGCAATCCATGAATTTCTTGGTTGAAAAACATAAATGCAGACTGGTAGATACCCTTCCATTACCTTTTGATAGTTATTATGTTTCCTTACTAAGTCACCAAGCGAAAGGAAATAAAAACAAATACTTAGAAGCCATCAAAACAGGATACCAATCAAACAAACATGCCAAAACCAATGATAACAACTATTCTAGTTTGCTATTTGTGATTAAAAAGAAATGAAAAACCTTTTCAAAATATCCTACTTGGTTCTAATTGCCACGTTTTTGGGCGCCTGTGCCAAACAAAGCTCTCCGATGGGAGGACCAAAAGATGAAGATCCTCCCATACTATTGTCATCAGATCCAAAAAATGAAAGCATTAACATAAAACCGGAAAAAATAGACTTGGAATTTAATGAGTACGTTGAGCTAGAAAACCCTACACAATCGATCATAATCACCCCAAAAATAGATAAAGATAAAGTCGAATACACAGCCCTTAAAGAACATGTCCTAATAGACCTAAATCAAGAATTGGAAGATAGTACTACCTATGTTTTTAATTTCCAGAAAAGTATCCAAGACATTACAGAAGGTAACCCTGCAGAGCAATTAAAACTTGTATTCTCTACCGGGGAAACCATAGACAGTTTATCGGTTTCAGGACAAGTTGATTACTGGTTTTCAGAAGACAAACAGGAGTTCAAAGATATTCTGGTAGGTTTATACATTAATGATGATAGCACAGATTTATTCACTTCAGCTCCATACTATATCGCACAGGTAGATACTGCAGGAAAATATGAAATAACAAACATCAAGGCAGGGACTTTTAGGGCATATGCCTGGCATGATGAGAACAATTCACTAAAAGCAGAATACCGAAGTGAAGCATACGGCTTTTTATCTGAACCATTAGAGGTAAATGAAAATATAGAAAATTTACAAATAAATCTAAACCGAGCAGATTTAAGCACTTTAAAGATCAATAGAACATCAAGTACAAGTGGAAAATTTGATGTCATTCTGAGTAAAGAATTAGCGAATTATAAAGTATTTCACCAAGACAAAAACACAAAGCTTTTTTTCCGTAAAAAAGACAATAACATAAGGTTTTACCATACCGAGTTAATTAACGATAGCACCGAAGTCCGTATACAATTGATGGATTCAGTTGGGGTAAAAATTGATAGTACATTATATGCTAGATTTGAAGAAAGTGACAGAAGTAAAGAAAAACTTGAAATCTCTACGCTGGGAGTGACTCAATTTATAGATACAATTAACGCAAGGTTGTCGTTTAATAAACCTATTTTCAATATAAATTATGATTCATTATATATAGCTTACGATACAGCGAGTACTATTGCCATCAATCAAAATATGGTAAGCTTTGCAGACAGCTCAGGAAGTAGGACCTTATTGAACCTAACAATTCCAATTAATGATTCTATACCCTACGAAAAGTATAAACTGATTGCAGCTGATTCTACCTTCCAAGATGTGGAAATGCTATGGAATGAGGAAGAATTTGAAGCCACCTACAGTAGGCTAAAAAAAGATAATCTTGGGGATGAAATCAGTGGTAAAGTACTTACAGATGAGCTACCCATTATTATCCAATTGCTCGACAAAAATGACAATATAGTCAGAGAAAAATACCTTACAGAAACAAATCAGTTTTCCTTTACTAAACTGGAAGCTACCAATTATAAGTTAAGAGCCATCATTGACCGCAACAAGAATAAGGCTTGGGACCAGGGAAATATCAACTTCAAGATACAACCAGAACCAGTCTATTTCTATTACGATGAAGAAAGCAGAAGTAAAGAATTAATATTAAGAGGTGGATGGACTTTGCAAGACCAAATTATCACCAAAAGAAGGGAAACAGGTCTACTTATTAACAATAAAAGCAAAGAAACTTACGAAATAGATGAAATTCCTGTAAGTATTTTAGAAATTACAGAAAAAGACTTGCTAATTAATTGATTTTCAGAATAATAAGTGATAATAAGTGTTTATTTAATTTTGTGGATAACCAAATATTGAAAGTGGATAAGTGTGAAGAAAGCGGTTTATATCAACAATTAAAATTGGAATTAATCACAATTTTTATCCACTTTTAAAATCTCTGGGGATAAGCTTCAACTTGTAAACAATTATCCACATAGATACCAACGTAAAAGTTATACCTAATAGCAAAAGACCATTTATACACAGAAAAATACTTAAAACAATTATTCAGCACAAATTCAATGATTTAAGGGTCAGAAAAAATGTGAATAACTGGTGTATAAGTGTTGTAAGATTGGTAAATGGAAGTGTATAAAAAATGTAAGTAGGATTTACCAACATATCCACGCTATAATAATAACAACAGTTTCTTTAATTTATAAAAATCTTAAAATAAATAAGGTGTGTATAAACTTTGAAGCGGCAAGGCAAACAATTTTCATTTTTCAATCATTTGACCATTTTGATAGGAGACAGAAAAATAGAAAAACCTTATTCAGATCTACCAATCGAAAATAATATCCTAGAGAAGTAAACCTGCTCTCAGATAAGTAAAATTTTTTGGTAATTGATTTTTTAAGAAAAAAGAAAAAATACCGCCCTTAATTTTATAGTTTAAATTTCAGCTATAGCTGTACTTATCTGGGCGATTAAAAGCAAAAGACTTATTTTGATTAGCATATAAAAACAAATTGGTAAATGGCTTGTCTTAAACGGCTTAAATAATATCAATTTATTATGCATGCATAATTATTTTTAGTAAATTGAGTTCGATAGAAAAATGAAAAAAGAAGAAACGATAGATTATCAAATTAAGTCTTGTTGGCATGCCATTTCTAGAATGTACAATCAAAAGGCAAATATGGAGGGGATTACCACCTCCATGGGTTTTGTTCTAATCAACATAGATTCTACTGCAGGAACAGCTGCAACTAAAATTGCACCTCAAATGGGACTGGAATCGAGAAGTCTAACAAGATTATTGAAAACCATGGAAGAGAAAGGTTTGATAAAGAAAGTTCAGGACCAAAGAGATAAACGATCAGTTAAAGTATTATTAACAGAGAAAGGAAAACAAAAAAAAGCTGCAGCTGTAAGTACAATTAAGGAGTTTAACCACAAAGTTCGAGATAGTCTTAGTGAGGATGAGATTGGTTCCTTTTTTGTAACATTTAAAAAGATCAATAACGTCATTGATGAACTTCAGAAGTCCTAGACAGATAGGTTTTAACATTAACAATTAGCTAATATAACCAATGAAAAAAAGCATAAAGAGAGTTGCCGTTTTAGGTTCCGGAATAATGGGGTCGAGAATTGCTTGTCATTTCGCCAATATAGGGGTTGAAGTTTTGCTTTTGGATATTCTACCCAAAGCTCCTAACGAGAAAGAAACGAAGAAAGGATTAAGCATTGAAAGCAAAGAAGTACGGAATAGAATAGTGAATGAGGCGCTGAATAGTACATTGCGTGCAAAACCGTCGCCAATCTATGACAAAGCATTCATCAATAGGATTACTACAGGTAATTTTGATGATGATTTGCCTAAAATCGAGCATTACGATTGGGTAATTGAAGTAATTATAGAGAACCTGGAGATTAAGCAAGGCCTATATGAAAAAGTAGAGAAATATAGGAGGCCTGGTACTCTGGTTACATCCAATACTTCAGGAATACCTATTCACTTAATGAGTGACAATAGGTCTCAGGATTTTCAGGAGTGTTTTGCAGGAACACATTTTTTTAATCCTCCAAGGTATCTTCGATTGTTTGAAATTATTCCGGGACCTAAAACCAAACCCGAGGTAATCGACTTTTTGATGAATTATGGAGACAGATTTTTGGGCAAAGAAACTGTTCTGTGTAAAGATACACCTGCATTTATTGCCAATAGGGTAGGTGTTTATGCCATTATTTCAGCCATTCATACCATAGAAAAGCAAGGACTAAGCGTATCAGAAGTGGATAAGCTCACCGGAACGATCATAGGGAGGGCCAAATCAGCCACTTTTAGGACTTTGGACGTAGTTGGACTAGATACTACAGTCCACGTGGCCAATAACCTCTATAAGGTACTGGAACACGATGAATCCAGAGATCGATTTAAATTGCCAAAAAGTGTTCAGGTTCTGAATGAGAACAAATGGTACGGAGATAAAAGTGGCAAAGGGTTTTTTCACATGATTAGGCATGAGGATGGTCGCAAAGAACTAAAAGAAATAGATTTTCAAACCTATGAGTACAAAGCTGTAGAAAAACCAAAATTTAAGGCTTTAGAAGCCTCCAAAGGAATTGATGAACTGAAGGAAAGAATCAAATTTTTGGTCAATTTTGATGACAAAGCGGGAAAGTTTTATCGAGCTATTTTTTATGATCTGTTTCGTTATTGTTCATTTAGAATTCCTGAAATTGCTGATGAACTATATAAGATTGACCAAGCAGTAAGTGCAGGGTTTGGCTGGGAATATGGTCCATTTGAAAATTGGGATATTTTAGGAGTAAAAACTACAGTGGAAGCAATGGAGGAATCCGGTGAAAAGCCTGCCGATTGGGTTTATGAAATGTTGGCTGCCGGACATACAAGTTTTTATAAAGTAGAAAATGGCAAAAAACATTATTACGATATTCCGTCAAAATCCTACAAAGAAATTCCCGGATTGGAATCATTTTTATTGCTCGACACGCTCAAAGCTGCCAACAAGAAAATATGGGGCAATGAAGGAGCTACCATTTATGATTTAGGTGATGAAGTGATTGGTTTGGAATTTCATACAAAGATGAATTCCTTGGGTCAAGAGGTAGTTGAAGGAATAAATACAGCCATTACCATGGCAGAAAAAACCTATAAAGGTTTGGTCATAGGAAATGAAGGGGGAAATTTCTCAGCAGGAGCAAACCTTGCCATGCTGTACATGTTTGCTGGAGATCAGGATTTTGATGAAATAAATCTGATGATTGCCCAATTTCAAGACACCATGCTTAGGGCACGTTTTTCTTCAGTGCCAGTGGTGGTGGCACCACATAATATGGCTTTGGGTGGCGGATGTGAATTGTCATTGCATGCAGATGCAGTTCAGGCTCATGCAGAATTATACATGGGATTAGTAGAAGTAGGTGTAGGTTTGATTCCTGCCGGAGGTGGTACCAAAGAAATGACCATGAGATTTTCCCAAAACATTGAACCCGGAGATGTTGAACTGAATCGTCTTCAGGAAACTTTTATGAATATTGCCACGGCCAAGGTTTCCACCTCAGCTGCCGAAGCTTATAATCTGGGTTTCCTTGAGCAAAAAGATGCCATAACCATCAATAGAAAGCGTCAATTGGCCGAAGCAAAAGAAAAGGTCATCGCCTTGTATGATGCAGGTTATACCCAACCCATTGAAAAGAAGGATATAAAAGTATTGGGGAAATCCTCCCTTGCATTATTTGAGACCGGCATTTCAGGCATGCGCTATGGAGCTTATATTTCAGAACATGATGCAAAAATCGCCAAAAAACTAGCTTGGATAATGAGTGGGGGAGATTTATCCTCTCCTACAGAAGTAAGTGAAAGGTATTTGTTGGATTTGGAGCGAGAAGCTTTCCTAAGTCTAACAGGTGAAAAGAAAACCTTGGAAAGGATCCATAGTATTCTTTTCAAAGGGAAACCTTTAAGGAATTAAATCAAGCCATAATTATTAAGGTTTTACTATTCCAAAAATAGCTTCATACCAATTTAACCAAATTCAAGCATTAAAATAAACATCAAATGGAAGCATATATTATCAATGGCTATAGATCTGCAGTAGGAAAGGCGAAAAAAGGAGGCTTTCGGTTTTATAGATCAGATGACCTTGCAGCGGATATCATCAGGCACCTAATGGACAACGTTCCCGGTTTGGAACCCAAAATGGTGGATGACCTTATCGTAGGCAATGCAGTACCGGAAGCAGAACAAGGCATGCAAATAGGAAGAATGATTTCCCTCTTGGCATTGTCGGAAGATACACCCGGCTTTACCATCAATAGGTATTGTGGATCGGGTTTGGAAGCAATTGCTTTAGCTACGGCTAAAATAAAATCAGGAATGGCAGATTGCATTATTGCAGGAGGTACTGAATCCATGTCTATGGTACCAATGATGGGCTATAAAACGGTATTAAATTATAAAATAGCGACAGAATTCCCAAGTTATTATTTAAGTATGGGCTTGACAGCCGAAGAGCTGGCCAAAGACTTTAACGTTACCAGAGAAGATTCTGATCAGTTTGCTGTTCAATCGCATGAAAAAGCAATTAGGGCAATTAAAGAAGGAAGATTTAAGGATGAGATTGTCCCGGTGGAAGTAGAAGAAACCTATCTGGATAAGTCACTTAAGAGGAAAACAAGGAAATACACAGTAGATACCGATGAAGGGCCCAGACCCGGAACTACCATGGAGGTTTTGGCAAATTTAAAACCCGTTTTTAAAAATGGCGGTCAGGTCACCGCAGGAAACTCCTCTCAAACCTCCGATGGAGCCTCATTCGTGGTGGTAATGTCGGAACGAATGATGAAGGATTTGGGATTAGCGCCTATGGCCAGATTGGCCGCTTATAGTGTGGGAGGTGTTGAGCCAAGAATCATGGGAATGGGGCCAAAAATAGCTGTGCCCAAAGCCCTAAAACAGGCCGGATTGAGCTTGAATGATATCGACCTGATTGAATTAAATGAAGCCTTTGCCACTCAGGCATTGGGAGTAATCCGATCATTGGATTTTAATCCGGATATAGTAAATGTAAATGGTGGCGCAGTGGCGCTTGGTCATCCTTTGGGATGTACCGGAGCAAAGCTTTCCGTACAGATGATCAACGAATTGAAAAAAAGACAGGGAAAATATGGTCTTGTGACTGCCTGTGTAGGAGGAGGACAAGGCGTGGCAGGAGTAATTGAACGACTATAGTCGAGGCCTTTCAAACTTGGGTTCAATCAAATTTACCCAATGAATTAAACCTCTCTTTAAAAAAATTAAAGCCTTAAATAGCCATGGAAAAAATTAATGAAAAAAATGCCCTTAACGGAGGAGAGTTTCTCATAAAAGAAACCCAAGCAAGCGCCGTATTTATACCTGAAGAATTTAGTGAAGAACAGAAAATGATGGCGCAGGCCTGTCAGGATTTTCTAGACATGGAAATCACTCCAAAGATGGAAGAGATTGACAGCATGAAAAATCCAGAACTCGTTCCTTCTATATTGAAGAAAGCCGGGGACCTGGGTTTGCTTGGTATAGCGATTCCTGAAGAATATGGCGGCTTAGGTATGAGTTTCAACACCTCCATGTTGATTGCTGATATCATAGGAGCTGCAGGATCATTTTCTACCACCTATGGAGCACATAGCGGAATTGGTACCCTACCTGTTCTTTACTATGGAACAGAAGAACAGAAAAAGAAATACCTTCCCAAATTGGCCAATGCGGACTGGGCGGCATGTTATTGTTTAACAGAACCGGATGCCGGATCAGATGCCAACAGTGGAAAAACCAAGGCCAGCCTAAATGAAGAAGGAACGCATTACCTGATCAATGGTCAGAAAATGTGGATTTCAAACGCAGGTTTTGCTGATTTCTTTATAGTTTTCGCTAAAATAGATGAGGACAAAAACCTTTCAGCATTTTTGGTAGAAAAGAACTATGGTGGCATTACCATGAATGAGGAGGAGAAAAAAATGGGAATCAAAGGTAGTTCCACTCGTCAGGTGTTTTTCAATGATTGTCCTGTGCCGGTAGAGAATTTACTTTCTGAAAGAGGAAATGGTTTTAAAATCGCCGTTAATATCTTAAATATTGGGAGGATAAAGTTAGGTGCAGGCGTTTTGGGTGGCTGTCGAACAATTTTGGGGTATTCCATTCAATACAGTGCCGAAAGAAAACAGTTTGGACAATCCATTAATTCCTTTGGTGCCATTCAAGCCAAGTTGGCAGAGATGGCCATAAAAACCTATGCTTGTGAATCCCTTTGCTACCGGGCCGGTCAAGATGTTGAAGACAGAATAGATGCTTTGATAAAAGAAGGGATGGAACCCAATAAGGCCAAATTGAAAGGTGTAGAACAATTTGCCATAGAATGCGCCATAGCGAAAGTTCATGGTTCGGAAGTACTCGATTATGTAACCGACCAAGGCGTACAAATTTATGGGGGCATGGGTTATTCTGCCGATGCACCAATGGAGCGTGCTTTTAGAGATGCACGAATTTCCCGCATATATGAAGGTACCAATGAAATCAATCGAATTTTAATGGTAGGCATGTTGCTGAAACGCGCTATGAAAGGAGAAATAGATATTTTGGGTCCGGCCATGGAAGTATCCAAAGAGTTGACCTCAGTACCTAGCTTTGGAAGTACAGATTCTTCACAACCCTTAAATGCTGAGAAAGAAACCCTGAGAAAATTAAAAAAGGTTTTTCTAATGATTGGAGGGAAAGCGGCTCAGAATCTTGGTAACAAAATGGAAGAGGAACAAGAAATCATGATGAACCTGGCAGACATAATGATCGAAATTTATGCCGCTGAATCTGCGCTTTTGAGAACAGAAAGTTTGCTGATCAAAGAAGGTGAAGAAGCTGTTAAATATCATTTGGCAGCCACCAAGGTTTATCTTTATGAAGCGGTGGAAAAAATTCAATCTGCAGGCAAAGAAGCCATTATGTCTTTTACTAAAGGGGATGAGCAGAAGATGCTATTAATGGGATTGAAACGTTTTACTAAATACGACAATATCAACACCAAATCCCTGCGACGTCAAATAGCCTCTGCATTGATTTCCGAGGGTAAATATTTCTTTTTCCATGCATAAATTAATAGTATGAATACACCTGAGGCTTGGCTAAATGGGCCTATTCCAAACATTCCTTTTATGCTTCAACCAGCTGCTCATGCATTGTTGCAGCTAGACAAAGAGTTAAAGGAATGTTTGGATGACTTTCCTGATACCCTTCTATGGCAAACTGTTGCCGGTAGAGCAAGTGTTGGCTTTCACCTGAATCATCTTTATGGGGTGGCAGACCGACTGATAACTTATGCCCAAGAATCAGCATTGTCTAAGGATCAATTTGATTTTTTGAAGAATGAAAAAACACCTAATGCCTCTATTTCCGCCGAAGATCTTGTGAAGCGTTTCAGTGAAAAGATACAGGAGCTACTCCTCATTTTCAGTAAGACCAGTGAAGATGAGTTAAAACAAAACCGAACGGTGGGCAGAAAAAAACTACCAACTACAGTGATGGGATTGTACTTTCATATTGCAGAACATTCACAACGACATTTCGGACAATTACTGGTTACAGTAAGTGTACTTAAGGAAAGAAATAGTTAAGGTATTTTTATATTTGGAGAGATCTATTCCACAGCCGAATCATAATACATTTATTTTCTATATTACAGGGCAATACATCTTTAGCATTACCCATAGTCTCTGTTCCTAATGAAAATAATTAAAAAAATCTTTTTCACCCTGCTGTCCCTATTTTTATTGTACTTTTCTTTCACCAGCCTAAGACAAATCTTAGCTTTTGGCCCTGAACAATTAGGCTTTAAGTCTTCATTATTTTTAGGTTTTATGATCAATTTATGCGTGACAGGGATATTTGCATTTCCAGGTTTTGTCTTTCCTACGAACAAGGCTTTGCCGGAAAATTACTACATCATAAAAAAACCTTCCAAACTGATTAATTGGTACAATGTATTGGGTGTAAAGTATTTTCGAAAACTGTTGATTATATTTTTCTGGGGAAAAAAAGACAATAGAAAAAAGTTTTTTGATGGAAAGAAAAGCGGTTTGAAACAATTTATTTACCAATCGAAGCAATCGGAATTTGGACATTTAGCTGCCTTGGTTCTTTTGCTAATAATAAACCTATTGTTTATAATTCCCGGTTATAATTTATTGGTTTTGTTTACTTTCCTTATCAATATAATTGGAAATTTTTACCCGGTAATCTTGCAGCGCTATCATAGAATAAGAATACAAAGAATCTTAGCCAAGCCATAATGGGAGGGAAGCAGCTTTTCCAAAGGTTTTAGAATTCAAAGAAGTTCGGAATAACATTTCAGAACGAATGTAAATGCAGAAAGTATAAAATTTGTCATAAGTAAGGATCAAGCTTTAAGCCCGAACAAATATTCGGCTTTCTATGGCATGTTCAAGATTATTTATCCAAAACTGAAAGACAATGAAAATACAAACTATTAAATGGCTGCTGGTGGTATTGGTATCTCTTTTGTTAAATTCTTACGACACAGTTTCAGAAATAAACGTACCGGTAGCCATTACAAAAGCTGAGGAATTGAGAAACTATTTTCTGGATGTTTATTCCGGTATTCAAATCCCGCTTGTTTCGTTTGTTGGCAATAAAACATTAAATTAATTTTCAGGATCTCCTATGCCAACTATTAATCAATGTGTACTAGACAGTGGATATTACCAATTGGTTGAGTTGACAAACTTTTCAAGCGATAAAACGCTTATGGGAGAAAATATTACCTACAAGGAGGATAGAGTAAAATTTTTTTAAAATATCAACCAATTTGCTTCGATAAAATACCGCTAATTTCAGATGAAATTAAACCTTTATGCTTTGTAAATGAGTAAAATTTTGTTTGATTTTTTCAATTATTACTACCTCTTCAGAATTTCATGAAAAAGCTTCCAAGGACAAGGTTTTTAGGTTAAATTATCGCTAATGTTTAAATCTTACAGGTATAGTCTTTATTTATAATTAAGCTTATAATTCCTTTCTTTTACTTTGGATTAAACGATAAGTACCATGAACACAGTAACAATTGGACTGGGAGGAGGCTGCCATTGGTGTACGGAGGGTGTATTCATGTCTGTTCGTGGAGTGCTGGAGGTTAAGCAAGGCTGGATTTCTTCAGAAAGCCCAAACCAGGAAGGCTCAGAAGCGGTACTGATCCAATTCAACCCAGATGAGGTCAATTTATCATTATTGATTGCCATTCATTTACACAGCCATAGTTGTACGGCAGACCATCTATTAAGGAAGAAATACAGGTCAGCTATTTATGTTTTTGATGCGGAACAGCAAATGGAGTGTCTGTCTGTTATTAAAGCCATTCAAAAAGATTTTGATCAGCCTATTCTGACCAAAGTGCTCGCCTTTGTGGCCTTTAAAGAAAATAAGGAGGAATTTTTGGATTATTATTACAAAAACCCGGAGCGTCCTTTTTGTGCCAAGTATATAGAACCAAAACTAAAAGCCCTAAAAGATCGTTTTCAAAAAACGATGTTAATAAAACCAACTGAAAAGAAAACGGTTTTATTAAATAAAGGATAAAATTATAAATAGAATAATCATGAACTGGAACGATGTAATACGCTATGCCAACAATGGCAATTTAAAACCTGATCGAAGGGTAGAAAAAACGGATGCAGCGTGGAAAGAACGGTTAACCGAGGAAGAATACAGGGTAACAAGGCAAAAAGGTACCGAACGAGCCTTTAGTTCTGACGTTTGCAGTTCCTTTGAACCCGGAATTTATGCTTGCGTATGTTGCGGAACCTTACTTTTTGATGCCAATGAGAAATTTGAAAGCGGCACCGGCTGGCCCTCTTTTACCCAACCGATAAAAGACAATGCAGTGGCCCATCACAAAGACACCAGCTTTGGAATGGTTAGAGTAGAGACTACTTGCAATACCTGTGATGCTCACCTAGGGCATGTTTTTCCTGATGGACCGGCACCTAGTGGCTTGAGATTTTGCATGAATGCTGTTTCACTTAAAAAAGTGGAACCTAGTGATGAGGTTTCCGGGTAATTGAGACCGAAAGATCCGATCTCGATTACAAATATGGAAATCATTATTAAATTTATCCTTTCACTTGTTTGATAAGCATAATACCTTCCATTCCAGTCAATAGTCTGGAATTCACCAATATTGCCCTATGATGATCTATAATAAGCCACAACCTATCAGAAAAAAAGCTTTTAGAATCGCTTTTTATTTATTGTTACTCCTATCCACTAAGCAGGTATTTGCCCAAGAAGCTGCAACACCTGTATTCAAGAATGGTGAGGCTCAGGAGGTGAAGGCATTTAAAGACCCGGGGAAATGGATTCGCCATGACCTATGGGTGGAAACAGATTTTGATAGTGATGCAGATGGTAAGATGGATCGCATGCATGTGGATGTTACTCGACCTTATCAGACAGAATATGAAGGCCTCAAGCTTCCGGTTATCTACATTTCAAGTCCTTATTTTACGGGAGTAGCGCCGAATGTCTCAGGCTTATTTTGGGATGTTAAACATGAATTAGGCAAGCCCCCGAAAGAACGTTCACATCCGGAAGTAAAAACAATCTATAAAAGACCTCACATTTCTGATTCCCATATTCGGGAGTGGGTGCCCAGGGGATATATTGTGGTTCATTCATCATCTCCGGGAACAGGCTTATCCCAAGGAGCACCCACTGTGGGAGGGAAAAATGAGTCTCTTGCTCCAAAGGCAGTTATAGAATGGTTGTGTGGACGCAGGGATGGGTATACCAGCATTGATGGCAATGAGAAAGTAGAAGCTTTTTGGTCTACAGGAAAGGTGGGGATGACAGGAACCTCCTACAATGGAACGATCCCCCTTGCCGCTGCAACCACCGGTGTGAAAGGTTTAGAGGCCATTATTCCTATCGCTCCCAATACTTCTTACTACCATTATTACCGTTCGAATGGTCTGGTTCGTTCTCCCGGTGGTTACCTCGGTGAAGATATAGATGTACTTTATGATTTTATCCATAGTGGAGACACTGCCATGAGGGCGCGCAATAATGCACGGATAAGAGACAAAGAAATGAGAAAGGGCATGGATCGTGAAACTGGGGATTTAAATGATTTCTGGTTTGCCAAAGATTACTTATACCAGATGGAACCTATGAAGGCTGCGCTGTTAATGTCCCATGGTTTTAATGATTGGAATGTGATGCCGGAGCACAGCAATAGAATATATCAAAAGGCAGTAGAAATGGGAATCCCTTCTCAGCTTTACTATCACCAAGATGGGCATGGTGGGCCACCGCCTTTCTCAATGATGAATCGTTGGTTTACTAGATATTTACATGGAATAGAAAATGGAGTAGAAAATGATGCCAAGGTTTGGATTGTTCGTGAAAATGACTCTCATGAAAAGCCTACTCCTTATGAAGCATTTCCAAATCCCGTTGCTTCTGAAGTAAAACTTTACCTAAACGGAAATGCACCGGGTAGGGGTAGTTTGGCTTTCGTGAATAACAATAGCCAGAAAATGGAAACCTTGGAAGATAATTATTCCTTTGATGGTGCAACCCTTGCCCAGGCAGAACTTACCAATCATCGACTAATTTATCTTACCCCCGAGTTAAAGGAGGATATTCACTTATCCGGCACCGCTGAGATTACCATAAAGCTTTCTTCAAGTAAGGCCGCAGCCAATTTATCTGTTTGGCTGGTCTCATTGCCTTGGAATACCGCCAAAAATGCCAAGATTACCGACAATATAATTACAAGAGGCTGGGCAGATCCTCAAAACCATTCCTCTGAGCGAAAAGGAAAACCTTTAAAACCAGGTAAATTCTACACCATAAGCTTTCCTCTTCAACCTGATGACCAAATTATCCCCAAGGGGCAGAAGATAGCTTTGATGATCTTTTCCAGTGACAGAGAATTTACTGTTTGGCCCAAACCAGGAACTGAAATAACCGTAGATTTGGATAATACGGTTTTGAAATTACCGGTAGTGGGTGGATTAAAAGCTTTAGAAAGTAGTTTTTCTCAACCCTAACTCATTTTGTTTCAAAAATTTACTAAACCTTGGTATAATCGTCTGCGTTTGAAAAATTAGTTGTGGGTTCAAATAGGCCTGCAGGCTTTTTTCTAAGTTTGAACCCTAAAATCATAAGAAGCCTATCCTTACCCCTTAGCCTATTTTGTGTCAATCCTTAAGAAACGAATCAATTAAAACCATGAAAATACAAATACTAGCAGTATTCTCCTTAGTCTTTATATCACACAGTTTATTGGCCCAAGAAAAGGTAAAAAACTTTTCTCTTCCGGCGGTAGGAGATGAAAAGCCATTTGTTTTAAGCGAAGCAAAAGGAAAATACGTTGCCTTGCATTTTTTACTCAAAACAGAATGTCCCTACTGTATCAGGCATACCAATGATTATGTTGAGAAAACCGCAGGGTTAGATGATGTAATCCAAGTATTTATTAAACCCGATACTGACGAAGAAATTTTGGCCTGGGCAGAAAACCTGGATGAGGACAGTTTTACCATTTACAGAGATGTAGGTGCCCAACTGGCAGACGAGTTGGACGTTCCCGGAGGGTATTCCTTCCACAATCAATTGGTTCATTACCCGGCTTTAATTTTAATAGGGCCTGATGGGAAAGAGGTGTACAGGTATATAGGAAAGAAAAATTCTGATAGGTTGTCTGTCAAAAAGTTTATGGCAGTGTTGGAAGAATTGCGAAAATAACTTTTATTTTAATTGCATAAGGAGCAATCGCCGGGTAGTGAGTTGTATGGCTATTTCTATAAGCTGTTGCTTACTATTAAGCTTAGCAGTACCAAATTGATAACCAATCGAAATATTCCCAATAAAATGGCTTTTTTTAGGTGATCCACCAAGTGCCTTTTTTCCATGCTTAGGTATACAATCAATGAGATTAGTAGAATGTTATAAACGGTGATGCCAGTTACGAGATAGTCATACCATACCGGAAGCTGTAATCGATAGAATACCCCATAAAGCACATAAATCAACATGGTCAATGTACTGCTACGCGTATTCCATTTGTACAAGCGTTCTCTGTTTATCTCTTTATTAAACATTTGGGTTTTTAAATTTTTTTTAAATTCAATTCTAGCATCCCCAAAAAAGAAACTAGTTTACCTTTTATTGGTTGAGCACAATTTCATCAAGGCAAATTATGAATTTTGAATTTGATATTAATTACTTACTTAGAAAATTGAAAAGCCTTACTTTATGATAAGAAGATCTTGGCTACTTGTTACGTAGGCCTCAATGTGAGCCGGACTAAGGATAATTAAAAAACCAATGAGCTTGGTACAAAAAGTGAAAGGTTTATTATAAGCCTATTCCTTAAAAAACTGACTAAATGCAAAGTTTGCCTTAATAATTCCATTTCAAAAACAAACCCCCTTCCTTACAATAAAGTAGGAAAGGGGGTTTTACTTATTTTTAGGTGTTTGAGTAAGATTTGTCTTTAAGAGCTATAAAGGTTTGCCTAAAGCAGCGTACCAAATTCCTCCATAAAGGTGCTTTAAGAAATCTGCGTCTACAAAAGCTTCTTCCACATGGCCCAATCCGGTATAAAATATTCTGCCACCATCGTATTCATGGTACCAAGAAATGGGATGTACAGCACCCATACCCATTTTTTTACCATTTCTTTGGCCTACATCGTATGAGGTTTCATCTAGTTGTAGGAGAATATTTACTTTGTTGTTGAAGTTTTTATATTCATACCATTCATCGGTCCATAGCCACTTATCATTGAGGTGGTAGGTGGCAGGATGGTCTCCATTCATTACTTTTATTCTTGCGGTTTGTTGGTGAGGATGATGGTTGAACTGACCTCCAATTAGTTTTGTATACCAAGGCCAGTCGTATTCGGTATCAGTGGCACTGTGTACTCCTACTACACCTTTTCCACTTTTAACAAAGCGTTCGAAGGCTGCCTTTTCTTCTGCATTAAAGATGGTTCCTGTGGTGCTCATCATAATGATGACATCGTATTTTTCTAGGTTTTTATCGTTGACCAAACTTGCATCCTCTGTAGCATATACGGCAAAGCGATGCTTTTTTGCCAACTTTTTTATTGCGGCTACTCCTTCGGGGATCGACTGATGTCTAAAACCGGAAGTCTTGCTTATAACTAAAGCTCTGAATTGTTGGGCTTGACTAAGCGAAGATAAAGAGAGGACCAAGATGCTGGTAATCAGTAAAGAATATATTTTGGATTTGCTAATAAGGCTTTTCATAGGTTATTGAATTTAAAATCAGAAACGATAATAGCATTTTTATTTAACAATATCGAATTTCTCTCTGGCAATCTTTCTGCTGAAGGCATTAAAATGCCACCACTCAGAACCAATACCTTTGAAACCTGCTTCAGTCATTATTTTCCTAAGCAATTGTCTGTTTTCAACTTGTTTTTGGTTTATTTTTCCTTCTTTGAGCATTTGTTCCTCTCGGTCAGGATAGGCAGGGTATCCGAAAAAATCAAAGGCTGTGCCCATATCAAGGGCTTCCCCATTGCTGTTTTTGGCTAGGGTAAGATCTACTGCTACGCCAAAGTTGTGCAAACTTCCTTTTTGTGGGTTGGCTACGTACAGTGGCTTGATGCTATCAGGTTTATCCAGTTCATCCCATAGGATTTGTTGAACAGATTGTGGCCTAACCCCATCAAAGAACAGAAATGTAAGGGAAGAACGGGATTTTTTTAAAGCTTTGTGCGCCATTTTCAACATTTCAATCACTTCTGGTTGTAAATAGCAATTTGTTAGCTCTCCATATACATCCTTTCCAAAGAAATTATTTTTAGTAGAATACCTAAGGTCTACCAGTGTCCCGGGGATTTCTTTTTGTACGTTTAAAAGGCCCGCTTTGATAAGGCGTTGTTCTAATTCTCCTACAATCGGAAGGCTGTCTTTTTGAACAGGGTCAGCTTTTAAGCTGTCCAAGGATTCGGTTTTTGGGAGGCTCACTTTTGCGCTTTGTTCACTAATTTCATTTTTGCCTTCTCCACAGGCCATTAGGCTCAATGCTATTATTCCGCATTTGATGGTGGTTTTTATCATTCCTCTTTGTGCAATTGGGTGGTGCTGGCCTGGGCAGTGGGCAATACAATTACGTCTGCCAATACAACATGAGGAGGTCTGGTTACGGCAAACCTCACCACATCTGCTATATCTTCAGCTTTTAGAGGCGTAAAGCCTTTGTACACATTTTCAGCCTTGCTCTTGTCCCCTTTGAACCTGACCATAGAAAACTCAGTGTCCACAAGGCCCGGGTTGATAGCCATTACTTTTATTCCAAAAGGGTTTAGATCTAAGCGCATGCCTTTGGTAATGGCATCTACTGCATGTTTGGAACCACAATAGACATTGCCCTTGGGATATACTTCTTTACCTGCAGTGGAGCCTATATTAATGATCTGCCCTTGTTTTCTTTCCACCATTCCAGGGATGATCTTTTTAGAAACATAGAGCAGGCCTTTTACATTGATGTCCATCATGGCATCCCAGTCATCCTCGCTGCCATCCTGAATAAAGTCTAGTCCGTGGGCATTGCCTGCATTATTGATCAAAACGGCTATATTTTTCCATTTATCAGACAAAGAATCAATGGCCTCATAGACGGCTTTTTTATCCCTCACATCAAAAACCAAATAATGATAGGCAGTATCTTTTGGAAGTAAGTCTTTTAGTTCTACCAATCTTTCTTCCCTACGACCACAAGCGATGATGTCAAAACCTTCAGCAGCCAGGTATTTGACACAAGCTTTTCCTATGCCGGAACTTGCTCCGGTAATGAATGCAATTTTCTTTTCCATTAGGGAAGATAAAATTTTTCCCCTAAGATTAAAAGTGAAATGGCCTGCAATGCAATTGCCTTACTGAAAATTTAAATAGATGGTGATGGATTTCCTTTTGATGGATGAGATGGCTCCAGCCATTCGTTCATCTGAATATCCCTCTTGGTACAGATTCATCAAGCCATGTGAAAAGCGGATTTCCGGAGAAAACTTAAAAAATTTGAAATAAAGGTCAAAGCCCATACCCATTTCCAATGCCACATCGGTTCCTTTTAGTGCCACCGGGTCTTCATTGGCTTCTTCTTGATTTTTAGTTCTAAACTGTCCGTTTAATCCCCCAATAAAAAACATTCGGGTATTATTAAAGCGTTGGGATTTGTATTTGAGCAATAGGGGAACTTCTACAAGCGTTTCTTCTGTAAGTAGTGGAACAGCATTTATTCCCACTCCATTGATAGCATCCGGATCATCCGTAAAAAGCTGTAACTCGGTACGGTACTCATAAAATCCAGCTTTAGGGGTAAACATCAGGTTAAATTGATCATGTAATCTGGCTGTTACCAAAAATCCCAGGGCAAAGCCGGGAGAAAAACTTGGCATTATGGCCCTAACTTTATCAAGATTGGGA
Source organism: Cyclobacterium sediminis (assembly GCF_054781075.1). Classification (NCBI taxonomy): domain Bacteria; kingdom Pseudomonadati; phylum Bacteroidota; class Cytophagia; order Cytophagales; family Cyclobacteriaceae; genus Cyclobacterium; species Cyclobacterium sediminis. The sequence goes on along the minus strand of NZ_BAAGVC010000007.1, from coordinate 112,670 downwards.
TAATCGGGGTTGAGAAAATTGTCCGCATACTTAATTCTTAGCGTACTGTTATGTGCCGCAAGGAAAAAGCCATAAGAAAGCGGTTCATTATCGCTTCCTGATGGATTCAAAATAAAACTCTTTTGCTGTGCTTTTACCAAATGGTTTTGGAAAAAGAATATTGCTAAGAAAAGAAGAACTACTTTATACCAACGTATATTGAACTTATGCCAAATGTGAGCGTTTTGCATTGCGTTTTTTTGAAACCTACCCTTTCAAGAATATTAATAAAATTATCGCCATCAGGAAAAGCCTTTACCGATTCGGGCAAATAGGTATAGGCTGAATTGTCTTTTGAGACGATTTTACCAATTTGAGGTAAAATATATTTAAAATAAAAGGAATAAGCTTGTTTCATCGGGAATTTTTTTGGTGTAGAAAATTCCAAAATCACTGTTTTTCCCCCTGGTTTTAATACTCTGTACATATCTGCCAAGCCTTTTTCAAGGTTTTCGAAGTTCCTAACCCCAAATGAAACGATGACAGCGTCAAACTTATTTTCCTCAAACAGTAACTTTTCTGAATCTCCCATTTGTAATTCAATAAGGTGATCCAGTTTTTTTTGCTTCATTTTCTTCCGCCCTTCATTGAGCATACCTTCAGAGATATCAACACCGATAATCTTTTCAGGCTTTAATGCCAAGGCTTCTATGGCGAAGTCACCGGTACCGGTGGCAATATCTAAAATTAACTTTGGCTTATCTTCCTGCAACATTTTTATGGCTTTCTTTCGCCAGATAATGTCTATGCCTAGGCTAAGAACATGGTTTAGCAAATCGTAATTTTTGCTAATGTTATTGAACATGTTGGCAACTTGTTGCTTCTTGCCTTCTTTTTGATTTTTGTATGGAACTACTGACATGGCTTCTTATTTCAATACAATATTACTAAGTAAACTTGAGCAATGGAAAATTGTTAATGAATTAATGGTTTGGAGACCTTTCAGGAATTTACTTACCTTTGCAAGAAAAAAGAGCCATGTTGAAGAATGCACGCTTTTTAATGAGTAATTCAGACCATACAAAGTGCCCGGCACCCACCAAGCCGGAATTTGCTTTTATTGGTAGATCCAATGTTGGAAAAAGCTCGCTTATTAACATGCTTACCAATCACAAGCACCTGGCCAAAACATCAGGAAAACCAGGTAAAACCCAGTTAATCAATCATTTTGAAATTGATTCTCGCTGGTATATGGTCGATCTTCCGGGCTATGGGTTTGCCAAGGCAAATAAAAAATTGAAGGCTGAATGGAACAAGATGATTCGCAATTACCTTACTGAAAGGGAAAACCTGGTATCTGTATTTGTTTTGATCGACAGCCGACTCAACCCGCAACCTATAGACATAGAATTTATTACTTGGTGTGGTCAGTTGGAATTGCCGGTTACATTGATTTTCACCAAAGCGGACAAACAATCCCAATCAAAAACAGCAGACAATGTGCACCGTTTCCTAGATGAAATGGAAAAAATGTTTGTAGAAGCACCGGAATTTTTCGTTACTTCTGCCATGACAAGCGTAGGCAGAGAAGAGTTAACCCAATTTATAGAAGAAAACGTATCTGAATATTATGAGGAGGGGTAAATACCCCGATCTTTCTGGAGATAATCCTATATTTGCAGCCAATAAAAAAATAACTATCATGGAATTTAAAGACATTGCCACTGTTTCTGGAAAACCAGGTTTATATAAAGTATTGAAACCCAGTAGAAGTGGGGTTATCCTTGAATCTTTGGATGAAAAAAAGGGTAAATTAGTAGTAGGCGCCGCACAGCGAGTTTCTTTATTGAGTGAAATATCCATTTATACCCTTACAGAGGAAGGCGCTTCTCCATTACAGGATATAATGGTGAAAATTGAAAAAGAATTTCAAGGTGATACCGGCCTGGAAGGCGCTGACAAAGAAGAATATCAGGCTTTCATGAAACATATTCTTCCGGAGTTTGATGAAGATCGGGTTTATGCTTCTGATGTTAAAAAGTTGATCAACTGGTACCATATTATCCGTGCCCAATGCCCAGAGGTTTTGGAAGAGGAAACAGGGGAGGATGATAACAAGGCTGAGGAAGAAGAAAAATAAAATGCATGAATTCATCCATTGATAATTCAAGTCTTATTAAGACAGTTGCAGTAGATTTAAAAGATTTACTGCAACTGCCTATAATTCCGGATGAAATTGACAGAGAAAGCTTAGCAAAAGTTATTGAGCCGGTGGTGGCTCACCTACTCAATCAAGAATTTGAAAGATTTCTCACACTATGTTACCGTTTTGACCTTGGTGAAGGAAAAGTGCAGGAAATCTTAAATACCTGCCCTCCGGAAGAAATTTCTTTTCAAATGTCACTCGCCATAATTGATCGCCAAATGTTGAAGGTGCACTTTCGCAAAAAATACAGTGAGCAGTAATTCGCTGTTAATACCTTCTGGCTACTCTCTATTAATCAGCTATTCAAAATTTCTTCTAATTTTTTTACCATTTTGGTAGATCCTATGTAAAAAGGGGTCCGTTGGTGTAAACTCTCCGGTTGAATATCTAAAATCCTATTTTTACCATCAGAGGCCATCCCACCTACTTGTTCAGCAATGAATGCCAGCGCATTTGCTTCATAGATCAACCTAATCTTACCATTTTTGGCTTGAGTGGTGGAAGGATAGAGATAAATTCCTCCTTTGAGTAAATTCCTATGAAAATCAGCCACCAAACTTCCAATGTACCTTGCCGAAGCTCCCTGTCGCTTGCAACTTTCTAAATAGGAAAGAATATTTGGGTTAATCATCGGAGTAAGGCCTTCATTCATGGTAAAAATATTACCATCTTCAGGCATTTTCATGTCGGGATGCGAAAGAAAAAACTCACCCAAAGAACGTTCATAAGTAAAACCATTGGCGCCATTTCCTGTAGAATATACCAGCATGGTGGAAGAACCATATAGCACATAGCCTGCAGCCACTTGCTCACGGCCTTTTTGCAGTACATCCACTTCTTGTATAGGTGATCCAGAAGGAGTAACCCGCCTGTAGATGGAAAAAACAGTACCTATTGAAACATTTACATCTATGTTAGAAGAGCCGTCCAAGGGGTCAATGGCGACTACGTATTTGCCTTTGCTATTTTGCAAATCAATTACCAAATCTTCTTCCTCAGAGACTATGGCACAAACTTCACCTCCTTTGGTAAGGGCTCTGGTGAAACGAACATCAGCTATTACATCCAGTTTTTGCTGTTCTTCGCCCTGAACGTTGATCTGTCCGAAAGCACCGGTTACATCTGATAAACCGGCTCTACTTATTTCTCTGGAAACAATTTTTGCCGCCAAGGCAATGTCTCTCAATAGTTGGGATAATTCTCCTGAAGCAAATGGAAAATCTTCTTGTTTGCTTTTGATAAATCTATCCAAAGTAACCCCAACATTATATGCCAGGTTCTGGGTATCTTGTTTGTAAGGCTGTGTCTTCATACCTTTGAAGTTAATAGATTATCGTTAAAATATTACTTTTTCCTTTCTATTTTCATGATACAACCTTTGGTTTATAAATTTGGTGGTGCGTCCATAAAAGACGCCAAAGCAATTCAACGAATTGCACAATTACTCAAAAGTCGATGGGTAAACAATTTGGTTATAGTTGTTTCTGCAGCCGGTAAAACGACTGATCGACTAGAAGAGTTAATAAGCCTATCCTTTGATAATAAGGAATTTAATGGGCCGTTGATGGACTTGATGGAGTACCATTTGGACTTATGCAAGGGTTTATTTGAAGAGGGCCATTCCATCTATTCTAGGGTCGAAAATCATTTTGCTCAACTGCACAGAGCCCTGGAGAATGCTGCCATAAAAGAAAATCAAGCTTTTTTTTATGACCAAATCATTGGCTATGGTGAATTGATTTCCACAAGGATAATTCAAGAATACCTTTGTCTAATTGGCTGTTCATGTCTTTGGCAAGATGCAAGAGAGCTGATTAGCACTGATTCCCATACAAAAATGGCCAAGGTAGATTGGGCGCTAACGATGCAGCACTGTAGAAAAGCCCTTATTCCAAAGCTTGAAAATTTTCCTGTGGTCACCCAAGGTTTTATTGGAAAGGATCTTCAAGGAAACACCACCACCCTTGGCAGAGAAGGTTCAGATTTTACTGCCGCCATTTTAGGGGTTAGCCTTGGAGCTTCTTCAGTTACCATTTGGAAAGATGTAGCGGGTATCTTGAACGGTGACCCGGACCTTTTTCCGGATGCGGTCAAATTTGAATACCTTGATTTTGAAGAAGCGGCCGAGATGACTTACTATGGAGCCAGTGTGATTCATCCAAAAACCATAAAACCCTTAAGTAAGCATGGAATTTCACTTTATGTGCAATCATTTTTAGACCCTGACAAGCCGGGTACAGTTATAGGTCCATATGGGCAAGCCCCAAGAATTCCAATTACCATTATAAAAAATAACCTGTGCCTTATTGAACTTAGGATAAGGGATCTCTCCATGTTGGGTGGTTTTCATTTTGACTATATTTATGATGTAGCAGATGATATCAACGCAGAAATTCAATTGATCCAAAGTGCTGCTGCCCATATTAATATTGTAATCAACACAATCTCACTTACTGATGATCAAATTACCAAAGCTTTCAGGGATATTTTTCATGTAAGGATAAATAGAGGTCTTAAACTGATTACTGTTAAGAACCCTACAGGGGTAACCTTGGAGCATTACCGAAGGATGGAGGCCGATTTAATTCTCGAACAAAGGAGTCCAGACTTGGTGCAGTGGCTGTTTCAAAGTTAATATTCTATAAAGCGATTTGGCATAGGGATAGAAAGAAATGCCGGATTAGTTACTTTTTAGTTAATTCGGGGTGATTTTTTTCAAGGGTTTCTATGAAGCCGTCCAAAGAGCTGTCTAGGATTTCATAAACCTTCTGAAACCCATCTACACCTCCGTAATATGGATCCGGAACCTCACTAAAGGCTGCATTTTTTTGGAATGACCGCATCAGAAAAAGGTTTTTAGCAGATGTTTTGTGCTGGTTTGCTGCTTTTTTTATATTCGAAAGGTTGGAGTCATCCATCGCAATGAGATAATCAAAGTCCCTGAAATCTGTTCGGTTAAGCTGTCTTCCACGATGGCATATTTTGATGCCGTTTTTTGAAGCAGAGGCCATGGTCCTTTCATCAGGCAATTCTCCTATGTGATAATCTGAGGTCCCACAGCTATCACAATTAAGAAAATTTTCATAACCTTTTTCTTTGATTTTATGATTGAAAAGCGCTTCGGCCAATGGTGAGCGGCAAATGTTACCTAAGCATATAAACAATACTTTTATCATAAAACGATCAGTTTCTGTAATTTGTCTGCGTTCAGCAGGGTTTAATAGGATATGGTTATATTATTAAAAGGTTAAATTACGGAAATCAATGCACTATACATATGAATTTCCTAAAATATTACCTACCTTTGCACAATGAATCCTAAACAGGAATTATTCCTATCTAGAAATGAATGTTGATAGTCTAAAAGAGAAAATTACTTCAAAGGGCATGAAATTTACCCATCAGCGATTGGTGATTTATCGTTCTTTGTGTAATTCTCAAGATCATCCTACTGCTGAAATGGTTTACAATCAGATTACTGAAGAGAATCCGAGTATTTCAATGGGTACTGTTTACAAAACTTTAGAAAGCTTTGTAAATGCAGGCATTTTGCAAAAATTCAGAGATGATCAGGGTTTGATGCGTTTTGATCCTGTGATGGAGACGCACAGCCATCTGTATTGTAATGAAAGCAGTGACATTCGAGATTATAAAAATCCTGATTTGGAGGAATTGCTACATACTTTTTTTAAAGAGAACCAAATTGATGGTTTTGAGGTTGAAGAAGTATCGTTGGTAATTAAGGGAAAAACAAAATAAATTTCTTTTAATATCATTAAATTATCTATAAACAATTAAATTTTATTTTATGTCATTAGTTGGAAAAAAAGCACCTTTATTTAGCGTACCTGCTGTAATTGATGGAGAAGAAATAGTGGAAGATTTCTCTTTAGAGCAATTCATCGGTAAAAAAGATGTTATTTTCTTTTTCTATCCAAAAGATTTCACATTTGTATGTCCTACTGAAATTCTTGCATTCCAAGAGAAATTGGAAGAATTTGAGAAAAGAGGCGTTGCGGTAATTGGCGCTTCTTGTGATACAGAAGAATCTCATCTTGCATGGTTAAACACACCAAAAGCAGAAGGTGGAATCCAAGGAGTAACTTATCCGATCATTGCAGATCCGGTAAAAACTGTAGCCCATAACTTTGGTGTCCTTGCAGGTGACTGGAACTACAATGAAGAAGGAGAACTTACTTATCAAGGTTTACCAGTGGCCTACAGAGCTACTTTCCTTATAGATAAAGAAGGAACAGTTAGACATGAAACGGTAAACGACCTTCCTTTGGGAAGAAATATCGACGAAATGTTGCGTCTAATTGATGCTTTAAGACATGTTGAAAAATATGGTGAAGTTTGTCCTGCAAACTGGGAAGAAGGTAAAGAGGCAATGAGCGCAACCAGAGAAGGTGTGGCTTCTTATTTGTCAAAAAACTAAACAAGACCCCTCATTAATTAATGGAAACCCTGCCAATTGGCAGGGTTTTTTTATTTCTTCAGCGTGTTGAATTTTTTTCTTTTTTCGTTGTAAATGGTGTACAACTCGCGTGTAAAACTGTCCAGTTCCAAAGATACTGATTTTATTTGCTCCACATATTCACGTAACTCTGCCTTTTTAATTACCTTTTCGGTATGAATCAATTCCGTCAACCCTAAAAGACTGGTAACCGGTTTCCTCAATACATGAGAAATATCAAAGGATATTTGTTCCATTGCTTTTTCCAGTTCCACACGGTTGTTTATGTCTTGAAAACATCCGTACAATAATACGCTTCCATCCTTTGTTTTCTTTGCCTGGGCAGTCACAAAATGCCATCTATATTCTTCTTTTGATTTGAAGCGGTATTCTGTATACAGCGGTTTCAAGGTATTGAAAGAATTCGATAAATTTTTTCTAAGGTTTTCCTTGTCTTCAGGGTGTACCAAAGCAAAACCTAATTCAGGAGAGCTTTGTAATTTATCATAGCTTATGCCTAATTGTAAATGTTTAAAGCCTTTGTTTAAAAACTCAAAGCTTAACTTACCTTGAGCATCTTTTTTTAATAAAAAGATTCCGATTGGTACATTGTCTGTAAGCCTTTTTAACTCTTCCGCATTGGATTCAATCTTATTCCGTTGTTCCAGAATTAGTTTTCTATGGTTGAGGTGGTCCATGGCTTTTTTTGCCAAGGCCAATAATGCTTTCCTATGATTGGTTGAAATTTCCCGGGGTTTTTGGTCCAAAACACACAATGTACCCAATACATTTCCACTTGGTGTTGCCAGGGGTGCACCGGCATAAAAACGGATTTTTGGATTTCCTTGAAGAAATGAATTGTCTTTAAACCGCGTGTCTTTGGTTAGATCATTGACAATCATTACCTCATTAGGATTATTGAGGGCGTATTGACAGAAAGAATCTTTTCTACTGGTTTTGTTGAAGTTTAGCCCGGAATTTACTTTTAACCATTGCGCACCCTTGTCTATAATTGTTATAAAGGAAAATGGAACATCACAGATTAATTTTGCAATATTAGCCAACTCATCCAGTTCTTTTATCGGAGTTGTATCTACCACTTGATATGAATCAAGTTCTTTTAATCTGTCTTCTTCATTTACCATTAGGGTAAAATATTTTTAGGTTAATAGGGGAATATTGGGCAATTAAATTATAAACGATGCTATATTGTCAAACTATAATCTTTTTTCATATTAATTATTTTAAGTTAAAATTATATATTTTAATGAAAATTTTTACACCCAATTTTTTGCATGGTAATATTATTTTTAACTATGTGAATATGGTGTGTAGTGCTACTTGAGATATTGAAAATAAGCAAGTTATCGTTAATAAACTAATGTATTAAAACAATTTGTAGTTTACAATTATTTATAATATAAATATTGGTGTTAAATTCTATTAATTTCAATATCCTTATCAGGATAGGTGTTTCTTATGATAAATTAATTCCTGCATTAAAGCGCCTACTTCACTGCCGAATAGAATCATTCAACTCGGACTTAATGTAGAAAAAATGAACTATTTTATTTGAATATTTTTAATTTTCTTATTCTATAATTAGTCTATAAATTTTTTATTGAGGTATTTTATAGATTGTCTTTATTTAAATTTTTTAAAACAACTATCTTAATTTAATCGGTTTTAGTGACAATTCAGTAATGATTAGCACAAACACTACCAGTCTTTCATGCAAAATTAACTTTGCAAATAAAATGCATCTTGATTTAATGTACCTTTGAAAAAACTGAATCATGAATCAATGGCACCTAAATCAGTAGATCATTCTTGTTGCGAAAGTGAAAGTGGTTGTGGGGTAAAAACCAACCCAAAAAATTCAAAACGAAGCTTTTGGCAATCCACATGGATTCCCAGTGTTCTTTGTTTTGTAATATTATTCACGGCCATTTTGGCCGAAGAGCAGATTCCTTTTAATGTGTTAGGTGTCAATGGTTGGTTGTTTATTTACCTTTTAGCCTATTCATTTGTAGGGTTTCCGGTATTGAAAACCGCATGGAAACTTATACGCAAAGGAGAGGTTTTCACTGAATTCTTTTTGATGGGAATAGCAACCATTGGCGCTTTTGCCATAGGAGAATATCCGGAAGGAGTGGCTGTGATGCTTTTTTATACCATTGGTGAGTTACTTCAACACCGTGCAGTAATCAAAGCAAAGGGCAATATTCAGGCACTTTTGGACATCAGGCCTGAGCGTGCTCGGGTAATTAAAGCCGGAAATTCTAGCTTGGTTAAACCTGAAGATGTAGCGTCCGGGGAAATAATAGAAGTCAGGGCCGGGGAAAAGGTTCCTTTGGATGCCCAATTGTTAAGTAATGGGGGAACTTTCAATACTGCAGCACTTACAGGTGAAAGTTTGCCTTCAGAAATCAAGAAAGGGGAGGAGGTTTTGGCTGGTATGGTTAACCTTCAGGATTTAATAAGTTTGCGTGTATTGAGGCCTTTTAAAGATAGTTCTTTACAAAGGATTATTTCTACCGTACAAGAAGCCACATCAAAGAAAGCAAAAACGGAACAATTTATTCGCAAATTTGCTAAAGTCTATACACCTATTGTCACTTATATGGCCCTTGCTTTGGTCATTGTTCCGTATTTTATATTAGAAGATTATTCATTCAAAGATTGGCTCTATCGGGCATTGGTATTCCTGGTAATTTCCTGTCCTTGTGCTTTGGTAATTTCTATTCCTTTAGGTTATTTTGGAGGGATAGGTGCGGCTTCCAGAAAAGGGATTTTATTCAAAGGATCCAATTTTTTGGATAGCATTACTAGTATCAATACCGTTTTGTTTGACAAAACAGGTACTTTGACAAGTGGAATTTTCTCCGTTGAAAAAGTGGAAAGTCTTCCCAATGCTTCTGCCGATTGGACAGAGTTGGCAGCTTCTGTGGAAGCCAATACCAACCATCCAATTGGGCAAGCCATTATCCGGCATATTAATTCAAACCGAAGCCCTTTGGATTCACTAAAAGAATTCCCGGGTAAAGGATTGGAAGGGCAAGTAAATAGTAGGAGGGTGCTTGTTGGCAACAGCTTGCTTATGGAAGATCATGGAATATTGCTGCCATCGCTTGTTACTGATCCCAATAAAACGGTAATTTACTGTGCAATTGAGGATATCCTTTGTGGGTATTTTGTATTAGCTGATCAAATAAAACCGGATGCCAAAGAAGCCATTACTTCACTTAGAAGGCTTGGTATTCAACAAATAATGATATTATCCGGAGATAAAAAGGAGGTAGTAAAAGCATTAGGAAAAGAACTAAAGGCTGATGAAGCCCTTGGAGGAATGCTTCCTGAAGAAAAATATGCTAAAATTGAAGCCCTAAAAAAAGACCCGGAAAATGTGGTCGCATTTATTGGAGACGGTATCAACGATGCCCCTTCCATTGCTGCTGCGGATGTAGGCATAGGCATGGGAGGTGTGGGTAGTGATTTGGCCATTGAGTCTGCGGATATTGTGATTCAGACAGACCATCCCTCCAAGGTAGCCCTGGCTTTTAAAATTGGGAAAGCAACCAAAAGCATCGTATGGCAAAACATTGCTCTTGCCTTTATGGTAAAGTTTTTGGTATTGAGCCTGGGAGCTGCAGGGTTGGCAGGTATGTGGGAGGCTGTTTTTGCCGATGTGGGCGTAGCCCTCTTGGCCATTTTAAATGCCATAAGAATAAATTATTTATTCAAATAAATTCGAACATGCTATTTACCGCTATTACAAGTCAGGAAGAAATATGGGCAATTGTAAACAAGGAGCTTCAATTGGCCTCAAAGGAGGTGCATCACCCTTTCCGCTTCGTAAATTTTTGTACATCAGCTGGAAATCAGCCTGATAGCAGGTATGTAGTACTTCGAGAGGTAACCGAAGAATTGCAATTGTTATTTTACACAGATAGCAGAAGTAAAAAAATAGCTCAAATACGGGAAAACCCCAATGTTTCATTGTTGTTTTACCATCCCTCTGCACGCTGCCAGGTCAAAATTAAGGGGATTACTACCATTTTAGCTCAAAAGGAAGCCAATAAAGGTTACTGGGAAAACATTCCTCCTGAAGCGCAAAAAGCCTATCAGTCCAAATGGCCACCAAAAACTGAGGTAGAGACTTCAGAAAAAGGAATGATGCTGGATGTCAAGTACAATAATGACTACTTTTCGGTAATTAAAGTTGTTACATATGAATTAGAATGCCTTCAATTAGATAGCAAGGGTCATCTAAGGATTGCTTTTAAGAAGGAAAATGAAAAATGGCAATCAAGCTGGCTGGTACCTTAGGCTTAATTTCTATTCAATTGTCCGTTGGGCAAAAGGAATAAAAGTGCTATCTTCAATGGTTTAAAGCCAGCAATAACATTTTAAAAAACAATTTTCCATGCATAACAATAACAGAAGAGACTTCATCAAAAAGACCGGATTGGCAACAGCCATTTTGGGTTTAGGCCTTGGAGGGCAGGCCATTTCCATGGCTCCCCGTAAGGAATTATTTAAAATTTCATTGGCCCAATGGTCTGTCAACAGATTGCTATTCAATCAAAAGATGGACAACTTAGACTTTGCTGTACTTGCCAAAAAACACGGGATTTCAGCTGTAGAATATGTGAACCAGTTTTTTATGGACAAAGCCAAGGATACGGCTTACTTGAAAGAAATGAAAACCAGGGCAGAAGGAGAGGGGGTTACTTCAGTTTTGATCATGTGCGACAATGAAGGAAAATTAGGTGCCAGAGATCAGGCAGAGCGTATGCAGACGGTGGAGAACCACAAAAAATGGGTAGAAGCTGCTAAGTTTCTTGGTTGTCACTCCATCCGAGTAAATGGATATTCTTTTACTAGATACAGTGCAGATAAAAAGGACTTTGCAGAATCACAGAAACTTGTAGCTGATGGCTTGCAAAGCCTTTGTGAGTTTGCAGATACCATGGATATTAATGTAATGATTGAAAATCATGGAGGGTTTTCCAGCGATGCCAAGTGGCTTTCAGGTGTAATGAAAGCAGCCGATCACCCAAGGGCCGGCACACTTCCGGATTTCGGCAATTTCTTGATGTATAGAAATGAAGGAGAAAAAACCCTTAGCTACGATTCTTATAAAGGAGTGAAACAATTGATGCCCTATGCCAAAGGAGTAAGTGTAAAACCTACGGTATGGGATGGCAAAGGCAATCAGTCTCAGCTGGATTATGAAAAAATGCTTTCAATTGTTCTCAAGGCAGGTTACCATGGGTATTGTGGGATTGAACATGGAGAGCAAGGCCGTATATGGGAAAGCATTGTAGAAGTTCGTGAAGAGCTGGAGGCTGCTGAGAAAGCACTTAGAGGTTCTTTTTCTGTTTAATTTGCAATACTATAGGTTTTCTATTTCAAGATAAGCCCACCTTAAAAACCAGTCACTTTGTGGTAATTTCATTAAGGAAATTTTATACCAACAGATTTTCCAGATATGAAAAGTGAACAATATTAAAAATTCCCCTGATTCCATAAACCAGGGGAATTTTTTTTGCCTTATCTTTTTAACCCCAATCTGTATGGATTTTTTGGCAGATAAAATTTTGATGTTGTGCTATACTTATGAATTAAAATATTTCTTTAAGAAGTAAAACAGAATAAATATTTTGGTATTTTACTATATTAGCCTATTCAGTATTGGGTGTTTTTTTGATTTAACCATAACCCTTGTTTAGTATTAAGACAGATAAATTTTACATCATGATTTATAGGATATTGCCATATTTTCTGTTCACAGTAATTATTTTTTCTTGTGCTGAAAAAGAAGACCCATTGCCAAACATTGTCTTGATAATGGGTGATGACATAGGGTATTCAGATATAGGGGCCTATGGGGGAGAAATACAAACCCCAAATCTTGATCGACTAGCAAAGGGAGGCTTAAGGTTTACCACTTTCTATAATATGGCCAAGTGCAATCCCACCCGATCAACCTTGCTTACTGGTTTGTATACAGGTGGAGAGGGAGCAGTTCATATTGCCAACCTGACCAAAACAGCAGGCTATCACAATATAATGAGTGGAAAAGAGCATTTTGACGCTTGGGTGCCGGAGTATTGTAAAGCTGAAAATGTGTTTGATCATTCTTTTTATTTTTGGGCTACCACAGAGTACTTTCTACCCCCTTCGGGGGAGTTTGAAAGGCCATTTTATCTAGAAGGAAATGAAATAAAAGCGGAGGAAATAGAACATGACCAAAGCCCAATGTACAAGACGGACTTTATTACCGATTATGCTTTGAATTGGTTGGAGGAAGCCTTTGAAAAAGAGGATCCTTTCTTTCTTTATCTTCCTTATCATGCGGCTCACTACCCCCTTCAGGCCCGACCTGAAGATATTGAGAAATACCGCGGTAAATACCTCAAGGGATGGGATGTACTGAGAAAAGAGCGCTTTGAAAATATGCAAAATATGGGAGTGCTCCCCAATGGTGCTAAACTCAGTCCTCCTGAAAACAACTTGAACAAGTCTCGGGGACCCTTGTTACCGGATTATACCGATTATTATGCCTGGGACAGTTTGTCTGCTGAAAAAAAAGATTCCCTTGACCTAGAAATGTCTGTTTTTGCTGCAATAATTGATAGGATGGATCAGAACATAGGAAGGATACTGAAGAAACTGGAGGACAATGGTAAATTGGAAAATACCATTATCATGTACTTAAATGATAATGGATCTTGCCCCTTTTATACCAATAAGGTAAAAGATGTAGCGCCGGGTCCTTCAGATTCTTATTGGAGTTTGCGCACCAATTGGGCAATGTTGGGCAATACACCTTTTAGGCAACACAAGCAATCAGGCCTTGAGGGTGGAAGCCATACTCCTTTTATCGTCCATTGGCCAAGAAAAATAGCTCCCAATACCATTACAGATCAAGTAGGGCATGTGGTTGACATTGCCCCTACCTTTTTGGACTTGTTAAAAATCCAATACCCGGACTCAATTCAAGGTCGTCAAACCCTTCCTTTGCATGGTAGCTCCTTGTTGCCGGTATTTTTGGGTGAGCAGCGGAAGGAACCTGAATACTTTATTTCCGGAATGAATAAATTCAGAATGTTTAGAAGTGGAGACTATAAAATTGTTCGGATGAATGGGGGACCATGGGAATTGTATAACATGACCAAAGATCCATCTGAGCTTGTGAATTTAGCGGATACCATGCCTCAAAAAGTCAAAGAATTGGCCATGCATTATGAATCCACCCCTTCCGGAACCTCAAATAAGCTTCCTTGATCTATTCAAAACATAAAACAAAATCAGGCGGATTGCCTTTTATCGCAATCCACCTGATTATTTCACATTAATAAATATCAATAGGGTTAATTCCTGGAATTTAATAATCACTCCATCAAATATACCACCATGCTCCTAGGTCCATGCGCACCTATGATAAGAGATTGTTCAATATCTGCCGTCTTGGACGGGCCGGCTACAAATACACCGTATCCGGGATCAGCAACATTGATCTTTTGGTAGACCTCATGCATATTTCCCAAGAGGTTTTCTACTTTAAGCAAAACGATGAGATGTTGGGCTATAAATGGCAATGCCCTATGGATGATCTTTTTTTCAGGAAGCCATATGGCAGCATTTTCTACCACGCCCCAATCTCCTTCCAATACGGCCACTTCAATGTGCTCCAATTCATGGGGGTCTTTAACTTTTTCAATTTCAAAATTTCCTGAAATTCCATCTACCAATGACAAAACCTGTTGGTCGGCAGTAAACTTTTCTTTCAGGTACTGCTGTATTTGTTCCTTTCCTTCACCTGATTTGGCCAAACCACCATTCAATTTTATACTGGCCTGAAATTGTTCGATAAGGTTGCTCTCATAGGGAAACTCAGGGTGCTCCGGTAATGGAAGCACATCAGGTTTGTTCTTTTTTATAGCCGCTATTATGGCTTCTTTGCTACTGTTCATTGCTTCCTGTTTTTTCGGTACCAGTCCTTGAAACTCTCTTTGGGCACTTCCGGTAATTCTCGGTGTTTGCCCCATGCATTGAAGCTATTGTAAATAAATCCTCTAGGACTTATGGTCAGGGATTTTCTGGCCATTTTACCCATCATGTCAAATAATTTTGGCTTCGACATTACATTTCCCCCAAAGCGCATGGCCCATTTTTTGGATGGCTGGGATGGTCCTTCTTTGGTGATCACTTGTCGCCATTTGTAAAGTTGCTCGTGAATATTAATTTTTACCGGACAAACATTTGTGCAAGAGCCACAAAGGGTGGAGGCAAAAGGCAAAGTGCTGTGTTTTTTCAAGTCCATACCCGGAGAGAGAATGGATCCAATAGGCCCGGGAACCGTAGAGCCATAACTAAAACCACTACTTCTACGATAAATAGGGCAGGTATTCATACAGGCCCCACAACGAATACATTTGAGGGAGTTTCTGAAATCCTCTCTACCCAATTGGTCGGTTCTACCGTTGTCCACCAAGATTAGGTACATTTTTTTACCTTCCCTTGGGCGGTGAAAGTGGGAAGTATAATTTGTGATGCTTTGTCCGGTGGCACTTCTTGCCAGAAGTCGAAGAAATACACCGAGGTCTGCTGCTCTTGGGATGAGTTTTTCTATACCCATGCAAGCGATGTGCAAATCTGCCAGATGTGTTCCCATATCCGCATTGCCTTCATTGGTACAAACCACAAAACCGCCGGTTTCAGCAATTCCAAAGTTTACCCCTGTGATGGCTGCCTTGGCCTGAATAAATTTTTGCCTTAAGTGTTGTCTAGCAGCTTCTGTGAGGTAAGCCGGATCATCTGCACCGGCCTCTGTTCCCAAGTGTTCGTGAAAAATGTCGCCAATCTCTTTTTTCTTAAGGTGTATGGCGGGCATCACAATGTGACTTGGAACCTGCTTATTAAACTGTATGATTCTTTCTCCAAGATCCGTATCCACTACATCATATCCTTTGTCTTCTAGGAAATGATTGAGTCCACATTCTTCTGTAAGTATGGATTTACTTTTTACTAAGTTTTTGACCTGATTTTCCTCCAGGATACGCAATACATGCTGATTGTGTTCATCAGCGTCTTTAGCCCATAGCACTTCTATGCCGTTTTCAGAAGCATTTTTTTCAAACTGTAACAATAAATTGTCTAAGTTTGAAAGCACGTGATCCTTAATTTGAGAAGCATTATTTCTTAGATGCTCCCATTCCGGAATTTTTTGTGTAGAAATGTCTCTTTTGCTACGGACATGCCAAAGTGTATCATCGTGCCAATGACTGCGTTCCTCGTCCTTTAGAAACTCTTCTGCTGCAGCGGCATGGGTTGGTGTCGTCTTCATTTTACTTCTGGTTTGGGGTTTTTGGTACTTGGCCATTGAGGATTTCGGCAATGTGCATGACCTTTACAGGGCTGTTTTCCCGCCGAAGGATTCCCTCCAAGTGCATCAAGCAGGACATATCCGCCCCTGTAATAACCTGAACGCCCTGTTCCTCATGGTCTTTGATTCGGTCTTTTCCCATACTTACTGAGACAGCCTCTTCAAAAACAGCAAATGTTCCTCCAAAACCGCAGCATTCATCTTTCCTGGTAAGGTTTACCAGTTCAATGCCATTTACCATTTCTAGCAATTGTTTGGGTTTATTAAATTCAACCCCCATAATTTCTGAAGGCTTGGCAAGATTTAGGCCTCTAAGCCCATGACAACTTGCATGAATGCCTACCTTATATGGGAAAGTTGCTTCGAGGTTTTTTATTTTTAATACATCGGTAAGAAACTCACAAAGTTCATAGATTTTTGGCTCATTGTCTTTTCCCGAATAAATATGGTCTTTGGTATGTAGGGTACAACTGCCGGATGGGCAGACCACATAATCAAATCCACTAAAGTTCTTTCGAAATAAATCAGCAGCACCCTCTCCATATTCCTGATAGCCTGAATTGGCCATAGGCTGCCCACAACAAGTTTGTTTTAGGGGATAGTCCACATCCACTCCTGCGCTTTCTAAGAGCTCAAGACTGGCAATGGCTACCTGAGGGTAAAATTGATCTACATAACATGGTATAAATAATCCAACTTTCATCAGTGCGGTTATTCTTGGATAATTAACAAAATACATGAGGCCTTTGTTGGCTCCATTTTATAAATATAAGCATCAAAAGTTTTAGTCCCATTCCTAAAACTTAAAATATGGTAAGGGCCCATAATAATTAAATCATGCCATTGCTAAATTTTGTCCAACAAAGGCAAGTCATTGGTGATCCGAAACCCCACCCAAACTTACATCAAACAATAAACTTAGCAAGGATTTTCCCCACCTCCATCCTGCACTGTGCTGATAAGGATTAATTGATTCAGAAGACAATTTATTCTCAGAAAAAATAATCTTAATTTGATTATAAACTAATAATTTCGAAGATACTTGTAACTACTAAATTAATTATATAAATTGAATCCCGACTTTCTCATTACCAGTGAGTTTTGAGCATTCTATTTCAAAGATTTATCCAAACCGGGCTATGGTTTATAGTTGGCTGAGGAAACTGGGAAAGTTAGGGTAATTATTTTCTTGTACCACTATCAAAAACCATCAATATGAATAAACCCAATCCTATATTCTTATCGATTGAAATAGTACTCTTTTTTTCAATGCTTGCTTGTTCCAAGCCTGTTTCCGAAGAAGAAATAGTAAATGTTTCTATAGCACCTGATGATTATTCTACCTTGTCTTTTCAAGATTTTACCGTACAGGGAATGACTGCTCTTGAAACAAGGGAGGACAACCTGATGGGCATGGATCTGCGAATAAAATTTTCAGACAATCTTATAGCTGTAATGGATGAAACCAAAAGTGATAAACTTCACCTATTTGATGGTAAGGGAAAATATCTGAGGGCAGTAGCTGAGGTAGGAGAGGGTCCCGGAACCATCCAATCTCTAAGAGACTTTGATCTAGAAAAAGAGGAAGAGGTATTGGTGCTTTCTCCTTTTGAAGATAAAGCCAAAGTATACAAAGTATCTAAGAATGGAGACTTAAGTGAATTATTTGAATTGAATTATGGTGCGAATTCTTTCGCCAAGTTAAAGGAGGGAGGTTTTCTTTTTCAAGGAAGTTATAACCTACCTTTTGTAAAGCATAGGGTAATTCAAACAGATAATGAAGGGAATATCCGCCAACGTTATTTAGAAAATGATTACGAAAACCAAATGTTACCCATGTTAGAACGAAATTTTTTTCCGGCTGATCAGGGGCTGTTTATGATGGAAATATTCAATCCAAATATTTACCTGTATCAGGGAGATAGCCTTGCTCAGGTTCTTTATGCAGACTTTGGCTATTATAATTTACCGTCCAATTTTTGGGAGGTGGACCTTATGGATAGCTTCGGAAAAATCAATGAAGATGGTTTTGCAACTTTTAGGGCTGCTTTTCAGCAAGGGAGTTTAATGGTTATAGATATTGTGGTGCAAAAAGGTAGGACCGTATCCAAATACATTTTGTTTAAAAAAGGAAAAGAGATTTACAAACTAAAAGCAGACAAAGACGATGATATGCTTTTCTATTATCCCATTGGCATCAATCGTGACGAACAAGTACTTTTCCTAACCTACCGGTCTATATTAGCAAAGCATGCCCAAGAATTTCCGGATACATTCTCTGTAGATGGTTTGCCCAAAGAAGATTTTGATTACCCTGTATTATTGCAAGTAAAATTAATTGAAAATCTATGAGAAGGACTTTGTGCATTGCCATTGGCCTACTACTTTTTAGTGCTTCCTGTAAGGAGTCGGTCAAGAAAGAAATTGGGACAGCTCCGGTGGAGCTGAAAATAGAACCGGAAGCAATCCAAACAGCCTATGATTTAAATAAATTTGAACTTATACCATTGGAATTCAATGATTTGTCCTTAGTTGGGGCCATTGACAAGTTGATAGTGGAAAAGGATAAAATCTATATACTTGATAAAGAGATCGCAAAAAGTATTTTATGCTTCTCTATTGCCGGAAAATTCCTATTCAAGATTAACAGTATTGGAGATGGACAGGGTAAATTCTCCAAACCATTTGACTTGGTTTTATTTGATGAATCGCTTCAGATTTTGGATATAATCCAAAAGAAAATCCTTGTATTTGATTTGGAAGGCAATTATAAGCACGAAAAACCAATCCCGTTTGAGGAGCAGGTGGTCAATTTTTTTCCGCTCAACCAAGATTTTACCGCTTTTCATATGGATGGTAGGTCTTTTGGATCGGAAGAAACGGAATTTATCAGGGTTTTGGGTAATAAGGATTCCACCACTACTACCCAAGGAGTAAGCGATATAGGTAGCACAGATGCCTATCAAATTCCCATAGAGTTTTCGAAGCATAAGGGCCAAGTAAGTTTTCTCCATGCATGGACAGATACCATTTACAAAATCTCGGAAGAAGGGATTGAGCCGGCATACCTCTTAAATTTTGGTGCAAATCGCCTGGACGAAAAGGTCAAGAAACTGCCATTAATGGATATGAGAAAGTTTATAATGGAAAACCCATATGTATTTAATGCTGCCAATCTTGTTGAAAATGATAAATACCTGAGCTTTCAATGGGCGCGGAGTGCGGAGGGCTTTGCCAATTCTGAAGAACAAAAATATGTTTCCTATTATAATAAAAGTACAGGGAGGCTTGTTCATTTTCCATTGTCAGAAAACTGGTTGGGCAATGTGAATTTGCAGGGGCCACTATATGGAACCGAAGACTGGGACAAGCTTTCAAAAGAAATTCGAGATGAACTTATAAAAGAAAATGGCGGAGTACTATCCGGTGACCTGGATACGGGAAACCCTATTCTTATCAAATACAAACTAGAAAAAGAGTGAAGAAAGTATATGGATCTTTACTGCAAGAATTCCGGCATTATTTAGGCCACAAATCTTTAGGAATGATAGATCAGAAAAACAGCCGGTATTTTATGAAGGTCCGGATGTTTTTTGCGCCAGTCAGAAACTTTTTTGGTCTGGATCATTTCATCTGATCCCGTAATATTGCTTGCAATGCAAAGCAAGGTATTATTGCTCAGGTTGGCCAGTAAATCTTCCAGCATCCGATTGTTTCTGAAAGGGGTTTCCATAAACATTTGGGTGGTTTTTTCCCTGATTGATTTGGCCTCTAAGGATTTGATTGCTTGTACCCTTTCTTTTCGGTCGATGGGCAAATATCCGTTGAAGGTAAAGGATTGTCCATTAAAACCTGAGCCCATCAAGGCCATAAACATGGAAGAAGGTCCCGGCAAGGGAACCACTTTAATGCCTAATTTATGTGCCAAGGCGACGGCGTTGGCCCCGGGATCAGCAATACCCGGACAGCCGGCCTCAGAAATGATGCCTACATCATGCCCATTAAATAAAGGATCTAGCAATTTCTTTAGGTGTTTTTCGGGCGTTTTTTTATCTAGTTTTTCCAGGTGAACCTCTTCCAAATTAACACCTAGCTTAAGGCTACTGATATACCTGCGAGCGGTTCTAAAATCTTCTACCAGGTAATGGGAAGTTGCTGCAATTACGTTTTTTACCACAGGTGCCATGATGTCCCGGCCTGTTTCAAGTACCAATACATTAGGTATCAGGTATAATATTCCCTTAGCTTTCATTATTTTTGGATTATGGAAAATGGAATGCCTTCTTTAGCAAAAGTACTTATTTTTATCGGACTGCTGTTACTGATGGCAGGATTGCTGCTCTGGTTCCTGCCTAAATTTCCCGGTTTTAAGGGTTTGCCTGGCGATATGGTTTTTAAAAAAGATAATTTCACCTTTTATTTTCCCTTGGGTACCAGTATACTGCTCAGTTTGTTGTTGACCCTATTGCTGTATTTGTGGAGGAAATTTGGGGGTTAATGTTTATGGGTGCTTTGTGATAAAGCTATGAAGGATCGTTTTTGATTGAAAGCGTTTGGTGATAATTTTTACTCCTATTATCATTTTTCGCTAGCAAACTTGGGTATTGTTCAACCCCATCCGGGGTTGAGGTAAATTGTGGTATTTACCAGTCCGTGAGTAAAACTCACGGTTATTGTTGTTCAGGCCCTTCAGGCCTGGCAATACGTAAAACTATATTTTACTTTCTGTTAAACTTGATGTAGCATTGGTAATTAAGGAGTAACCAAAAGAAGCCTGAAGGGCTTCACCAATAATAGCCACAGTTTTTAGCCGTAGACAGGATGAATTAGTTAATAGGATTGAACAAAAAGGGAGCTAATACCTAAAGGTGTTAATCAATGTACAAGCTCTCTAACCATTTACCTCGGAATTATTTAAATTGTATTAAAGTTTCCGGTCTCAACTCCCAAGAAAAGTTTTCAAGGTGTAGATCACCGCTTCGGGCTGCTCTGCATGTAGCCAATGACCGGTGTTTTTAATATGGATGATATGATTTTCTGGAAATAAATTCTCTATATCTTCTTTGTCACTGCTTTGGATATAATCTGAATTGGCTCCTCCCATAAAGAGTGCAGGGCCGGCGAAAGGCTTGTCAGCAGTTATTTCCTCGCCTACATTTTCGATTTTCTTGGTGATGATTGGTAGATTGATTTTCCATTCAAACGCTCTCTCTTTTCTGGTCAAATTTTTAAGCAAAAATTGACGAATACCTCGTTCAGGAATATATTCAGCCAGTTTGTCTTCAGCTTCTTTTCTGGATTTCAAGTTTTGAATGTCGATGGCATTTAGCGCTTCCAAAATGGTTTGGTGATGTACCGGGTAAGGTCTTGGTGCAATATCAGCCACCACTAATTTCTCCACCATTTCAGGATAAGTCAAAGCAAATTTCATTACCGTTTTTCCTCCCATGGAATGCCCTAGAAAACTGGCTTTTTGTAAACCTTCGGCTTCCATAAATTCCTTTAAGTCCGCTGCCATGGCCTCGTAATTCCAGGTATCGCTGTGAGGGGAATCCCCATGGTTTCGCTGGTCAAGTAGGTAGAGGGTATAATTCTCTTCCAATCCTTTGGCAATGCTCATCCAGTTGTCAGCAGAACCAAAAAGGCCATGCAGGATTACCAAAGGCTTTCCAGTTCCTGTTTTTCTAAAGTTTAATTTCATAGTTGGTTTGGTTTATACTTCCAATTGTCTGCGGTACATCTGTATGGTGTTTTCAAGCCCATAATAAAGTGCATCACAGATCAGGGCATGTCCTATGGAAACTTCATCCAAGTAAGGAATTTGCTCTTTTAAAAATTTCAAATTGTGTAAATCCAAGTCATGGCCGGCATTCAAGCCCAGGCCGAGTTCTCTGGCAAGGGCCGCTACCTCTAAATAAGGAGCAACAGCCTTTACTTTGTCTTTGTGATAAGTACTCGCGTATGGTTCTGTGTACAATTCCACCCGGTCTGTTCCAGTTTCTTTGGCCGGTTCAAAGTATTTACTTTCCGGATTGATAAAAATGGAAGTCCTTACCCCATAACTGTGTAGTTCTGAAATAAGGTCTTTGAGCATCTCTTTGTGTTGGATGGTGTCCCATCCGGTATTGGAAGTAATAGCCTCCGGTGGGTCCGGTACGAGTGTGGCTTGTGCCGGTTTGGCCAGCCGAATGATTTCCATGTACCTTTTGTCCGGATAGCCTTCTATATTAAATTCCGTATTGACTTGATCTTTTAGTGCAAATACATCGTTATACCTGATATGTCTTTCGTCAGGTCTTGGGTGTACGGTTATTCCCTGGGCACCAAACCGCTCTGCATCCAATGCTACCTGAACCAAATCGGGATTATTGTGTCCTCGGGCATTTCTTAAAGTGGCAATTTTATTTATGTTTACACTTAATTTCGTCATGTTCTAAATATCAGCTAATTTTGTGCTAAATTAAATATATTGCGTTAACATCGAAAATACTGATGGGAATAAGACGTTTTTTAATTTTCACTTTCTATTCTAGGATAATACTAATTTTAAATATAATTAAGTAAAAAATAAAAGTCATGAGCTTAAAAACTGACATAGAAAAAGAAATCAAAAAAGCAATGCTGGCCAAGGAAAAAGACAGGCTACGTGGATTAAGGGCCATCAAATCCTTGATCATGCTTGAAGAAACCAAAACGAGTAGTGATGCCGGTCTTACCGATGCCGAAGAGTTACAAATCCTAACCAAAGCAGCCAAGCAAAGAAGAGATTCTATAGAGATATTTGAGAAGCAGGGCAGGAAAGATCTTGCCAGTTTGGAGATTACTGAACTGGAAGTAATTAGTGAGTTCCTTCCCAAGCAGCTAAGTGAAGAAGAATTGACGGCAGAGTTGGAGGCTATCATCAGTGCAACGGGTGCATCAGGACCTAAGGACATGGGAAAAGTTATGGGCATGGCAACAAAAAAATTGGCCGGTAAGGCGGATGGAAAAGCCATCTCTCAAAAAGTGAAATCACTTTTAAACCCTTAAGGCAAATTTGAGCACGATAGACATTATCATATTGGGCATGCTGGCTGTTGGGGCCTTTAGTGGCTACCGTCAGGGGCTTTTTATTGGGATTTTGTCTATCCTGGCTTTTTTTGTGGGTATAATTCTTGCTTTTCGTTTTATGAACTGGGGTGCTGAGCTGCTTACAGATAAGGTGGAAAGTCTGACCTTTATGCTCCCTTTTGTGGCATTTGTCTTGATCTTTCTGGCTGTTACGGTCACCATTCGGGTTTTGGCTTACCTTGTCAAAAAAGCCTTGGATCTAACTATTCTGGGAACTTTTGATAGCTTTGCCGGAGCCATTTTGGGTATTTTCAAATGGAGTATTATGATCAGCCTTTTGATTTGGGTGGCCAATTCCTTTGAATTTCAAGTGCCTTCCGAAATGAAAAAAGATGCTGTAATCTACCCTGTTATAGTACCTGTGGCCCCTACCATGGTTGCAGTACTGGATGATTACACCCCAATTATTGATACGGCCATTGCTACTATCAAAGAACTCGTAAATACCTCTTCCGGTGATTTTGTTAATTGATAACTTCGATTCTTTTGCTCATATTCTAGCAGATTATTTTAGAAGAACTGGTGAGCAGGTAACCGTTTTGCGAAACGACGCAAGTTTGGCTGAAGTACAGCGCTTATCCTTCTCTGCTTTGGTGATATCACCGGGGCCGGAAACACCCAATAAAGCTGGTAACTTAATGGAAATTTTGAGCTATTATCATGATAAGGTACCTGTTTTGGGGATTTGTCTGGGGCATCAGGCCATAGGTATTTTTTTTGGCGCCAAATTGGTGAAGAGCCCTAGGCCCATGCATGGGAAAATTTCTCTTGTCAGCCAGAAAAGGAAGCATGAAGTATTGAAAAATATTCCGGGACGATTTAAGGTAACCCGTTATCATTCCTTGGAATTGGAGGAGCTTCCTGATAGTTTGGAAGTTATTCTTGAAGAGGAGAATGGGGCAGTGATGTCTTTTTCCCACCGCTACTTGCCCATTGTAGGGATTCAATTCCATCCGGAGGCTCACCTTACTGAATATGGTGAGCAGTTGATCCTAAATTGGGTCAATTTAATAAATGAATTGAAAGTCTCCCAAATTCATTATTGATGCTTGTTTAGCGATAAATTGCTGCTTTATTAGCTGCTTTCACCACCGAAAAGGTTAAGAAATTAGGGGAATTGAACAAAGGGAGGCTTAATCTCGTTTTATTTTTCGAATCCTTTTAATACCTTTATCTACATGCGTGCGATAGAATTTATAAACAACCTCATTCCTCCTCTAAAATTTACTGACAAAGTAAAGTTAGGGCTTTCCTGGATGGAAGAAATCAGGACGGATATAATACCTGTTGTAGACAAAGGTTTATTTAAGGGTTTTATTACAGATGAAATCATCTATGAACTCAATGATCCTGAAATGACCCTTGAAATTGTAGAGTTGGTTGGAAGTGCGAGTATTGTTCAGGAAGATCGTCATATTTATGATGTATTGAGGGTCTCCTCAGAAAATGAAGTTAGCATGGTGGCTGTGTTAGATAAGGAATTGAAATACCTGGGCGTGGTTACCCAAGAAGGAGCTATATCTGCTTTTACCGATAGCATTTCTATCCAATCGCAAGGGGGAGTACTGATATTGTCCATGTTTATGACCGATTACAGCCTCTATGATATCGCAAGGGTGGTGGAGTCAGAAAATGCAAAGGTGCTTAGCAGCTTTATATCAGATGATCCCCTAGATGACAGTAAAATTAAAGTTACCCTAAAAATAGATCAGGTAGAACTCCGACACATCAAAGCCACGTTGGAGCGATTTGGGTACAAGGTTATTGACCATTACCAAGAAGAAGAAGGCATCAATAGCGATCAGGATCGGCTGGGAAACTTGATGCGGTTTTTAGATATCTGATCTTACATGAATATATTACTTCACGGCATCAATATATCCACTCAGTTTCAAACTTGTATTCTCCAACTGATTCAAGCTTTTGAAGAGAAAGGATCAAATGTTAAGCTTACCAAAAACTTGTTCAATTCCTTTCGAAAGAAGGGGGACTTAAGTCCTATTGTGACCCCTTTGAACTCAAAGAATGATTTGGCAGCCATAGATGTGGTCATTTCCATTGGGGGAGATGGCACTTTATTGGATACCATTTCCCTAATTGGGGCTTATGAAATCCCGGTATTGGGTATCAATACCGGAAGGATGGGATTTTTGGCCACCATAGCCAAGGAAGACATCAAAGCCGCTGTAAAAGATTTATTGGAAGGCCGTTATGCTTTGGAAGACAGGAGCTTGGTCAGGTTAGAGTCTAGTGTACCGCTTTTCAAGGGATTAAATTTCGGATTGAACGAGTTTACCATTCACAAGAGAGACACCTCTTCGATGATTACGGTACATACCTATATAGATGGAGATTACCTGAATAGTTACTGGGCAGATGGGATCATTGTATCCACCCCCACAGGATCCACAGGTTATTCTTTAAGTTGTGGAGGCCCACTGATATCACCATTGGCCAAAAACTTTGTGATTACCCCGGTAAGTCCGCACAACCTGAATGTGAGGCCGATTGTGGTTTCTGATGATAGTGAAATCTCCTTTAAAATAGAAGGTAGGAGTGAAAAATTCCTTGTATCTTTAGATTCCAGATCTGCGCCAATTGATGCGTCCGTAGAACTGAAAATTAAAAAAGAATTATTTGTAGCGAAGCTGGTTAAGTTTCACGATTACAGCTTCTTTGACACCCTCAGGCAAAAATTGAACTGGGGATATGACATGAGAAACTAGTTTTAACAATATTTAACCCACAGTATACTTGGTTGGGTTTTTTATTCGTTGGGTAGTTTATAAATTGCAACGACTTGAATAAATCCAGGTTTTACACATTAGCACTATCAGTAATTTTGGTCTTTTTAAGTTTGGGGATTTCTCAAACTGTAAAAGCCCAACAGCATGAGATAGGTTTAGGTTTAGGTGCGGGGACATATACCGGAGATATCCTTCGGATCATTGATCCAAACCAGCTTGGTATTCAAGGAACGTTATTTGGCAGACGAAATTTTGACAATGCCTGGAGCTTAAGGGCCGGGTTTTCCATCGCAAGATTAAATGGAACGGACAGCATTCGCCCCATAGATCAGGTAGCAGCAACCAGAAATGCCTATTTTAATGGCACCATGGCCGAAGTATCTGCAAGGATGGAGTTTCATTTCATGGACTATATGAGCCATAAGTCAACCAGTAGGTTTTCTCCATTTGGCTTTTTTGGTCTGGGATATGGTTTGTTTTTCGGACAAGGGCAATCCTATGAAGGAGACATCCAACCCGGAAATTACAGTTTGGGCACGGTAATTCTTCCCTTTGGGGCAGGAATAAAATACAAATTAAAAGACCGTATTTTACTCTCTTTTGAAGGGGGGGCAAAGGCAACCTTTACAGACGATTTGGATAAAATAGGAGATGAATCCATTTATTTGCCACGTTACAGAACCGATCCGGGCACAGGAAATCAAGTGCTAGAACCCACAAGCATTAATTTTGGCAATTCATCTGACCGCGATTGGTATTACTTTTTGGGCTTTACCATAAGCTATTCCTTTCATCAGATCAAGTGCTACTAGTACAATAATTGACCTCAGGATAGAATTTTTAAAAAAGAAGTGTCATTTTTGTAAATCAATTAAACCAACAGAGAATTTTGGAATGAATGAAGTGATTGACAAGGGCAATATACCCCGACATATTGCAGTGATTATGGATGGCAATGGGCGTTGGGCTCAGAAGAAAGGAGCCATGCGAATATTTGGCCACAGAAATGCATTGGCCGCTGTAAGGGATGCCATCGAAGGGTCGGCAGAATTAGGGGTAGATTTTATTACCTTGTATGCCTTCTCTACTGAAAATTGGTCCAGACCCAAAGATGAAGTGGATGCCCTGATGGAGATATTGGTTCAGGCCATAACAGATGAGGTGCCCACCATGATGAAGAACAATATCAAATTGGAAACCATCGGTGATATTGATAGCCTTCCTGATTCGTGCAGACAGCATCTTAAGATGGGGAAAGCAAAAACCAAAGACAATACCGGCATGACTGTCGTGTTGGCATTGAGCTATAGTGGTCGTTGGGAGTTGGAAAAGGCTGTTCAGGCAATTGTCAAAAAAGTAGTTAATGGTGAGTTATCAGCAGAAGCTATCAATCAAAAAGTGATTGGGGAGCACCTGAATACTGCCAATATACCTGATCCGGAACTGTTAATCAGGACCAGTGGTGAAATCAGGATAAGTAATTTTATGTTGTGGCAATTGGCCTATACAGAATTATATTTCACCGAAGTGCTTTGGCCGGATTTCCGGAAAAAACACTTGCATGAAGCCATTCTTGCTTTTCAAAAAAGAGAAAGAAGGTTTGGTAAAACAGGAGCACAAACTAAAGGCTCTATTTGACACTACTTGTTCTGAAATGAATTGAGAATTTCAGAATTATTGCTGCCTCAGCACAAATATTACTGGGGTTAAATTTGATCGTTTGAAATGAAAAAGAATTTATTAATTATTTACTTGCTGCTATTGACCGGAGTGGCAGAGGCCCAAATAAGGTTGGGGCAAAGCCGGTACACCAGTAAGGAGCCGGTAAATATTATAGACCTAAGTTATACCAGTCCCAAAAAGTACCGAATAGCATCCATTGAGGCTGTAGGTTTAAGTACATTGGACGAAACAGCCATTATTTCTCTGGCAGGTCTTCGTGTGGATGATCAAATAACGGTTCCCGGTGATGCCGTTTCAGGAGCACTAAAAAAGCTCTGGGGGCAAGGAATTATTGGAGATGTTAAAATCCTGGTAACCAAAATAGAAGGGGATGACATTCACCTTTTATTAGACCTGACCGAGAGGCCTAGATTTAGCCGTTTTGATTTTACCGGGGTAAACAAAACCCAAGAAGGAGAACTCAAAGACAAGGTAAATATTACCGGGCGTGTTGTTAGAGACGATGTACTCAATACAGCTCAGCGTAATATTAGGGATTATTTTGTTGGCAAAGGCTTTCTGAATACAGAAGTGAAAGTAATACAGGAAAGAGATACTACACTTCCCAACAGTGTCAAACTTCGATTTGACGTAGACAAGAAAAGCAAGGTACGTATCAATGAAATAGCCTTTGATGGCAATGAAAATATTTCAGACAACCGCCTGAAGAAAAAAATGAAAGGAACACATGAGCATGCTCGTGTTTATATATTCAAAGATCTAGTGTCAAGGCTTATAAAGGCCAATCCTAAAAACATCAGCAATGCAGTGGCGAATAGAAACCCTGTTACTGATGAAGAAGTGAAAACGTATATCAATAGAAACTTTAAACTTAATTTCTTCAATGGGTCTAAGTTTGTAAAAAGCGATTACCGAGATGATAAAAAGGCTATCATTGATTTTTACAATAGCCGTGGTTATCGGGATGCAGAGATTTTATCAGATAGCGTTTTCCGTTTTGATGATAGCCGTATAAATATTGACCTTGACATTGAGGAAGGCAAGCAATACTATTATCGAAACATTGCGTTTTCGGGAAACTATATTCATACAGATGAAGAGCTTCAAGCAAAACTGGGAATATTCAGTGGAGATATATATAATAAGGAAAAGCTTGACAAAAGGCTGAATTATGATCCCCAAAGAGGAGACGATGTCAGCTCATTATACCAAGACAATGGTTATTTGTTTTTTACAATAGACCCTGTGGAGGTGAATATTGCTGCAGATTCCATAGACATAGAGTTGAGGATTTTTGAAGGACCTCAAGTGACGGTAAACAGTGTTTCAATTGAAGGGAATGAGCGTACCAGTGACCATGTGGTCATGAGGGAAATACGAATTCTTCCCGGACAGCTGTTCAATAGAAAAGCCTTGGTAAGAACCATTCGAGAGCTGTCTCAAATCGGTTACTTCAACCCTGAAAATATTGAGCCGGATATGCGCCCTAATTTTGAGGATGCCACTGTTGACATTACCTTCCAGCTTGAAGAAAGACCCAATGATCAGATCGAACTTTCCGGAGGTTGGGGTGGTCTCTTTGGCTTTGTGGGAACGGTAGGACTTACCTTCAATAACTTCTCAATCAAAAACATCAAAGACTTTTCCAAATGGAGACCACTTCCCGTAGGGGATGGACAGAAACTTTCCTTGAGAGTACAGGCCAATGGTAAAAGTTTCCAGAATTATAGCATGTCTTTTACCGAACCTTGGTTTGGAGGCAAAAAACCAAATGCTTTAAGTTTTAGCTTCAACCACTCTGTACAAAGACAGTTGAATTTTTACAGTACAACCAATTTCGGTGAAGAACTGGGATCTTTCAAAATCACCGGTGCTTCCATTGGCTTGGCAAAAAGGGTTACCTGGCCGGATGATTACTTCCAGATCAGTAACAGCCTCCAGTTTCAGAATTATAATTTTGATGAATATGGAAATTACTTTGGCTTAAGCTTTAATACTGGTAATGCGAAAAGTGTGGCCTTGAACACCACCATATCTAGAAACAACCTGGATCAGGCCATTTACCCTAGATTTGGTTCTAACATTACCTTGAGTGCCTCACTCACTCCACCTTATGCAGCCCTTAACAAAGGCCTGACAAGTGAATCAACTGATCAGGAGAAATACCAATGGCTGGAATACCACAAATGGATGTTTGATGGGTCTTTTTACACTCCTGTAATGGGATCTAACAAACTGGTTCTGAGCGCGCGAACTCACCTGGGTTTCTTAGGTTCCTATGGGAACAAAACAGGTATAATTCCTCTTGAACGTTTTGTTTTGGGTGGTGATGGTATGAACATGATGAACTTCGCATTGGGTCAAGAAATTATTGGTCTGAGAGGTTATGAAAACCAATCCATTACCCCTGGAAAAGAATTTAGAAATCAACCCAATGCACCTGTAGCTTATGGTGGTGTGGTTTATAACAAACATGTAATGGAACTCCGTTTCCTTGTATCTCCTAATCCTTCTGCTACCATCTTCTTACTTGGTTTTGCAGAGGCAGGAAATAACTGGGGAAATTATCAAGATTATAACCCCTATGATCTGAAAAAATCTGCCGGTTTTGGTGCGAGGATATTCATGCCGGCTTTTGGTTTATTAGGTATCGATTGGGGTTATGGATTTGATGGAGTTTCAACAACAAGTGATCCAAACCCAGGACCAAGTGGTGGAATGTTTCACTTTACCATTGGTCAACAATTCAGATAATTATGGAAAAGTCCCTGAAATTGTTATTTTTGCTAACCTTTTTGCCCATTGTGTTAATGGGGCAGAAATTAGGCTATGTTGATACAGAATATATTCTCAACAAGCATCCGGATTACAAAAAGATTCAGGGAGAAATGGAAGCCTTAAGTTCGGAATGGAAAAAAGAGGCACAAAATTTGGAGGAGGAGATACAACAGATGTACAGTGACCTCCAAGGTGAGCAGGTTTTGCTTACCGAAGAAATGTACCAGGAAAGACTGGCACTAATAAGAGAAAAACAAAAAGAGGCCCGGGCCTTCAATAACAGAATATTTGGTGAAAATGGGCAAATGTACCAGAAACAAGCAGAACTGCTGCAGCCGCTCCAATCGACCATCTATGATGCCATTGACAGGGTCTCTAAGCGAAATGGCATAGCCATTTTATTTGACAAAGCATCAAGTCCTACGTCCATAATTTATACGGACCCAAGACATGATTACTCGGATTTTATCATAGAAGAATTAGGATTAGAAGAAAACAATTAAAATTAACAAAGTTTAACAATTATGAAAGCAAGAATTTTCCTATCAGCAATTGCCCTCTTTTGCTTTGGATTTGTAGCAAATGCACAAGAAGTCAAAATTGGATATACCAATGTAGAGTATATCATGAGCTTGATGCCGGAGATGGAGCAAATAGACGCTGATATCAAAGACTATAGCAACCAGTTGGGTCAACAAATCCAAACGAAAAGTACAGATTTTCAAAGACAAGCACAGGCTTTTCAGCAAGCTGCACCTAATATGACAGAGGATGCAAGGAATACGAAGCAACAAGAACTTCAAAAATTGCAACAAGAAATCCAGAAGTTTGAGCAGGATGCCCAAGCAGGTTACCAAAGAAAACTTCAGGAGTTGTTAGAGCCTGTACAAACCAAGGTTTACAACGCTATTAATTCAGTAGCAGCAGAACATAATTATACACATATCTTATCTGAGTCTGCAGGTCAGGCACCAGTGATTTTGTATACCAAAGACAATGATCCATTTACAGATCTAGTTTTGGCCAAGTTAGGTGTTGAAGCGCCGGCCGCTCCCGCTGCCAATTAATTAAAACTTAATAAAATTATTTTATGCCCGGTTGCTTTTAAGTGACCGGGCTTTTTTATTTTTGGACTTCTACTAAATGTATAGCTTATGAAATGGAAATTTTTAATTGTTTGTTTTTTAGCGGTTTCGCCCTTATTTGCTCAGGAAGAGGTTCCTTATGATCTAGAAGCAGTGGAAGTAATGCTAGATGCTGAGGTAAATGGCTATCGCACATTTAAGTATGCCATCAGAAACAATGGTCCGGAAACGGCTCCTGCGGGAACTTACCGTGTGTTTTTAAAGGTAAACGGCAAGATGATTAGTTTTGATACCAAAACTTCTGACATCGCATCAGGAAAGTCCTTGGTGTACGCTTCCGGTGAAAAGTTTTTAGCCAATCAACCCGGCAAAAAATTAAAATACCGCCTGATTATCAATACCAAGGATAGCAAAAAGAGCAACAATAAACTTAAAGGAGAGATTATCCTTTGACTTGTGATGGGCTAAATGCTGAATTTTGAGATAGTTTAAATCATCAATGAAACCCGTTTACATGTTTACATGAATATTCGGCAGGGACTCACTTTCTCACGGAGGTTTAGGAGCCTTGGCTTTTCTCATCACATTCCCTATCCAGATGCAATGAAACAGCACAGGAATTTGAAATTATAGCGGCACATATAAAGCCACTTGTCAATGGGGAAATCTGACTTGTAATGCTTCTCTAAATAAATTTGATCCTAGAAAAACTTACTTTAATCAATGTAATATTTTTCTATTGGATAAATTGATGACCACTAGGCCATGGATCCTTATTTGTTTACGATGCTTGTCCGAATGAAATTCATTCTTTGGTTTTCCTTGCCTTTGGCAAACATGCCGAGCCTGAAACCCATTCCCCAGGGTACCAAATGACTGGCGTCAGCCACATGATCAAAAGTATCCCATGTGCCATCCTCCAATTTAAAGGAAAATCGTAGCAAATGACCTTCAGTCACTTCCATTTTCAGCCCAATTTTGCCTTCCAATGCAATTTGCTTTTCCTTCAAAATTGATTCTGATTGGTTTCTGGTTTCAAAAAGTGACAAGCCATCCTTGCTAGCCCCAATGCCAATGCCTGCGATTGGTGCCCCAAAACCATTATGTGCAGCACCTACTAATAAAATGCCTCCTTTTGCATCAGAGCGATCTATATTGAGACTTGTTTCCAAATAATAGTTTGTTGATTTGGTACTTTGTACCAGCAAACTACCCATCTTTTCATTTTCCTCAGAGGCTTGTAAAACCAGGCCGTCCTTACCTGTTTTAAACTTAATATCCTGGGTGACACGCCATTGCCATAAGGGATCCAGACCTTCCTCAAAATCATCGCTAAAATTGATCATGCCCTTCTCCCGGCTATAGGTAGCCTTGTTCTCAAAAATCGGCCATTGATCTGCTGTCCAGGTTAATTGCTCCAAAACCCCTTCCCTTCCAACATATACGGAGCCCTCGGAGTTATAGGCATGGTAAAGCATGAAATAATCACCGTCTTTTTTTACCACAGTCCCATGACCGGCACATTTCCAGTCATCGTTATCAACCAATATCGGATTACCACTAAATTTTTCCCAGGGGCCCAATAGTTTTTTTGCCCTTGCTACTCCGGTTTGGTAATTGCATTCTTTGTCACAGCAAGCTCCTGCGGAATAAGTCGCATAAAAATACCCGTTTTCTTTAAAAACACTCACTCCTTCCACGAGGTTTCTTTCCCAGGGCTGGTCATTCCTGAAAAGTTCTATCGGCTCGCCGAGCAAACGTGTTCGCTGTTCGTTAACCTCCTGTGCCCACAGGGGGGTAGGTAAGCCTTTACTGTTTCCATCTTCCTTCCACAATACATAGATTTTGCCATCATTATCCCTTACCTCGTAGGCATCTATGGACCCAACCTCCTGGGCCACCAAGGGGCCGTGATCTTCGAATATGCCTGTTGGAGAATTTGAACTTGCCACAGCCACACTTAACCGGTTACTTTGTTTGTCTCTGGCGGTGTAATAGGCATAAATTTTTCCTTGCGCTTCATCATAGGAAAGCTCAGGTGCCCAAAAATTGTTTTTAGCCCACTTGGGTGCTCCTTCAGGAAACACATAATTGATCAACTCCCACTCCAATAAATCCTTTGACTTGTAAATGGGGAACAAGGGTGCCCATTCGTTGGAAGTGGCAGAAGCATAATACTCGTTTCCTATCTGAATGACAGTAGGATCCGGGCGATCACCTGGAAGTACTGGATTAATAATGACTTGGGCTGGGTCGTTTAAATTTGTTTCTTTGTTTTCATTCGTGGGCTTTCGCTGACATCCCCAAAGGATCAAGAGGAACAATAAAGCGTTGAAGGTAAATTTCATAGGGTTAGTTGCTACTTTTATCTTTCTTTTTCTCCGGAAGGTACTGGTAGAACTTCATTTATAGAAACTGGGTTACCGAAATCCGGGCTGCCATCCTTCCGCCATTGGAATGGTTGTAACCGAATATCTCTATCCCATCCCGGTTCTGTTCCCTTTTTGGAATGGTATAGGATCCAATCTTCGGTGCCATCAGGTGACGTTGCAAAGCTGCAGTGACCTACCCCGAGAACGGTTTCATTTCCCAAAAAAACCGGTCCCGTTTTGACCCAATTTTCCGGAAGCAAAGGGTCTGCTGATGCCTCTTTTAATTTCAATTGACCCATACGGTACTCTTTTAACCAGGATTCTCTGGTGGAATATATAATAAAGGTAAGGTTATTTCTTTTCAATACTTGTGGCCCTTCGTTAAGGTCCAGCTCCCCTCCCGTTTCCCAACTTTCTTCTGGTGAGGATATCTTTACACGGTTGCT
The DNA here is from genome assembly GCF_054781075.1 of Cyclobacterium sediminis. Taxonomy (NCBI): domain Bacteria; kingdom Pseudomonadati; phylum Bacteroidota; class Cytophagia; order Cytophagales; family Cyclobacteriaceae; genus Cyclobacterium; species Cyclobacterium sediminis. The sequence goes on along the minus strand of NZ_BAAGVC010000007.1, from coordinate 78,414 downwards.
GCTGATGGTGGCTGGGTCGCTCATTATGGCAATGTACAGGTGTTGGGCCGTACGATCGGTCTCCCTGTTTTCCTCCCAGCCTGACCAAATGGCATATAGTTCACCTTCATGTTCAAATGGAGTGAGGTCGATTGCCCATTTCACCGATTCGGGATCTGTTATATCATCTCCAGTGTACAACATACCCCTGTCTTCATAAGGGCCAAACGGATCATTCCCCTGTGATTTTAGTACTCCTGATTTTTGGTGGATAAATGGCCCTCCAGACTTTTCTCCTGCAGCATAATAAATGTACCAGTGGCCGGCTATATAATGTATTTCCGGTGCCCAAATATTTGCTGAATTCCATCCCTGATCCGGCGCATCCCATACTTTATGAAAAATACCATGCTCTGTGAGTTTTGAAGACATGGAGATCGCTATGCCTCCTCCAGAAGATGCGCAATAATAATAATCGTCTCCTTTTTGAAATACCCATGGGTCTGCCCCGTCTCGGATGGGGTTGGTAAAGGTTTTCTCTTTTGAGAATTCGTTACAACTCAAAGAGATAAAGAAGCATAAAGAAAAAAGACACTTCCATGGTCTTGGAATATTTTTTGAAATTACCTTCACTGTTGAGTGTATGGCCGAATAATTCATAGCTGATTATTTATGGCTTTTGACAAAAATTAAACCCCTTTGATGGTTTTCAAAAATGGATGGCAAAACATAGCCATTATTAATCAGGGAAAAGGCTATGGTCCATATTAGGAATGACTCGGAGCGCATTTTTATAATACACTTTCTTTAATACCTCATCCGGCAGGCCCAGGCCATACATGCGCCAAAATGCATGGTATTTCTTGTAATAGGGAAAATATTCATCCTCAGTTTCCAGCACCCTGAAATAGGTGTAAAACTCCTCTTTATTATAGGCGTCCTTTCCAAAAAGAATCCTGTCTTGGTATTCAATGAAGAACCTTTTGGCAGCCCTTGGTTGCCGGCCAAACTCTGCAATAACGGCTGCGATCCCAAAATTAACATTGGGATATTTGTCAAGGTGTTTTGCCGCTTTTTCCAAGTCATTGGCCATCCATCCCATGTGGGCATTGATAAAGGTAGTGTTTGTATGCTTTTCAAATATGGCATGTTGCTCGGCTATGATTTGTTCAAAAGGAGCAGGGTTATTTGCACCTCTCTTCCTATTGGGTCGCAACTTTAACTCCAGCCAACGCTCATTGTTACTGTCCATGGTTTCCCAAAAAGGAGCCGGGTCTGCTGCATGAATAAGGACTGGAATTCCCAATTCTCCGCATTTGGCCCAAATGGGATCCAGATCCGGATGATTGATAGGAACCCTTTTGCCATGTATGTCTTTTACACTCAAACCCAAGCTTTTGAAGATTTTTAAACCATTGGCACCATTCATTACATCTTCTTCCAAAATGCTTACTGCCTTCTCTTTCCAGTCTTTCTCTCCAAACCCGGAAAAGGAAAGATTAGTGAAAACTATAAACCTTCCAGGAGCTTGTTTATTAAATTGGCGGACCATAGAATTGAGGTATTCTTGGGCATCACTGTCCTCTCCATTTCTGGAGAATCTTTTACCACTAAGATTTACCATGGTCGCCATGTTTATTTCATCCATTTCCCTTGTTAGGTTTGAAATAAGCGATTCATCAACATTTCTCTGGTGGCTGTGAATGTCCACAAATGGAAACTTTGCTCTTTTGATGGGGTGCTCGGGTACCACCAAGGTAGACTTGGGGTTATAAGATTCAAAATCCATTTCCTGCGCCAATAGAGAGAAGTTGAATAAAACCATGAGCAGGGGAGTAAGAGCGATGCGGCCAAAGCTATTTTTCATTCGTGGTAAAGGTTAAGTGTTCAATCCTTAATTTATGACTAAAATTGCATTCTTCAAGCTTCAAACTTAGCCTTTTTCACCAAACGCTTCTGTTTTGGAAGTTTTTTCATAATAATATGTGGAAGGGAGCAATGGAAATAGTGGGATCTTTTTAACTTAATTCTATTTTATTACAGGCCCCATGTAGCGAAACCGGGGTAGAAGACGTATGGATGTTAAACCAATTTATTATTAAATAACGCTTTTATGAAAAAATTTACTTTTCCCCTTCTCCTTTGTCTTCTCTTATGTTTTTCCTGCAACGAAGAACATGAGCCGGAAACTAGTTGTGGTGTAACTGAACCGCTAGCCAATTTGCCTTGGCTAAAAACCATACAGGTAAACTATGCCTCTGCTGAGATGTCGGAATACAACTATATAGGACAGGGCAGCTATAATGGTGAAACCGTGTTTTATCTGGCCAGTTGTTGCCCCAATTGTAATTGGCAACTTGTTACTTATGACTGCTCGGGAAACCAAATTGAGGAGGATCATACGCTAGATGACCTCGATTCGAAGCAAATCATATGGAAGGCTGAGGATTCTGAATGTGTCTTTGAGGAATAGATTCGATTGCGCATTTTTGGATGCTACTAAAATACATAAATCCATTCTCTTTTGAGATTGGGTTTATGGTATATTACCGATGTTTTCCTTTATTTGTTGATATTCAGCCTTCAATTTATTCAGCTTGTTTTTTTGTGCCAAATACTCGGTTTTTAAGATCAAGCCTTTTTGAAAATTGCGCTGTAAAATGGCATCTACATTTTCAGCATTTTTTACAGTATTGCAAGTTCTGCAAGAGGAGACCAAGTTAGATTTCCAATCGTAGCCACCATCTGCTTTGGAATGGATATGGTTTAGGTAAAAATCAGGAGCTTTAAGCTCGCAAAGACAATAGAAACATTTGTTGTTATCCCTTTTCAAAATTTCGTTTCTTTTGTTAAGATCGGTAAGAATATCGTCCTCCGAGTCACCATACATGCTTTCTTCTATGGTATCTTCAATTTTAATCAGCTTTTTTATGGCTTTGATCTCCGAAGGTAGTTTTACGATGTATTCATTGATTTTACCGGGTCGGTGAACCTTTTTTAGGATCCCAAATTTAACCAGGTCATTTATCCCACGTTTGACCACATCCTTGGACATGGGATTGTCAAAATTAGATAGCATATTTTGTCCCAATGCAGCAATTTTAACCTTAATTTTCCGACTACCTATGGAATAATAAGCCCTTTTAAAAAATAGCATATAGAGAGCAAAAGAGCGGACTTTTAAGAACCTTGGCAAATACTTGGTGGCATAGTCAAATTCCACTAGAAAATCGTGAAGGGAAATGGATTCATAAGCAGGCTCCTCGGTTTCCGAAATAATTTCTTCAGCTTTGTTTAAAATGTATTTTTTCATGTTTTAATCATTGCTAATTATTCGTATTACCTACAGATTGGCCTAAAATCCCTGAATTGTGATTTTAATTAATGCTTAAAAACGAAATATTTAGCCATTTTTCCAAATAATTCATCGCTAATAATTCCCTTTATTTTGTCTTTATACCTGGTGCCAACAGCATGGAGTTAAAGTAGTTATAGCAATTGCTATTATTACCTGAATAATAGAAGATAGATTTGGCACAAGGTCGTTTTGGACATAAGCTTAAGTCCGGGCTTACTTTATGGGCCGTTTGCAATATTTCCATTATTTTTGAAGCAAAATAGATCTGTAGATGATAAAAATATATACCGACGGAGCGAGTAGGGGCAATCCCGGAAACGGAGGATATGGGGTGATTTTACTCTATAAAAATTTAAGAAAGGAGCTTTCCGAAGGTTTTCGCCTGACTACCAATAACCGAATGGAATTGCTTGCTGTCATCAGAGGGCTGGAGGCATTGAAAGTAGAAGGGCTGCCCATAACCATCTTTTCCGATAGCAAATACGTGGTGGACTCCGTTCAAAAAGGTTGGATTTGGGGTTGGCAGAAAAAGGGTTTTAAAGGCAAAAAGAACATGGATCTTTGGATAAAGTACATTCCCCTTCACCTGAAATACAAGCCAACTTTTAAGTGGGTTAAAGGCCATGCAGGAAATCCACTCAATGAAAGATGTGATGAATTGGCGGTCTCAGCAGCCATGGGAAATAATTTGCCCGCTGATCAGGGTTATGAAGCGGAACAAAACGGCTAATGGGACGCCGGTCAAACAGCTATTTCCAGTTCAAGCAGTTTCGCATAGAGCAAGAACGCTGTGCCATGAAAGTGAGCACCGATTCAGTCGTCCTTGGCGCCCTAGCAAGGGCTTCTCATCAACCCGGAAATATTCTGGATATTGGCACGGGTACAGGTGTATTGGCATTGATGATGGCCCAAAAGTACCCGGTAGCCGACATTGATGCGGTAGAAATTGACAAAGAAGCTTTCGAACAGGCCAGGCAAAATGTTTCCTCCAATAAACTAGGAGCCCGGATAAAGGTACAACGGCAGGCTTTTCAAGCATTTGAACCAAATCAAAGCCAGATTTATGACCTCATTATCACCAACCCTCCTTATTACAGCGGGCAGTTGCAAAGTAACCAAACCAATATAAACCTTGCCAGACATGAAAAAGGGCTTAATTTTACCGATTTGTGGACTGGTATTGATCGTTTGCTGAAAACAGAAGGGGTGCTTTGGCTAATATTACCACCCAATGAAATGGAGGATTTTAAAAGTCTAGGAAAAGAGATAGGCTTTTACTCAAATAGCCAAACCCTACTTCAGGACCGAGAAATCAGTAAAGTCCACCGTGTAATTGCTTCTTTTACCAGAAAAAAGCCAAAGCAAAGCGAAAAAACTGCCTTGGTTATCAAAGATGCAAACAATGCCTACACTACCGAATACATTGATCTGCTCAGAGATTATATGCTGCATTTTTAATTGAAGTGGGCCAATAGCAAGAAAAAGTAATTGCTATTGACCATCCCTTATTTTTTATTTAGCAGGTTTTATCACCATCGCCATGCCCTTGTGTTTTCCCAATTTGAATTGCATGAAGTCCTTTGAACTTAGGGTTCGCGTTTCTAAAGCTACTCTACTATGCGTATTTACTTCTTCATCGTCGGTGAAAATGGTGGCCGAATACGTTGTGTTTGGGTCTAAGAAATCAAATGAAATTTCATTGTCCCTTTCCTGATACCCATTAAGAGCACCTAGAAACCAAGAGTCTCCACTTTTTCTGGCGACAACTGCATGTTCTCCCGGATAGCCGGATAGCACCTTAGTGTCATCCCAAACCGTAGGCATTTGGTCGAAAAATGTCAATTCAGGTACTTCCACAATATAATTGGTACTGTTTCCGGCTCCTTTATGTGCCCCGGGAGAATTCTCCGGTCGGTCATACCAATAAAGAAATTGCCAGGGGCTGTAGATCATAACTGCCTTGGCCAGTTGCGAAGCGTGAGAGCCCATTTTATTGTCTACCCTTTCTGCAAAGTAGCAGTTGGTATGGTCGCCGGCACCTGCCAACATGCGGGTAAACAAGGTTTTTAAAACCGTGGTATTGTCAGGAGATTCCTCATCCCCGCGAATGCCTTCCTGTGTCATCAGGTTTGGATAGGTGCGAGAATAGCCCGTTGGGCGATATTCATCGTGTATGTCTATCATAAGGCCATGGTCTGCGGCTTTTCGCACCGCTTCATGTAACCAGCTGGTCCATTCCTGTGGACCTACATTTACAAAGCCATATTTGATGCCTTCTACTCCCCATGATTTTAATAATGGCAATACTTCATCCAGTTGTTTTTCCAAAGCTCTTCGGTTGACATACAAAATCACCCCTATTCCTTTGCTTTCTGCATATTTGATTACCCTTTTAAGGTCCAGAGGGCCCTTGGAGCGGTTTGGATCTACTGTAATTGTGGTGGCATCCGATGCATCATCGTATTCATTTCCATACCAGCCTGCATCAAATTCTATGTATTGCAGCTTGTGTTTTACAGCAAAGTCTACGCAGGCAATCCCCCCATCTGTCGTAAGGGTAACTTCCCGAATAACCTTTCCGGGTTTTATCCAGTCTGAGTTTTTTATCGCATTCGGCGCATTGAGGTTCAATAATAAATAATTGTTTTCCAAGATTTCACCAGAAGATTTACCAGCCATAATGGTTCTCCAAGGACTTGTAAATGGACCGTCAAATTGTACTTGGCCTTCAAGACTGGCTACTAAAGCAGTAGGCTTGTCCTTGGACAATTCAAACTTCATTCGGGCAAAATCAACCAAAGCAGCCTCACCCAGGGCTACAAATAAGGAGTCCTGGAGTTCCACCAATAAGGGTCGCTCCACAATTTTCTCACCTATTTCGCTGACCTTTTGTTTGATGATTTCTCCTTGCGCCCTTTCAGAAATCCATGCTTCTGCATGGGCAGGAAGAGAAAACTCGGTCAGTTCAGCATCCAAGGAGACCGGGTCCCCATTTTCAAATTCATATTGAAAAGCTAACCCTTCGTTATAGGCCCTTATCTTTAATCGAAATGGAGTTGTTTTTCCATCCTTGGAACCAAAGGAAACAATAGATTGATGGTATTGATCCGGGTACATGTTTTTTTCCCCATAAACAGGTTGCCAATCTGAATTGACCTCAGTTTCTTCAATCCCTGTAATTTCAAGGTTTTGATCAATTAAAGTGGCGTTGGATAACTCAAATCCCAACAAAGATTTTTCAACGATTTCAGTGCCCTCATAAAATGCTTGGTAATACAATAGGGAATCTTCGAGCAGCAATTCATACTTGTATTTTCCATTTGGACTGCTTACCTGCACATTTTTAGGGCTTGAGCAAGCCATAAATGCTAGGGCCAAAATAAAAATTCCAAAAGAGCTAAAAAGGTTTTTCATTGGGGAATAAGGATTATTGGTGAAAATCGTTTCTAATTGAGCAAGGCTATTAATATTGGGATAAGGGTTGTTGTTCAGAGAAGGGTCATTCCCACTTTACATATTTTTGCCAGTTGTGTTCTTCTTTGAAGCCCAACACTTCACGTATTTTTTTATTTGAAAACAAGGCCTCGTGTTCTTCCAGCTCACGAGTAATGGGAACACCCGGAAAAAACCTTTCCGCCAATTCTTTGCTTGGAATCACCGCCCCATTGTGGTCATTTCCAGCATTGAAAACCTGATAACCAAGCCCGTCTTTTTCCAAGCATAAGTCCACAATTTGTCCTAAATCCCTGGCATCAATATAACAGAAGGCGTTCCTTCTGCGCACTTCAGGGTTTTTAAAGTAATGCGGGAACAGCTGCTCATATTCATGGGGTTCTATGACATTTCCTATACGGAGCGCATAAATATCAACGCCTGAACGCCGCTGAAAACTGCGAGCGGTTTTTTCATTCACCACCTTAGACAAGCCATAACTGTCCATGGGATCTACATCATAATCCTCTTCCAACGGCAGGGACTTGGGGTCAGTTGGGCCATCTGAGAAGCAGACACCATAGGTAGTTTCTGAAGAGGCAATGATGATTTTTTTAATGCCAAGTTTTACCGCCGCTTCTATCACATTGTAGGTACCCATGGTATTGACTCGAAACGTCTCATTGTCAGGGTTAATCAGAATTCTGGGAACAGCAGCAAAATGTACTATTGCATCAAATTTTGGCACACCATTTCCCGGCTCCAATTCATCTAAGGCGGCATAGGAACTCATGGCATTGAACATTTGTCCGGAATCTGTAATGTCTGCTATCAGGTTGTCCACCCCGGGATGATCCAAAGGTTTTAAGTCTACATTCATTACCCGATGGCCTTGAGCAAGGAGGTAAGGAACCACGTGTTTTCCTGCTTTGCCGGATCCACCGGTAAAAAAGATTCGCTTTTTAGTCATTTTTGTTATTGTTAATCAATGATATAATTTTTGACAACCAAATATAGTTATGAGATAGGTTTCCTGATTCAATTCAATCCATTTAGTAATTGGGATCGACTATTCAGCGAATAACAGGATTACCTTATCAGTTGCGGAGCTACCGGTTTATTGTGGAGTGATCCTTAAAATTTTGTCTGGTTGGTTGAGTACCACATATAAGGCTCCATCGGGACCAAATTTTAGGTCTCTAACACGGCCATATCCTTTTAAGATCATTTCTTGGTATTCCACTTTATTGCCATCGATGGGTAGTCTTCGCACTTCCTCAAAGGCAAGAGCACCTATAAATAAGTTGTTTTTCCATTCGGGAAAGAGGGGGCTGTTCGAAAATTCAGCCGGAGAAATCGCTATGGATGGATTCCAGTATATAACGGGCTGCAACATTCCTTCCTGATTTGTTTGGTCGGATACAACGCTACCGTCATAGTCTATTCCATAGGTAATATCAGGCCAACCATAATTGCCTCCTTTCTTTAAGATGTTCAATTCATCACCTCCCATAGGGCCATGTTCTGTAAACCAGATGTCACCCGTCTCAGGGTGTTGAGCGATTCCCTGCACATTTCTGTTTCCTCTTGTAAACAATTGAGGCAATGCATCGGCTTGATTAATAAATGGATTGTCATTGGGAACACTTCCATCAGGATTGATGCGGTAGATCTTAGCAACCGGCTTACTCAAATCCTGAGCGTATTCGGCATAACCCATATCACCAATGGAGAAATACAAGAAACCATCCTTGTCAAATAAAAACCTGCATCCCCATCTATTTCCATTTGTAACCAATAGTTTATTAGGTACTTCAAACAATTTTTCTTCGGCTATCCAGTTGTTATTCTTAATTTTACCCCTCACAATTTTAGTCATAGCTGGGGCAGAAGCATCAGTAATTCGCTCAGGTGCATAACTAAAAGCCAAGTAAACCCATCCATTTTCTTTGTATTTAGGATCTATCGCAATATCCATGTAGCCACCGGTTTTAAATTCCTGAGATTGGGGGACTCCTTTAACAGGCTCTTCCAAAGGGGTTCCTTCTACAATCCAGCGAAGCATTCCGCGACGTTCAGATACAAGGGCACTGTCCTTGGATACGAATTCAATGGCCCAAGGAGTTTTGATCGCATCCACTACCCATTCCTCAGTTTGTAAATCATATTTTTCAGATTGGATATGCTGTGGAATGGATCGATCGATATTCGGTTGAATTTCCTGTGCGTCGGAAATATAATCCACCAGAGACCTAATTTGTTCTTTATTTAAAACCTGGTTCCAGGCAATCATTTCTGTTCCGGGAATCCCAAAAGTGATATTTCTTGTCATCAAGCTTCTGCTTCTACCGTATTTCCATGCCGTTTTGATTAGGGAACTGGCTGAATTGCCTTTTAAATTAGCTCCATGACATCCTGCGCAGTAAGTTTTGTACAATTTTCCACTCTCTTGTGCAAATCCACTTAGAGCTAAAAAAGAAAATTGTAGAACCAACAACGCGAGTATTTTGATGACCTTCTTCTTCATTAATTGATCTGTAGGTGACATTATGAATGATGGAATATACTATTTTTGGCTGGTGTATCCAATTTTGGTTTGCAAGGTCCATTCCAACTTTAATTGAAAAAGTTTGAATAGACCCAATTTAACATTCGGGAATATTTACAGAAATTTTGGCCAAACCTCCTTCGGAAGTTTCTTTGTATTTGGATTTCATATCAAGGGCCGTTTCCCACATTACTCGAATAATATTGTCCAAATTCAAGCGTGCAGCAGAAGCGTCGCTATCCAAAGCCATATTTGAGGCTGTAATAGCCTTAATTGCCCCCATGCTATTTCGCTCAATACAGGGAATCTGTACCAAGCCCCCGATGGGATCGCAAGTCATGCCCAAGTGGTGTTCCATGGCGATTTCGGCAGCCTGACACACCTGTTCTTTGGTTCCTCCAAGCGCTTCAGTTAGTGCTCCTGCTGCCATAGAGCTGGATACCCCTATTTCTGCCTGACAGCCACCCATAGCCGCAGAGATCGTTGCCCCTTTTTTATAGAGGGTACCGATCTCTCCGGCAGTGAGAATAAATTTCACTATTTCATCTTCTCCAAAATTCGGGGTAAAACAATGGGCGTACATCATTACTGCAGGAATTACGCCTGAGGCACCGTTGGTAGGGGCAGTAATGATCCTACCAAAAGAAGCATTTTCTTCATTTACGGCCAGAGCAAAAACACTTATCCATTTATTTACGGTATCAAAATCCTTTGGCCCATTTTTAATGGCTTTGATCCAGTCAGCTACCTTATCAAAATTTTGGTCCTGCAAAAACTTTTTGTTCAGGTCGTAAGCTCTTCGCCTTACTTTCAGCCCCCCGGGTAGTATTCCGGATTTATTAACACCTCTAAAAATGCAATTTTTTATTTCCTCCCAAATATAAAGGGCTTGTTTTCTGGTTTCAGCTTTAGTTTGCCAAGCTGTTTCATTGAGCATTACCAGTTCAGAAATGCTGAGATTTAAGCGCTTGCAATTGTCTAAAAGGTCTTTTTGGGAGTGGCATGGGTACTTGCTGGTTATGGGATTTGTTGCCACATGTCCCGTATTTTGTTTCACCACAAACCCTCCCCCTACAGAGAAATATTCCTGAGATATCAAGGAACCATCTTTTAATGTGGCTTCAAATCGCATTCCGTTTGGATGATACTCCAGGCTTTTGCTGTAATCAAAAAGGATGTGTCTTTCATAATTGAAATAGATGGAATGCTTAGCAGAAATGGAGATACTACCTTGACTTTTAATTCCTTCAATCTTTTCACCAATTTTATCAGTGTCAATGGTCTTAAAATCTTCATTTGAGAGGCCAAGAATGACGGCAATATCTGTTCCATGCCCTTTTCCTGTCTTGGCCAGTGAGCCAAAGAGGCTGGTACAAATCTCAGTGACCTTATGAAGCTGATTATTTTTTCTTAAATGGTCTAAAAAAAATAGGGCAGCTCTCCAAGGGCCCATGGTATGTGAGCTGGACGGTCCTATGCCTACCTTTATAATTTCAAAAATACTTATTGACTCCATATTGATTTTGGACCTTACCAATTACAATTAATAATGTCATGTAATTTACGCCTAAGGATCCAATAGGTAAAATTCTTATGGGGTTTTAATTGATTTAACACTCATTGGGTCAAATCATTTATTAATTTTAGCCTAAACAGAAAATTTATCCTTTTTCCAATTCAATGGGTTGGTGGAAATGTAATGTTGAATTCTTTCGAATGAGGCAGAATTCCTGATGATATGGTCGTGAAATCTGGCCTGCCAGGAAAAATTGGCATTTATTAATCGTGCCTGTTTGGTAACAGCAGATTTGTAGGAACGAATAATCGTTGAAATGCTGCCTGGTTTAGGTGATATTTTTGACATTTTTTCATTTATGGGTCTGGTTGGCGCGGTAGATACGTTGCATTGCAACGAATCTATCGGGGTGAATTGATCATGTTTAATCACCAATATACCATGGGTATGATTGGGCATCACAACGAAATTTGCCTATTTAACAAACGGAAAATGTTTGGGTATTTCCATCCAATATTTGTGGGCGATTTGGCCTAATTCATTCAATTGCATCGTAGCATCCACAATTTTCCCAAAAAAATGTCCCCTATTTTTTGTACAGATGGTTATAAAATAGGCACCGTTTTTACGATAATCATAACCGGGTAAACGAATAGATCCTACGCGGTATTTATTTTGGTATTTGTCCATTTTATTTTTGGCAAATTTTTATACAAAGCCTTCCATCTACCCCCTATAGATAGCCCTTGGATAATCTGACATTCTGATATTGTCTTTCTTTAACTCATTCAATGCATTCTTCGCAATCCATTTTGCCGCAGGGCTTTCAATTTCCAGTATTTCTTGGGCTACAAGGATAGCTTTTTTGTTCAGGTCGGGGTTTCTTTTTCCAATATTGCGCAAAGCCCAATTCACAGCTTTTTTCACATAGATTCTTTCATCATTGGCCTCCCGTATCATGATGGGAAAAAAGGATTCAAAAACCGCATTTCCTGACAGTTTATCTGCCATGCAGAAGGCAGCCATAATTGTGAAACCTGCTCTTTTTTCAAACTCAGGTTTCCTTTTTGTCCATTCAAAGACCTTTTCTAGGGCAAAATCACTTTTAGCAAATAAACCCATAGAAAAGCTATCACAAACTTCCCAGTTCTCAAATGTCTTCACCCACTTTTCCATCAATGCTTCGGTAAGGTCCTTGGGTCGAAATATTTTGCTACATAAAATCCGCCCTTCGTAAATACCACTATCAAAAAGCTGCAAGCCAAGTTCATTGTCCTTTCCGATATCCCTGGCTATCTTTTTTAATTCAGCATGGTAAATCCCCAAAGAATTATTAGAGACTATCCCAAATTTCTTTTTCTTAAAAATGACTTTCTCTGGATTTTGAAGCGCATAAAGCCGGTCCACGATTTCCTTGTAAGTCACTGGTTTTTATATTTTTAAATTGATATTATCCGCCTAAATCCTAAATTTCACCCCAAAATTCTAAAGCATTAATAATTAACAATTAACCATTAACACTTAACAACTAACCAACAATAATTAACAATTATTCATTAATAATTATCATGAATAAAATAAAGCAATTTTTGTAACTCCTTCTTTTGCACGCTTGAACTCCCGGTGTAATTGTTGAAAAAAGTGCTGAAAAGCAGGGTTTGGCCACTTTTGGTAAGGAGAAAGCCACTGAGAGCAGTGCTCATTGCCAGGGTGCCGGTTTTGGCGTAAATGTATGCGGGCTGACCGGGGTCTGCAGGGTACCAGTTGCGGATGGTGCCGGATTCTCCACCCGCCGGGAAGTAGGCTTTGATTTTTTCCATAGGCACTTCAGTATGGATTTTATGCAGCAACTTTATGACTGACCGAGGGGTAAACATATTCTGTGGAGAAAGACCTGACCCATCCACCCATTGGGGCTCATCAGGAAGATCTGCCAAATAATGTTCCTTTGCATAGGAGATGCCCCCTCGGATATTGATTGAATCCAAGACCGCATCAGAGACAAGAACCATCAGCTGTTCTGCTAAAAAGTTGTCACTGATTTTCATCATTTGGGCATACAAACTGTCCGCCTTTACAGTAGGCAATTTTTCATGTGAGGATTTGGAGTAATTCGTATCTTTTATGAGTGTAATTTGCTTTCCTACTGCTTCCTGAAGGAGATTTCTGGTCAAATTTGCAGAGGTAATAAATGGTTTATCAGTCGCAAAGGCCAAGCTGTCCTTTTCTTTATTTATGGCATATTCATAAGTGTTTTTCTCAAAGTCCCTTTGAATAAAATAGTTGCCGGAATGGGTTTGTGAGGAAGGCATTAGGGGTAAAAGCACTGATTTTGGATAGGGCTTTGCTTCCGCTAACTCAGCTTTTTTAGAATAGCGCAAAACATTTCCATAAATGGGCATGGCGGATCTTTCGGCAGCAAAATAGTAAGGAAACCAATTCCAAGACCATCCGGGCCCATAGCTGGAAAGCCGCTCAAAATTATTTACCATAAACAACTTCTTGTCTGCATTTTTAAGAAAATTGATGGCAGTACTGTCTTTAAAGTCAGGGTGCAAAAGTGAGGGGTCTCCCGTTCCCCAGAAAATAAGAGAATCTCCTTGGTAGGTATAGTTTAGCCCATTGATATACCCATCACCCAAGGCCTTGTAACTGGAATAAAAGGTAAATATTTTGGTATTGGAGGCTGGGATAAAGTATTTGGCCTCGTTTAATTTTACAAGTGTTTTGTCCTTCACCGGATCATATAGCATAAAGCCCATGTGACCTTTTTCAAACACATCAGAGGTACGCACCGTTTTATTGATTTTTTGGACGGTGCAGGAGAAGAAGAACAAGAAGCACAACCATTTACAGTTTTTCATAGGAAAAGTCTTTGCGGAATACATTTCGATTTGGCTGTTAAGCCTTAGGAAAAGTAATATTTTCTAGCCAATCTAGGAAGTGATTTTGGTATTTACTGGTCAATGATGGGGGTAAGGTTATTGTTCAATTTTTCTACCAATTTTCCCTCAGGTGATATTGGTGGTATTGTTGTTTTTTTGCAGCAAAACTGACAAAATCTTGGGTATAATGTTCAATAAATAAGCGGTTTCACCCTTGGCTATAAATATATCGCCCATACTGGGCTGAAAATTTGAATATAAAAGCCCCTCTATTTTAAAATAGAGGGGCTGGAATTTTTATTCGTCCCACCAGATTCTATCTAGTAGGGTGACATCAGGCACGTTACTGCCATTCCTACTCACTTCATTGTCTGGATAGGCCAGTCTTCTGATATACTGTCCATTGAGATTACCATTCAAGTTTTCAGGCAAAGTCATGTCCTTGTATCCATAATCAAACCTTCTGGCATCATTCCAGGTTTCAGGGTGGAGAAAAAGAGCTACCCATTTTTCTTTCATGATGTCATCCAGTGTAAGTGATGCTGCTCCCATGCTCACTTCCGGGCTATTGAGGTAAGCCATTTTATCATCATCGCTTACTTCTAGCATGTCCATATGGGCTTCAATTCCTTCAAGGTAAGCGCTGTAGGCTGCCTGGGGATCGGAGTCCAAAGCTACTTCAGCCTCAATAAACTTTTGTTCAGCATAGGTTGCGATTAAAAGTGGAGACTGTTCAGAGGTATAATATTGACCGGGGATCAAGGTGGATCTGGCACCTTGCTCAGGTGCATTTCCTCTGCCAGCTCCATTGGTTACTCCTACGTATTCTCCATCATCCGTAGCACCAATCATCAATGACATCCGTGGATCAACTACTTCATAGGATGTTCCATCCAATGTTTCTATAAACTGAGTAGATATCCAACCGCCTAAAAGCAAATTTTCATTGTTTATGGCTACTTGTGCCCAAGGATTGAATCGCTGTTCAAAGAAGATCACCGTGGCGTCATCGTCATTACTCGTCATGCCACTAGCCAAAGCGGTCAAAATAGCTTGGGGATCATAGGTAGTTGTCCCTTTTGTATGCAACATAAACCTGGCTTTAAGCATATTGCCGAATTTTATCCAAGAAGAAACGTCTCCATTAAAGATAAAGTCGTCATCTCCCAATGAAATAGAGGTAGTACCGGAGAGGTTTTGGATGCCTCGATCGAGTAAGCTGAATACTTCAGAATACAAGGCTTCATCGTCATCATAAGTAGGAGTAACAGAACTAAAATCAAAACCCTCAGAGTATGGAACGTCTCCAAATACATCCACAGTCATTCCCAGGTTTAATGCCATCAGGATTTGTCCGGCCCCAAGGTAGTGTCCGGCATCTTCTTCTTCGGCCTTTTGCATCAGATCTGTCAAATCGGTCATTACGTTGAATAAATCAAACCAAAGACCGCTATAATTACTTGCCTCCATTATATCAGAAGCACCTGCCGGATTTGGGGAGGCAAGGTATTGGACGTAGTTGGAGGTGATGCTACCAATGGCCTGCACATTGAGAGAGGTCTCATAGGTGGCATTGGTCATCAGCCCGGATATTGGTGCATCTTGTGGGTTGTTAGGATTTTCATTAACATCGAGAAAGTTCTCGCATGAGCTTAACGCTAAAAAAAGCATCAGGCCAAATATAGTATATATCGCTTTCATAGTTGCAGTTTTTATAGTCCAAGGTTCAGGTTAAAGAAAAAGCTCTGTACACCGGGATAACCCAGCCCTGTGAAACCAACAGCATTGCCACCAGCACCTGCAGAGAAGGATTCCGGATCAAATCCATCCCAAGGGGTATAAAGAATGATATTATTGGCAGCAACAGAAACCCGAGCAGTCCTAAAGGGAGTGTTTTCCAGCAAGTTCGAGTTTAAATTATAGGCTAGTGTGATGTTTCGTAATTTGATAAAACTGGCATCGCTCACAAAGTTCTCACTAGTAGTTCGGTAATAGTTTCTCCAATAGCCGGCGCCATAATTGACTCCATCCGGACCCTCGCCTTGGCCCAGCCATACTTCTTTGGTGTTGGTAGATCCATCTGCCAACACACCTTCAAAAACCCTAAAATCTTCACGTGCTTCAGTAAATTCATTTTTACCAAATGCGGAAAGGAAATTTGCGTACTGATTGTATTGTTCCAATCCGGTTCTGAAGTCGATTAGGAAGGACAATTCAAAGTCTTTATAGGTGAAATCATTTCTAATGCCACCAATCCATTTTGGCACGGCGTTACCCAAAATAAGTTGGTTTCCTGTTCTCACCGGAAAACCATTGGTACCAATTATTATTGGAAGGCTGCGGTCTAGGAATAAATTGTCAGGGTCAGCCCCTAATCTTTCGTAAGAGCTTCCAAAGATATTTCCATAGGCCTCTCCTTCAAGCAATTTCATCGTAACTGTTGATCCTGAATAACCAAATTGGCTTCCCACAACAATCTCATCAATACCTTCTCGGATGCTCTTTATTTCATTATTATTGATGGACAAATTTGCGCTGATGTTCCAGGTAAAGTCATTGGTTGTTATAGGGCTTCCCCCTAAAATAAACTCAAACCCACTGTTTTGAATTTCCCCTGCATTGGTGATATACGAAGAAAAGCCTGTGGCATCCGATACAGGAACAGGGATAATTTGATCCTTCGCGTTGGACTTATAATAGGTTACATCAAAGTTTGCCCTGTTGTCTAAAAAGGCTGTTTGTAAGCCAAATTCGATGGATGTGGTTTGTTCAGGCTTTAAGGCCAAATCTCCATAGACCGAATTTCTGGTAAAACCCACCTGACCATTCAAAGGAAAAATAGAAGGAGAAACATAGGTGGCACCCAAAATATGCGGATCTGTATCTTTACCTACCTGGGCCCATGAAGCTCTCAATTTACCAAAGGTGAACCAGGAGGGTAAGGCTATATTTTCACTAAACACATAACCCAAATTAAAAGATGAATAGAAAAAGGAATTATTGTCCTTAGGTAAGGTAGAAGAGATATCATTTCTACCTGTAATATTTAGGAAAAGGTAGTTATTATAGTCTACCATCAGGTCTCCATAAAAACCTACCAGCCTTCTGATACTCTTGCCTTGACTGGCAAAAATTTGGGAAGCGGCACTTAAATTGTAAAACTCCGGAATCACAAAATTCTCTCCCCGAGCGGTCACCCTGTCATATTTACGCTCAAAAATATCATTTCCTAACCTCAAGCTGGTATTCAATGATGTACTAAATTCTTTTTTTAGGGTAATGTAGAAATTGGAAGTAAGGTCTCTGCTGTTGATCCTGGTCTCTTCTAAATATCCGGTAGAGCTTAGCGGAACTTCTCCATCAATGCCTTTTGGTCCGGGTGTAATTTCTGTCCGTTGATCACTGTAGAAGTCATTTCCTAGTCGATAAGAAAAAGACAACCAGTCCGTAGGCATGTAATTTAGGTTAATGTTTCCAATTACCCGGTTTACATTGTCTTCATAGGTAGCAAAACGCGCATCATAGATTGGGTTGGTATTGGAATAGGTTCTCATGGTACCATCCTCATTGATATAATCTCGTACATCGGTCGTTTCAGACCAATACATCATCCGTTCCATAAAACGATCATGAGGTACCCTATTACCTCCGGAGTTGCTATAATTGACAGATCCTGAGAAATTAAACTTTTCAGAAACCTTTACACTTCCGGATAGTTTGGCAGTGGTTCTTCCCCAAGTAGAAAAAGGTATGATTCCCTCTTGTTTTAAATTACCGAAGGAGCCGTAGAAGGTAGCTTTTTCATTGCCTCCCGAAATACTTATATTATTATCTATTTGCACTCCTGTGTTAAAAGCCCTGTTCCAGTTGTCTTGATATTTGTGGTCAGAAACAGTTTGCTGCACCTCTGAAATAGGAGCTCCCCATGAAGGCCAGAAACTACTGGGTTGGTACACTCCACTAAAACCTTGTCCATATTCGTCTTGTAACTTTGGTAGCTGGTTCAAAGTTTCAAAACCAACAGAACCGTTGTAATTAACCCTCACTTCACCTTCTTTGCCTTTCTTTGTAGTGACAATTACAGCACCATTGGCTGCTCTCACTCCATACAAAGCGGTAGCCGCTGCCCCTTTCAATACAGAAATTGAAGCGACATCATTGGGATTGAGGTCTGCCATTCTATTGGATAGCCCCCTGGGGGTACCTGTTGATTCTATGGTAGAGTTATCCACCGGCACTCCATCCACTACAAAAAGCGGTTGGTTATTGGCTCCAGGATCTAGTGAATTAATTCCTCTGATGATGATTCGTGCAGATTGACCGGGAGCACCACCTGAATTGGTTATCTGTACCCCTGCAGCCTGCCCTTGAAGTGAACTTACAAGATTGGGTTGTTTTACCTTGGTAATGGCTTCGGCATCAATATTTTGAGCAGAATAACCCAGTGATTTTTTCTCCTGTGAAATACCAAATGCCGTTACAATGAATTCATCCAAGCCCTTTGCTTCGGATTCCATAACCACGTTTAGGGTCTTCTGCGTACCCACAGTAATAGATTGTGAGGCATAGCCAATATAGGAGAAAACCAATACGGTGTTCTGATTCGGTACATTGATGCTAAAGTTGCCATTGATATCAGAAACTGTACCTGTTCCTGTGCCCTCGGCAACAATGCTGACACCCGGAAGCCCTGCAGGGTCTTCCGCCGCAGTTACCTTTCCTTGAATGTTAATTTGTTGGGCCACAAGTGTCCCATTTAACATCAGAAAAAGTACCGTTAATAAATAGTAGGTAGAATTTTTCTTCATAGAATTAATAGATTTAATTGACAAAAATTATACAATTCAAATATTCCTAAGTTTTTATCCAAAAGGTAGAGTTTCGCTAATATATTTAAAGAAATAGCCTAATTTTTTACCCATATTGGGCTTATTTACTTAAGGATTCTACTTTTAGGGCTTTTTGAAATCATAAATTACCAATTAAGTTAGTTATAATAATTTAAAATCTTTGCAAAAGACAAAATATTTACTGAAAAATTAAGCTTGTAAAAGTAGGTTAACAATTATACAAAAAAGGGGTAGTACCCAATCTTAAAACCGTCGATTACCCTTCTAAAACGCCAAACCTAATCTCTCTCCTAATAAAATTGATATATTTGAATATGAAGGAAAATAAAAAAGTCAGCCATATCAATACCCTAGAATTAATTGACCCTGAAAATTTAGATGAAAGGCAAGGGAAATTAATTGACCTGGCCCTCAAGGCGACAGAAAATGCGCATGCACCTTATTCTAATTTCCGGGTAGGTGCAGCTGTGATTTTAGCGGATGGACAGACATTTTGGGCAAATAATCAGGAGAATATTTGCTATCCTGCAGGTATTTGTGCCGAGAGGGTTTTATTAACCTATACCCATGCCAACTTCCCTAAGCTAAAACCGTTAACAGTTGCAATAGCAGCCATGAAAGCCGACAATACAGGTTTGGCTACCGTTACGCCTTGCGGGTTGTGCAGGCAGACCATTAGCGAATATGAAATGAAATTCCGCAGCCAAATAGAACTGTTGATGCTACAGGCTGACGGGAGTGTATTGAAAGCCACGGGGATAGACCAGTTGTTGCCCAACAAACTTGAAAATTTAAACGAATAATGGTTCAAAAAGAGCTACAATTTCAAGCGAAACATACTTTTTCACTTAGCCATGCGTCTACAGGAGATGAAAACACTATCTGGATTGTTTTTCATGGATATGGCCAACTGCCTAAATTTTTTCTAAGGAAGTTTAATTCTTTTTTTGAGGAAAAGACCTTAATAGTGGCTCCTGAGGGACTCAACCACTTTTACCTTGAAGGCTTTTCGGGAAGAGTTGGGGCCAATTGGATGACCAAACACGAGCGCGAAATTGATATCACCAATAGCAATGCCTACCTCAATGCTATGATGAAAGAACTGCTCAACAAATATAAAAAAATACCTGAAATAAATGTGTTGGGATTTTCTCAGGGAGCTGCCACCATGAGCCGATGGATCTGCCAATCAAATCTTAAACCAACCAAAGTAGTTTTTTGGGCCGGAGCTCCGGCCTATGATTTGGATACTGCAATAATGGTTGAGAGGCTTAACAAAAGTCAGGTCATTTTGGCATTGGGTGACAATGACCCTTTCTTGCAATCCCAAATTTACTCCCAAGTAGAAAATCGGCTTTCAGAGGCTGGTTTTGCCAACTTTAAAGAACTTAGGTACAGTGGAGGCCATGAAATAGACTCGGGATTGCTCAAAGAAATATTTTTGATGTAATTTTGCCCCATGAGGATTTTGTACAACTTGGGAATGATTTTGCTTGATGGGCTGATGAAGATTGGCAGCAAAAGATCAGCGAAGCTCAAACTAGCCGTCGATGGAAGAAAAAACACCTTTGAAGCGGTAAAATCATTTCGGAAAGCAAACCCGAGCCCTTTGGCTTGGTTTCATGTGGCCTCTCTTGGAGAATTTCTTCAGGCAAAACCGGTAATTGCCGCATTTAAAAAAGAATATCCATTATGGGGTGTTGCAGTAACTTTTTTTAGTCCTTCGGGCTATGAACAAGCCATTAGAAAGAAGCAAGAGTGGGTTGATTTTATGTGCTACTTGCCCATAGATTCGCCAAATAATGCTGACCGATTTGTAGACTTTCTCTCACCTGATATGGTGTTTTTTGTTAAATATGACCTGTGGGCCAATACAATTTTAGCAATCAAAAAAAGAAAAATACCCCTCTATTTGGTAGCTGCTTCTTTTAGAAAGGAACAAGTCTATTTTTCTTGGTATGGTAAGTTCTTCAAGGATATTTTGCTCCGCTTTGATCATATATTTGTTCAAAATCAAGCCACTAAAAAACTACTTAATCATGTGGGCGTTAAAAATATTAGCATTACGGGGGATCCTCGCTTTGACAATGTATACAATACCAGCCTATCTCCTAAATTATTTCCTGAAATTGAGCAGGGGATTGTTCAAAAGGTAATGGTTTTGGGTAGTGTATGGCAGGAGGACATGAATAACTTGATTCCTTTTATCAATCAATCCAAGGACATACAGTTTATTGTTGCTCCTCATGATATAGATATAGAAATCATTGAGAATTGGCAAAAGGCCATTACCTTGCCTTCGGTAAAGTACTCAGAGTTCAAAAACCAGAAGCAGCCACAAGCTTGGAAGGTTCTGGTCATAGACAATATCGGGATGTTGTCTTCCTTGTATCAATTTGCCCACTGGGCATATATAGGTGGGGCAATGGGTAAGGGGCTACACAATATTCTAGAACCTTTGGCTTTTGGAATTCCCGTATTGCACGGGCCATTGAAAAAAGTTTCCAAATTTCCGGAAGCCGGTATAAGCCGGCAATACGGCTGTGGCTTTCCTGTGAAAGATGAGTCAGAAATCATATCCGTAATAGCCAAACTTAGTCAAGAGGCAGATTATGAAAAAGCTTGCATGGCTGCCAAAGAACTGGTAGGCGATAACTTAGGAAGTGCTGATAATACAATGGCAATCATTAAGAAGGAAAGATGAAAGGAAGGGTGATCAAAACGACAGGGTCCTGGTATGAGGTTAAGGTGGGTGAAAAACTGATCAAAGCCCGGCTTAGGGGGAAGTTCAAGCAGGATAACCTCAAATTGACCAACCCCATAGCGGTGGGGGATTATGTGATGCTGGAGAATGAAAAAAACCAGTCAACGGCTGTGATTTCCGATATTCTTCCCAGGGACAATTATATCATTCGGAAATCTACCAGGAAGCAGCATTTTTCCCATATTTTGGCGTCCAATATTGACCAGGCTTATCTAATGGTAACGGTGAGGTCACCTCGTACTTCACTTGGTTTTATTGATCGGTTTTTGGTCAGTGCGGAGAGTTTTAGGATCCCAAGCACCATTCTTATCAATAAGGTAGAAACCTTGACCAAACAAAAAGACCTGGATTTCAAACAGGAATTGCACGATATTTATGCGCCATTAGGTTACCCTGTTGTGGAATTGTCTGCCTTGCATGATGAGGACTTGATGCAGAAATTTAAACCCGGTCTAGAGGGGAAAACTACTTTATTGGCTGGCCATTCCGGTGTTGGAAAGTCTACCTTGCTCAATAGGCTTATCCCCAACGCAACACAGGCCACTCAGGAGGTGTCTAAGTTTTCTTCCAAGGGAGTGCATACCACCACCTTTGCAGAAATGTTTCCTTTTGGTGAAGATGGTTATTTTATCGATACCCCCGGTATCAAAGAATTTGGTATTTTGGACATTGAAGATCATGAGTTGTCCCATTACTTTGTGGAGCTAAGAAAATACTTGGGACAATGCAAATACAACAATTGCAAGCATATTAATGAACCGGGATGTAAAGTTCTGGAAGTGTTAGAACAAGGCTATATTCACCCTTATCGCTATGAGAACTATCTCAAAATAATGAGTGAGGAGGATAGTCATAGATAAAGGTAAATCAACAGTATTTATCAGGATTTTGGCAAAGCAAAGTTCACTCATTGCTTTGAAAGCAGAGGCAATTCGGTTACTTTCATTTAAATTTTGACAAAAGAAATGACGCAAAAAGCAAAAATATTGGTGTTGAACCACCACCAAATTCAACAAAAGATCACACGCATAGCTTTTGAGATATATGAAAGGAATGCGGGGGAAAAACAATTGACCATAGCAGGACTTACCGGGATGGGTTATGTTTTCGCAGAATTAATGGTGAAGAAATTAAAGGAAATCGCACCATTTGATCTTCAGTTGATTAAAATAGAACTTGACAAGGCCAACCCTATACTAGAAGAGGTTATTCTTTCAGCACATGAACCTCTGAATGGGAAGTCCATTATCCTAGTAGACGATGTATTGAATACAGGTAAAACCCTGGCCTTTGCCATGGTTCCTTTTCTTGAACAAGAAGTAAAAAAAATGGAAGTTTTGGTTTTGGTCAATAGAAGCCACAAGCTTTTCCCGGTTGCTCCGGATTATACCGGCTATGAATTGGCCACCACCTTGAGTGAGCACATTACTGTCAACTTAGACCCAGAAGATTCCACCGTTCATTTACACTAATATGTCTGTACATCAATCAACCCATTTGAAACGAATTACTACGCATATACTTCAGGAAATGAAGAAGCGTAAAGAAAAAATTTCCATGCTTACTGCTTATGATTTCTCCATGGCGGGCATAGTAGATGCGGCAGGAATTGACATGATATTGGTGGGCGACTCTGCCTCCAATGTAATGGCAGGACACGAAACCACCTTGCCGATCACTCTAGACCAGATGATCTATCATGCCACCTCTGTGGTAAGAGCTGTGGAACGGGCACTGGTTGTAGTAGATATTCCTTTTGGCTCTTATCAGGGCAATAGTTCAGAGGCACTGAGGTCTGCCATCCGGATCATGAAAGAATCAGGTGCCCATGCCGTAAAGGTAGAGGGGGGAGAAGAAATCAAAGAGTCTGTCATCCGTATATTGAGTGCCGGCGTACCTGTGATGGGCCACTTGGGCTTAACGCCGCAGTCCATTTATAAGTTTGGAACCTACACCGTCAGGGCCAAAGCAAAAGATGAAGCCAAAAAACTTTTAGCCGATGCGAAGGTCCTGGAGGAATGCGGTTGTTTCGCCCTTGTATTGGAGAAGATACCTGCTTCCCTAGCCAAAGAAGTGGCTTCAGCGGTAAGTATTCCTGTAATCGGCATAGGTGCAGGTCCGGATGTGGATGGGCAAGTATTGGTGCTTCATGACATGTTGGGGATAACCCAAGAGTTTCAACCTAGGTTTTTGAGGCAATATGCAGACATCAGAAATACCATGCTAAAAGCAGTAGGGGATTATATTAAGGACGTTAAATCCGAGGACTTTCCCAATCAGGGAGAAAGTTATTAAGCCAATATTTGTGATGAAAGAAGGAGGATTGAAGGCCTTTGGTTTTTAAGCTGCTAAGTTTACCATTGGTACCTGATTTTCTCACCTTATGTATGCTATCCTCCTTAGGGTTATTATTTTCCCTTATCTCGATCTGTGGTCTTAGGATAAAGATATTTTTCGTAATTTAGCCCACAATTTTAAATGTAATTCATTTTTAATAATACAATTAGAAAACAGATATAAACATGAGTGACAAAACCCCCAAAATTCTTTATACCCTTACCGATGAGGCACCGGCGTTAGCCACCTATTCCTTATTGCCAATCATCAAGGCATTTACCGATTCGGCCGGGGTGTCTGTGGAAACAAGAGACATTTCTCTTTCAGGTAGGATTCTTGCTAATTTTCCTGAGTTTTTAAAAGAAGAACAAAGAGTGAAGGATGCGCTTTCCGAATTGGGAGAGATCGCCAAAACCCCGGAAGCTAACATTGTAAAACTACCTAATATTAGTGCATCTATTCCGCAGTTGAAAACTGCAATCAAAGAGTTGCAGGAACAGGGTTTTGCCTTGCCGGATTATCCTGATGATCCTAAAAATGAACAAGAAATAAACATCAAAGCCAAATACGATAAAATTAAAGGTTCTGCTGTAAACCCGGTCTTAAGGGAAGGTAACTCTGATAGAAGAGCACCACAGGCTGTCAAGCAGTTTGCCAGAAAGAATCCTCACAGCATGGGAAAATGGAGCAAAGACTCCAAGTCTCATGTTTCAAGCATGCCTGAAGGAGATTTTTATGGTAGCGAAAAGTCCTTAACCATACCTTCAGAAACCAGTATCAACATCGTATTGCATGGAGAAGATGGTACAGAGACTTCCTTAAAAGAAGGTTTGGCTTTACAAAAAGGTGAGATCATTGATGCCGCTGTTTTAAGCGTTTCTGCTTTAAGAAAATTCCTTAAAGAGCAAATTGCCGAAGCAAAAGAGCAAGGCGTACTGTTTTCATTGCATATGAAGGCTACCATGATGAAGGTTTCTGACCCAATCATTTTTGGGCATGCCGTGACTGTTTTCTTTGCTCCGGTATTTGAAAAACATGCAGCAGTCCTTAAAGAAGCAGGAGTAGATCCAAAAAATGGTTTTGGAGATCTTATAGCTGCTTTGGATAAATTGCCTGAAGCTACTCGCAAATCGATTGAAGCTGATATTGATGCTTGTTATACAGAGAGTCCTGACTTGGCCATGGTAAATTCTGACAAAGGAATCACCAACCTACACGTTCCAAGTGATGTAATTATTGATGCTTCCATGCCTGCCATGATCAGAAGCAGTGGACAAATGTGGAATAAAAACAATGAATTACAAGATACCAAAGCTGTAATTCCGGACAGGTCTTATGCGGGAGTTTATCAAGAAACCATTGATTTTTGTAAGAAAAACGGTGCTTTTGATCCAACCACCATGGGCTCTGTTCCCAATGTAGGGCTGATGGCTCAAAAAGCCGAAGAGTACGGTTCTCATGATAAAACATTCGAAATTCCATCTGCAGGTACGGTAAAAGTAACGGATGCTTCCGGTAATGTAATTTTGGAAAATACAGTAGAAAAAGGAGATATCTGGAGAATGTGTCAGGTAAAAGATGCACCTATTCAGGATTGGGTTAAGCTGGCTGTTAACAGGGCTAAAGCCACAGGTGTTCCTGCCGTTTTCTGGCTAGATAAAAACAGGTCTCATGATGCTGCCCTTATTGCTAAGGTTGAAACCTACCTAAAAGACCACGACACCAGTGGCTTGGAAATCTATATCAAATCTCCTAAAGAAGCGACCCGTTATTCTTTGGAACGTATTAAAGACGGCAAAGATACCATTTCTGTTACCGGTAATGTATTGAGGGATTACTTGACAGATTTATTTCCAATTTTGGAATTGGGAACTAGTGCTAAAATGCTTTCAGTGGTACCTTTGATGAATGGTGGAGGTTTATTTGAAACCGGTGCCGGTGGATCTGCTCCTAAGCATGTTCAGCAATTCGTAGAAGAAGGTCACCTTAGGTGGGATTCTCTGGGAGAATTTTTAGCCTTAGCTGTTTCCCTTGATCATTTGGGTGAAACTTTTAATAATGAGAGGGCTAAGGTATTAGGAAAAACCTTAGATGAAGCAACAGCGAAGTTTTTGGAAAACGGAAAGTCTCCTTCCAGAAAAGTGAATGAGCTTGACAACAGAGGAAGTCATTTTTACCTGGCGACTTATTGGGCTGAGGCCTTGGCAAATCAAGATGAGGATGAAGCATTGAAAACTATCTTCACTCCGGTGGCCAAAACCATGAGTGAAAATGAGCAGAAAGTGGTGGATGAACTAAATGGTGCGCAAGGAAGTCCTGTGGATATTGGAGGTTATTATAAGCCTGACGAGGACAAAACGTCTACTGCCATGCGTCCAAGCAAAACCTTAAATGATATATTGAAAACTATTGTGGCCTAGTTGGACCTAAGTTTTCAACCCGAATTAGGCAACAGAGCTTCTGTTAGCTATCTCGGGTTAAAATAAGCTTAATATAAAAAAGCCGGAAGAAATTATCTTCCGGCTTTTTGTATTTTCAGACCGGCATAAAAGCCGGGAGTTTAGAATGGCAGAACCATTTCAACTCTAATTATAGTCTTTTGATTTTGATATTTCTGAACCAAACATCATCTCCATGATCTTGGAGGACAATTTTACCTTCTTTATACTTGGCAAAGCCTTCCCATTGAGAGAATTTGCTTTCTGCAACCATGGCTTTCCATTGGTCGTCCCAAAGTGTAGTCTCCACTGTTTTTACTCCATTGAGAAAAAACTGCAAGGTATTGTCATTGATTATGATCTCCGTCTTATTCCATTCACCTACCGGTTTGGCAGCTTCTTCGGAGGACTCAATCATGTCATAAAGATCTCCGGCTCTGTGGGTGATGATTTGGCCATCTTTATGTCCATCATTGTCAAGTACCTGGTACTCCGGTCCGGTATGGTAAGGTCTGTCATATTCACCATTGTCCTGGACATGAAACATGATGCCACTATTTCCATTTTCTGAGATCTTCCACTCGATTTGCAAGTGAAAATTACCGAAGGTTTCCTTGGTAACAAGATCTCCTGCAGAAGCACCTTCGTCTTTTTTATCAGAATTAAAGTAAAGTACACCATCGGCAGCCTCCCAAGCTTCGCCCGGTTGATCTTTCCCATAGGCAGTCCAACCTGTTAGACTATTTCCATCAAATAAACTTATCCACTCTTCTTCAGTCACGATGATTTCTTCAATGTTTTCTTCTGTAGTCTCTTTTTCACTTTTAGCAGGGCCACAGGCCACTACGGCAAGGGAAAGAGCTGCTATAGACAAAGTTGTTTTTATCATTTCAAATTATTTCTTTAACAATAATACGAATTTTGCAAGATCCTTAGCATCTTCTTCTGAAAGGGTAGGGTGCGCCGGCATAGGAATTTCCCCCCAAGTGCCTACACTAC
Source organism: Cyclobacterium sediminis (assembly GCF_054781075.1). Lineage (NCBI taxonomy): Bacteria > Pseudomonadati > Bacteroidota > Cytophagia > Cytophagales > Cyclobacteriaceae > Cyclobacterium > Cyclobacterium sediminis. Next base: position 51,308 of record NZ_BAAGVC010000007.1, on the reverse strand, counting down.
CCGCGATAACTCTTCCTGCCAAAAGCTCTACGTTTTCGTCAGTAGATTCATATTTGGCAGCAACATCAGCGTAAGATGGACCTACAATTTTTCTTTCAAGCATATGGCAAGAAGGACAGTCATTTTGCCCCATCAATTCAGAACCTTTGATGAAAATTGGATCATCTTTGTACTTCTCTTCAAGACTGATTTCCTCTACAGGAGGCGGAGGAGGTGCGGTAGTGCCTTCGCTGGATGCAGACTCTGAACCTCCGGAGCCTCCACATGCAGAAACGGCTACCATTGCACTGGCAATGAATGCCATACTTAAATTTAAATTAAACTTCATGGTTTGTAATAGTTAGATTAATTAATTCCCAATAATTTTTTGTTTAAACCTTCATCCATTCCGGTAGATGCGAAATCGTCAAAGGTTTTTTCGGTTACTCTTATTATTTTTTCACTTATAAATTTAGCTCCTTCAATTGCTCCATTTTCCGGATGCTTAATGGCACATTCCCATTCTAGGACTGCCCACCCATCAAAGTCATATTGAGAGAGTTTGCTAAATATCGCGTTAAAATCAACTTGCCCATCACCAAGTGAACGGAACCTTCCTGCCCTTTCTATCCAGCTGGAATAGCCTCCATATACTCCTTGTCTTCCTGTAGGATTAAATTCTGCATCCTTGACGTGAAACATTTTGATTCTATCCTTATAAATGTCGATAAAATCTACATAATTCAGGCATTGCAATACAAAATGACTTGGGTCATAAAGAATATTGGCCCTCTTGTGATGATTTACTTTTTCTAGGAATAAATCAAAAGTGACCCCATCATGCAAGTCTTCCCCTGGGTGTAGTTCATAACAAACATCCACGCCATATTTGTCAAACTCATCCAAAATAGGTAGCCATCGTTTTGCCAATTCTTCAAAACCGGTATCTACCAAACCGGCAGGACGCTGAGGCCAGGGGTAAACAGTATGCCACATCAAAGCTCCGCTAAAAGTACCGTGAGTAGTCAAGCCGAAATTTTTACTTGCTTTGGCAGCCATCATCAATTGGTTGGTTGCCCATTCCTGTTTGCCCTTCAGGTCACCGGCCAGTTCAGCAGGAGCAAAAGCATCAAAAAGTTCATTGTATGCCGGGCTTACTGCCACCAATTGGCCCTGCAAATGGGTGGAAAAGTCAGAAATTTCTACACCGGCCTCTTTTACAGTATTTTTTATTTGTGCTACATAGTCCAAGTCCTCAGCTGCTTTTTGAAGGTCAATGAGCCTGGCATCCCATGTAGGAATTTGTACGGCTTTGTATCCTATACTTGCAGCCCAGGCACAAATGTCTTTTAAATTATTGAATGGGGCTTTATCATCTACAAACTGAGCCAAAAATAAGGCTGGTCCTTTAATGGTTTTCATATAGTTTTTGGTTATTTAAAGTTCAAATTTAGTCCATTTTTCATTAGAATTACTACTTTTCACGACATGCTCAACAAATGCCATTCCGCGCAATCCATCTTCAGCCCCCGGATAGTCTTCCCATTCCTTTTTAGGCGTCTCACCATTTTTTCTGGCGTAAAGACACCTGGCAAAGTTTCTGTATAAATTGGCAAAAGCCTCAAGGTATCCTTCAGGATGGCCTCCCGGAGTTCTTACGTTTTCCAAAGCCGAAGAAGAAAGGTAAGGAATATTGCCTCCTGCTCGGTAAATTTGGTCAGGTGCTTCAGGCTGTCTTACAATTAAGGAATTGGCAGTGTCCTGCTCCCATTCCAGCCCGGCTTTTTCACCATAAACCCGGATCTTGATGTTGTTTTCAGCCCCCGGAGCGATTTGAGTAGCCATCAAAACGCCTGAGGCCCCACCCTCAAACTTCAATAAAACGGCTCCATCATCATCAAGAGTCCTGCCTTCAACTACACAATTGAGGTCAGCACACAGTTTGGTCAGTTTTAATCCACTGACGTATTCTGCCAGGTTAAATGCATGGGTGCCTATATCTCCCATACAATTGGCAATACCACTCTTGCTAGGGTCTGTTCTCCAAATGGCTTGCTTATAATCTGTATTTTCAAGTTTATTCCAAAGCCAGCCTTGAGGATATTCTACGTATACCTTTCTCACTTTACCAATAACACCTGTAGCAATCAAATGTTTTGCTTCCTTGACCATTGGGTAGCCCGTGTAGGTATGGGTTAGGCAAAACAATAAGCCTGTTTGTTCGATTATTTTGTTGAGTTCTTTCGCTTCTTCATAGCTAAAGGTCATGGGTTTATCCAAAACCACATGAAAACCATTTTCCAGGGCTTTTTTGGTAGGATCAAAATGTACATGGTTGGGCGTAACTATCGCTACAAAATCAATTCTTTCAGATTCAGGGAGTAGCAATTCTTTTTCAAACATCTCATCATATGAGCCATATACCCTTTCAGAAGGGAGAAAAAGTTCTTTGCCGGTTTCTGCAGATTTTTCCGGATTACTACTAAATGCGCCAGCGGCCAATTCAATGATTCCGTCCATTGCTGCTGAAATCCTGTGGACAGCACCTATAAAGGATCCAGGTCCACCGCCAATCATCCCCATTTTAAGTTTTCTGTTACTCATTCTTGTGGTCTTTGGTTTTTTTATTGATTAATATCCCCTTTTACCCTTTAATTTTTTAATGCATTAAAATGAATCTACAAATATTGTAAATTGATTAAAATATTTTTTAGGAAAATGAGAAATAGTATGCTTGCTTTCTGAAGTGATAAATTTACGTTAAATTGGCTTAAATTTTAAATAATTCTATAGAATGTTTGATAACCGTCCCTGACTAAATCCCATCAAACTTACCACTAACAGACCAATAAATATGACATTAAATAACAGGTTTAAGCTTTCCCTCATGATGTTTCTAGAGTTTTTCGTTTGGGGATCCTGGTACGTAACTTTAGGAACATTTTTAGGCAATAACCTTCAGGCCAATGGTGGCCAGTTGGCTGCAGCATTTTCTACCCAATCAATTGGAGCGATTGTTGCGCCATTTATTATAGGATTAATAGCAGATAGGTTTTTTAATGCGGAAAAGATATTAGGGATTTCCCACCTAATCGGAGCAGTTTTGATGTACATGATGTATGTTTCAGAAAGTTTTGTCGCCTTTTATCCCTATGTGCTAATTTACATGATCATATACATGCCCACATTGGCTTTGGTCAATTCGGTTTCCTTCAATCAGATGAAGGATCCTGCCAAAGAGTTTAGCACGATTCGCGTTTGGGGTACAGTAGGCTGGATTGCTTCCGGTTTAATGATAAGTTTTTTCTTTACCTGGGATAGTTCAGCTTCTATAGGTGAAGGAATGCTCAGCAATACCTTTTTAATGTCTTCTATCTCTTCCGTTGTCTTAGGGCTATTTGCCTTTAGCCTTCCCAAAACTCCTCCGGTCGCTGCCAATAAGGATGAAAAACAATCAATATCAGAAATACTTGGTTTAGATGCGCTTAAATTATTGAAAGACAAGGATTTTTCTATTTTCTTTCTTTCCTCCATTCTTATTTGTATCCCTCTGGCTTTTTACTATCAGAATGCCAATCCATTCTTATCCGAAGTGGGTTTAACTAACCCTACCGGTAAAATGACCATAGGGCAAGTTTCGGAAGTGCTTTTTCTTTTGTTGATGCCATTCTTTTTTAAGAAATTTGGTTTAAAGACCACCTTGATTGTGGGTATGCTTGCTTGGGTAGTCAGGTATGTAATGTTTGCTTTTGGTGATGCCGGTGAGGGCACCTATTTGTTACTAATTGGCATAGCATTACATGGGATTTGTTACGATTTCTTCTTCGTTTCCGGACAGATTTATACCGATTCAAAAGCCGGACCGAAATATAAAAGTTCTGCCCAAGGCTTGATTACATTGGCCACCTACGGCATAGGTATGTTGATAGGTTTTTGGATTGCAGGAATAGTTTCAGATTTCTATTTGCTAGAGAATGGGGATCATGTTTGGAAAAATATTTGGTTGATTCCTTCAGGTATAGCCCTGGTGGTTACCATAATCTTTCTTGTCTTTTTTACGGATAACGATTTCATTAAAGCCTCTGCTGAAAGGAATAGCTTGAAGAATGGCGATGAGGTAGAAAAATAAGTAGGCTCATGAAGGAAAAAATAGGAACTAATTTAGAGCATTTATAAATAGTAACTGTTGTATATAGGTAAATGGGAAAATCATACCATTTCTTTATAAATATCAATAGTATTGCAATACCTAAAATAAACAATTGAAGCATATGGCTAATCAAAGTTATGACGCTATTGTCGTTGGATCAGGGATCAGCGGCGGATGGGCGGCAAAGGAACTAACAGAGAAGGGATTAAAAGTACTTCTACTGGAAAGAGGTCCGAACGTAGTGCACGTAAAAGATTATAAAAACGCTACCAAGGCACCTTGGGAGGTGCCTCACAGAGGTAGGCGGACAATTGAGATGTTGGAGAACCACCCTAACCTTAGAAGGGACTATGTCCTGAATGAGTTAAACCTTGACTGGTGGGCGCATGAGGATGATTCTCCATATGTAGAAAAGAAGCCATTTACATGGTTTAGAGGTTATCAAGTAGGAGGTCGCTCCTTGTTATGGGGGAGACAAAGTTACCGATGGGCAGACACGGATTTTGAGGCTAATGCCAAGCAAGGAATTGCTGTAGATTGGCCCATCAGGTATAAGGACCTGGCCCCTTGGTACAGTTATGTAGAGAAATTTGCCGGTATCTCCGGAAATAAAGATGGACTGGATATTCTTCCTGATGGTGAATTTATGCCTGCCATGCCATTGAACTGTGTAGAACAGACCGTGGCAGACCGGATCAAAGATCATTTTAAGGGAGCAAGGGTAATGACCAATGCAAGAACAGCCAATATTAGTCAGCCGCTTCCGGGCAGACCGGGCTGTCAATACAGAAACAAATGTTCTCTAGGTTGCCCTTATGGTGGTTATTTTAGTACCCAGTCTTCTACACTTCCTGCTGCGGTGGCTACAGGAAACCTTACCTTGAGACCTTGGTCTATCGTTACCAAAGTGCTGTATGACAAAGACAACAAGCGCGCCACAGGTGTAGAAGTTCTTGATGGAGAAACCAATAAAACCTACGAATTCAATTCAAAAATTGTATTTCTTTGTGCTTCAGCTTTCAATTCCTCAGCTATCTTAATGCGTTCTGCTACTGATATATGGCCGGAAGGATTGGGAAGTAGCTCGGGAGAGCTTGGACACAATGTAATGGATCACCATTTCAGATTAGGAGCAAGAGGTGTGGTCGAAGGCTTTGATGACAAGTATTATTTTGGAAGAAGGCCTGGAGGGTTTTATGTCCCAAGATACAGAAACTTAGGAAACGAAAGCAGGGATTATGTGAGGGGCTTTGGATACCAAGGAGGAGCAAGTAGACAAGGATGGAGCAGAACAGTTGCTGAATTGGATTTTGGCGCCCCTTTAAAAGCGGAGCTTACCGAGCCGGGAGATTGGACCATAGGCATGACAGCATTTGGTGAGATCCTTCCTTATCACAGCAACACCATTAAGCTTAGCAAGACGGTTACCGATAAGTGGGGAATACCTGTATTGGAGATGGATGCTGAAATCCATGAAAATGAGAAAAAAATGAGGGTTGACATGAAAAACGATGCTGCAGAAATGCTAGAAGCAGCAGGGGTAAAAAATGTTACTACCTATGATACCGGATATACTTTTGGACAAGGTATACACGAGATGGGTACAGCAAGGATGGGAAGAGATCCTAAAACTTCTGTTTTAAATGGCAATAACCAGGTGTGGGATGCCAAAAATGTTTTTGTAACGGACGGTGCAGCCATGGTTTCTGCAGCAGCGCAAAACCCTTCATTGACATACATGGCCATGACCGCAAGAGCAGCTAGTTTTGCTGTGGAAGAATTGAAAAAAGGTAACCTGTAAACCCAAATTGAAGCGTTATGAATTTTATGAATAGAAGAGAAGCACTAAAAAGCGTGGTACTAATGATGGGAGGTACCATGGTTGGAGCCAATGTGATATTGACAGGCTGTGCTCCCGATAAACAAATTGAAGGACTGGACTTTTCCGAAGAGGAATTGGCTTATATGGATGAAATTGGAGAAGCCATTATTCCTACTACCGATACTCCGGGTGCCAAGGCTGCAGGGATAGGTTCATTTATGGCCATGATGGTGAAATCTACCTATACTGAAGAACAACAGAAATCCTTTATCAATGGTCTTAATAAACTAAAGCATGATTTTAAAACCAGCACGGAGAAGGATTTTATGGATGCCTCGGTAGAAGAAAGAACTGACTTTCTTAATCAGGTGAATAAAAGAGCCATGAACCCCGATGCTGAGGATAATAAGGAGGACAAGTATATCCTTATGATCAAAGACCTGACACTATTGGGTTATTTTACTTCAGAGATTGGAGCAACTCAAGCCCTAAGGTTTGTGGAGACACCCGGTAGGTATGAACCTTGTATTGACTATAAAAAAGGAGACAGAGCTTGGGCTATTTGATAGCCATTAAGTGATAAAATTGTAAATCCCGCCTACCTAGGCGGGATTTTTTTATGCATAAAATTTTGGAATGCTATATGATATTGTGTATTATACAAGGATAAACCAGGTGTAAAACATGATATATTTAATATTGAATATTATAATTTCTTTAAACCTCATGTCCATCTACAATTCTAGTGATAGGTATGACAAAAAAGAGATGCTTACTGTAACTGAAGTTTCACAGGATTCAAACGGAGAATTTGAAAAATTTGCGACTAATAAGATCATTCCCAGTGAAATACGGGAACTGACTTTAGAAGCCTTGTCTTATTTTCCGGACCTAATCAATACCAAAATTGATTTTCAGTTCAAGAAAAAAATCAGTGGATCGGTAATGCAGGCCCAGCCGAAAGTCGGTTCCTTGTTTAAGCATTCCAAAGGTAACCGCTCCTATAAAATAAAAATATCCAGGTATCTTTTTTTGGAAGACAACCCTATACCAATCGAAGATCTGCCAAAAGATGTATTTTTAGGTTGGATTGGACATGAGTTGGGTCATATTCAAGATTATTTGAATAGGAGTTCATTGAACCTTCTAGGCTTTGGCATGAAATATTACCTTTCTAATGCCTTTATTACCAAAGCAGAAATAGCCGCTGATAGTTATGCGGTAGCACATGGTCTTGGTGAGAAAATTATTGCCACCAAAAACTTTGTATTAAACCATGACCAAATTCCTTTGGCTTATAAACAAAAAATTGAAGCACTTTACCTATCTCCTGGAGAAATTCTAAGTATGGTAGATCCTGATATGGATGAAGAAATAGAAGAAAAGGATCAATCTCTTGATTCCTTATAGCCAACTCTTTCAAAAAAAAGCCAAATTAAGGAGTACTACGCTTTCAGTTGCATTTAACAAGTTATCATAGTAGACGCCTTGGGCAAAGTGAAGCTTTCAATTTAACTATTTAGTGCATAGCTGAGATAGGCGTTCTATTAGGTGCTAAATATCCCAACAGCCTGATTATGTTAAAAACTTAGCTCCGTTCAAGCCTTTTTTTAAATTGTCATTAGATTTTTGAAATGTCCGCTTTGCGAACATAGGCCGTATTGTTTCCCCACTCAATTTCATACCACATGTCTTTACTGGATGAAATGGTGACGCGATGTCCTGCTTCCACTCTTCTGATCAAGTTTCCCGCCGAAGAAGGGCTGTCCATGATAAGCACCGGTCCACCTGTAATAATGCCTGTATCAGGTTTGTGCAAAAAATTGTTGGAGGCAAAGGTGATGATCAAAAACAGCATTGCAGGGTAATAGAAAACCGTTCGTTTGGAAGGAAAAACAAATACTAGGATTAAAAATACCAACATTAATAAAGCAGCAGTTCCGGTAATGATGGTCTTATAATCCAATAATAGCCGAAGAAATCTGTCTTGATCAGAAATTTGATAACCCTCCAGAGATGCTTGTCCGGTCAAAGATTTGATTTTATCAATGACTTCAGGGTTTGGGTTATAATCATAATACTTGGAAAGGTAAAGAGATGCTTTCCCATAATCCCCCAAACCTTCAGAAATAAAGCCCATCTTTATTAGCATGGCCGGAGAGTAGGCATTTTCTTGATAAAGAATGTTTTCATAGACTATTAAAGCCTCTTTGTATTTTTTTTCTGAAAATAAGCTATCGGCAGTCGAAAGACTTGTTTTTCCCTCGACCTGACTATCAGCCTGATGCGGGTAAACCAGTGATAAAGCTGATAAAAAAACAAGAAAGATCCATCTAAGATTTGGCATTTTCAATATAGTCCTTTAAATTTGCAGTCCAATTACGGGAAACTAAGGCGAAAAACCAAGGAATCTTTTGATATTAAACCTTGAAAAAGGGAGTCAAATAATTGGAATAATGATTCTGTAGCTCAGCTGGTAGAGCATAACACTTTTAATGTTAGGGTCCTGGGTTCGAACCCCAGCGGGATCACATCAAAACAAAAAAACCTGTTCAATCGAACAGGTTTTTTTTGTTTTGTACCACTTTTCTATCCGCACATAACATGCTTTTTTATTATTGGTATAATTGAAATAGTTAAGAATTTCCTTATCTAAACTCTTCCGTGAAAATATTCTTTTGTATTTCTGTATCAAGAATTGCAGGATATATTCCAAAAATATGGGAATTGGATTAAATTTCGTTTAAATTTATTTTTACACTTAATAATTGACCCAAGGAATACAATGTCGATTAGATGGATACATTTATTACTGGTAATGATGGCATGCTCCTGTAAGCCCAATTTGCCGGAACCTATAGCTCAGGAAATGGATAAACTTCCGGAGCAAGTGGATTTTAATATCCATGTGAAACCAATCCTTTCTGACAATTGCTTTTCATGCCATGGTCCCGATGAGGCTGCCAGAGAAGCGGGAATGAGGCTTGACCTTCCTGAGGCTGCTTATGCGGCCACAAAGGAAAGTGGTAAAATTCCCATTAGCCCCGGGAAGTTGAAGCAAAGTGAAGTTTTTCATCGGATCATTTCAGAAGACCCCAATTTCCAAATGCCTACCCCTGAGTCTCACCTGACGCTAACCAACAGGCAAAAAGCAATTCTAATAAAATGGATCCAATCCGGTGCAGAATACCGCCCCCATTGGGCATTCATAACGCCGGAATTACCGGAAATTCCATTACCTAAAATCCAAAATTGGTCCAACCAACCCATTGACCTTTTCATAGGCAGGCAACTTTTTGAACATGGTTTTGAACCCAGTCCCCCTGCCACCAAAGAATTAATCTTGAGAAGATTAAGCTTGGATGTAACCGGGCTGCCCCCAAGTTTGGAAGAATTGGATGCCTTTTTGGCTGACAGTTCGGAAAATGCCTATGAAAAGCAAGTTGATCGATTGCTAAGCTCAGCCCATTATGGAGAGCAAATGGCCTTGTATTGGATGGATCTTGCCAGGTTTGCCGATACCCATGGGTATACCGTAGATAGGTTTAGAGACATGTCGCCGTGGCGCGATTGGGTGATAGCTGCTTACAATCAGAACATGCCCTATGATCAGTTTATCACTGAGCAATTGGCCGGTGATCAACTGCCAAATGCCACAAAAAATCAAAAGTTGGCCACTGCCTTTAATCGCATCCATCCTCAAAACATGGAAGGAGGGATTGTTCAGGAAGAGTTTAGGGTAGAATATGTTGCAGACAGGACCAATACGCTGGGCAAAGCTTTTATGGCTCTAAGTCTTGAATGTGCGAGGTGTCATGACCATAAGTTTGACCCCATTAGCCAGAAAGAATACTTCCAACTTAGCAGTTTCTTCAATCAAGTAGATGAAGCAGGACAGATTTCCTGGGACAATGCAATGCCTGTACCCACCATGCTTTGGACAGATGAAGAAAAAGACAACCTGCTAAAGATGTTGAAGGCCGATATAAACCAAGCAGAAAAGACCTTGTCCGCCATAAAAATTGAAGAGCAGGCCAATTTTGAAGCTTGGATCAATAATGAATCCTACAAAAATACCCGCTTTTTCAATCCATCTCAATCCTTAATTTCACATTTTGATTTTGACAAAACTCCCTTGCAGGACAAAATTAATCCCAGGGTTCAGGGAATTATGGAAAGCACCGGAGAAAAAAGTAAACAGCCCGAATTGGTTGAAGGTTACCAAGGCAAGGCTGCTTACTTAAATGGCGATTCTTGGTTGAAGATGGGAGGGGTAGGTAGTTTTTCTAAGGATCAGCCTTTCAGTGTAGGCATATGGGTGAACATTCCGTCGGGCTTGGAAAATGGAGTTATTTTCCATACCGGAAATGGAGCTGTATTGTTCAATAGGCGTGGTTATCACTTGTATTTGAAGGACAATAAATTGGAAATGATTCTTGCCCATACTGCCCCATACAATGTCATTAGTAACCTGACAATTGGGGACGTTCCTAGAGACCAATGGATTCATTTGTTGATGGGCTATGATGGCTCTTCCAAAGCGGAGGGAATAAAAACCTACGCCAATGGAAAATTGATGCCTGCTAAAATGACCAGAGACAACTTGTACAAAGACATACTTTTCGCAGGTAATAATCAACCCGGGATTCAGGTAGGGGCTGTATGGAGAGGAAGAGGGCTAAAAGGTGCGGCTGTGGATGAGCTCCAAATATTCAACAAAGAATTGACAGCTTTGGAAATTCTTGAATGGTTACAACCGGAAGAATTTGCTCAGCTGATCAACAAAAAAGCCAGCGAATTAAGTACAGCAGACAAGAAAGCCCTGGAGGATTTCTATTGGCACAATGTATCAAAAAGGTACCAAAAACAATTGAAGGAACTAGAAAAAGCCCGAAGCGAACATACTGCTGAGGTGGAGCCTATACAAGAAGTAATGGTAATGGATGACATGAATCCCCCGAGACCCACTTATATTTTGGAGCGGGGAGAATATGCGGCCCATGGTGAGGAAGTGGAAGCCGGCACACCGGAGTCCATTCTGCCCATGCCGGAAGATTATCCAAAAAACCGGCTAGGCTTGGCCAAGTGGTTGGTAGATCCAAAACATCCGCTGACTGCAAGGGTTGCAGTAAACCGCCTTTGGCAGCAATTTTTTGGTAAAGGTCTGGTCGCTACTTCTTCAGATTTTGGGAACCAAGGAGAAATGCCCAGTCATCCGGAGTTATTGGATTGGCTGACAGTAACCTTCAGAAGCTCCGGTTGGGATGTGAAAAAACTTCAGAAAATGATATTGATGTCTGCCACTTATAGACAGTCTTCTTTGGCCGGAAAAGATTTACAGGAAAAGGACCCTGACAACACATGGCTGGCGCGGGGCCCTTCCGGAAGGATGGCAGGTGAAATGATCAGAGACAATGCGCTTTTTGCCAGCAGTATGCTAGGAAAAAAGATTGGAGGCCCAAGTGTCAAACCTTATCAACCTGAAGGACTATGGTCTGTAAATGGTGGTCAATATGTAGAAGACACCGGCGAAAACCTGTTCAGGAGAAGTTTATATACCTTATGGAAACGTTCCGTGCCTAATCCCACCATGCATATATTTGATGCACCGGAAAGATCAGAAACGACCATTAAAAGACAGGAAACCAATACGCCCCTTCAAGCCTTGGTGCTAATGAATGATCCCATTTATGTGGAAATAGCAAAAGTGATGGGCATGCAGATAGCTTCAGAACAGGATACCGGCAAGGCCATTCAAAATGCTTTTCGAAAGCTCACGGGTAGGTTTCCTAAAGATGCAGAACTGGCAGTTTTATTAAATTTAAAGGAAGCAGAACTAGAAAAGTTTAAAAAATCTCCTGAGAAAATGGACGGATGGCTCAATACCGGAGCTTATCCTGTGCAAAAAAGCCCGGACCAATATGAGTGGGCGGCCAATACCGTGGTAGCAAGTGCCATACTCAACGCTGACGCTACCATTACTAAAAGATAATTCATTATGTGCAACCACCATAATAAACATCAATTTCAGGCTTATCCGGAGCTTCATGAGCTGGAGAAAAAGATAGACCGCAGGCATTTTCTTACCAAAACAGCCATGGGAATGGGAGGATTGGCTTTGGCTTCCCTATTTTCCAGTGATGGACTTATGGCCAAAGGAACGGATACCATGCTCGGCTCAGGCTTGCCCGGCCTTCCGCATCATGCGCCCAAAGCAAAACGAATTATTTATCTTTTTCAAAGTGGAGGACCCTCACAGTTGGATCTTTTTGATTATAAGCCGGGCCTAAGTGATAGGCATGGGCAAGACCTTCCGGAATCCATCCGTGGAGGCCAGCGCCTCACCGGTATGAGTGCCAATCAAAGTATTTTTCCGGTAGCCCAATCCAGCTTTAAGTTTAAGCAGTATGGAAAGAGTCGGACCTGGGTGAGTGAACTGATGCCCCATATGGCCGAAGTGGTCGATGAGCTTTGTTTCATTAAATCCATGATCACCGAACAGATTAACCATGACCCTGCCATTACATTTATGCAAACCGGCCATCAGTTGCCCGGAAGGCCCTCCATGGGCGCTTGGTTATCCTATGGTCTTGGTTCTGAAAATCAAAACTTACCGGGTTTTGTAGTCCTTGTATCCAAAGACGCAGTGAGGGATCAGCCCTTGTATGCAAGGCTTTGGGGCAATGGGTTTTTGCCTTCTCAACATCAAGGGGTTCAATTCAGATCGGGAAAAGATCCGGTACTTTTCTTGGGCAATCCGGAAAATTATGATGGGAATGACCGTAAAGAAATGCTGGATTACTTAAAAACCTTAAATGGACTCCAGTACGATACCTATGGAGACCCAGAGATCAATGCCAGAATTGCTCAGTATGAAATGGCTTTCCGTATGCAGTCCTCAGTTCCTGAGGTATCAGATATGTCTGATGAACCTGATTGGGTATTTGATTTGTACGGTGAGTCAAGTAGAGACCCCGGCACCTATGCGGCCAATTGTCTTTTGGCTAGGAAGCTAATAGAAAAGGATGTAAAATTTGTACAGCTTTACCATCAGGGATGGGACCAGCATGGCAACTTACCCAATGGAATAAAAAATCAATGTGCAAAAACGGATCAGGCAAGTGCAGCACTTATCAAAGATCTTAAACAAAGAGGGCTTCTGGAAGATACCTTGGTCGTTTGGGGTGGAGAGTTTGGTAGAACCGTATACAGTCAAGGGACATTGACGGCCGATAATTATGGGAGAGACCACCACCCTCGCTGTTTTACCATGTGGATGGCCGGTGCAGGGGTTAAACCAGGCTTTACTTATGGTGAAACGGATGATTTTGGATACAATGTCACCAAAGACCCTGTACATGTGCATGATTTTCATGCCAGCTTGATGCACCTTTTTGGTGTCGATCATGAAAAATTGATTTTTAAGCATCAAGGAAGAAGGTACCGGCTTACGGATGTTGCCGGGAATGTGGTTAATGGACTTTTCTCTTGATTTTTTTAACGAATAAAGGTTGAAATTAAATTATCTGTTTACCTCATCTTCAACTTTAGTTATTTAAGAACTATTGATGGATGGCATCAAATCTTTTCTGTAAATCCTGAAGGTCTGATTCCTCTTCAATGGAAATTTTGGCCAAATTCAGGATCATTTTTGCGTGTTTATTTATTATTTGTTTCTGTTTTTTGTCTGGCGTAAAATCAGAAAGGGTGGCCATGGCTGCCATCAAATGGATAATTACAGGTGGATTTCCTTTGGCATATTGTCGGATGGCGTTGAAGGCAGCACCCATCATTCCTTCAAAGGTCAGTGCATTGGCATAAATCCTCAACCTATTGTTCTTTCCAAGTCGATAAGGGGAGGGAAATTTTACTGTGGTAAGGTAAGCAATGGTATTGCTTAAATTATCTATACAAGCAATGGCGGTATAAGGATCATTTACGCCCGGAGAGAGGGCTCTGGCAGCTATTTCCACCATTTGATGAATGGCATGTTCTGCATCCTGTTCAGAAGTTCGGGTTCTTCCGGTTAGGAAGTTGTTTTGGATTGGTTTTATCTCCTCATCCGATAGCTTACTATAGGAATAAAGCTTTCCTATTTCCTTTCCGGGAAAAACGTAATCCCCTGGCCGAAAGTGAAGTTCTAAGTAGAGGTCCTTTTCCATGACCTCTTCCATCAGGCGCTCCCCATCCACATACTGCAAATAGCCTTCTTTATTGCTTTTTAAGGGAAGGTTATAGGAGTAGTTGGATCTAATTTTTTCCAGATCAAAATTGGAGTCGGCAGCTTGTCCTATTTCTTCCGGAAATAGCGTTTTTAAGTTTTGAGAAAGGTTTTTGGAGATTTTACCAATGATATTATCTGCCTGTATGCTATTGGCCACATGGTGGATAAAAACAATCAATAAAACAATATTTGCCAGGGTCATCACCAAGGCAAAAAAGACCGAAATAATCGGTATAAACTCCAATTCTTCCGTATCCTTAACCGTATTTAATACAATCAAACAGTAAATAAATAAAGAAACGTATGTCCCTAAAACTGTTTGGTTGATTCGGTCATACATGAAATTTTTGATCAACCTGGGACCAAATTGATTACTTGCCAGTGTAAGGGCCACCAAGGTTATTGAAAATACAGTGCCTGCTACCCCAATCATGGCGCCGGCAATGGTGCTAAGAATATTTTTGGCCGCATCCGGGCTGCCGGGAAATAAATACTTCCATGAGCCCTTTGGCTCAATTGCCTGTATGCTGTCCAAATAAACAAGCCAAAAGGGAAGAGCTATGCCTAAAATTATAATCCATACAGGCACAAACCAAAATGTTGACTTGAGCTTAGACCACCAGAAAAGCAATTTCTTCATAATTAACCATGTAAGTGACTAAACCCAAGTTACCAAATAAGCCTCAATATCCTACAAAAATAGATTGTATGGGGGCCACAGAACAATTAATTTCCCGGTAATGTAGATTTAGCTCATCCTTACAAGGCTTGAAATTAGACTCCTGTGCTAAATATCCGCTTTAATTCTTAAAAATAAAGTGGACAAGACCTCCTCGTTTTTTATTTCTTAACGGTAAAAGCAGCCACCATTCCTGAGGTAATGATCCCCATAATTGGTGCACCCAATATACTTTGAATCATATAACTTCTAAAATTAAAGTAATCATTGGCCTCTTGTGGGGTCATTTTACCTGAATCTACTGCATAGGCAATGACATTTTCGAAATAGTCAGGCGTGATGATAGAGAGGGTAATCCATTGGGTAAGTGGGGTGAGGATAGTGACTACCAGTGTTATCAACAAACCTGTTTTGACTCCCTGCCAATAGGTCATTCTGCCTGCATAGTAAACCTTTCTTTTTTCCAATAAGCCTAATACATAGATGATAATTGCCGGGATGGCAATAAAATTGGTATATGTCGCATGGTGGGCAATGTAGGTATCATGCAAGCCTACAGAGCGTTCGATAAACATCCAAATCAAGCCCATAAAGGCAAAGATTAAACCCCACTTGATTTCAATGAGATACTTTTTCATTGTTTATTTTTTACATTGAATACAACCCAAAGGTATTTCCTTCGGTATCCATAGCTATTGCACAATAGCCATGTTCACCAATTTGAAATTTAGGCTGAATTACTTGACCACCTGCGGCTTCTATCCTGCCTTGCTCCACTGCACAGTCTTCACACGAAAAATAGATCAGTGTACCTCCGGTTCCGGGCCTCATCTCACTTGATTTTACCAATGCACCGGATGCATTGATTCCTCCATCTACATAGGGGAAGCCCACCATTCTTAAGTCTCCGGCTCCTTCTGGTACAGTCATGTCTTCCAAGGTTTGGTCTAATACTTGACTATAAAATTTCTTTGCCCGATCCATATCCTCGACATAGATTTCAAACCAGTTTACGGGATTTACTTTTGAGTTCATAGTTTGTTTATTTGTTTAAAGATTGTTATCTAAATTACTTTCTTTGGTTCGAAGACATTGACTTTTTTTCATGAATTCTAAATTTTAGAGACTATAAAAGCGGCCATTAGCTTCCACTGAGCATGTTAAATAAATGATAAGCGCTTTTAAGCTACCGGTGGTCGGAGAGCTCTTACCAATGCACATATATTTTACCCATACTTTTACCTGATTCCAGAGAAGCATGGGCCTCAGCTAAATTTTCTATAGCATATTTTCCACCTACTATTGGTGCTATTTTTTTATTTTCATACAGCTCGATAAGTTCTTTTAAGCATGTGCCGATTACTTCCACCTTATGGTCTGCAAAACGCAACATATTAACCCCGATAACTGCTTGTGCCTTCATCATCATGAAAAGAGGGCTTATAAAACCGGTTTTTAATAAAAAAGAAAGGTCATTGATCAGGTAATCCTTTTGGCCACTTCTGGCGGCACCACCAAAACAAAAGAGTTTGCCTCCATAAGTCAGTAGTTTTAAATCTTTTTTAAAACTTTTTCCGGCTACGGCATTGAATACATGATCTACGGCTCTATCGCCAAAATTTTTGATAATCCAATCCATATAATCTGTCTCCTTATAATTGATGGGATAATCTACCTTTAAAGTTCTCAGGTACTCCATTTTTTCCTTAGAACTGCATAAACCAATTACTTTTACCCCCTTTAATTGACACAGCTGGGTAAGCGCGGTACCTACTCCTCCCGCACAAGCATGAACCAAGGCAATTTCCCCTTTTCGCACTTGTTGGAAGTAATGGCTCATATAGTATGCCGTGCAATACTGTGTGGCCAGTGCACAGGCTTCTCCACCTGAAATTTCATCCGAAATCACCCCTAAAGCTTTGTAGTCTGCCAGGGCCTCGGATGCATATCCACCAAAGCGAGTAAATGCCACCACTCGCTTTCCTTGCAATGGTACAGGTACTAGGGCACCAACTCTTTTCACCTTACCTACAACTTCATACCCGGGTACAAAAGGTAGGTTAGGTGCTTCTTTGTACAAACCGTTTCTCGCCATCACATCAGCATAGTTCAAACCAAAGCCTTCGACCTCAATTTGTACCTCATGTTCCTGAGGTATAGGAGAAGGGGCTTCTTGAATTTGGAATGCCTTGTTTGCAGGTCCGTATTCAATAATTGTTGCCTGTCTCATTTCACTTAGAAAACTTGTTAACATCAATATACAATGTTTTCTTGAATTGAAGGAAATTGTAGGAAGTAGAAATAGTCCTTCACTATTAAGAAAGGATTATGATGGGTTGCAAATTTTTCTATTGGACAATAGAGAAAAAACTGTTGATAAATAAACTTTATTGAATATTTTTAACCTTTACAAAAACCACTAACAAATGAAAAATAATTTTAACCGTAGAAAATTTTTACAATATACAGGCATGGCAGGATCTGCCGCCTTATTGTCGGGGAAAGCATTTTCCAACCCATATAGACCCGGAAAAGAAGATGAAATTGGCCTTTCTAAATGGGAGCTGGAAACCCCATCCTTGTGCCTGGATTTGGACATTATGGAAGAAAACCTCAAAAAGGTGCATAAGCATCTCGAGGGTACAGGTATTGGCGTAAGGCCACATACCAAAACACACAAATGTCCTGCCCTTGCAAAACTTCAAATGGAAGCCGGAGCGGTGGGTGTTTGTACAGCCAAATTGGCAGAATCGCAGGTAATGCTGAAAAATGGTATTTCACAGGTACTGATGACAGGGGTGAACATCAGTACTGGCAAAATCAGGAAGGCCATGGAATTGCGTAAAGCGCATAAAGGATTTATTCAGGCTGTAGACAATAAGCAAAATGCCCGGGATTTACAGGATGCTGCGAAGGAGGCTGGAGTTATCGCTGATGTGGTGGTTGACCTGGATGTAATTCGGAGATCAGGGGTACCCACCGGTTTGCCGGCGCTTGAGTTGGCCCAATTGGTTGACCAATTACCTAATTTAACTTTTAAGGGGATTTTGGCTTATGATGGTGGGGCACAGCATGTAAAGGGGTTCAAAAAGAGGAAAGAAAGAACCATTCAAACTTTTGGTCCTGTATCAGAAACCTATGCCATGATGAAAAAATCCGGTTTGAATATGGAAATTTTTAGCGGTGCAGGAACAGGCACATACAATATGATGGGGGAGGTCTCTGGTTTTACCGATGTTCAGGTAGGCAGTTATTTGTTTATGGATACACAATACATGGCCATTGGGAGTGAGCGCAATGAAAGTTTGTACGATGATTTTGACCCGGCACTTACAGTCCTGGCCACTGTGATCAATACCAATCATCCCAACAGGCTAATAACTGATTCCGGGGCCAAAGCTTTAACCATTAATAAGCCCAGCGGCATAGTGGTTGGTGAAACGGGTTTTAATTATAATGCCGGTTCGGATGAATACGGAACGGTAACCTTCGAAAGCTCCAATAAAACGTATAAAACCGGAGATATTTTGGATGTTATTGTCCCTCACTGTGATCCTGTTGTGAATTTATACGATCGTATTTATGGTATACGCAAAGGGAAGGTAGCAAGCATTTTACCTATTTTAGGAAGGGGTCAATCTCGGTAATTTGTTAGAAGGACTTTTGCCTTATAGTATAGAGTCGTTTAATTAAGGGCTGGCTTGTATTTAACCCAATAGGCAAAAGTACAAGTCACGCCACAATAACGATTGAAAATTTTCTATGGGTCAAAGCCTACCATTTAGCCATTGCTCAGCTTTTGGCTTTGAGGTTCTACCTCTTTTGGCTTACTTACATCTTCCACTTTGCCTTTTGGTTTTGAGGTTAACATGCCCAACATCATGGCAAGCGAGGTAAATATGATTACCTGTATGATCAGTGAGTCATTGATTATAGGAATGGACATGGTTAGCGGTACACTCAAATACAATAGAATAGTTACCAAACCTCTTGGAGAAATAAACATCAAAGGCAAAAGGTTAATTTTAAATATTTTTAAAATTAATGCCCTCAACAAGAAAATACCTGCAGTGATAGAGACAGACCATATTAAGGTTTCGGTATTGATTAGTTCATTGGTTTCAATCAAGAATCCAAACACAAGAAAGAATAAAGTACGAATCAAGAAGGTAAGCTCCATGGTGAGCTCTTTAAACTTTTTAATTTCTTTTTTGAAACTTTTTGTGTGCAGTTTTTTCACGAAAACGCTTTGCTTGAGCTGGTTGAGGTTGCCTATAAACAAGCCAAAAAGAAGTATAAATATTAATGCGGGTAAATGGTAAAGCTCCGAGACCGCAAAGATCAATACAATCATTAAAATAATTGGAGCAAATTTTACCGGATGTTTGATACGGCTTAGCAAAAAAGCCAGCATAATTGTAGCAAAAAAAGTAACGATTAAAATCATGACTATCTCCCCAAAAAATAGACCTAGGGTTTTGGCATTCATGATTTTTTTTTCGAGTAAAAAATTAAAAAGGAGTACCCCAAAAATATCAGAAACACTGCTTTCATACGTTACAAATTCGCGGTTTACCGCTCTTAAGTTTTGTACGGAAGGTATGGCAATGGCGCTACTTATAATAGCAAATGGAATAGCGTTAAGTAATGCAGTTTTAAACGCTACATCAGAGAAATACTGTATGGCATAAGCCAAGCCAAGACTGATAACGATAACAGGAATAATAGCAACTAAAACTGTTTTTCCTACAAAAGACAGCTTTGATGTATCAAAATCCAGCTCTAAGGCCCCTTCCAATACGATTAGCACCAAACCGATGGTGCCAAGAAAAGGCAGTACGGTTGTTAGATCCGGAATATCCAAATCTAAGAAGCCAGCGGCTTGGTTGGCTGCCCAGCCCATAGCAAATAACAAAATCACTGGCGGGATTTTTGTTCTTGCTGAGGTGATATCAAAAAAATATGCAAAGAGCATTAAAGCACAAAGCACAATAATTATGGGTAGGGTCATAGATAGGTGGTTTAGGTTTAGGGGGTTTTTACCTGTTAAATTTATTCAAACCCCTCTATTCCTCATTCATTTAATGCATGTTAAGCATAAATTTACGATAAAGTCTGTCAAGTTAAAAGTTTAGCTTTTATTAAAGCTTAATTTTTTATTAATTACAAGTGGTTCTTTAAAAACAATAAATTACCTTCCTAACCGACTTATGAAACTTATATTCGCAGTATTCTTTTCTGTTTGCGTACTATTTCAATATCCGGTTTTTGCCCAAAATTCCTTGCCCATAGGCACTCATCCACCAGCTTTGACATTTGACCATTTTCCCAACAGGAGCTTTGCCTTCGTGTGGAGAAATTGGAACCTG
This sequence comes from Cyclobacterium sediminis, assembly GCF_054781075.1. NCBI lineage: Bacteria > Pseudomonadati > Bacteroidota > Cytophagia > Cytophagales > Cyclobacteriaceae > Cyclobacterium > Cyclobacterium sediminis. The sequence continues at coordinate 31,085 of NZ_BAAGVC010000007.1, read as the reverse complement.
GTGAGCCCCGAGAAAATGGCAGAAACCATACGCTGTAAGCCGGCGGACATTCTTAAGCTTGCGGAGCTTATGGGCTTAGGAAACCAAAAGTTGCTACCCGAGAAATTCCAAGATCAAATTTATATAAGCCTTTTGCGAAGAAATTGGCATTTATTGCCTTATGACCAATTGCTTACCTTGATGGACATGGATCAGGAAAGACTTGAATTTGCACTGAAAGAAGATGACTTTCTATTCCATAAATTTGGGAACCTCAAACCGGCATGTCCGGAGCTTAGATTTACAAATCCTACAGCTGAGGAGGTAAAAAAAGCAATGGCCATTAAAGAACTTATCCAACCGATCATTGAAAAAAATAATACAATAGAATCAGAAGAGCTTTTTGAATTTATTGAGGCACTCAAAACCTTTGATGAGGAAGAAGTTTTTATTGACACGGACTCTTTGCAAAAGGATCAGTTACGTTTTATTTATTCCTATTTTGGAATTTTTGGTGACCCTTTGATGGACGAAGAAAATGATCCCTTTCCCAATGGTCTATTGCAAAAACTAGCCCAAAAGGGTGTTAATGGAGTGTGGATGCATGTAGTACTCAGCCAACTTGCGCCTCAGGGGGAGATGTTCCCGGAATTTGGAGAAGACAGTGAAATTCGCTTAAAGAATTTGCAAAAAATAGCTCGGAGGGCCAAAAAATTCGGTATAGATATTTATCTCTATATGAACGAACCTCGGGCACAGCCCCTGGCATTTTTTGATCACCGTCCCGAAATGGCCGGAATAAAAAAAGATGGTTTTGCTACCATGTGTACAAGTGACGAGCAAGTAAGAAATTGGATGGAAAAATCGCTTACCCATGTTTTTACCCAAGTTCCGGAATTGGGAGGTGTTTTTACTATCACTGCTTCAGAAAACCTTACCAACTGTGCTTCGCATGGAGGGAAGGACCAGTGTCCTCGATGCAGTAAGCGACCTTATGAAGACATTATAGCAGAAGTTAACCGTACCATTGCCAATGGGGTACATGCTGCCAATCCTGAAGCAAAAGTTATTGCTTGGGACTGGGGATGGAATGGACATGGCATGGCAAGAGAAGTGATCGATAAATTGCCCGAAGATGTATGGTTGATGTCTGTAAGTGAATGGGCCAAGCCTATTGAAAGAGGAGGGATAACCAATACCGTAGGAGAATATTCCATATCTGCTGTAGGGCCGGGACCTAGGGCCAAATCACATTGGAGTGGGGCAAAAAAGAATTTGCTAAAAACAGTTGCCAAAGTACAATTTAACAATACCTGGGAGTTGTCTGCCATCCCATGGATACCTGTCATGGATTTGGTGGCTGAACATGCAGCAAATTTGGCACAAATGGATATAGATGGTGTCATGTTAAGCTGGACTTTAGGATCCTATCCATCGCCCAACCTAGAAGTAGCGAAAAAATTCTCCGATAATCCGGATGCAACAGAGGAAGAAGTGCTAAACGCACTGGCTCTTGAAAGATACGGAAGAACCGCTGTACCCTATGTCCGAAATGCCTGGACTACCTTCAGTACAGCTTTTAAAGAATATCCCTATGATATTCGAGTGGTTTATTCTGCTCCTCAACAATATGGACCATCCAATTTACTGTTCCTGAAACCCACAGGTTACCGGGCAACAATGGTTGGTTTTCCTTATGATGATTTGAAAGGCTGGTCCGGGCCCTATCCCCCTGAAATCCTGATCTCCCAATTTGAAAAAATGGCCCATCAATGGAAAAGAGGGCTTCAATTTCTGGAAGGAGCCATTGAAGTTACAGAAGAGGAGGCATCAAAAAAACTATTGGAAGAAGACCTTAACCTGGCCAAAGCTGCCTATCTTCATTTTCAATCGGTTGGCCAACAAGGTCGCTTTATTATGGCGAGAGACATTTGGCTTGAAAGCCAAAAAACCGACACAGTACTAAGAGATCAGGTGGTAGAAATTTTGGAGCAAGAAAAACAAACGGCGATAGCCTTGCTTGAAGTGGCAAGTAAAGATTCCAGAATAGGATTTGAGGCCTCCAACCAGTATTATTATGTACCCCAAGATTTATTGGAGAAAGTAATTAACTGTCAATTTTTGATCGACGAACTTGATAAATAAGCTATTTGAAAAACCCATTTAGCATTAACGGTATTTATCAACAATGGCAGTGAAGTTACCAACTACTATTTCAGATTTGACCACCTTGATTTTTTACTTTGCTTTCAACGTAGACTTGCCCTGAGGAGCCCTGAGTGATTTGCAATTCACTCAGGGTCTGTTCTGGATATCGAAGTGGATCAGGCGAAAAAATGAACGGAGAAAATAAGTTCTATAATCCACCTAAACCCGAAGGTTCTATTAAAAAGTTGAATGTATCAAGTTGAAATTATTCAATGACAAGATCCTTATTTCTGGGATACTTGACCTCATATTTCAAATCCAGCGTCTTGGAAGCTGAGGGAGCCAATTCGAAATCCCATTTGATTTCACCGGTTTTAGTATCATGTTTCCCCCCGGAAAGACTTTGTACCGTTACTTCTATTTCTTCCAAGGTAGCAACTGGCACCTGATCTAAAACAACCATTGAAATAGGCAGGCTCTTATTGTTTTTGATGGTGGTTTTCCACATCCTACTTGCTGTTTTTTTGTTTCCTAAGAAAGATTTTTCTGTAAAATCCATTTCTTTTTCTCTCTTTACAGTCACCATTTTGTCTCTTCCAAGAGAGATTTCCAGGGTATCGGAAGCGTAGCGTATATCAAGCAGGCTTTTACCTACAAAGGTTTGTTCAAAAAAGACATTGGCTTCTCCTTCCAATAGTTGGTATTGTTCCCAGTTGCTTATACCGGCAATCAGGTAAGCCGTATGATTGACTTTGGGAACAGCAAAGTATTGATAAGAAGCGGGCAATTCATAAGTGACCATGTCTACAGTATAATTTTTACTGTCAGATTTTATGGAATAGGGGGTGTTAATTTCAAAGGAAACGGCCGTTTGGTTTTCAACTTGTGCCATTGGAATGGGTTGACTTTGCAAGGCTTGAGCTTCATCAGTGTCAAATTTTACCTCTTGCCTTTCAGCCATACCTTTCATCCGTTTACTAATTCCATAAGCAGTAACGGCTACCTCATTCAGTGCAACCTGATCCTCTCTCATTACTACATTCATTACATCTGCGGTAATTGGCAGGGTTTGCGGAACATACCCAATAAAGGAATAAGTTAACTGGCTGGCCCGGTTAGGCAAGGTGATGCTGTAATTACCCCCAAAATCTGAAGTGGTACCAATGGTGGTTCCGGTGACCACAATGGTCACACCGGGAAGCCCCATACCTTCAGCGTCCACCACCTTTCCAGTCACAGATCCTGTTGCTTGCGAATAACGTGGTGGGACTGTGTTGTAATTGAGTAGATAAGGACGTAATTCCGGAGCTACGCCTGAAACACTTGGTTCTGCAGAAGAAAAGGTAAGTTTCACATTCTCCCAATCTACTTTGGTGTCCTGTCTGAGATTGGCCTTATAATGTAAGCTTACCGGACTATTAATATCTTTCGCTCGGATGTCATAAGAAGGAAACCATCCTGCATTTTCCACGAGGTAGGACAAATCGAAAGAAAAGCTACCGGGCACTTTAGCATCTACCCTCACCAAAACTTCTCCTGTAGGAAATTCTTTCTCCCCGGACAAGGAATTGATTTGATTCTGAAGGTTGTTTTTCTCTTCAAGTAATTTCTTAATCGTACTGTTCCTTTCTATGGTTTGCAGTTTAAGGGCAGTGAGTTGATTGCCATAATATTCAGCAGCTTGTTTAAGCGTGGCTACATTAAGGGTTTCATTTTTACCTCCTATGAGTCGATTGGTCTGGAGAAAGGTGATTTCCTCTTGGGCGATGGACATATAGGTGTTTTCCAGTTCAATTTTTTCATTGACCTGTTCAAGGGCTTTTTCCAGTTTAAGGAGGGAGGCAGATTTTTCTGATTGATTCAGAAAGTTTTGTTGGTGATTTATGCCCAATACAGTCAACTCACCACCGGCTTTTAGCTGTATGCTTTTGGGAGCTATAAAAGGGGAGAGGTTGGTGAATTTGACAATGGATTCCCCTTTTGGCAAGTTAATTTTTTCCTTGCGAAGTACCTGTGCCCCTTTTAAAAAGACGGTGGCTTCCGCGACCTTTGTTTGGACTTCTTTCTCAGGGATTTCTTGAGCGAATGAATGATTATAAATAAGGAAGAACAAAAGAATTGGCAAAGCTTTCATAAATAATGGGTTGATTCGTTTTATACTTTCAGCGTAAATGAACTTCTTGAAAAATTACTTTTTTACGCCCACCTACTTTTCCTATACGAGGCGATAGAAGTAAAAGTCACAAATCAAGCCAAAAACCTAAAGCTTGGACTTTATGTACTTAACGCTGCTCTGGTCTAGATTTGGTCACCTTACCAAAAATTCAACAAGACTTTTCCAATTCGAATCCTTAAATAATCCGACCTTAGGGGGAATCAGTGGATGGAAGCTTCAATGATTTAGGTCTAGACACGGATTTTCTTAAATGGTCAATATAAATAATGATTAATGGAATCATTGGCTAATAGGAGGATAGTAACTTATTAATATTCAGTTTGATCGAGCATAAGGTGTATGTTTTGTCTTGGAAAGCAATTATATGTTCAGTCAAATTCCTTTTGTAATTGAACATAGGTAGATTTTATTTTATGGTAATAATGTGTTGTTATATATAATATAATTATTATATTCCGGTTGCGTACCCGAAATTTTCCAATAGAGATAATTGTTAAATATTTCGGTTAAACTGTAAAAAAACCACTTCCCAAAAATTTTGTGGTTTTATATAAATTATCTCGACCAAATTGGATTAACCTTATTCAATATTGAGCATAATTACAATGCCAGCATTTCCTATAGGGATGAAGAGGTGCCAGGTATTTATTAATCATAGCATTGATCTTTTATTTAAATCTTATCCAATTTCTAATGAAAAACCATTTACTATTAATGGATGCTTTATCGGTGTCTAGAGAAACAAAGGGTTCCAGTTGGATGGCTTGGGCCTCCATCTTTTCCATAGGAAAGCGCTTTCTATTTATTTGTCTGCTGCTGAGTTTATCTACAGCCGTGTCGGTTAAGGCATTTCAAGCCAATCAAAACCTGACAGTTTCAGGTACTGTTCTGGATGCCAACAATGGCGAAACATTACCAGGGGCAAGTATAATTATTAAAGGGTCTACTACAGGTACAGTTTCTGATATAGATGGCAAATTCAGCTTAAATGTTCCTAATTCTGAAACAGTTTTAGTTGTCTCCTTTATAGGCTACATCAGTAAGGAAGTTACCGTTGGAAATCAAAATGAAATTCTGGTCAATTTGGCGTCAAATGCAGCGGAACTGGATGAAGTTGTGGTGGTCGGTTATGGTACGGTTAAGAAGCGTGACCTTACCGGTTCGGTGGAAAGAATCAATGCAGATGCTTTTCAAAATCAAACAATGACGCAGTTGACAGATATGTTGACAGGAACCGTTGCCGGGTTTAATGCCAACCAATCAACTTCAGCATCAGGAGGAAGCTCGCTGGAAGTAAGAGGGCCCACTTCACTGAATGCCGGAACGGAGCCATTAATCGTGTTGGATGGTGTGATCTATAAGGGCAGCATCCAGGACATCAATCCCCATGACATAGAATCCATGGATATTTTGAAAGATGCAAGTTCGGCTGCGGTTTTTGGCTCTAAAGCAGCTTCAGGGGTAATTTTGATCACTACAAAAAGGGGGGAATCAGGAAAACCCACGATAAATTATTCAACAAGGATAGGGGTATCAGAGCCTGCAACGGCCAGAAAGCCATTGGGGCCTGATGAATACATTCAGTTTAGGACCGACTTTTTCCGAACTGTTTTCCCCAATACTCCCTATCATTTTTATACCAACCCCGATGAGCTACCTGCCGATGTCAGTGTGGAGGATTGGAGAAATTTCGGTGACAATCCATTGACTGACAATACCCAAGAATACATGTCAAGATTGCGTCTATTTCCGATAGAACAAGAAAATTATTTGTCCGGAAATACAACGGATTGGTATGATGTGGTCATGCGCAAGGGCGTTAGGCAGACGCATGATTTAAGTATTGGAGGAGGAGCAGATGGGTTCAATTATTATTGGTCTATAGGATATACCGATAATGAAGGGGTAAGAGTAGGTGATGAATTTTCATCAATTCGATCCAAATTAAACTTAGATTTTGACGTGACAGACTGGTTAAATGTGGGATTGAATACGCAATTTTCTGACCGTGATGAAAGTGGGGTACTTGGGAGTATGGGTTTTTATTCCAACAGCCCTTTTGGTCGGGAGTTTGATGAAAATGGTAATTTGGAAAGATTGCCTCATGGACACACATTCCATCCTCTAATTGACAATTACAGGACCAGTAAGCTTAGAAAGGTCAATAGCCTTTTTTCAATTTTATATGCAAAAGTAGCTTTACCTTTTGGTATTACTTACTCTGTTTCCTTCCAGCCGAGATACGAAACAATGAAAGATTTGAGATTTGTTTCTACAGATATACGCTTTGGCGGAAGTCCTTCTGAGGATTTAAGTCAAGGTACCAGGAGGGAATATTCTCATTATGAATGGATGGTGGACAACCTTTTGAAATGGAACAAACAAATAGGTATTCATTCTATAGATGCTACCCTATTGTACAATTCAGAGGAAACTAAAAGATGGTCTTCAGACAATAGTAATATCAATTTTTTCCCAACTGAAGAATTGGGGTATAACGCTTTACAGTTTGGAAATAATCCGGCCCTCTCTAACTATGATTATAGAAGTACTGGAGATGCTATGATGGCAAGAGTCAATTATACGCTGAATGAAAAGTACCTATTGACGGCTTCTGTGAGAAGGGATGGTTATTCTGCATTTGGTCTTCAAAACCCAAGGGCTACTTTTCCTGCTTTAGCCTTCTCATGGCAATTAGGAGATGAAGAATTTTTCGATTCTGAACTCATCAACAGGATGAAACTGAGATTATCGTGGGGAGTTAACGGAAACCGTGATATTGGGATGTATGCTTCCCTTGCCAGATTAGGTTCCAATTTATGGTATGATGGAACCAAACAAAGGGTGGGAGTTTATAATTCCTCACTTTCCAATGCTGGTTTGAGATGGGAAAAGACGGAATCCATCAACTTAGGCTTGGATGTGGGTGTTTTAGAAGATAGAATAGACATGTCTTTTGACTATTATGACATGACTACTACGGATCTTTTAATGAACCGAATCTTACCTAGTATCACTGGTTTTAATGATGTTACCTCCAATTTGGGGGAGCTTGAGAATAGGGGATTTGAAACCACCATCAATTCGGTTAATTACAGTGACAGAAATCTTACATGGAGGTCCAGTTTGGTATTCTCACTAAACCGAAACAAAATCAAAAACCTGTTTGGCGATATTGGAGAGTATACCTTATTGGGCCAGACGCAAACGGGAGAGGTCCCTGATTACTCCAACCAATGGTTTCCTGGACGAGCCATAGATGTGGTATGGGATTATGAACTGTTGGGCGTTTGGCAAGAAAATGAAGCGGATGAAGCTGGAGTTTATGGAATGAGGGTTGGAGATTTTAAAGCAGTGGATGTTGATAACAATGGGGTTTACAATGAGCTTGTGGACAAGCAGTTTATTGGCTATGAAAGGCCAAGGTATCGTTTTGGTTTTAAAAATGATTTTACCTTTTTGAAAAACTTCACAGCCTCCGTTTTTATCAGGGCAGATTTGGGTCACATAGGAGCATATTCGCCAGCTCTAAATGCTGGATTTGAATCGAATGACAGGAGAAGTAGGAACGTAGGACCAGTTCCTTATTGGACACCTGAAAATCCAATAAATGATTATGCGAGATTGGACGTGAGCACCAGTGGTTATGGTGGAGGATTAATGATATATAAGTCCAGGTCTTTTGTTAGAATTCAAGATTTATCTCTGGCTTATTCCTTTCCACCTCATTTGACACAACGGATCAAACTTAACAATTTAAGAGTATTTGGATCTGTCCGTAACCTGGCCACTTTTACAAAATGGCCACATTGGGATCCAGAATCCGGCTCTTCACCTATGCCTAGAATTTTCACCACAGGTATAAGTTTATCCCTTTAATGCCCTATTCTAAATGACTAAATGAACTAATCATGAAAAATATATTAATCAAACCCTTTCTATCAGGGTTAATGCTTTTGATGTTCTTCTCCTGTTCAGAGGAGTGGTTGGAGCCTGATCCGCTGTCATTCTTAGCACCAGAAAATGTGTATGTTAATGAAGCTGGATTTGAAGCCATCCTAGTGACACTTCGGAAGAATTTACAATATGAATCTACCGGAAACCGCCATCCTTTGTCCATGGAACATGCTACTTCTGAATTAGCTATTCCATTGGTTCAGGCAGATTTTACGAGAAATACTCCTAGTAATAGTGCCTTTTTTCCTTTTCTTAGCTATTTTGAAAACGTTTATGAATTCATTAAAAATGCCAATGTATTGATCACCAGAATTGATGAAGTGAAGTGGGAAGACCCGCAGGTAAGGAACAGATTGCTGGGAGAAGCATATTGGCACAGGGCTTACTGGTATTATCGCTTGGTCCATTCCTATGGGGATGTGCCGTGGATTGGAGTAGAATTATCTGGTGCCAAACTTGATTTCCAAACACATAGCAGGTGGGTGATCCTAGATAAAATTCAAGGAGATCTGGAGCAAGCCACAGAATGGCTTCCTGTAGAAGCTGCGAATCTAGGTGATGTTACAAAAGGTGCTGCCAACCATTTATTGGCCAAAGTAAGTCTCGCTAACCTGGATTTTGACCAAGCCATTGCCGCTTCAACTGAGGTGATTAGTGGACCTTATGAATTAATGAATGAGCGTTTCGGAATTGATGCCGGCAATGACAGCAAAAATGTATTATGGGATCTGCACCGTTTCCAAAATGTTAATAATTCCCAGAACACAGAAACCATTTATTCCACCGTTGATCGGCCAGATGCTCCTCCAGGTACATGGTCTCCAGGTACCTATACTATGCGGTGGTATTCCCCTTCTTGGTGGAAGATTTTGGATGGCACCGGAAATAGAGCCTGTAACTGGAGCACTCCCGTAGGAGACACATTGGGAATTGGCAATGGAGATGTGCGTACCAATGATTATTGGCATTATAAGATATGGGAAGACGCCGATCATGCATGGGATGAAACACCAGACTTGAGAAGATCAGCCAATAACTGGATAGAAATGGGTGATGAAATTGCAGAAATCCTCAATTGCAGGGACGGTTCTCCCCAACTCGGACAACCCCTAACCAAAGCCTTATACGGAAGTTTGGTGGACACTACTGATACCTGGTTCCCTTGGCCGCATTACAAGACTTATGTACCAACCCCTAACAATAGACTTCCTGTGGGTGGTCAGGGTGATTTCTATGTTTTCAGATTGGCTGAGACTTATTTGCTTCGTGCTGAAGCACATTTCTGGAAAGGCAATTTGGGAGCAGCAGCCGATGATATCAATAGGGTAAGAGGAAGGGCAAAAGCACCCTTGATATCAGCAGAAGAGGTAAGCATCGATTACATCTTTGATGAAAGGGCACGCGAATTATATACTGAAGAACCAAGACATACCGAAATGGTGAGAGCTTCCTATATCATGGCCAAATCAAATAAAAATGGATATACCTTGGATGGGTTCAGTGGTAAGAATTGGTATCATGACAGAGTTATTCGCCTCAATTTCCACTATCAGGAACCCAAATTTCAGTGGTTTGGAAATACCGCTGCCATCGACCCTTATCATGTGCTTTGGCCCATTCCTCAAAGTGTGATTACGGCCAATACCCTTGGGACGATCAATCAAAACATTGGATATGATGGAGCTGAAAACAATATTCCACCGCTAGAAACAATTGATGATACCATAGAATAAGTAAACAATGGAAAAAGAAAAATATTCAATCGGCTTTATTTTCATAATGCTATGCCTATGCCAGTTTATAGCAAATGCGCAAGAAGACAAAGCGATCCGTGAGGAATACCTGAAGGAGTTGATTCTTTTACAGGAGAAACCTTCTAGTCATGATAGCTTTGTTAGTTTTCATGACCTTACCTGGGAAGATTGGATAGAAAGAACCGGAGAATTACCCCCTAATTACGGGGTAATACCCTCCATTCCTTTTCTGCCTGATCCACTGATCATTGGAGAGGGCAAAGAAAACGAGAAAATTACCACCATGGCCCAATGGGAATCCCAGCGGGAGTATTTTAAAGAGCAGGTGAAACACATACTTTCAGGGACTTTCCCTAATCCTCCTACCAATTTGGAAGCTGAGATCTTGTCTGAAAGGACAGAAAATGGAGTCAGAATTCAGATGATTGAACTTCGGTTTGGGGAAGGCCATAAGGCCAAATTGACATTGGAGTTGTTTACTCCGCCGGGCGATGGGCCATTTCCTGTATTTATGACGCAATGGAACCACCGAGGATGGGCACAGATAGCCGTAAGGAGAGGTTATATGGGCTTGATTTATGCTGGGGCAGATGCGAAAGACGATACCAGAGAATACTTGGAACTCTATCCTGAATACGATTGGTCTACTTTAATGGCAAGAGCCTGGGGTGCCCATAGGGCGGTGGATTATTTGTATACATTAGGTAAGGTTGACAAATCCAAAATAGCCATAACCGGTCACTCCAGAAATGGAAAACAATCTCTGTTTGCAGCTGCGTTTGATGAGCGTATTACGGCTACCATTACCAGCAGTGGAGGAACAGGCGGTGAATTTCCTTACCGCTATACCGATGAAAGGCACTCCAATGAATCCATAGATTACCTGGTTTCCCGAAGGACACATTGGCTGCATCCCCGCCTTAGGTTTTATTCCGGAAGAGAGCATACAATGCCCATCGATCAAAATTCCTTAATGGCTTTGATTGCTCCCAATGCCTTAATGTTAAGCTCCTCCATTCGAGAAGGTGGAGGAGGTGATCCTTGGGCCATTGAGCAGATTTATACTTCACTGACCAAGGTTTATGACTTTCTAGGTGTACCTGAAAAGTTAGGCATACGCCTGAGAGATGGGCAACACGCAGTAGCAGAAAGAGATATAGAGGCTTATATGGATTGGTTGGACATACAATTCGGAAGGAAGAACCTACCTTGGGAGAATCAGCTTTTTTACAATTATAGCTTTGAAAAGTGGAAGAGAGAAAGTGGGGAATCCATTGAGCTTATCAAGTTTCCTAAACAACCAGGTCAAAATATTCCGGCCAATGTATCCGGTTTGGAAAAGACTCAGGAAAAAATAAAAGTAGACCTCATTTGGCTGTTGGGTGATGAACCTGCAGGCTTACCTGCCAATGACATTGAGAACTTAAGTCGAAAAGAGGATTATGTCAGCAGTTTTATGCCTCGACCTAGCGTGAAAAATGGGAAAAAGCTCAACATTGCTCCTTATAATGCCATGGGAGATTATTTGTATGGATCGCTTTATTTCCCTACGAATGGAGCCGGAGAAAGGAAAACGGGCCCCAATGGGAAAATGCCCGTGCTTATATTTTTACACAAATACACCAATACAGGCTATGATGCTGAATTAAACGGCTTAATTGATGGGTTGTTGGCCAAAGGGATAGCCGTTTTGACTTACGATATGATCGGTTACGGAGCCAGGATAGAAGAAGGTACTTTGTTTTACCAAAGATATCCCCATTGGTCAAAAATGGGCAAAATGGTCACCGATGCCAGAGCAGCCGTAGATGCATTGGAAAGTATGGACTTTATCGATAGCGAAAAGATTTTTATGGGAGGCTATGCTTTGGGAGGAACAGTAGGCTTGATCACCGCTGCTCTGGAGACAAAGATAGCAGGAGTTGTTTTGTCCAGTGCTTTTACCCCCTTAAGAAATGCTTCCGGAGATGTGGAGGGATTAAAAGCCTATTCTCATTTGTATGGGCTAATTCCTCGTTTGGGATTCTTTGATGGAGAAGAAAGCAGGATTCCAGTAGATTTTCCAGAAATGCTAGCCAATATTGCCCCACGACCATTAATGGTCATTACCCCGGAATTGGACAGGCATGCAGACCATGAAAATGTAAGTCATACCATGGAAGGGCTTCAGCAGTTGTACCAAAAAATGGGAGTAAAGGATAAGCTGGAATGGCAAAGTCCCCATGCTTTTAACCATTTTACTAATGCCCAAAAACAGGCAATGATTAAATGGCTGGAGCAACAAGTGGCAAATTAAATGAAGAGCGCTTAAGTTTGAGAAAAAAATACAATTTGATCATGACAATTTCAAAGAGGTTCATTAATGGGAGAAAGGCAAACCTTTCTGTTGTAGAAGCCAATTGGAAAAAAGGGCTCAGACCACCTTATCCAATTGTTTTTTTGATGCTATTTTTAGGCTTTGCATTAGAAAGTATGGGACAATTTCAGAGCAAAAGCTCTGACATAAACTATATAGAACCGAATGTGGATACCGGTACTTCAATGGCTACGGTAGCGGAAGATGTCCCATTGGCCTTTACGGATCAAGTTTTTCCATTGGATGACAATGGAAATCTATCAGCGCCCAATGACCTCAAAGTACAGGTAACTCAGGTTATGAACAATTTAGAACGTGCTTTGCAAGCTGCGGATACCGATTTAAGTAAGTTGTTAAGGTTAAATGTTTACCTTCAGAAAGAAGAACATTCCAAACCTGTTCGTGAGTTTATTAAAGAATTATTACCTGAAGGAGCGTTTCCGGCCATCACCCTGATAGTTGCTAATCAAGCTCGGGAGCAGGTTTTAGTGAGTATGGATGGGATTGCTGTTGCGCCAATTACTTCAGTAACATCCAGGGGCGTGAATCTTCCTTTTAGCAAAGGGCTTTACGAAAAAACCAACCGTGCGGCTGTTGCTGTCTTACCGGCAGGCAGAAAAGTATTTATTGCAGGTCAGGCTGAACCAGGCAAAGACCTTTTAGAGGCCAGTGACAAAACCATGCAAAATCTTTTTGCTACCCTGGCTTATCTTGGCGCCAGTGCCAGTGACGTGGTTCAGGTTAAAGCATTTATCAATCCCATTGAAGATGCAGCAGCAGTAAAAGAAGTGATTGCTGCTTTTTTCAGGGGGCAGCAAGTACCACCCATTGTCATGGTGGAATGGTTGGTAGAAGAAAACAAGGCAGAAATAGAATTGGTCGCTTCGGCTCCTGAGCACTACAATGACAAAGAAGCTGTCAGTTATTACGCTCCGCCATGGATGATTCAGGCTACCACCTACAGTAGGATAGTAGACATTAAAGCAGGAGGGCTATTGTTTACTTCCGGCTTGTATGCGACAGAAGGAAAAGATGAGGAAGAAAAAACGAGAAACCTTTTTGAAACCTTGTCGCGAATTCTTGAAAAAGCCGGATCAAGCTACGACCACCTGGTAAAAGCAAGTTACTATCCTTCCCATGAAAAAGGTCGCGAAGGTTTGATGAAAGTAAGGACAGTATTTTACAATCCTGAAAGACCTCCGGTTGCCTCCTTGATACGGATTCAGGGGACAGGTCGAGAAGGCATTTACTTAAATATGGACATGGTAGCAGTGGTGCCGGACTGATTTGGCAAAGCTTTTCAAGCCCCGGGTCTGGTCTAAGTTTAGCAGCGCGTAACTTAGACCACAATGCTGAAAGTTTTCAACTTTCTTAATCTTCGCCTGAGTGTAGATTGCATCTACACTCAAATATCCAATAGAAATGCAATTGGGTATTGAGAATAGGAAATTGAATTTTAAGCTTTTTTTTATTGGCTAAATATATCAGTTGTTTTACTCAAGTTGAAAACTTCCGGAGTGATATTTCCAAGTTGGCTCTATCGTTTAGGCTTTAATCAGAAGAAACATAGAAGGAAAAATATATGAAAAAATAGTATATTTGATAAAAGGCAGTTTTATGGATATTCAGTCAGAGAAATTACAGTTGATAGAATGGCTCGCGGGACTTAATGATGCCAAAGTACTCAATGAGTTTATTGCTTTGAAGAAAAAAAAGGAAGTGGATTGGTGGGATCGGATTAGTGCTGAAGAGCGGGAAGAGATTCAAATAGGTCTTGCTCAAGCAGATAAAGGTGAGGTTATCCCCCACCAGGAAGTAATGGCGAAGTATAAGAAATGGCTTTAGAAATCGTATGGACGACGCGTGCCCAAACAGGTTTTGCAAGAATTATTGAGTACTTGGAAACCCATTTCTCAGAAAAGGAAGTCCGGCAATTTGTCAGGCAGTCAAATGATTTTTTTGAATTGCTCAGGTCTGGTCTAAGTTTAGCAGCGCGTAACTTAGACCACAATGCAGAAAGTTTTCAACTTTCCTAACTGCAACCATGTGTAATTTGTAAACGCTCACCTTGTCCAAATTAATAGTTTTACTAGGCCGAAAGCGGTTGCTTTACTAAAAACCCACAGTTAACCGCACAAACCCCATTTCATCTTGCCTATTTATATACATCCAAATTTTACCGTTTTTGGCAAAATGGTAGGCAGGTGGTGTATTTAGCGCTTCAACAAGAGACGCTGCAACCACATTAAAATCAGGGTCAAAAACAGTTAGGTACACGGCTGATTCCATATCCTCATAGTTTTCTAAATCCTTTCCTATTTTGATGATTTTATGGGAAAACCGGTAAAACAGCTGCTTCTCTTCATCCCAAAGGGGAGCCATAAAATTAATCTCCCTACGCATGTCTAAGGATGTTTGCTTAAACGCCTCTTCATTTTCAAAATCTTGGTTGTATTTCCCTGTTTTTTTATCAGCAGTCAATTTACTCTGGTAATCGACCTGGAACAGGCTGTCTTTTTCATAAAGCAAAATACTGTTTGAAATATCATTGCTGATAATATAACTTTTTTGGTGCTTACTGATCGTTACAGTTGGAAAGGACATTTGGACGCTGGAAGGACTACTTAACCTAAATCGAAAATTTTCTAATGTTTCAAGAGGTAAAGGTACCTTAGTGAGGGATTGATTGTCTGTATTCAAAATGCCCAAGGCATAGGTTTTCTCACTATTATCTCGTAGCAAGCCTATCATGGTGTGAAAATCTACCATCCGGTTACTTAAAAATTGAAAACTTTCACTTTCTGCCATCTTATCTCCGGAAAATGCTCTATCATTAAAGGCAAATTCACTTATTTTATCTCCTTCCAAATTGAATAACCTAACTTTGATATAGCCCGTAAAAGCAATGGAGTTGGAGGAAATGAGATTCATTCCAAAAACCATCTCGCCTACTCCATCGGGTCCTTCCTTTTCAAAAGGAAGTTTTTCGGCCAAAATCCCTTTGTCCAGGTCAATTTTTTCGAGGGTATAATCATTTGGGTTAAAATTATACAAGTATTCCTTTCTTTCATCAAGTGCTGCCACCCGAAGTCCGGCATTTAAGTAAAGAAATTCATTTCCTGGATCGATTAAAAGGGTATCAAGTTTGAAATTCAAATCCGAAACTATCGCATTTTCACTTGAAGAATTGCCTGATCCACATGCCCACAAAAAGAAAAAAATTAAAGCGTAAAAGAATTGTTTCATAGGGGTTATTGGATTGAGGGAAAAAATTAAAGAAAAAATAAGCGGGTTAAAAGCTTATTCTGCTTAAAAACCCCAGTTTAGTCTAAGTTAATTGAGCATAATTTACGCCTAAAATACTGAAAGCTTTCAACTTTCCCAACTCGAGCTAATCCAGAAAAACTAGCAAGCTTCCATTTCCCTCCCATAGTCTATGACAGTATTTAATTGTTTGAGGTAGATATTTAACTGTTTGGAAATTGTGCTTTCAAGTTAAATTCTAATTGAATTTGCAATTAGGTTTTGAGAATAGAAAAAAGATCTCGAATTTTAAACCAAAGGCAACTTGATAAGGATATTTTCTTAAGTTGAAAACTTTCGTCTTTGTAGGTTTAAAGTTATTGCTAACCCTTAAGCTTCGACCAGAAGGGAGCATTCAATAAGCTCGAATCAATTGTATTTCTGTTCTAAAGATTATATATGAGTAATTCAAAGTTTTTTTTGAGTGTAATTTACCTTTTGCTACCAAGCATTCATTCCAATCTATTGGCTCAGGAGCGGCCTCCCAATATTGTATATATCCTGATAGATGATCTGGGTTGGAAAGACCTGGGCTGCTATGGCAGTGAATTCTACGAAACGCCAAATATTGACCAGTTAAGGGCCCAAGGGATGAAGTTTACAGCTGCTTATTCTGCAAGTCCGGTTTGTTCTCCTTCTCGAGCCAGTATATTGACCGGTAAAAACCCTGCGAACATTGGTTTTACCGGACATATCACTGCCATTGGTAAACATAGGTATCCGGAGGAAGGAAGGATTATCCCCCCAGATGATTATATGCACGTTTCGCTTGAAGAAAAAATGATTCCTGAAATTTTGCTTCAGTTAGGCTATACCTCGGCTAGCATAGGTAAGTGGCATGTTGGGGAAGAAGAAAAGTACTTCCCTAAAAATCAGGGATTTGCTATTAACATTGCTGGATATGAACATGGCAGTCCTCCTACCCATTGGGGGCCATTTGAATCGGAGAAAAGCTGGAACCCTGTCATAAAGAACCTGGACAATAGAGAAGAAGGGCAATATTTAACCAACAGGCTTACCGATGAAGCCATTAATTTTATAGATAAGAATAAAGAGGGGCCCTTCTTTTTATACCTTTCCCATTATGCCGTGCATACCCCTTTAGAGGCGCCTGATTCCCTGGTGAATAAATATGAATTGAAGTTAGAAGGGCAAAAGGAGCAAAAGAATGCGATTTATGCAGCCATGATAGAGAATATGGACTGGAATTTCGGAAGGTTATTGAAGTCCTTGGACTCACTTGGCCTGGACAAAAATACCATCGTTATCTTGGGAAGTGACAATGGAGGTGAAGGTAGGGTGACCAACAATGCCCCACTCAGAGAAGGCAAAGGTTATATTTATGAAGGGGGTATCAGGGTGCCATTGGTAATCAAATGGCCGGGTAATGTTAAACCAAACAGTACAAGTAATGTACCTGTGATTACGGATGATATGCTTCCGACCATTGTTGAAATGGCAGGTTTAAGCATTGACAACGCGGACATAGATGGTTTTTCTTTGCTTCCATTATTGACAGGGAAAGGTAAATTGAATCGTGACAAACTCTGTTGGTATTATCCACATTACAGTCCCCAAGCCAAAATGCCCGGGTATGCCATACGCGTAGGAGATTATAAATTGGTAGAATACTATGATCCTCCATCCGTGGAGTTGTTTGATCTTTCTAAAGACATAGGCGAAACCAATGATTTGAGTGGAGTGGATGTTCAGAAAGTGAAGGAGATGAAAGGATCCTTTAAAGAATGGTTGATGGACTTTAATCCGATACTACATACCGAAAACCCCAATTACAATCCTGATTATAGGTCCAATTAAAATAGCAATTTTCAAGTAGGCTGCGGTACCCCGTCTGGTCTAAGTTTAGAGAAGCCACAGAAAGGATTTTCAAAACCTTAGCGTCTTAGCGCCTTTGCGAGGATCACCCACAAAGTAAACGTTGAAAGCTGCACGCAGAGTCGCGGAGTCGCAAAGAAGTATTATAAAAATCTTAGCTCCCAATCTGGTCTAAGTTTAACGAAGTGTAACATTAGACCTAAAATGACAAAAGTTTTCAACTTTCATTCTTTCCCAAGATTAAAATAAACGTTAAGAGTTTCGCACAGAATTGCGGAGCCATAGAAAGGGTTTTCAAAACCTTAGCGTCTTAGCGCCTTTGCGAGGATCACGCACAAAGTAAACGTTGAAAGCTGCACGCAGAGTCGCGGAGTCGCAAAGAAGTATTATAAAAATCTTAGCTCCCAATCTGGTCTAAGTTTAACGAAGTGTAACATTAGACCTAAAATGACGATTCATTGTTAGGAACACGAAAATTTAACTCAACAAAATTTTTATTAACTTAGTGGAATAAATAAACAGGAACAAAATGGATATTCAATCAATAAAAGTGGACCTAATCCATTGGATCACAAAGCTAGATGATCGAAAAGTACTTGAACAAATGCAGGCTTATAAAGATAGACAAGAAGAAGGTTTAAGTAAGGCTCATAAAGCATTGTTGGATGAGCGAATAGCTTCCTATGAAAAAGATCCCAGCAAGGTATTGGATTGGAATGATGTGATGAAGGATATTGAAAATGGCCAATGAGCTATAAGGTAAAGCTACTCAGTGAGGCTAGTTTGGACATCAAAGAAATCATTAAATGGTACAATGAAAAAAGGCAAGGCCTAGGTAGTCGTTTTTATAAATCTTTAAAAACAAGACTGAATTACATCAGTAATTATCCGTTTCAATGTCAGGTTGGATATAGAGATGTTAGAAATATATTGGTCGATAAGTTTCCATACCAAATTCATTATTGTTATAGCAGTTACCCATACTAGTAGAGATCCTAGGGTCTGGAAAAGCAAAAGATGATTTCAGCAAAGTTCCCAATCTGGTCTAAGTTTAGGGAAGCGTAACATTAGACCTAAAATGACGAAAGTTTTCAAGTTTCATACTTTCCGAAAATTAAAATAAATGTTAATAGTTTCGCACAGAATTGCGGAGCCATAGAAAGGGTTTTCAAAACCTTAGCGTCTTAGCGCCTTTGCGAGGATCATGAATAAAGTAAACGTTGAAAGCTGCACGCAGAGTCGCGGAGTCGCAAAGAAGTATTTTCAAAATCTTAGCGCCTTCTCGAGAGCCTACTCTAGGCTGGTCACCCAAAATTACGAAAATTCTCAACTTTCATAAAAGTGGACACTAGGAGTAGATTGCATCTACTCCTTTATATCAGAAATTTTCAGCAATTCGCTTTAAGACTGAATTATAAATAACCAAAGGGCTGGTTTAATGTGCTTTCAATTCTACTCAGGCCTTACCGGCTGGGTCCATGCCAGTTGGTTTTTCATATTTTCAACCGGGTTGTGTTGGGGTTCAGAAGAAGTGATCTTGCACCTAACGAAAAGTAGATCTGCACTTAGTTCAAAGGATCCGGTATTGCCTTCAACGGTCTTCAATACCTGAGTGTCTTTTTCACCTTCTTTACAGCCAATAAACTCCAAGGTATAATTTACCCCCTCTTTAGGAAGGGCCGCAACCTCCAACACATTGTTAGCATAGCTTAGTTTTTCCAATTTCACGCCTGTGGAGGCATAAAAGTCGCCTCTTTCCATAGCTTCTACTAAAGTGCCGGCTTCCAATGAATCTGCCTCAACAACTACCCATCCTCTACCGGCATTACTGAATTTTGCGCCTTGTTTGTGATAACTGTGGCTGTCATCTGTTGCCAAGCCAAAAATCAATGGTTGGCCTTTTTCCAAGTAGGCGATATTGATAAAATCCCACATGGCTTCATAACCCATCCTGGTGGAATCCCCTAAATTATTAACTGCAGGATGACCATTGTAAATTTCAAAAAATCGTTCGCCTTTTAATCGAACCATATCTTCAAGAGTAATGGCCCAATGGAAGTTTGGATGATTGATATGCACCATCATTGGTTTGCCGGAGGCTTTTCTTTGCTCCAATACCGCATTGATATTGTTCTGAAGCACTTCAACTACACTGCCGCCCTCTCTTGGAGCGATTAATCTTTCCAAATTGGTAAGGTTGAGGTGTAAGGGTTTTCCTTCAAAACCGGCAGTGATTTCCTGAGCAGGGATCATGATGAATTTTTCTTTTTCCTCATAGCGAGGGCCATATTCTTCGAAGGTCTTCAATTTTACTTTCAGCTCTTCTTCCTCCTGAACATATTCTACCCATTCCTCACCGTACTCTGTAAGGTAGTTCTGGAAAGCATTTCTATATAGACTGTCGGATTTAATGGATTTCCATTTTTCACCTTCTTGGAAGATATTGTGATCAGACAGTGCAACGAATTGATACCCCTGATCTTTGTACCACTTCATGATTACCTCCGGAAACTCATCCCCATCACTCCAATAAGAATGGGTATGCAGATTGCCTTTGTACCACTTTTTGCCAGATGCTTCTTGGCTTGTTTTTTGTGTACAGGAAAAAATAAAAAAGAAACTAAAGCAGATAAGTGTTACCGGTATTGAAAAGGCTTTCATTTGGTTTGGTGGCTAGAGGTTTTTGATATTAAGCTTGAGCAATATATTCATTGCAAGCCTAAAATCAAATAGGAGCCAAAGCTAATCTACCGTCTGATAGGAGGGATAAAAGCATTTTGATATATTTAACCTTTCAAACGTGCATTTTAAAATTTATATGGCCAATCAAACTAAGTTAATTAAATACCTGAATCTGCTTCTTAAAAATACTTACGATGGTATAAAAAGTTACAAGGATGCTGCCAGAAATGTGGAAGAAGGCTCAATAAAGGATTTTTTTATTGAGCGCGCCAAGGAAAAGCTGGTTTTGAGAGATGCGATCAAAGAGGAGATTTACCTTTTGGAAGGAATTCCAGTAGAGGAAGGGAGTTTAATGAGTTTATTTTCAAGGTCTTGGAACAATTTCAAAACTTCCTTGGATCACGACAATACCAAGGAAATAGCCAAATATTGTCTTGAAGAAGAGAAAAAACGGGTGGATGAATTCGGAGTATTGTTAAGAAACCCTGAACTTGTATCTGAAACTTTTTATGCAGCTTTGGAGGCTCACAACGAAAAAAACCTTACTGCCATAAAAGCGTTAGTAGAGCAGGTAAAATCCTAAGTGTTTAAATAAAAGTTAAATTTTATTTAAATGAGTGTTTGCTAAATTATCTTTTGGATTATTTGCATCTTTTAAGATAAAAAGCATGAATAGTTCCGAGTCGATACAAATAAACGCATAGAATTGATAGTGGTTACAGCAATTTTACTTTAAAAATAAACCTATGAAAAAGCATTTAATTTGGTTGGTCTGTATGTTTCTGGTACAAACAACAGCTTATAGCCAGACAAAGATTGATTTTAGGGAATTCACCTTAGACAATGGGCTTAAGGTAATCATGCACAAAGACAATAAAACGCCCATAGTCGTGACTTCTGTGATGTATCACGTAGGCTCCAAAAATGAGGATCCTGAGCGTACAGGTTTTGCCCATTTCTTTGAGCACCTACTTTTTGAGGGATCAGAGAATATCGATAGGGGGGAATATACAGACTTGGTTGAAGGCAACGGAGGTGCACTGAATGCTTTTACCAGCAATGACATCACCTACTACTATGAACTAATGCCTTCCAATTATCTTGAGCTCTCACTTTACCTGGAAAGCGAGCGCATGTTGCATGCGAAAATTGATGAAGTAGGCCTTGAAACCCAAAGAGAGGTAGTCAAAGAGGAAAAACGCCAGCGCTATGACAATCAGCCTTATGGGACCATTTTACCGGAAACTTTGGTACGGGCTTATAGTGAACACCCCTATCAATGGGCACCCATTGGGTCTTTGGATCACTTGAATGCAGCAAGCCTCGACGAGTTTATGCAGTTTTATAAAGATTTTTATGTGCCAAACAATGCAATCCTTACCATTGCGGGGGATATTGACTATAAGCAAACTGAGGAATGGGTTAGAAAATACTTCTCTGAAATCCCTAAAGGAAAGAAAGCCATTTATAGGCCCGACATAGAAGAGCCAAAAAAGGACGAAGAGATCAGGGATATTATTTATGACAATATCCAAATACCGGCAATCATTCAGGCCTACAACTTACCACCAAAAAATCATCCGGATGCTTATGCCATGGAAATGCTCTCGACTTATCTAACAGGAGGGAAATCCTCGCTGATGACTAAGGAGCTTGTGGACAAACAGCAAAAGGCTTTGGTAGTGGCAGCTATACCGCTTGATCTCGAAGACGGAGGTATTTTTATAATGTATGGCATTGCCAATATGGGGGTAGAACCTGAGGACCTTGAGAACGAAATTGATGTATTGATCAAGCAAGTGCAGGAGGAAGGGATTTCTGAAAAGGATTTTCAGAAATTGCAGAATATTATTGAAAATGACCTTGTCAGCAAGAATTCCTCCATCGAAGGAATTGCCCAAAACCTTGCAGAGGCAAACTTATTTTATGGCGATACTGAATACATCAATAGAGAATTGGAAGTATACCGCAAAGTAAGCAGGGAAGACATACAACGTGTGGCCAATAAGTACTTGACCCTGGATGGAAGAGTGGTATTGTATTACCTTCCTAAACCACAGGAAACGGCTCAAAACGAATAATAACCCTAAAGCTAGAAAAATGAAGACTTTATATATATTTCTTTTTGCTGCATTCATTACCTTCGGAACACAGGCACAAGTTGATAGAAGTGTCTTACCTCCTCCCGGTCCGGCCCCAAAAATTGAATTTACAGATCCTGCCACTTTTACCTTAGACAATGGCCTAAAGGTATTTGTTGTGCCAAATAATAAGTTACCGAGGGTAGCATTTTATCTAATATTGAATAGGGATCCCTTATTTGAAGGAGACAATGCCGGACTAACCGGTTTTGTGGGGGACATGATGATGGCAGGGACCAGCTCCAGAACCAAAGAGGAACTCGATGAGGAAATTGATTTTATTGGTGCCTCTCTAGGCGCAGGGTCCACCTCCCTGTCGGCTTCATCTTTGAAAAAGCATCAGGGAAAGGTACTTGAATTGATGACAGATGTTTTATACAACCCTATTTTTCCTCAAGAAGAGCTTGATAAGCTAAAAAAACAAACCCTAACATCTTTGGCTTCTTCTAAGGATGATCCGGATTATTTGGCAGGAGTGATCTCTAATGCCCTGGTATATGGTAAAGAGCATCCTTATGGTGAAACAATGACTGAAGAAACGGTTGAAAATGTAAACTTAGAAGATGTAAAGGGATATTACCGGACTTACTTTAAACCTAATATTGCGTACTTGGCGATTGTGGGAGATATTGATGAAAAAGAAGCCAAATCTTTGGTGAACGAATACTTTGCTTCTTGGGAGAAAGAAGAAGTGCCTAATTTTGATTATCAAAAACCTGAGCTTCCGACAGAAAATAAAGTGGCCCTTCTGGATCGATCCTCTGCTGTTCAATCAGTAATTAATATTGCCTTTCCGGTTGAAATGCACCTTACTAATCCCGACTATATGGCTACCAGGGTTATGAATTTTATTTTGGGAGAGGGCTTTAATTCCAGGTTGAATGGGAATCTACGGGAAACCAAGGGTTATACTTATGGGGCCAGATCAAGCTTTGGCTCTGATAAGTTAATTGCCAAGTTTTCTGCAGGTACCTCTGTAAGGAATGAGGTTACCGACTCTTCTGTTTATGAAATGATTTATGAAATTAGAAACCTTAAGGAAAATGGCATTACAGCCGAAGAACTAGCCATGGCTAAAGCCAACCTTAGTGGTAGGTTTGGAAGATCGCTTGAAAATCCCAATACCATTGCCACCTTTGCTATCAATATCGATCGGTATGATTTGCCGGATGATTTCTACAGTAGCTACTTGCAACGATTGGATGCACTCACCGTTGAAGACATCAACCAAGTCGCAGCCAAATATCTAAAGCCTGAAAATATGTACATTACCGTGGTAGGGAATGGGGCAGCTATAAAAGAAGGATTGGCTCAATTTGGAGAAATCTCCATGTACAATTATAAGGGGGATGAAGTTCAAGAAATTCAATTGTCTGATGACAGCAAAACTGCCTCCGATGTTATTGCAGGCTATTTAGAAGCAGTGGGCGGTGAAGCGGCGGTTGAAGCGATCAAAACGGCAAAGCTTGAAATGACTGCTGAGGTTCAAGGGACAAAATTGGAAATGATGGCCATCCATGATATGGAAAACCAACGCTTGGCGCAACAGGTTATAGTAATGGGGAATGTTGCTTCCAAAACATTGGTAAAAGATGGCAAAGCTACTGTCACCTCAATGGGTAATTCTCAAACATTAACCGATGAGCAATATGAGGATGTCAAAATGGCTTCTTTGTGGTTTATTCCTGAATTGTATTACGAGAACATGGGTTATACCCTAAGCTTGGATGGTGCTGTGGACATGGATGGAGAGTCTGCCTATAAGGTGATAGTTTCAAATCCTACCGGAGGGCAGGTAATCAATTATTATAGCATAGATTCCGGTTTGAAGTTGAAAAGTGAAAATCAACTTTCAGGAGACATGACTTACCTTGAATACCAAGAATTTGATGGTGTATTGGTTCCTGTTAAAATATCCATTAATAGCCCTATGATACCTGTTCCCCTAGAAACTCAAGTAGATAAAGTTGAATTGAATGTGACCGTTACTGAAGAAGATTTTAATTAATTATATACATGCCATCAATGAGAAAGTCTATTTTTATTTTGTTATTTGTTCTTTTGACTGTGTCGCAAAGTATCTATGCACACACTACTTTTAGAACAGAGCCAGTGCCGGAGAAAACCCCTCAAGAAATCATTAATGATTATATTGATGCCATTGGAGGGGCTAAGAAAATTTCTGCTGTTAAGACCATAATATTGGTGATGGAGGCAGAAATACAAGGAATGAAAATTGAAATTGACACCAATAGAGACATGGAAGGCTTGCGCCTAATGCAGCAGATGGTAGTAGATGGGAATGTAATGCAAAAAACTGTTGTGAAGGATGATGAGGGCTATATGAGCATGATGGGGCAAGTCAAAACCCTATCAGAGGATGAATTGGCAACCCTTAAAACAAATATCTATGCTTTTCCGGAATTGCACTATGAGGACATGGGATTTTCTGTAACCAGAGGCGAAAATGCTACCATCAATGGGGAAGAGGCTTACACTTTAATGGTGACCAATTCTGCAGGGCTTGAAAGCAAGGAATACTTCAGTATTTCCAGCGGGCTAAAATTAAAGATGGTCGCTGAAGTAGCAGGAGATATAATTTTTGATGACTATAAAGAGGTGGAAGGGATAATGTTTCCTATGAAAGTAACCATCTCTAATCCTATGCTTCCTGTACCTATGGAAACACATGTAGTTTCTATTCAGGTAAATGAGACGCTTGACAATTCTTTGTTTGAGTAAAGAGAAGGGCTAAATCCCCTTCCCTTTACTTTAATTTGTGAATTAGCTTCTTGATTTTTCCCTCTTTTTATTGGTTGATAAACTGGCTGAAGGCCGATGAATTTCCTATGCTATTCACTTTATAGCTTCCATAGAATATTTCGCCATCGGCAGGTAAATTGATATTGAGGTTTTTCCCCCATCTTTTCACCTTTAGCTTCAGTCCTTCCTCAGTTGGTTCATAGGACAATATTTTATCTTTGATCATTAGCTTTTTGAAGGCCGGTGATTTGGGATGGATTTTTAGCAGTTGACCATTTGGGTCGGTTACTATCCCAAAGTCACTTTGCAAAGGTGCTTTGGAAGCTCCTTTTTGTACACTTAAACCTATGCGGGGTAGCAGGTTTTGCAGCAAATCAAACAAATTGCCTGTATCCCGAACATACTGTTCGAAAAATCTTTTCATATCTTCTCGATCACCTGCGAAATCAAGCACTGCCTGTTCGAAATCCTTTAATTCATAACCAATGCCTGTTTTGCCATAGTACTCCCACATCTTGCGCATGACTTGGTGCATTCGCTTACCATTTTGCATAAGCATGATATCCATTGCCAATACAAGGAGAGCCCCATGGGTATAAATGCTGACTTTTTTGTCTGGAATGCCGGCTTTGTAGCCATCCAGCCAAAGATCCCAGCTCGAGTCTACGATGGATTGATTCTGCCAGCCGAAGCTTTCAAAGCTTCTTTCCATCAATTTCTCTAAGACTTCAAAATACCTTTCCTCTGTATAATAACCTGATTTTAACAAATAAAAATCCCCCATAAAGGTTGTTACTCCTTCAGCGATAAGCCCCTCCTTCAGGTAGGCTTCCCTTGAGAAATCATAAGGCAGTATTGATTTTGGTCGAATTCTGCACACGTTCCAAAAATGATAAAGTTCATGGGAAGAAATCCCCATCAATCTGTCCAAGCCTTGTTTTTTGGCAAATAACCTGTCAGGGCCAAGGGTGATCACTGTGGAAAATTGGTGTTCCACTCCATGATAATGGGGAAAAGGGAGCATGTGAATGATAAAATGATAATCCTTTGCAGGAAAATCGCCCATGTCTTCGATTTGTTTTTCGGTAAAATGGCTGAATTCCTCTAAAACCGGGTCCCAATCAAAATAAATTTCCCCATGCACCCAAACATGGAAATTGCTTGATTTCACTTGATAGATTTTGTGGTGCAAGGTTTCTGCAGCCAAAAAGGGGCTATCTACCAGTTCCTGATAATTGCTAGCCAATAAGGTGTTATCATCTTCCAAAGGCAAGGCGCAGGCAACTTTATAACTTTGCGGAAGCTCAAGTTTCACTTTTATTTTTTCATCTGCTCTACCGGAAATGGAAAAACAAAGGTTGATAAAATTGATATAAACTTGCTCAGGATCAAGCCAAGAGCCGCCAGCATCCAGTTGTGCGGCATGAAAAGAATAAGAAATTTTATAGTTTCCATTTTCTGCGGCAAAAAATGCCCAAGCATCTTTTGTTTCTTTTTCAGCCACTATTTTTCCATCGGGCCCAGACACTTCCAATTTTCTGATAAACTGGGCGTAATTGGCTATTTCGTATCTTCCGGGGCGCCATGCAGGCAATTGGAGCTGGATTTTTTCTTCTTTTTGGCAAATAAATTCCAGCTTAATTTCCAGAATTTGTGAAGCGGGTATGGGGGTACTTATGGTATATTTCATGAATAGTATTGAAAAGGTCTTAAACAAAAGTAAGCCACTGGTTTGTAAATAAAAAAAACCTCTCTATCTTTGCAATCCTTTAAAAAACGAGAATTAAGCGATTAAAATATAGCAATAATGAAAAGAACATTTCAACCTTCCCGCAGGAAAAGAAGAAACAAGCACGGTTTCAGAGAGAGAATGTCCACTTCCAATGGCAGGAGAGTACTTAAAGCCAGAAGAGCTAAAGGTAGACATAAGTTATCAGTATCTTCTGAGAAGACACTTAAGAAATAATGCCCGATTGCATTTGTATGGAATAATTTATTCAGCATTATTTTATGGATTGTAAATTTTCAAAAGCAGAAAGATTACATTCCAAAAAGTTAATAAAGGAACTTTTTGATAAAGGTTCCTCTTTTTTTTTATATCCCTTCAAGGTATTGTATCTTGATGATTCGCGGGTAACTGACAATCAATTATTGGTATCTGTTTCCAAAAGAAAGCTGAAAAATGCTACAGACAGAAACTATATTAAAAGAAGAGTTAAAGAAGCTTACCGTCTCAACAAGCATCTTCTACCTGCCACACAGGAGTCAAAAAAACTTATCGCCTTAATTTACGTTTCAAAGGATTTGATGGGTTTTCATGACATACAACCAAAGGTCATTAAGACCCTAAAAAAATTACCTGTAGCAAAACCATCTCAAGAATGAAAAATTATTTTTCCCGTAAAAGGCTTTTCACTAGCCTTGCTGTTGTAGGAATAGCTGGTTTGATGCTTTCTTTTTATCCCAAAAATGATAAGCTTTTTGAACTGGCCAAGAACCTGGATATTTTTGCTTCATTGGTAAGGGAGCTTGATACTTATTATGTGGATGAAATCGACCCAACTGAATTGGTGACCATTGGGATCAACGCCATGCTGGCCGAACTTGATCCCTACACTGAGTATATTCCAGAGGAGGAGTCGGATGATTTTAGGGTTTTAACCACCGGTGAATATGGAGGAGTTGGTGCGCTGATAGGAAATCGCCTAGGCAAGAATATGATCATGATGCCTTATAAGGGTTTTCCTGCACAGGTTTCAGGCTTGAAAGTTGCCGATGAACTACTGCAAGTAGATACCGTCAATGTGATCAATAAGAACACCAGTGAGATTTCTAAATTGCTTAAGGGCCCAGCCAACACGGAAGTGAACGTAGTAGTCAAAAGAGGGGTGGATACCTTGTCTGTAAAGCTCACCAGAAAGAAGATCGTCATAAGTAATGTACCATATTATGGCATGGTGGAGGGAGAGACCGGCTATATTAAGTTAAGTGATTTCACTACCAATGCTGCCCAAGATGTGGCTTTGGCCCTGCAAGATTTGAAAGCCCAGGGGGCAAAAAAATTAATCCTAGATGTAAGGGACAACCCCGGAGGGATATTAATGGAAGCGGTAAATGTGGTTAATATATTTATTCCTAAAAATAAAGAGGTAGTTAAAACCATCGGAAAATTGGATAAAGTATTGTCCGAATATAAAACCAAGTCTTCACCTATAGATAAGGAGATTCCGCTTGTAGTGATGATCAATGAGCGTAGTGCTTCTGCCTCGGAAATTGTAGCAGGTGCTTTACAAGACTATGACCGGGCTGTATTGGTGGGAAGGACTTCTTTCGGCAAAGGATTGGTTCAAAGTACGATTCCCTTGGCTTACAACTCTCAAGTTAAATTGACCACAGCCAAATACTATATACCGAGTGGCAGGTGCATTCAGGCCATAGATTACAGTATAAAAGATGAAGACGGAAATGGAAGTTATGTTCCTGATTCATTACGGCAAGAATTTCAAACCAAAAACGGACGGATTGTATTTGACGGGGCAGGGATAGAGCCAGACGTAGCTTTAGACTCCAGAAGTTTTGCTCCAATTACCTATAGCCTAGTTACCCGAAGTTTGGTTTTTAGTTTTGTGAGTGAGTTTGCTTTGGAAAATGATTCCATAGCAACTCCCAGATCATTTGAAGTCAGTGATGAATTGTATGCTTCCTTTGTAGATTGGTTACAGGATAAAGAATATGATTACATTACTAGGGTTGAAAAAACCATAGAGGACCTGGAGAAATACGCTGAAAAGGAAAAGTATTTTGATGACATCAAAGAAGAACTTGAAAAGCTTAAAAAGAGTGTAAGCCATAGCAAAGAGCAGGATTTGATAACCTTTAAAGATGAGATCAAAGAAGCCCTAAAAGATGAAATTGTTTCCAGGTATTATTATCAAAAGGGGGTTATAGAAGCCTCTTTGGACCAAGATCCGGAAATTGAAAGTGCTTTAGAGGTTTTTACCGATGCTAAACAATATGAAGCATACCTGAGCCCTTCAAAGTAAAGCCAGCCGAGAATAGCTTTAGCCCTATCATTGAGTTAAGCGTTAATGCCTTGTTGAAGGAATCCATACAATAGTTAGTGAATTTGAAATGGTGGGCGCTTAAGCTTACTTTGCCAAATATCGGCTGCATTTTCGAGATGTAGCCTTTTGTTTTTCCATAGCGTCAATGGGAGCATGCTGAGGGTTTCCACTTTGGTGATAATGATGTAGTTTTTATACGACATATATATATGAGTAAAATCCTTTCTATAGAGACCTCCATTGCTGTTTGTTCTGTTGCAGTTCATGAAGATGGTGAGCTTCTTGCCCTCTCAGAATTGCATCAAGACAATGTGCATGGGAGCAAGTTGGTACCACTGATTAAAAGTTTGTTGGCAGAAGCTGATTACAGCCCTGCGAGTTTGGATGCCATAGCAGTGGCACAGGGTCCCGGTTCTTATACCGGACTGCGTATAGGCGTTTCGACGGCAAAGGGCTTGGCCTTTGCCCATGATTTACCTTTAATTGGCGTGGATAGTTTGGATGGTCTTGCGGCTCGGTTGGTTGGTCAAGTTGAAAGGGGTTCCTTTATTGTGCCCATGATTGATGCGCGGCGAATGGAAGTGTATGCCAAGGTGCTAGATGAAAAAGGGGGAACCTTGGTTCCTTTGAAACCTGTAATTTTAGAGGAGGGGGTTTTTGATGAATTCTTGGATTCCGGATTGGTCTATTTTCTGGGCAATGCCAATAAAAAGACCGAAGCCTTCCTGAATCACGCCAATGGTAGGTACGTTGATATGGTTAACTCTGCTTCAGGCTTGGGGAAATTGGCTTACCGAAAATTTATGAACAAGGATTTTGTGGATATTGCCTACTTTGAGCCGAACTACTTGAAGGAGTTTATGGTTTTAAAATCAAAGAAGAACCCATTATTGTCATGAGTGAAATAATTAACAGAGTTGCCAATAGCCCTATTGTCACAATAGATTTGGAAACCTATCATTTAGCTGGAGATCGAATAGTTTTTGATTTGGAGCCATTTTTATTCCAAGGTTTGGTAGTTAAAGAGAAAGAGTTTCGCCAAAGCTTTAAAAATCTTGATTGGTCTTTATATAAAGACAAATTGGTGGCGATTACATGTTCTACTGATGCCATCATTCCTAAATGGGCGTATATGTTGGCCATGGTAAATTTGCAGGCTGTGGCGAAGGAGGTGATAATAGGTAGCATTGAAGACTTAGAAAAGCATCTTTTATACAATGTCATCGACAAGCTTGATGTGAAGGATTTTGAAGACAGGCCTGTAGTTATTAAAGGCTGTGGGAAGTTGTCAATTCCTGACTATGCCTATGGGGAGATTGTCAAGAAGGTAATGCATGTGGCAAAAAGTGTAATGTTTGGGGAGCCTTGCAGTACTGTCC
Organism: Cyclobacterium sediminis; assembly: GCF_054781075.1. Lineage (NCBI taxonomy): Bacteria > Pseudomonadati > Bacteroidota > Cytophagia > Cytophagales > Cyclobacteriaceae > Cyclobacterium > Cyclobacterium sediminis. The sequence continues at coordinate 547 of NZ_BAAGVC010000007.1, read as the reverse complement.
CGGTTTACAAAAGGCCAAGGGCAAAATAAATTGAAGAAATATCTGGCTGTTTTTGAGTAGGTTAAAAGATATTCATCAATAATTTTAGATAAGTGTTTGGCATATTCATAAAAGAGCCCTATGTTTGCATTCCCAAATGAGAGACGCTCGCGGGAAAAGGCAAAAAAGCGAACAAACTTTTGTTGAAAATTGAAAAAAGAGAATAAAATTTTATTTAAAATTTTCTCTCAAATGTTTTAAAACATCAAAATTTTGTTTTACATTTGCAAACCTGTTTCGAAAACAAGCTTTCAAAAAGCGAGAATGAGACACAGCAAATGGGCAAAAAAGTTGTCCAAGAAAAGTTCTTTGAAGTAGTGTAAGATAGTTAAAATTAAAAACCTGACGGTTCGATTTAATTCGGATATAGAATAATATAGATTTTTCAATCTTTCGGGATTGTGAATCACAACAAACTTTACAATGGAGAGTTTGATCCTGGCTCAGGATGAACGCTAGCGGCAGGCCTAATACATGCAAGTCGTACGGGATTTCATCTTTCGGGATG